>JAJZPM010000045.1 GCA_021811105.1 Nitrospirota bacterium | reverse complement strand
CTACCGAAATTATCTAACCTTAAAGGGGGAGAGACTTTCCTCTCCTCCTACACCTTCGGGCTGCCCTATTGTGAACGGGTCAGTTTATTGATAAATCTTAGGCCGGATTAATCCGAAAAATAACAAGAGAGAATCAAATTAACTTCATGCAAGGGGGAAGGTACATATCCACACAAGAAGGGGAGTCGTCGAAAGTCATGAAGTCCTTTTCTTTCAAAACTTATCAACAAGACCCCACGGGGGCTGATTTCGTGGGATGCAAGGAATTCATAGAAACTATCACTGATTGTGACAAAGATGTGAATGTGCTGAGAGGCGCCAGTATTGGGAACGATAATCCTTATCATAAAATATGCCTTGAGAATCTAAGGATGGTTAGAGAATGAAAATATCAAAAGACGATGCGGCACAAAACCTTAACTTCATGAAACTCGCTATTGCAGAGGCGAAGAAGTCCAAGTTAGACGGCGGAAAAACGCCTCTTTATGTCGGGGCGGTTGTCGTTAAAAATGGCAATCTCCTTGCCAGTGCATGCAGGGGAGAGATATCGGAAGGTGAACATGCTGAATACACCACGCTTGAGAGAAAACTGGTCGGAGTCGACTTGACGGGCGCAACTTTGTACACGACTCTCGAACCATGCACCACTCGAAATCACCCAAAGATTCCATGTGCAAAAAGGATTGTAAAAAGAAAAATTGGCAAGGTCGTTGTCGGCATCCTTGACCCTAACCCCGACATACGAGGCAACGGCGTCTGGATTCTCACCGATAGCGGGATACGTGTAGAGCATTTTCCTCACGACCTCCAAGAAGAGATCAGAAAACTTAACCACGAGTTTATTAAGGAACAGCGAGGAAATCAAAAAACAAAGTCTAAAGATGAAAAAGAAAAGCCAGTTCAAAAGGCAAGATCGAGGCGGACTGAGAAATCCAACATGACCCAAAAAATTGACATTGCGGGAAGTTCTGGAATAACGATAATCCAAGTCGGTAGAGATGCAGACAGTTCTACCCCTAAAGAGTGACTATTGATAAAATTTGTCGCCCGTTGACTTTGTTAACTTATTCCGTGCGGTGAACTTTATCTTTATCGGGGCAGAGTTGCCTATTGATTTTTGAAACGTCTTGCCGATTTCCGATTGTAGTACTCTGTTATATTTTTATCATCCTTGTTCCTGTGGACTTCTGAGAAATCAGTGCTCTACTTTGCAACTGTCCGGGAAAGCTTACTTTGACCGTCTACCTAAAGAACGTAAACCTATTCACAAGGAACTGCCGCAAAGAAATTGAAACCTGCGATACTTTTCAGTACCCCGAATCGACTTCATAATTAGCTGATGTTCAGCAATAATGAACACCAGGTAATTATGAACATGGCATTTTGTCTGCCACAAAGCCGACGACCTAAGATCATGTTTCCAAGACCAGAATATCCTTTAAACTCCGCGCACTACTACGTTGTAACATTTTCCTAACTTGACTTTAGTTCATATTTCAGGTATGTTCATACTAAATGAACATAATAATAAAGTGAACAAAGCTATGGACAGACCCAAGATTGATATCGAAGAGGAAATCTTCCGGCATGCTGTAGAGGCATTCAAGAAGACCGCCCCGGCGCAGACGGAGATCGAGACGTTAGAGCTGGGGCCTGCCTATACGGCTGGGTTTCAGCCCGACCGGATGATACGGATGGTGATACACGGCAAGGAGTTGAAGTACTATGCCGGAATAAAGACCACGGTCACAAAAGCCCAAAGGCTCTTGCTGCTTCTGCACAGGGAGGGACTACAGTACCCACTGCTGCTCATCGCAAAATACGTGAACCCCCAGATGGCCGAACAGTTACGTGAGGACGGCATTGAATTCATTGATACTGCCGGCAATGCCTTTATTAACCAGCCGCCTGTCTATATTTTTGTAAAGGGCAACAGGTTGCCGGAAACTGTCGGACAGATCCCTGTTAAGAGGGCCTTCAAGGCTGCCGGGCTTAAAATGATTTATTACTTTTTATGCAATCCCGGTTTTGAAAACAAAACCTACCGGGAGATCGCGGCCGCTACGGGTCTTGCTCTTGGGACCGTTGACTGGACCATGAAGGAACTAAAGGAACTGGGCTTTCTTATTGACATGGGTAAGAGAGGTCTGAAACTGGCGCAGAAAGAAACTCTCTTGCAACGCTGGGTGACAGCATATCCTGAGCAGTTGAGACTAAAGCAGCTCCTGGGCCGCTACAAAGGTCAACATGATTGGTGGCAGCAGAAGAGGCTCGACCCGCAAAAGGCCCAGTGGGGCGGCGAGATAGCGGCCGCAAGACTGACTCAATATCTGAAACCCCAGCTGATCACGATCTACGCGGATGCTCAGCATCTCAATCAGTTGCTTCTCGACAACAGACTGAAAATGGACAATACGGGAGACGTTGAAATCCTCGAACGCTTCTGGAAGCCTGCAGAGGATCAACAGCATGACGACCTGGTCCACCCAGTCCTTGTGTATGCCGACCTTCTGGCAACAGGGAATCAGCGCAATCTCGAAACAGCAAAGATGGTCTATGAGCAACATATTGTTCGACTTGTCAGGGAAGATTGACCGGCAGACAGTCGATGCCTTTCGGCTGTCAAGATATCCGCCGATTCTCTCGGGATTTCCTTCTTTATTGTCGGCGCCTCGGCAAGAGACTTTATACTGAAATACTGCTACGGAATAGAGCCACCCAGGATGACCACGGATATTGACCTCTGAGTAGAGGTTGCCAGTTGGGAACAGTTCAGCAAGCTGAGAGAAACATTAAAGGCCACGGGCAAGTTTATCCCTGACGAAAGAGAAGCTCAACGCCTTCGTTTCGATTCCGTTCTTATCGATATCGTACCATTCGGACCTATTGCCGGTGAGAACCGGAGGATCGCCTGGCCTCCGGAACATGAGATGTTCATGAGCATGGTCGGCTTTAAAGAGGCTTATGAATACTCCATCACTGTCAGACTGAGCACAGACCCTGAACTCGATATTAAATTGCCGACCCTGCCGGGGCTGGCGCTCATGAAGATCATCTCGTGGAGGGAAAAATATCCTGAAAGGAAGAAAGACGCGGAGGACCTCTTGCTGATCATGCAAAAATACGAGGAGGCCGGAAACTTTGAGAGACTATACGATAAAGAGCAAGACCTGCTTAAGGAAGAGGATTTTAATACCAGACATGCCGGCATCAGACTGCTTGGCCGGGACATGGCGAAGATCGCTGATCCCGAGACGTTGAGTGCTATCAAAGCAATTTTGGGGGCGGAAACAGAGGAGCAGTCTCAATACAGATTGGTCACAGATATGATCAGAGGCTCGCTCAGCTATAATGACAAGTTCGATGAAATATTGCGGCAGATTGAGAAACTGAGAAAGGGAATTGACGAGGGCGGGCGGGAACGTTAGCCGGAGGCAAGATTGTGAGAATTTGACAGATTGCACTTTTTAAGTCCACAAAAAGTCTCTAATCTCAATCAGCCGATGAAGACTGCGTTGATCTTCTCTATACTACTCTTTGCATCTCAGCGAGAATGACCAGATCGTTATTGCCATCTGGTTATTTCTGCTTATTTATCCCGTATGAATACGGATTTCATTCGTCTCAGCATCCTGATAGACATTCTCAATCTTACATTTCCCCGAACCAAAGGCGACCGGATCATGTAATGAGCATGTATAGAGCGGTCGCAGGCCCCTTCCCGCACATTGAAGAGTCCGGAACAGATACTTGAGAAATGATCCTGTGTAGCGATAACGGCGCATGCATGCTTCGAGGTGTTTTTGAATTTCCTCGTCGTAGCCTTCCCATCGAGACATAAAACGATAGCGCCCAATCCAGTCATCAATAGTATAACGGACAAGCTTTACAGCCTCCCGTTTTGCTAACTGGTTTCCATGTTGAGCGAGGCGCACAAGGGAGATGCTGATTACGTTTCGTATGTGTTTATCGTTAAGATCAGAGGGAGCAAGAAAGACGTAGAGTTTGTCCCGGTATTTATTGAGGATAGCATTTACTTCAGATGAATCCTCATAAAGTGCTCGACCATTTGGTTTTCGTCTTGGCGTCCAGCGACGTTGAAATTTCCGCTCCAGAGCAAAAGTAACTTTATCCCAGTCTATACGACCGGTCTCCGTTCTTATATTTCTATATATGAACCGATAGCACCGGGGAGCGTATTTTAGTACCCAGGAACTGCTAAATGTAACCGGATCCTCATCTGCTAATATCCTGTTGAGCGTGCCAATTGTCTCATCAAAGTCCACGCCGCTATTTTAGCTTAAACCCGGCAGGGACCAAGTGTTCATTGATCCGAATGAAGACGGAATCTGGATCATTCCGCCTTTCAGGCGCGAAGAAGGAAAAGGAGAAAGCGCCGGTTTTAGTGCGGAGGGCACCTCGGGTGTTACGGCAACAGCCGCCACGGAAACAGGCGGCTCCACGGAAACAGCAGAAGCCGGAAAGGCGACTATACAGTCGGTAGTTATTAAAGGGCATGTCCCTCTTGATAGCTGGGGCGATATCTTCAGGTGTTTCGTAAATCCTGCTGCGCGTATGCAGTTAAAGAAACTGAACCTTGGGATTCAGTTCGAGATAGAGCCGAGCAGCGAACACCCGATTAATAAGAACGATCCTGCTTTCAAGGCTATGCAGGAGGCAGCAAAGCAACTGGGGTTGAAGATCGAGATTAGGGAGTAAAGCAAATATGCTATACTTAGGCAAAACACCGAAGGTGCGGAGGCATTCAGTGAAGCCTATAACGGTATTTACTATCGGCTATGAAGAGCGGACAATAGATGAGTTTTTGGGCAGACTGAAAAAGCACGGAATTAGCACACTCATCGATGTCCGTGAGATACCCTATAGTAGAAAACGTGACTTCTCAAAGACACGCATCAGCGAGCACCTTCGGTCCGCAGGGATAAACTATGTTCACGTCGGCAAGCTCGGCAGCCCAAAAGAATTGAGAGAGAAGCTCCATAGGGATAAGGACTACGATTCCTTTTTCGATGGATACAGGGCATATCTCGAAACCCTTAACGGCGACATGGAGGAGATGTACAGGGAGATCATAGCACAGGATGTAAGTTGCTTCATGTGCATGGAGCGCGATCCACTTAAATGTCATCGCCTTATCGTTGCCAAGAAGGTCAAAGCGATCGACGGCAACGGCCTGGTAATCACACATATTTGATGCTATGGGAACTTAAAAAAGTTCTCGTCACCGTCAAAGCCTATCCCAACCCAAGCAAGAAGTATGGAGAGACTGTTTGTGTCGCCGGCATTGATCTTACCACAGAAAAATGGATACGCCTTTATCCCATTCAATATAGGGACCTGGAGGATGAAAAGAAATTCAGGAAATATAGCATCATCGAAATTAGGGCACACAAAGCCCCGGATGATACGCGGTCTGAGAGTTTCAAGGTAGACGCCGATAGCATTAAAGTGCTGGAGTGGTACGATACAAGAACGAAAGACGGATGGAACAAGAGAAAGAAGATCGTTCTTCCTACGCTTGCCCCTTCATACTGCGACCTCCTGAAAGGCAGCGAGAAGTCCGGTTTGTCTCTCGGCATGTTCAAACCTCATAGAATCGCCTTCACGCATAAGAAAGTGAAGCTTCAAAATAAGACGGAGAGAGATGTCTGTTACGCTCAACTGAGCTTTTACAACAAGAGCAAACAGGCTATTGAGGAGATACCCTTTGATTTTAGATATCAGTTCTTCTGTCAGGGGAGACACGACTGTCTCGGTCATGACCTGCCCATTATTGACTGGGAGATCGGACAGGCGTATAGAACGTGGAGGTTCACCTATAAGGATGAGGCGGTGCTGCTCGAGAAGATCAAAGAGCGCTGGCTGGATAATCTCTGTTCCATGAAGAATGATACCTACTTCTTTGTGGGAAATATGAAGAGGTTCAGACAGAATTTTATGATCTTAGGCGTATTCTACCCGCCAACGAAATAACAATTAGTTTCCGAAGTTGCATGTCTGACAGTCTCGAACTCGGAGCACCTGCCTATCAAGTTTTCAAGATTTTCAAAAACGCTCGCCTTACCGTGCCCATCATTGCATGATAAAGTACAACAATTCTATCTCTCCATGTTTGAGAAGCTGTACCCGACTTTAATCTGAGAGCCCTGGCTTCTTCTGCCTTGGCATGTATTCCGGTCACAACTATCCCTGTGCTGTCGCCTTTGGCGGTAAAGGAAGGATAGAGACAGGATTCCTTACACTTGTCGCGATCGACATCGAGGGCGCCTGTAACAAAGTGGTAATTCTGAGCCCCTACATTCGCCAATCCTGAGGGAGCGACGATCATGGAAAGCATTTGCAGAACATGGAAAGAAGCTGTGCTTAGGCTGAATGCAAAGACATTCTCATTTCTCTTTATAGAGTGGTCCATGGGAAGATTCTGTATGTACGTGGGATCGTCGAAATATCCCTCACGGTCTGCTGAGACTAGACCGGAGTCATATTGACCAAGGCACTCCAGACATTTCCTGCCCGGTCCGACAATATGCGATTTCCAGTCAGCACTTCTCATCGTACCGTTAGACTTGATTTTGATAGCTATGCCGCCATCAACAACAGGGACTAAGTGAGCATATGCGATCAAGTTCAAAGCCGCGCGAGGCCATGGCCTATCAACGCAGCTGAATAAGATATCGCAGTCGAGGGCATCCCGAAAGCCTTGCTCTTCGGTGACGCTCCATTCAAGTAGTTCCACCGTGACCTTTTCGGACGTGGCGCTCTTTCGGAAAGCGTTAGCCGCGGCTGCTACTTTTGCCCGTCCCGTTGTCGAGTCATCTTCATAGGCATGCAGGGTTCTGTCGAGATTCACATACTCGATAGTGTCAAAATCCATCAGTTTTACATGGGACACTCCCATGCGTGCAAGCGCTTCGGATATAATGCTTCCTACGCTTCCTAAGCCGATTATCCCTATTTTCAGGCGGGAAAGGACCGCCTGTTTCTTATGACCCCAAGCCGATATAGTCCGATCCAAGTTCTTCCTGAACTTTGGCACAGGCATGAGCTCATCCATGAATGTGATATTCAGAGCGTCGCCGACAACCCTTACACTTTCACACCAGAAGCGCTCGTATGTCCTCGGCTTGGTTTTTTCCCAGAACCGGGCACTCCATGCGCCATCCGTCCCTATTGTCAGGCCGACAATCGGTAAGCCGGTTGCCCCCTTCGTTGCCGCGGCATGATTTCTTTCGGCGCTGATATCATCTGAACTCATGCCCTGCCACCCAGGGCCGGGGTGACTGTGCATTAAAGCCAGACCACCGCCGGCTTTCACGGCCTCACCTATAGCGCGTTCAAAATACCGGCCGGTGAAGCTCGCATTGCCATGGACTTTGCGGTCGCCACTGCCGGGAAGTATGAGCTTCCAGATCAAGGCTGTCTTCCGGGTATGCCCCTGGCTTGGAAACCACAGGGCAAAGCAGAGGTCCTCTTGCCGATCTAAACGGATAAGATGCTCATAGGCGGCCTTGTGGATATCTTCTGTAAGGGCTACGCTGTATTTCATTGCGTCTCGAAGAGATGGCGGATGTACCGCATATAATCTTTAGCTGTCTTGTTTGTTTCCGCCCATTTGAGAAAGGGCCTGCTCCAGTATTGCCATTCGGGACCAAAATTGCTATCGGCCACTCGTGCGGGATGTGCCGGAGCTCCTGCGTTCATCGGAAGCAAATGAGGTGTCAGGTGCGGGCCTGAAGGTGACGACACAGGGAAATCGGCAGGTGCGTTAAAGCCGAGCTTTATCGTTTGACCTTTAAAGCGCCCTGCCGGTATTTCATAAGGAAAGGCAATTTTGTCGTCTCCAAGCTCTTCGACTGTGTACCCAATCTCCGTCAGTTGACTGATGAAATCTGCCTTTGCCATCACGAGACCGGGGTATCGCCGATGAATACAGAAATGAAGGTCATATGCTGGTGCATGTGAATCTGCTCATCGTATTTGTCCTTGTAGGGCACCTGTTCGTTGCCCCTGATCTGGACGAGATAGTATGTGGCAGGGTTCAAGTCGGCTTTCTCCAGAATGTCTTTGGGTGTAAGGACGTGCTCACTTGTCGTTTGCGGCTCGTCGTCCACTGTGTAGTGGAAGACAGGATGCTCCTCGGGCTTCTTCTCGTTGTGTTCCTTCTTTTCGTCTGACATCTTCGAATCCTCCTTTGCTGCATTAGGTTAATAACATCTTAACCTATGGTTAAGTTAATGTCAAGAGAAAAGTTAACTACAGGTTATTTTTTAATTGACCTGAAACAGGCTGAGCAATATAATAAGAAAAAGGCCATTAAGAAAGGAGGACCTGTGGAGATCGAAGGAAAGCTAATCGGTCAACGTATAAAAGAGCGCCGGGATGCTGCCGGCCTGAGCCAGAAAAGCCTTGCCGAGCTTATTGATGTTTCGCCATCTGCTGTAAACCAGTATGAAAAGGGAGAGAAAGTACCTTCAACAGAGACCCTGCTTAAACTCGCGAAGGCCCTCGGTGTGACAACTGACTACCTTCTTGGAGCTTCCAAGGAAAAAGACATTCTCATTGACAAGGAAGTTTCTATGGCATTCAGAGATTTTAAAGGGTTTACCCTGAAAGACCGGGCCACCATAATGGACCATATAGCGTATCTAAAAGACAAGGCCAGCAAAAAGGCGCCCAAGAAATGAAAGGTTCAGCCTCATATGCAGCACAACTCCGCAAAGAGATAAATTACACCAAGATTCCTGTTGACCCGGTAGAGATAGCAATTCAGAAGGGCATTGAGGTCAGCGAGGACGATGCCGAGGGTTACACGGGAATGCTCTTGGTAGTTGACGGAGAGGCGTTGATTTCAGTTAAGAAGGCTCTCCGGGAACCAAGTAGAAAGAAATTCACAGTCGCTCACGAGCTTGGGCACTTTACAATTCCGGGACATATCACTCCTGAGCGGACGTCGTTTCAGTGTTCTGATAAAGACATTTCCAGTTTTGGGAAGGCTGACAATAGGGAGTTTGAAGCAAACTGGTTTGCATCTGAACTGTTGATGCCTGAAGAGCATTTCAAAAAACGTGTCCAGTACAAGGACCTGAGCAAGAGCCTGCTTGATGCCCTCTGCGCAGAATTCGGTACATCGTTGACAGCGACGGGCATGAGATGTATTACCTTTAAGCCTGAATATGCAATGGTATACTCGGAGAATTCAAGAATAAACTGGTTCCATATTGGAGAAGAGTTCAAGTATTTCCTCGACGTAAGGCCTGGGAGCCCTGTTCATAAAGATTCGTTTGCATACGATTTCTTCAAAGGGACTGCTATCCCGGATTCATTTAATGAAGTCCCTTCGAATGCCTGGACTGGTGATTCAAAGTTCAGAAATTCATCGAAGGTCATGGAAATGTCCATCGGATCGAGTACGTATAACCATGTCCTGACATTCTTGTTCGTCGACCACGAGGAAGACGATGAAGAAGTCTACGATGACGACCCTGACGATTATGGCGAGCTCGACGGCTACATGAAGTTCAGAAAGTGACATTTTGAATCCCGGGCGCTTGGCCGAGGCTTGCAGGTATTCACGGCAGGATAAGCAACGGCACCGTTCAATACTCTGTATGCCTTTCAAACTCCATTGTCTCAAGATCGATGGTCACATACATAAAAGGGGTGAGCTGGCCGGGCTGGATACAGAGCGTTTTGCCGAGTTTTGCATGCCAAACTCCGCTGGTCTCCGGGGATTCATGAATATGTCCGTGAAGAGAAAGCATCGGCTGTTTTCTTTCCAGGAAATTATAAATAGCCTTTGATCCGACTTCTGAACCATTGGCACATACATCAAGCCCTAACCTGTGGGGCGGCATATGAATCACATATATGCTCTGCGACATATTCTTTGGCTTTGGCAGCCGATCCAGCTCATCTTCTATTGTAGGCAGTGTTCTCGCTGTAGCGACCCAGTCTGGCAGTTCTTCAAATCCGTCTTGCGTTGATAGGAGGCCTTTCCCGTACTGCCTCTGGAAGTCATAGTCTTTGGTATCCATCCTGCACCGGTCTTTCAGCCTGAAAGGATAATCTACGACCCAGTTCATGCCAATGAACTCGAACTTCCCGATATCGTATTTCCGCTGTGCCAGGTTTACCACACCACGGTATTTCTCGCAGGTCCTCTCAAAGAGATCATCAAAGATTCTGAGATCGTCATTGCCAAGATAGCAGAGATAAGAGATCCCAAGCTCGGCAGCTTTCTTGAAATGTTTCTCCAGATATCCGGTTATAAACTTGTCTTGATCAAAAAGATTCCCGGTCTTTGGCAGCATGTCGCCGCCGTTGATGACCGTATCTGCCCGGAAATCACGTGCTGCCTTAAGCAACCTGTCATACTTCCATACCTCACCGTGGAGGTCTGTTAGGAAAACTATTTTCATTTCACCTTAAGACAACTCCGTTTATTGAGCATCTGAATGCATCATTATGAACGACCTTCTTCTATTTGTCCATTTGAAATCATTTCCCCGGCGCTTGGCCGAGGCTTGCTGAAGTTTTCATTCCTCGCAAGGCGCCCACCACACTAACCGGCGAGTAAAAAGGACAAGCATCGGAGGAGCGCTCTCCACGGAGAGTCCGCCGGGGCGGAAAGGCATGTGCTTGCCCTTGGCATGAGGTCGAATCGACCGGTCCCTTGCCAGTGCCGGAATGTTCTGTGCGCTATAACTTCAGAAATTCCTCAATGGGAAGATCAGCCTGTTTCAGGATGGCTCGCAAGGTACCTTGAGGGATATCGCCTGGATGGTTGGGAACGGTGGTTCTTTTGCGGGTGACTTTGCTGAAGCAGCCTGAAGCGTTGCAAAGCGAACCAGGATATCTTATGCGTAATAATTCAATGTATTCATTGAATTATTACCCTTCTCATATATCATTTGCTACTTAACTTTAGTATATATAATGTGCTATAGTTCAACTATAAGATGAAGTATTACTCTTTTAATATACTATGAAAACCTTGGCGGGCATAGGAAAGAAAGACAGGGAAAGGCTCTCGGAAATCTTCCGGGAGACGAAAGGCACGATCTCGGTCAAGGATGCTGCCGACATCCTGAACGTCTCTTCGCCCGACGCAGCGAAGATGCTTTCCCGCTGGGCAAAGAAGGGATGGATTTCCCGCGTGCGCCGGGGCTTGTATGTACGAGTGCCGCTTGAGTCCCGCACGTCTGATGTTCCCCTTGAAGATCCCTGGATTATCGCCGACCGGTTATTCTCGCCCTGCTATATCGGAGGATGGGGCGCTGCCGAATATTGGGACCTTACAGAGCAGATTTTCCGTACTGTTGTTGTCCTGACAACTCAGAAGCCAAGAGACCGTGCCCCTGTGATCAAGGGTACAAGTTTCATGCTGCGCACAATATCGGAGAAGGCGCTCTTTGGGACAAAGCCGGTGTGGAAAGGACAGGTTAAGGTGTCGGTCTCTGATCCAACCCGCACGATCCTCGACATGCTGGCTGATCCGAAGCTTGGCGGAGGGATACGGCCAACAGCGGACATATTCCTGAGCTACCTGAAGTCAGAGAACAAGAATATTCAACTCCTGATAGATTATGCCAGACGGCTGGACAATGGCGCTGTGTTTAAGCGTCTTGGGTTCCTGCTGGAACGTTATGCGCCGGACCAGGAGGCAGCCATAAACGACTGCAGAGCCAGTCTTACAAAAGGAAATGTGAGGCTTGATCCTTCGCTTCCTGCGGACAGATTGGTAACGCGCTGGAGGCTTTGGATTCCGCAAAGCTGGATAAAGGAGAATTGATGTGATAGACCGACAGGAGATAATGGATTTCTCAAGGGAGTTCGGCCTAGCTATAAATGTCATCGAGAAAGACTATATGCTTGGCTGGCTGCTGGCAGGAATTTCGCAGCACGAAGATCTCAGCGCAAGCTGGGCATTCAAAGGAGGTACATGCCTCAAGAAATGTTATTTTGAAACCTACCGATTCTCTGAAGACCTGGACTTTACCCTGACAGATGCTAAGCATCAGGATCAAGACTTTCTGATTAATGCGTTCAGGGAAATAGCTGATTGGGTTTATGATGCATCAGGTATCGAGATTCCGCGCGATCTGATCAGGTTTGATGTTTACACAAATCCAAGAGGCAAGATATCCGTTCAGGGAAGGATTGCTTATAGGGGACCGCTGCGGCCGGGCGGCGATCTTCCCCGCATCAAACTGGACCTCACAGACGATGAGGTATTAGTGTCCGATCCTGTCAGTCGCGAAGTATCCCATCCATACTCCGACACCCCTGCAGGAGGGATTCATGTTCCCTGCTATTGCTTTGAAGAGGTCTTTGCAGAAAAGATCAGGGCGTTGGGCGAACAGCTAAGGCCGAGAGACCTCTATGACGTGATCCATCTCTACAGGCATGACAGCACGAGGCAGGGCCGCGAGAAAATTCTGAGCATCCTCGAAGCAAAGTGTGCATTCAAAGGCTTATCGGTTCCTACCATGGAGATGCTTGAGAGCAAACCGGAGCGGGCGGAACTGGTATCTGAGTGGGAAAACATGCTGGGCCATCAGGTGCCTGTTTTGCCGCCTTTTGATCAGTTCTGGCAGGAGCTGCCGGAGGTTTTTGAATGGCTGTACCGAGCAGTTGAAAAAGAAGCCCCTCCTTCAATATCAGCAGGAGGGCAGGCAATCGATACAACATGGAAACCGCCGGTAATGGCAACGGCATGGCACACTGCAGCGCCAATGGAGATAATACGATATGCAGCAGCAAATAGATTGTGCGTTAATTTGGCTTACCAGGGGAGCAGACGACTCATCGAGCCTTATTCCCTGAGGCGCACGCGCGACGGCAATCTTCTTCTGTATGCTGTGAAGCACGATACCAGGGCAGATAGATCATACAGAGTCGACCGTATTCAAGGCGCCGAGGTGACAAAGATCCCATTTACGCCTAAATATGCAGTAGAGCTTAGCGCTGTAGGTCCGCTTTCTGCTCCACTTACAACAATGCGAACGGAGGGGATTGGCAGCCTACGGCCTCAACGGATCAAATCAACAAGCAGAAGGAGCACATCATCCGGCTATGGCCCTAAGTATGTTTATAGGTGCATCGTCTGCGGAAGACAGTTTACGCATAAAGCAATGGACTCATCCCTGAACCAGCATAAGAATAAGCAAGGATATCCTTGCCCCGGCCGCACCGGCATGTATGTGACTACAAAGTTTTGAATCCGGGCGCTTTGGCCGAGGCTTGCTGAAAGCGAAGCGGGAGATATCGCCGGGATGGTTGGAAACGGTGGTTCTATTGCGGGTGTATGGGTTCCACCAAATGTGGCAGTTATTACCTCATTGACGAAGGGGTAAAGAAACCAGCATTTTATGATTTCTTTACCCCCCCGCGGAGGTGGCTCTACTAACCCACCCAGCAAGCTCCCTGAAGACCCCACCGCCGCTCTCCGCCTCTCTTCCAGCCAGGTAGAAAACCGGTAGTGGATCGCACGGATAGCCTCATCCGGTGGAAGCTCTGTTCTTTGATGTCCGGGACTAAGAAGATCTGAAGGTTTATCATATGGTGAAACTGACATATATAGTGAAACAATTCATGCGAAACATATCCTCAAATAGGCATGGCGGGGGGGTAGAAAAGGGCCATTTGGCCTTTTTCTACCCCGTGTGGGACGATTGCGGCTGTTACTCAACAGTAAGATAACAGATTGAACTTACGATTTTTTTGTCAAGCAAAGGACAGGTTTCAGGACAGAATGAAATGGAAGCGAGGGAGGGCAAAGGCGTAAAGAGGGGGGTAGAAAAATGCCATTTGGCACTTTTCTACCCCCTTCTCTGATCCGCTCCCGGTTCATTCTTCATTATGGTGAAGCCCGATAATACTTCCGTAGGCATACAAGGGGGTAGATTTCCGCCATTTGGCGGTTTTCTACCTCCCCTCCTCCCGATCCAGGTTTCTTTCTAACATTTCATTATGGTGAACTCCGTTATCTCCCGCACCCAGACTCAACCAGGGACGATTGCGGTCTTTGTCCACAAATCTGTTGTCATGTCGCACACTTAAGGCGGTCTCTCTTCGGAAATTGATCCAATGAAAGTCTGGCGATGCGTCCTAGCAACGGTCTAAGAGGCTCCGCAAGATGAACCGGGTGCACGGGTGTCAGTGTGCCCTCTTCCCTCTTACACCAAACAGGCAGTCCTGAGGAACGATCGACTTGTAGTTCCCTGTTGAATCTGTAGCCGATGAGAACGTCGTAATAAGCATTGAGAAGCGAAGCCATAACGACATGGAAAATATAGCTTCTGCCTCTTTTATCCCGCGGCACCGCGCAGATGACCCGGATGAAACGCCTCTCGTTATAATTTCTCCAGCTGGGTCCCGCCAAAACACCGACTGAGCCGAGAGTCTTTTCCATCGCTTCATCCTCTCGCATCATCCGATTATAAGGTCTGACAAGTACCTTCTTGTCGTTAAGGGAAAGACATCTCTTCAGGTCATCGAGGTGCCTCAAAAGGAGCTCGAAATCATCGTCGCGCACGAAAATGATGAATTCGTGCGTGTCTTGTCTCATGGGATACGGAATGTCCGCAAATATAGGATACAGGGAGTACGGCAGGAGTATATGTGTCTTGCGGTCCCGATCCCCGGGCGTAATTGACATGCCTTCAAGGGTCCGCATTGTCCAGTCTTCCGTGATTTCAGCTTCTGTTAAGCCGGAAAGATCAACTGAGATGACGGGGACTCCGAGTTGTCTATAGACCAGACATTTCATATAGTCAAAACGGTGATGGTGTTCCAGCTCTATTATCCCCAGCAAGAGGTTCCTCTTTCTAATGACCTTGCCAAACAGCGCAATGTCTGCTCTAAAGTTAATTCCAAGAGGCGTCTTTATTTCTTCTTCTACTCGTGCTTCCACCACTTCACTCAACAGATCGCCCGAGAGTCGGAACGATGTGGCTACTCTATTACTCGAGACCCAGGGAATCTTTACGCTATGATGAATACACCCTGTGAGGGCATGATACAGCATAGTCTTTGTTTTTCTGTGTACCGGACCTTCGCCGAGGCTATTTCTTAAGCGAATTTCTTCACAGATTTTACCTGCCAGGTGTCTTTCAAACTTCATTGTTCCGACATGCCTGAAATGCTGTCTGACAGGAATCCTTCCTCTGCGTAAAGCGCTGTTGACCCACGTCACCGGCTTCACATGTTCGTCTACCAGGGGCCCCAGTTCGCGGGCAGCGGCTGAGCTTGAGATGCATTCAGCCGACACCCTCTCCATCACTGATCCATTCATGCTCAGGAGTCTAAAGGCGTCATCCACACCGAACCTCCGTAAATGTTTCCCGCCATGGCCTCAAATAAATATTACTTTTAGGTCCAGGGAAGGACCCGATCTCCGGATGGTGTTCTGACCTCACTCCGACACAGTGTCGCAAGGTTCTTCATCATCGAGTTTCAGACGCACCGTCTCATCCTGTATTGTCCGGAGACCGGTATGCCGGAAGCCACCCTTCAGAAAATCGCGCAGCAGTGCCAACAATACGTTGTCTTTGGTAAAGCTTGAACAGGCTTCATATATGCTCTGAAGCCGGGCATCACTGTTACACATAATCAGTATGAAGTCCGACGTGTTGGCCTGATCTGCAATACGCCGGGCCATCCTGGGAATCAAGACCGTGCCAAGATCAACCTCGATGTTCATCTCGATAGTCGAGTTCTTCTTGAAATACAGGCTTACTCGCAGGTCGGGGATGGGGTCCCGTGACTCTTTTTTGCGGTACTGTTTCAAGACGGACGAGTCAAGGAACCTGTACCTGTAAAAGCCTTGAGAGCTTTCCCGGTGAATCCTGTGGAGGACCGAAGTAACGTTCAGTTCATGCCTGACGAAATAGGTTGCCGGCAAATCCATGCGGACACTCTCATTGGGATAGTTTAGTTCCGCAAGGGCCTGCACAGCCAACTTTGTCAAAGCATAGATCGTAAAATGACCGTGCCGTTTTCGATAGGGTTCTCTGCGGGTAGCTATGTAGCCGGCACGGTGGAGAATCGACAGTCGCCTGAGGAGCGCAGTTTCGCTCATACCATAATTGAAAGCATGGTTCAGGAGACCAAGGATCATTTTAAAATTCGCGACACCAAGGGCAAGGACCTTGAAGAGGTCGATATCTCTGCGGGTCAGATTCACCATACCTAATATTATCGAGAGGCCTTGAATGGGCCAGGACAGAGAGTACCAAAGAGCGTGAGACCTGAGAAGACCAAAGAGAGGTTGTGCGAAATGCAGGACAAAGAAGGTGGCAATAAAGGCAATGACAGTACTTCGATGATGAAAGGTTCAACGCGGGTAGGGGATGGCCAAAAAAGGATAGAGCTCGGCTTGGTCTGAGACCTATAAGTACTTGGAAATAACACTAAATTTACAGGATTCCTGCTCGTGCCCACCTTAGTGGTCTCCTGAGGGGCTGCCTGAGGGGTCCCGAATCAAACGATAGTGGATTTGCGGAGCGACACCGTGTCGATTCAGAGGAAGTCCCCTCGCCGTTAATATCCCTTTAGGGTACTGAAAACCCGAAGGAGGTTTCCAATGGGAAAAGGAATCAGGGATCTATTTTCGAAGAGGGGGGAAGAAGCCCTTCAGACAATTCTGGGGAGCGCTCAGGGAGAGGTTCCCGAGGAGGAGGACCTGTCTGCCGGGGTTAGTCAGGAGGTGGCGCAGATCCCGGTTGACGACATAGCGCCGAACCCGTTTCAGTCCAGGAAACGCTTCGACGAGGAAAAGATATGGACCCTCTCCGAGTCCCTGAAGGGACGGGGCATGCTCCATCCGATCGCCTTGAGGAAAGCCGCCGGTCATTCTCCGGGTTACAAATATGAGGTCGTTGCCGGGGAGCGGAGACTGAGAGCGGCAAAGCTGGCAGGGTTGACAGAGGTCCCCGCCATGATAAGGGAAGTGGACGATAGGGAGATGAAGCTCCTCACCCTTATTGAGAACATGCAGCGGGAGGAACTCAATGTTGTAGAAAAGACTCTGTCCATAGGATCGCTGCAACGTGAGATCGGCGACACATCAGCGACGGCCGAGGCCTTAGGGCTGTCGCGGCGGAGTGTAGAAAGATACGTCAGGATCGAGAGCGTCATGACATCATCCAGGACGCTGTTGTCGCTTTTTCAAAGGAATGCCGACCTGATTGATTTCCGGGACGCAGAAGCCCTTGCGGAGATAGGCCGGCGCCTCGGGCAAGAGGAACTCAGGGACTTTGTCGAAGCGGTGAATGAGGAAGGGATAAAACGCGCACTGAAGAGCTTCCGCAGGCCACCCGGCAGCAAGCCCAGCCTTGATGCCCAACACCAACCCGTTCACAGCGCGCTCAGAGAGACCGAACGTCACATCTCCTTGCTGATGAGATACGAAAAGGGCTCAAGGATCCAGGCCGGGGACAGGGAGAGACTTCAGAGAGAGTTCGCGGGCTTTCTGGAGAGGATCGAACAATCGGAACGAGAAGCTGCCGGATAATAACAGGGTATGAAGCTAATGACTGCAAAGGAGGTTGCACAAATCATTGGCGCGAGCCCGAAAACAGTCTACCAATGGGCAGAAGAGGGACTAATTCCCCATTACAAGGTCAATGGTTTGCTGAGGTTTGACCTGGATGAAATGTTAGGGTGGATCGGGGCTTGCCACAGGTCCGCCACATCGGGTTATAATTCATTTGCCAAAACCGTTACCAGTAGCCCCAGGAAAGGAGGCAAATAAAATGGGGCTTTACCTGAGAGGTAAGATCTACTGGTTCAGAATTCGTACAAGCGAAGGCCGCATACAGCGGTCAACAGGAACTGCCAATAAAAGACTGGCAGAAAACATTTACTCCAAGGCTAAGACAGACATCATCGAGGGCAGATGGTTCAAGGAACAGGAGACAAAAGACGATCCCCCTTTTCTGGAATTGGCTGAAGAGTATGAAAATTGGATGCAAGGCAGATATAGATCCAAATTCAAGATCTATATAATCAGTCAACTCAAAGAGCGTTTTAGGGATTACAGCTTGTCGATGATAGGCGTGCGTGAGCTTGAGAAATTGCAGTCAGAAAAACTGAAACGGGGAAAACAGCAAAAAATTGTAGAAGGTAAACTTCATAATATTCCGAACAAACCGGCCACCATCAACCGCTTTATTGCTGTTATTGCCCACATGTTTACGAAGGCTGCTGACTGGAAAATGATCGACAGGGCCAATATCCCGAAAGTAAAAATGCTCAAGGAGAACAACAAACGCCTCCGGTATCTTTCCAAGGAAGAGTGCTCGGAATTGATTGCAGCTTGTGATCCTCATTTAAGACCTATCGTAATCACCGCTCTTAACACAGGCATGAGAAGGCAGGAAATTTTGGGGTTAAGGTGGGACGCTCATGTTGACCTCAAACATGGTTTCATTCTGCTCTCGCATACAAAGAACGGTGAGAGACGGGAAATCCCGATTAACTCGACCCTTAGAGCTACCCTGCAGAGTTTGCCGAGAAGGCTGGATGTGCAGCATGTTTTTTTCGATCCGGCAAGCGGCAAGCCGTATCAGGAAGTTAAGAAGAGTTTTGCGACGGCACTGCGAAGGGCCAAAATTCAGGACTTCCATTTTCACGACCTTCGCCATACCTTCGCGTCTCACTTAGTCATGGCCGGTATAGACCTGGTAACAGTGAAAGAGCTTTTGGGTCATGCCGATGTTAAGATGACTCTAAGGTATGCACACCTCGCCCCCAGTCACAAGGTCAAGGCGGTGGAAATCTATGATCGAAGCATGAGTGGCTACAATTTGGCTACAGTGCCGGGTGAAGAGAAAGTTGCAAGCGTATAAGTCCTTGAAAAATATGGTGGAGCTGAACGGGATCGAACCGTCGACCTCTTGAATGCCATTCAAGCGCTCTCCCAACTGAGCTACAGCCCCACGCCAATAAACTTGAGAATAGCATCAATAAAAAAACAATGTCAACAGATTCAGACTTCGAAGGCGTCCTTGATATGATCTATCTTCTTCTGCCCGCCGTCGACATCGATACTCAGGACATCGAATCTCGCGGCCGGTTCTTTCCTGATCCTCTTCATATAACATAGGGCCACCTTTCTGATCTTGTCCCTTTTCTTCCGGTCGACTGCCTCAAACGGAGACCCGAAGGCATCGCCGCTTCTCGTCTTGACCTCAACAAATACGAGCACCCCTCCGTCGTCCGCAATAATATCGATCTCTCCAAACGGGGTCCGGTAGTTCTTGCCGACAATCCGGTATCCCTGCTTTTTCAAGAAGCGCAGAGCCAACTCCTCCCCTTCTTTACCGAGGGTATTCATCACCCTCAAGCCGGCCCAGCAGTTTTGGTATCCCCTCGATATCCTTAATGTCTTTCTGACACAGGACCTTGATAATGCCCCTGAATGCCGAGAACTCCTCCCAATGTCCGCTGAGGTTCCCGGCCAGCGAACTATATAATTTCTCGCCTTTTTCATCCCAATCGAGCAGGAGAACCACCTTCGGGAACTTTTCGGCTATATCTTCGCAAAACTCATAGAGTCCCTGACCGCGGTGAAGGAGGACCACTTCCCCGACAAGCCCCAGCTTCTGCAGTGCCAGCGCATCCTTTTTGCCCTCAACGATCACCGGCACCCTCTTGTTCACCTCAAAAAGGGCGCCCAATACCTCCCTGAGCCGCTCGGCCCGCTCGAGATCAATGGATGAAGGCATTTTTTTACTGGTATTAAACATTATTGCCGGCAACTTTTTTATTTTTAAGAGATTTTCCTATTTCGGATATCTTCCGGGGTCTCTCATCAATCATGGCATTCTTTTTCTAATATAAAATAATCGGGGACTGAATATCTACAGAAATATCAACGACTTTTCCCGGTTTTGGATTTATTGACAATAATTGGAATTTCATATATTTTAGTCATATGGCGGTAAAACTGGGACAGTTACTGATAGCCTCGAGTATTATCTCCGAAGACCAGCTGAAGCAAGCGTTGAGCATCCAGAAGAAAGAAGGGGGGAGACTCGGCACGAATCTTGTTAAGATGGGGTTCATCACCGAAGATAAACTGGTCGCTTTTCTCAGCAAGCAATACGGAGTCCCCGCCATCAACCTTTCGGACTATAAAATCGACCCCTCCGTCTTGAAACTCATACCGGCGGATATGGCAAAAAAATATCTTATCATGCCGGTCGCGAGGGTCGGCGCGACACTCACGATTGCTATGGCTGATCCCTCCAATGTCTTTGCGATCGATGATGTGAAATTCATGACCGGCTATAATGTTGAGGTTGTGGTCTCCAGTGAGACCGCGATCATCAGTTCGATCACAGGCTGCTATCTGGGCAAGGGCGAGAACATGTTGGCCACACCGGGCCAGTCGTCGGCCCCCACAATGAGTATTCAGGCAAAAGACTACACCCTGGGCGATGATGACATGTCGGACGGAGGCTTCGAGAGTACTTCCTATGACGAGGGGCCCAGCGTAAATGTCGACGAGTTCGACAAGATCGTGGGGAGCGCCCTCGACAACGTCGACGTCCTTGAAGAAAAGGACGACTCCGAAGTCGTAAAGGAAGTCGAGGCGCCGATCGTAAAGCTCGTGAACGGCATATTCGTGAACGCGATCAAGTCGGGGGCCAGCGATATTCATGTGGAACCTTATGAGAACTCACTCAGGGTCAGGTACCGGGTCGACGGCGTCATGTATACCGTGATGAACCTGCCGACCAAGATCAAGGCGGCGCTAACGTCGAGGATCAAAATAATGTCAAAACTCGACATCGCCGAACGGAGGCTTCCCCAGGACGGAAGAATCAAGTTGAAGCTCGGCAAAAAACGCGATATCGATTTCCGTGTCTCGGTGCTGCCCTGTCTTTTCGGCGAAAAGACCGTATTGAGGCTTCTCGATAAAGGGAACCTCCAGGTGGACCTCACCAAATTAGGCTTTGAGCAGGCAGCGCTCGACGACGTCATGGATGCTCTGAACAAGCCCTACGGCATGCTTTTGGTGACCGGACCTACCGGAAGCGGAAAGACCACGACGCTGTATTCGGCGTTGAACTACCTCAATAAAGCCGACACCAACATCATGACCGCCGAAGATCCGGTCGAATTCAATTTTATGGGCATCAACCAGGTACAGGTAAAAGAGGAGATAGGCCTGACCTTCGCCGCGGCCCTGCGGTCTTTTCTCAGGCAGGACCCCGACATCATCATGGTCGGGGAGATCCGTGACTTCGAGACCGCTGAAATCGGCGTCAAGGCCGCGCTCACCGGACATCTCGTGCTGAGCACACTGCATACGAACGACGCCCCGGGCACGATAAGCAGGCTTTTGAACATGGGCATCGAACCCTTTCTGGTATCCTCTGCCGTGATCCTGATTCTCGCCCAACGCCTCGCGCGTAGAATATGCGCACAGTGCAGGGAGGAAGAGAAAATTCCTCCGTCGGCGCTTCTCAAAGTCGGCTTCACCGAGGAAGAGTCGAAGTCCATAAGGTGTTACAGGGGCAAGGGATGCCCGACTTGTAACGGGACCGGATACAAGGGGAGAGTGGCCCTTTATGAAGTCATGCCGATAAGAGACGAACTGAAGGAACTGATACTTGAAGGGGCCTCAACCGCCGAGATCAAGAAGGCGGCAATCCGCCTAGGGATGAAGACCCTGAGAATGAGCGGATTGACGAAGGTTGCCGAAGGGGTCACGACCATCGAAGAGGTTATGCGTGTGACCTTCGGTGATTAAAAGGAGACATGAATGGCGAGCATCTATGACCTGTTGAAAACAATGATCGAGAGAGGGGCTTCCGATTTGCATATCACCACCGGCAGCCCGCCAAGACTGAGGATCGACGGAAAACTGGCCCCCCTTGACCTTCCCGCTCTCAGTCCTGCGGAGACCAAGGGGATCTGCTATAGTATCCTGACAGACAGCCAGAAGCATAAATTTGAGGAGAACAACGAACTCGATCTCTCCTTCGGCGTGAAAGGACTGAGCAGATTCAGAGGCAATATTTTCATGCAAAGGGGTGCGGTCGCGGGGGCCTTCAGGACAATCCCCTTTGAGATCAGGACCTTCCAGGACCTTGGGCTGCCCGAAATAGTCAATGAGCTCGTAAAGAAGCCAAGGGGGCTCATACTTGTCACCGGCGCAACGGGGAGCGGCAAATCCACGACGCTTGCGGCCATGGTCGACAGGATAAATTCCGAACGATACGATCATATCATCACGGTCGAAGATCCTATCGAGTACCTTCATAGCCACAAGAAATGCCTCATCAATCAGCGGGAGGTAAACGCCGATACCTCCTCTTTTAAAGCGGCGTTAAGATACGTGCTGCGGCAAGACCCCGATGTCGTACTTATCGGGGAGATGAGGGACCTTGAGACTATCGAGGCCGCTCTCACCGTCGCTGAAACCGGACATTTGACCCTCGCTACACTTCATACCAACTCGGCGGTACAGACGATAAACCGCGTCATCGATGTGTTCCCCCCACACCAGCAGGAACAGATAAGGGTGCAGCTCTCTTTTGTGCTCGAGGGGATACTCGCCCAGCAGCTAATCCCCAAAAAAAACGGCAAGGGGAGAGTGCTTGCGATAGAGTTGCTCGTCCCGAATCCGGCAATCAGGAACCTAATAAGGGAAGACAAGATACATCAGATCTACTCGATGATGCAGACCGGACAGGCAAAATTCGGCATGCAGACGATGAACCAGTCGCTGATCGAACTGTATTCGAAGGGGCATCTTTCCTATGAGGATGCCATTGGCAGGTCGCCGGTGCCCGAAGAGTTAATAACAATGCTCCAGAGGTTGACAAGCGCTCCCTCTGGACGCGGGAGGTAGAAGATGGCCAACGTGTTTGAATGGTCCGGGAAGACGAGCAGGGGGACTATTGAAACAGGGGAAATAACCGCAGGCTCCAAGGAAGAAGTGATCGCCCAACTGCGGCGAAAGAATATCACCCCTACGATCGTGAAACAGAAGGAGAAAAAAGGCGGGCTCGCCTCGCTTTCCACGTTAAGTTTCGGAAGCGGGGTAAACGACAAGGACATAGTAATTTTTACCCGGCAGTTCGCCACCATGATCGATGCCGGGTTGCCTCTTGTGCAGGCACTCGAAATACTTTCGTCCCAGGTTGAAAACAAGTTCCTCGCCAAGACGCTTTCCGCCATTAAGACAGATGTCGAGTCCGGTTCGACCTATGCAGATGCCCTCAGGAAACATCCGAAGGTATTTACGGATTTGTATGCGAACATGGTCGCTGCCGGCGAGTCTGGCGGCATACTTGATACAATCCTTAACAGGCTTGCAAGCTATATAGAAAAGGCGATGAAACTGAAAAAAAAGGTGAAAGGGGCACTGACATATCCGATCGTGGTATCATCAATTGCCGTCCTGGTTATCGCGATCATCATGATCTTCGTGGTACCCACTTTTTCGAAAATGTTCGCGACCCTGGGAGGAACCCTTCCCCTCCCGACGCTGCTGATCATCAAGCTGAGTAATTTCCTCGCGGGCATAGGGGGTCTTCTCACGTTCCTCACGATTGTCGGCTTGATTGTGGCGTTCGGCCAGATCAGGAAGACAAAAGGCGGCAGACTGGCTACAGACAAAATATTCCTGAGATTACCCATTTTTGGCCTTCTCCTTAGGAAAGTGTCCGTGGCGAAATTCACCCGCACCCTGGGCACTTTGGTGAGCAGCGGCGTTCCGATACTCGACGGTCTCGAAATAACGGCCAAGACCGCGGGCAATACAGTGATAGAAAATGCGGTCATGGACGTAAGGTCCGCTGTTTCGGAAGGGAAGACGCTGGCGGAACCGCTCATGAAATCCAAGGTCTTTCCCCCGATGGTCACCCACATGATCGCTGTCGGAGAATCCACGGGTGCGCTCGATGCGATGCTGAGCAAGATAGCTGACTTTTACGATGACGAAGTGGACAACACCGTTGCGAACCTCACGGCCATGATGGAGCCGATGCTGATGGTATTTCTCGGCGGCACAGTAGGGTTTATCGTCGTTGCGATGTATCTGCCTATCTTCAAACTCATTACGCTCATCAAGTAATGAAATAAGGGTTGATGCCGGAAAATGTTCTTTCGTTGAGAGTAAAGGCCCTGATCAGCTTCAGGGCCGTATTTGTCACGATCCTGCTCGGCTCCTCGTACCTGTTTAAGATCGACTATTTCTATGCCCATCCCAGGGTTATATCCTATCTGATCATATCCCTGTATACATTGACCATCGCGTATGCTCTCCTGCTCGGCAGGGTAAAAAACATCGTTGCCTTCGTATATGTCCAGCTCATCGTCGACGTCATGGAGGAGATCACGCTCATCTCCATTACCGGCGGGGTGGAAAGCTGGTTCTCGTTCGTCCTGATACTTACCGTGTTGTCCTCGAGCATCGTGCTGAACAGAAAAGCCGGGTATATCATCGCAAGTGTAAGCAGTATCTTTTACGGTACACTTCTCGACCTGCAGTATTTCAACATCCTTCCGATACCTCATGAGGTCGTCATCCGGGAAGGAGAATTCCTTTACAACATCTTCGTTCATATCCTTTCCCTTTACAGCACAGCGTTTCTCGGGGGGTACCTTTCATCAAGACTCGAAAGTGCATCCCGGACGATCGAGGAAAGAGATACCTACCTCAAGGAACTCGAACTATTCAATACGAAGGTAATAGAGAGCCTGCCCAGCGGACTTTTTACCACCGACATAAGCGGGAATGTGCTGATCTTCAATAGGGCCGCCGAGGAGATTACCGGCGCAGGGAAAGACCGCATAATCGGAGGGAGGATAGACGCTGCGCTGCCTTTTCTCTCATTTCCCTTTAAGGAAGGCCGCCGGGAAGAACTGCTCCCCGGAGAGAACGACAAAAGCAAGATCGTGGGACTCACCGTCTCGAAGCTGAAAGATGCGAGCGGTCAGCAGACGGGGTTTATCGGCATCTTCCAGGACCTGACGCCATTTAAGGCCCTTGAGGCCGAAATCAAGCAGAAAGAGAAATGGGCCGCAATAGGAGAACTTTCCGCAAACATAGCC
Source organism: Nitrospirota bacterium (assembly GCA_021811105.1). Lineage (GTDB taxonomy): Bacteria > Nitrospirota > Thermodesulfovibrionia > Thermodesulfovibrionales > UBA6898 > Sulfobium. The sequence goes on along the minus strand of JAJZPM010000045.1, from coordinate 7,377 downwards.
CATGAGATAAGAAACCCCCTTGCCTCGATGCGGGGGTCCATCGAAATGATCAGAGACGACAAGATACCGCTCAAGCATAAGGAAAAGCTGATGGGAATCGCATTGAAAGAGATGGAAAGGCTCGACAACATCATCACGGACTTCCTGACATATTCAAGGCCGAGACCTCTCGAAATGAAAAAGGTCGATCTGCATCTGCTCCTGGATGAAACCTTGTCTCTTCTCAGGAACGTTGAGCAGAATAAGGGCAATGTGACAATTAAGAAAGATTTTGCGGGCCGGCTTTTTGCGCTGGTTGACCCACAGAAGATCAGGCAGGTCTTCTGGAACCTCGGTATCAACGCGATAGAGTCGATGAAAGACGGAGGCGAACTCGGAGTATCGACAGAAAAAAAGGACCATTCGCTCAGGATAGTCTTTGCCGACACCGGGCCCGGAATACCTGAGGCAACTATTGAAAAAATCTTCTTTCCCTTTTATACCACGAAGGACGAAGGCACGGGACTCGGTCTTTCTATCGCCTACCGGATCATTGAGGAGCACCGCGGCAGACTGTTGGTAAAGAGCGTTCCTGGAATTAAAACCTCCTTTGAGATTATACTAGACGCGGAGAATGGAAACCGCTAAGGGAAGAATACTTGTAGTCGAGGATGAAAAGAGCATGAGAGAAGTGCTCAAGATCCTCCTCGAAGAAGAATCCTACGATGTGACAGCCGCGGCGGACGGGCGGGAAGGCCTTGACCATATCAGAAATAATATCTTCGATGTCATCATAACGGACATCAAGATGCCGAAGGCCGACGGGTTCCAGATACTGAAAGAGGCAAAAGAGATCGCCCCCTCGACCATCGTAATCATGGTGACTGCCTTCGGTACGACCGAAGCCGCGATCGAGGCAATGAAAAAAGGCGCCTATGACTACATCCACAAGCCTTTCAAGATCGACGAAATACGGCTGATAGTCAGAAAAGCGCTCGAAAAAAAGAACCTGAGCGAAGAAGTCTCGCTCCTGCGCGAAAAATTCCAGTCGTCATGCGGCCTCGAGAACATCATCGGCAAGAGCGCTAGGATGATGGAACTGTTCCAATTGATCCCCAAGGTCGCCAACAGCAGTTCGACGGTCCTCATCACGGGGGAGAGCGGCACCGGCAAGGAACTGGTCGCTTCGGCTCTGCATAATCTCAGCCCGAGAAAAAACAAGAACTTCGTCACGATCAACTGCGCCACCTTTCCAGAAGGGCTTCTCGAGTCCGAGATGTTCGGGCATATGAAAGGGTCTTTTACCGGCGCGGTCTTCAGCAAGTCCGGGCTCTTCGAGATTGCCGACGGCGGTACGTTCTTTCTCGACGAGATCGGAGAGATGCCGTTGTCACTCCAGTCCAAACTCCTCAGGGTCCTCGAAAACGGCACGTTTCGGAGAGTCGGCGGCACGACCGACATCACCGTGGACGTCCGGGTAATCTCGGCCACCAACAAGAATATCGTCGAAGCGGTGGCGGCAGGGAGTTTCAGGGAAGACCTGTACTACCGGCTGAACGTCGTGCCGGTGAATATCCCTCCTCTCCGGGAGCGGCCCTCGGACATCCCTCTTCTGGTGGACCATTTCCTTTTGAAATATTCGAAGACCTCGACGAGAGTCTCTCCCGAGGCGTTTGAGATCCTGATGAAATATCCGTGGAAGGGAAATGTGAGGGAACTTGAGCATATCGTCGAGCGGGTAGTCTTGCTGTCCGACAGGGAAGTAATTACCCCGGAAGATCTTCCGCCCGAAATTCTGCAGGCCGCCGACAATCTGGGCTGTCTTCCGGAACTCGAGGACGGAGGCTTCGATCTCGAAGAGATACTCGAAAAAATCGAGAAGGACTATCTTCTCAAGGCCCTTGAAAAATCCGGGGGTGTAAAAACCGAGGCCGCCAAGATACTGAAGCTTTCATTTCGCTCCTTCAGACATCGGCTCTCGAAATACAGGATCAAGTAATGGCCCTGAAACTCGGGGAGGCGCTATGGCGTCCTACGGCTTTGAGATAGTTATCCCGCGGAGAAAAATACCGGACCTTTAAAGGCAATCACACCCTTTTGACCGTCCCGCTGCGTTCGGTCTCTTACCGGATACTTGATTTCATCCATCTTATCCTTGTATTCTTGCTGTATGCATTCGGAAACAGTCGATTTTCTTATCATCGGCAGCGGAGTCGCGGGACTCCGGGCGGCGATCGAACTCGCACCGCACGGCTCTGTCCTCGTGGTGACCAAGGACAAACCTTCAGAGAGCAGCACCGAATACGCCCAGGGCGGCATCGCGGCGGCAATCAGCGACGAGGACCGGGTCGGGATCCATTTCGAAGACACACTGAAGGCAGGAGACGGACTCTGCAGGGAAGACGCCGTCAAGACGCTTGTTGAAGAAGGTCCGGAGAGGATCATCGAACTGATATCCTGGGGCGCAGAGTTCGACAGGGAGGGGATGAAGCTCGCGCTTACCCTCGAGGCTGCCCACTCGCGCAGGAGGATCCTGCACGCTCACGGCGATTCGACGGGGAAGGAACTCGAAAGGGTCCTTCTCACCAAGGTCCGTTCCATGCCCTCGGTCCGAAAATATCCCTATGCCCTGACCATGGACCTCGTGATGAACGGAAACGAATGCCACGGAGCATATGTGCTCCGCGAAGGAGAAGTGACCGCGCTCTTCGCGAGGGCGACCGTGCTTGCTACAGGCGGGGCCGGGCAGATCTATGCGCGGACGACTAACCCTCCTGTTTCGACGGGAGACGGCATGGCGATCGCGTTCAGGGCGGGCGCCGCACTTGAGGACATGGAGTTCGTCCAGTTCCATCCCACCAGCCTTTTTCATCCTTCGGCGCCCCACTTTCTTCTCAGCGAGTCGATGAGGGGCGAAGGGGCGATGCTTCTGAACGTTCATGGACGGAGGTTTATGGAGGACTACACTCCGATGGCGGAACTCGCCCCCAGAGACGTCGTGTCGAGGGCGATCATTTCGGAGATGGTAAAGACCGGAAGCGACCATGTGTACCTCGACCTCAGACACATGGGGGCGAAGTTCGTAAAGACCAGATTCCCGCAAATATATTCTACCTGTCTGCTGTACGGCGTTGATATTACCGCGGACCTCATCCCCGTCTCACCCGCCGCGCATTATATCATGGGCGGCGTAAAGACGGACCTCGACGGAAAGACAACTATCAGGGGACTTTACGCGGCCGGTGAAGTTGCCTGCACGGGAGTGCACGGAGCAAACCGGCTTGCCTCCAACAGCCTGCTCGAGGGATTGGTCTTCGGTGCAAGGGCCGGCAGGGCTGCCCTGAATTCGTCCGTGGTTCCGGAGAAACGTACCCGCCCGGAGTTCCGTCCCGAGACGGTCAGGGAATGCGAGACGATACGCAACAGGCTGAGGCAGTTGATGTGGGAAAAAGCGGGGATCATTCGCTGCGGGGAATCACTCCAGGAAGCAAAGCAGGCAATCCTCTCTTGGGAAGGGATTACCGGGCAGACCTTTCTCTCAAGGCCCGAACTCGAGCTGAAGAATATGGTACTCATCTCCGGTATCATCGTAGAGGCCGCCCTGCGCAGGAGGGGCAGCGCAGGGGCCCATTACCGCACCGATTTCAAAGAAAGGGGAGAGGGATGGGAGCGGCATGTGACCTGGGACAGGGAGAATTTCGGCTTCCCGGTCGCGCCCTTCAGTTAGGCCAAACACTGAAGAGTCAGTGGTACGTGGAGAGTCGGACAAAGGTTATCGACACTACTCAGAAATCATTGAGCACGTTTATCAAACTTCTCAGCCTCCCAAAGTCCTTGCGCCGGAAATCAAGAATGAGTCGGGGGAGATGGGCGATTTCAGGTTCGTCCGCCTCCTCCGGCATCGGACCGGAAAGCGCGATCCCGCCGCTCGGCGTCAGGATGTCCCCGAAAAGGCGGTCCAACTCCCGCACGTCCTGAGAGCTGATACCTGAAGTCATCCTGATTGCCAGACGCTTCTTCACATACCTGAGGCTGTGATAGCGACGGTAGAAATGGTCTATCCGCTCGATGACGGAGCTTACCGAGTCGACGCGCTCGAAGAGATTGAAATCTGAGGGCGCGATATATCCCTGGGAAAGCAGTTCGTCTTCGAAAAAACGCAGCCACTTGACCCAGTATTCCCCCCCCGGCTCATCCACGAGGATAAGGGGCAGGGGGTCGCGCTTGCCGGTCTGCACAAGGGTAAGCGTTTCCATCGCCTCATCGAGCGTCCCGAAGCCACCCGGGAAGAGGGCGATCGCATGCGCCTCTTTTAGAAAAGCGACCTTCCTGTTGAAGAAGTACTTGTAGGTAATGAGCCGGGGATTTCCTTCAAGCACAGGGTTCGGCTTCTGCTCGAAGGGAAGCCGGATATTCACCCCGAACGAGTGTTCAGGCCCGGCACCCTCGTTCACCGCCTGCATGATGCCCGGTCCCGCCCCTGTGATCACCATGTATCCCGCAGCAGCGAGATCCTTGCCGAGTTGGCGGGCCATCATATACACCGGCTCCACCGGCTTCGTCCTCGCAGAGCCGAAGACCGTCACCTTTCTCACCCCGGCGTAGGGACCGAAGATCTTGGCGGTAAACCGCATCTCCTTGAGCGTTGAATTCATGAGCTTAAGGTCGGCCCTCTCTTCGTCCTCCTGCCCCGCCTTGAGCGCAGCGATAATCATCTCGCGCACGATCTCGGGATGGTGCACGTTACCGGCAAGCTCCAGCAGCTGGTCGATTGCGGCATCAGCCGGACTATCCGTTTTTGTAAAATGGAGATTCATACAGGTTATCTGTCCGCGCCACACAACTGCATCGGAGGGAACATTCCTTCGCGGCACGCAACGCTATTTAATCTATCAACCCTGCATCGCTTTGTCAAGAAAGGTTTCTTCACTTTTTTGTTGTGAAGTGCGTCCGTCATGTATAAAATATAAGACTTACAGGGTTCCGTACTATGCTCGAAAAACAGACTTCAATGAAGGCCGTGACGAGATCGCTCGGGCTCGTATTCGGCGATATCGGCACGAGCCCCATCTATACGCTGACCGTGGTGTTCATGATCCTCGGGAGGAACGAAGAGAACATCCTGGGCGTCGTGTCACTCGTAGTCTGGACCCTCGTCGCGCTGGTCACCATCCAGTACGCATGGATCGCCATGAACCTCAGCAGACGTGGAGAGGGCGGGACGATCGTGTTAAAGGAGATACTGGCATCGACTCTCAAGTCCAGAAGGGCCGTCATATTCGTTTCGATACTGTCGTTTATCGGCATCTCCCTCCTCATGGGAGACGGCGTGATCACCCCTGCCATCAGTATCCTCAGCGCGGTGGAGGGCGCGGTCCTGATACCGGGGTTCGAACACCTTTCGAAGACTGTCATCGTGCTCATTTCGATGACCATCGCCATAGTCCTTTTCGCCTTCCAGAGCAAGGGCACTGAAAAAGTCGCCGGAGCCTTCGGTCCGATCATGATCCTGTGGTTTGCCTCACTGAGTCTCAGCGGTATATTCTCGATTTCGGACTCTCCGGGAGTGTTGAAGGCCCTGTTTCCCTATTACGGGATCAAATATCTCATAGATAACGGCCTCAAGGGGTTTATCGTGCTGGGTGAGATCATTCTCTGCGCCACCGGGGGTGAGGCCCTTTATGCCGACATGGGGCATCTGGGGAGCAGACCGATCAGACAGGCCTGGGGAGGGGTATTCATAGCGCTTGTGCTGAACTATCTCGGCCAGGCCGCGTTCCTGATGCGGCATCCGGAGGCGAAGAACATCCTCTTCGAGATGACCATTCACTACGCCCGTCCGTTGTACGTGCCTTTTCTTGTCCTCAGCATCGCCGCCACGATCATCGCTTCGCAGGCGATGATCAGCGGCATGTTCTCGATCGTGTATCAGGGGATCAACACCAGGGTGATGCCGATGTTCAAGGTCGACTATACATCCCAGGAAAGGAGGTCCCAGATCTATATCGGATCGGTAAACTGGTTCCTTCTGTTCGCGGTCCTCTTCATCATGCTGGAGTTCCAGGAATCAAGTCGTCTAGCCGCCGCATACGGCCTTGCGGTCACCGGGACGATGACCCTGACCGGCGTCATGATGATCATGATCTTTTCCCTGAAAAAGCAGCCCTGGTTTGTAGCGTTGGCATCGGTAGTCACCTGCATCGATATCAGCTACCTTGGTGCCAACTTTTATAAGATTCCTCACGGCGGGTACTGGTCGCTGATCATCGCCTCGATCCCCCTTGTGACAATCGTCCTTTATACCCAGGGGCAGAAGAGGCTCTACCGGATGATGGATTTCATGCCGCTCGAAGATTTTCTCATCAAGTTCAACAGGGTGTACGAAACGAGCGAGAAGATAAAAGGAACGGTGCTGTTCCTCCTCAAGGACGTCAAAGAAATCCCATTTTATATTACGCAAACGATGTTCTATCACGGGATAATTTACGAGGACAACATCTTCGTCTCCGTCATCAAGAGGGACGACCCTTACGGCGTCATCGGCTTCTTCAAGGAAGACCTCGCAAGGGGACTGAGGGTATTCGAGATCCAGATGGGGTACATGGAAGTCATCGACGTGGAAGAAATACTTCGCGAGGCGGGGATAGAAGAGCGCGTCGTCTTTTACGGCCTCGAGGACATCACTACGCGGAACCTTATCTGGAAATCTTTCGCGGTGATCAAGAGGCTCACGCCCACGTTCATCCAGTTCTATAAATTTCCGCCGAAGAAGCTCCACGGCGTGCTGACGAAAGTGGGGATGTAGCACAACATCCGTCTCGCCCAGTTCATGTAAATCCCGGCGTCTTGGCTTCGCCGGCTTTACCCCCCTCATGATGTAAAGTTAATCTGACCGGAGAAAACATATGCGTGGCGAAAAGCTGGATCGTGAGAAGACCTGTCGCGGTTTTTTCCGAAGGGCCGTGCACCGGACTCTCAGCCCTGTACCCACTTCTTTCCCAAGGCGTCGAGCCCTGCCCGTCCGAGATCTTCCGGCGACATCACGATATGAAATTGCACATCCGCGTTGAAAGACAGGAACCATGGCAATATGTGGCACTAGCCCGGACTTCTTCCTGCGGAGATAACTGTAGAGTAGAGAGCTGGAATCTGACGAACTTCTTCGTCAAGTATAGCATCAGTGGTTCTCCCATCTCCACAATAAAAAATAGCTTTCTGCGGTGGCCTTGGCAGCGAAGCGATCACTCTGTCGAGAGCATCCAACTTATTAGCCCATCTTCCGCAGTTCGAAAAGTGAAAGTTAGTCATATCAAGTAGTTACAGTTGCAAACAGGCTATTTTCTGCACTACATTTTCTGCGTTTTCGATAATCTTGGGTCTATTTGGCAAATGGATCTT
>JAJZPM010000044.1 GCA_021811105.1 Nitrospirota bacterium | reverse complement strand
ATAACCGTGGTGGGTGTTGCATTAGGCATCTTCTGCGGCGCAGCGGTCAGCATCGTATTGGGCTCGGTATTCGGCACAGCCCTTGCCTGGATAGTCGATGTGATCGGCAGCACCGGCAAGGTGAGAGAGGCCGAAGAAGTAAAGGCAAAGAGCTAAGACCTCAGCAGTTATATCTCATTGCCTCTTGTTACCTCCCCTAAGGAGATCCCGCCCTAAACGGGGTCTCCTCTTTTTTTGAATACCGGGGAACCCCTTCTATCGAAAGTGTGCGGAGCCACTCTTTCATCTCGTCCCTCGCCACCTTGGCATTGAAGCCGTACCAGAGCTTCTTCAGTTTCGGATAGGGATCAAGCGCGTCCTTGAATTTTCTGAAGACCCCGGGGCCGTCCAGTAATGACAGAAGTTCTTGCTTCAGTGGAAGGTTCTCAAGTTTTTCGGTGAAGCCTTTCATCGTTTTGTACCCGTTTTCTGTCACCCTTTCGGGTATCCGGGCATACCGGTCTTTCTCATAAAGAAAGATATCCAGGGCCAGTTCTATCTCGTCTTCCATCCATTCAGGGACTTCGACCGGAACGTCGAACTCCACCTCTTCATAGTCCGCCATATCCTCATCAAAGCCTTCGGAAAGAAGCCCCCTGGCCCTCCTCAGGATATCCTCCGAAAGGATGAGGATCTCCCCTGTCTCAGTATCGAGGAAGTAATCAAAGGCGTCCCTGACGGTATCCTCCATCGCCTTCTGGAGTTCATCGAAATCAATCTTCAATGTTTTCATCCATATCTTTGACGCATTCCCATAGGACAGGGTACTCGTCTTTCACCTCTTCGACCTCCTCTTTCAAATACCGCAGGGCCTGAGGGACATGCTTTAAGAAGTGGGCTATCCCCTTCACCTTCGACAGGAAACCATAAGCGCCTAATGCCTGCATATGCCGTTGCAGGCGGCATGGGAGTATCGTTTGCCGAAAGGCCGCCTCATCGAAGGAGCTGCCGTGATGGCCCTTCACTCCCGCGATATAATAACCGAGGAGGGCAGCGCGGCGACCATCATCCAGCGGGGAGTAAGGGTCCCAAAGGAACGAGGCAAGATCATACGCAGGGGGGCCCATCCTTGCACCCTGATAATCGATCACCCTCGGCATATCACTGTTCATCACCATGATATTCTGCGACTGAAAATCTCTGTGCACTACGGTTTTTCCGAAAGAATCGACCGTCTTTGCAAGGCGGTCGAATTCGCCTTCGAGAAGCCCTGTATCGGAAATCAGCGCACCCTTCAGTCCTGTTACGAACCTTTCGACGAAATAGTCTGTTTCCCAGCGAAGGTGGCTGTAGTCAAAGACCCTAGACTGAAGAAGAAGGCACTCCGACACATTTTTTGTAACCACAGTGTGAAGGCCTATCAGGATGTCCAGGACGCGCTTGTACAATGCCTCGACAGAACAGGCCTTTTTGTTACACTTCAGCCATGAATAGAGAGATATGTCACCGAGGTCTTCAAAGAGCGCATAGATATAGCCACTTGGAGAGACCGGTTTCGGGTCAGCCGAATCAGACCCAAGCAGTTCAGGCACGGGGACCGAATATCTCCTGAAAAAATGCGTATAGATCATATGCCGCTGGTAATCCGGGTCTGTCTTCGGGCACTCCATGAGAACCGCTTTCTTTTGCCTGTCCCTGATGCGGTAATAATTCCTGTCCGAACCCCCGGTGCCGATCAATGTCATTGTAATGTCGCCTGACGAATCGCCCATAAAATCCCTAATCATCCCCGATGGCAGAGACGCGGGGATCGAAGGCTGCTCTTGAAGGCCGATCTTGTAATCGGGGCCGACAATCGCATTTTCTGTATACTCACCTTTTTTTGCCCGGGCCCCAGGCAGGAGTATGCAGTTCCTTAGCGACGCCCCCTTTTCAAGGATGCTTCCCTTCTCGATAACAGCATTCGCTCCTAACTGCACGCCGCTACAGTCAACGGAATTATGGGCGAAGATCGTTTCTCCCTCTTCTTTCAAGACGTTGAATATGTAAGAGGAAAAAGCGGCGGGCGTGCCTATGTCTTCCCAACTGCAACCACTGAAATCGACTGTCCCGACCTTTAGCCCTGAGGATACAGCCTTCAGCCACATGTCCACGATACTCGAATTACCTGCCGGAAGCAGCGTGAGAAACTCCGGCGAATATACTGCTATGCCGGTAAAGGCAACATTTCGAAGCCCTTTCTTCTCAGTCCCTGCGTTCCCCACGAACCGTAATCTCCCGGCTTCATCGATCCAGACATTGTTGAAGGTATGGTGGTCATGGACCGCAAGGGTGACGCAATTGCCTTCGGAAAGATGTCGCTCGATGAGTACCCCTAGGCTGATGTCGGACAAGATATCCGAATTATGAACGACAAAAAAAGAACCGTCGAGAAAGCCTTCCGCATTTTTTAAGGCCCCGCCGGTGCCGAGTATCGCTTTCTCATAAAAAAGTTCGATATCCCCGCTGTGATCGAAAGTCCCAACCCATTCCCTGATCATTTCGGGTTTATAATGGAGATTGATCCCGATCCGCTTTACCGGAACGGCAGCGATCCTCTCTATCACTCTTTCGATAACCGGCCTCCCCAGGATCGGAAGGAGCGGTTTCGGAAGGTGGTCAGTGATCGGCCTTAGCCTCTCTCCTAGTCCCGCCGCCAATATAAATGCGCGAATCTCTTTCACGTGTAGAGGAGGGTTTTTGTCCTGATTTCTCTGTCAAAGGCCATTAGCTCTTCGTCCCACCAGAGTTCCATTGCATTGAGGTCCCTGCCGGCCTCGATATCTTTGCGCAGCCGGTCGGTACCGGCCAGTATATCGATCGGCATGAGCCGTTCTTCATACTCGTAGGGTGGATTGTTCCAGGAAAAATCCTTCGGATAAAGGTCGAAGACCGCCTTTACGATTCCGACTCCTGTCTTGAAGGGCTTGAATCTTCTTCTGTCCGTCACATGGATCTGGGCACCGCCACAGAGTGTACCTGCATGTTTCTGGAAAGTGGGCAAGAAATAAAGCGGGCGAAAGACAACACCCCCCAGGCCGAATCCGGATAGCCGGCCCACGAGTTTGTCAGGCTCAATAAAGGGGGCTCCAAAGATCTCGAAGGGCCTCGTGGTGCCCCTTCCTTCGTTCAAATTAGTCCCTTCGAGGAGACACATCCCGGGATATACCGCAGCGGTCTCTACCGTGGGCATATTGGGCGAAGGAAGTACCCATGGAAGACCGGAATCATCGAACCACATGCTCCTTGTCCAACCAGTCATACTGATAATGTGCAACTGAACTCCCGAATATAAAGTTTGGAGGTAGAGCGCAATTTCCCCTATCGTCATCCCGTGCCGGACAGGCAATGGGTGCAGCCCTACAAAAGAGCTGTATTCAGGGGCGAGTACCGGTCCTTCAGTCAGCTTGCCGCCGATCGGATTGGGCCTGTCGAGGACGACAACCGCCTTCCCCGTCTCCCGGCAGGCCTGCATGATAAGCGCCATCGTCCAGATAAACGTATAATATCTCGCGCCGACATCCTGAAGGTCAATGACTAATGCATCGAGTCCCCGGAGCATCTCCGGAGTGGGCCGCCGCGTCTTTCCGTAAAGACTAAAAACAGGAAGTCCGTTCCCCTGATCCCGGAATCCCTCCCATTCGATCATATTGTCCTGCGTCTCGCCGCGAATCCCGTGCTGGGGCCCAAAGAGGGCCTTCAGCCTGAACTTCCGGGATTCAAGGCAGACCGAAGCCGCATATCTCAACCTGCGGTCTACAGAAGCCGGATGGACTACAAGTCCGATACGTGCGCCGTTCAGGACCTTGGGCCACTTCGCGGCAACCTGATCCAGGCCTGTTTTGACTTTCCCTGAAATCATCCGGATCTCCCAAGCCTATTCGAGGAGGAGGTCCCTGATTTCCATGGTAAGTTCCTTCAGCTTAAGGTCGTGATTTTCCGGATTCACCTCATGCAACTTTACATCGCTTCTCTTTCGTATCTCGGTGATAATGCCGGTACCCTTATCCGTGATAGAGGCTACGACAGGTTTTTCGGAATCAAGAAACTCCATGATATACTTACAGAATTTTTTCGAAAGACACTCCATCTTCCCGATCTCGTCAATAAGGTACAACCCCGTTTTCCTGTCTCGCGCAAAGACGCCGTCAAGCATCGTCTCAAAGCCCTTCACGTCCACGCGGAACCTGCCGACTGCATACTTGCTCTTCAAGGTGATGTGGGAAAAAACTCTGCTGTCGCCGAAAAGGGACGCAGCAAAGGAACCGGTCTGCAAGCCTTCCTCTCTTATCTCTCCGGTGTAAAACCCGGCAGGATTAAACTCCTTAAAGATCTCGGAGAGTTTCCTAATCAGCGTCGTCTTGCCCGAACCCGGCGGCCCTGTTAACAAGAGGTTCTTTGTCATCAGGCCAGCAAGATCTCCAGGAGTCTGTCGAGTTCTTCAAGGGAGTAATATTCTATTTCTATCTTCCCGCCTTTTTTCCCTTTATGAATGATGCGAACCTTCGTTGCCAGCTGCCTGATCAATTTTTCTTCCAGAGAAACGATCTGAGGGTCTTTTTTCCTGCCCGGTTTCGCTTGAGGAGAGCCTTTCTTGGTAAGTTTTTCCGCCTTCCGTACGCTGAGACCGTCCTTCACGATTCTCCTTGCCGCTTCGACCTGGTGAGTCTTGCCCTCTATGGCAAGCAGGGCCTTCGCATGTCCCATGCTTAGTGACCCGTTGTAGAGCATCGTCTTGATCTCATCGGGCAGCTTCAACAGTCGCAGGTAATTGGCGATAGTCGCCCGCTCCTTTCCTACCCTCCCGGAGAGATCTTCCTGGGTCAGATTAAAGTCCATGAGCAGGCGGTTAAAAGCCTCGGCAGTCTCGATGGGATTGAGGTCTTCTCTCTGGATATTCTCTATGAGCGCTATTTCAAGGGAGTCCTTCGAAGCCACATTCTTGATCAGCGCCGGAATTTTCTTCAACCCCGCGAGCACCGAAGCCCGCCAACGCCGTTCACCGGCGATGAGGTTGAAGGCGCCGTCTCCTGTCCTGGAGACGATGACAGGCTGGAGAACCCCCTTCTCCTTGATCGAGGCCGCCAGTTCTTTCAGGGACTCTTCATGGAAAATCCTGCGCGGCTGCTGCTTGCCGGGCATAATCCTGTCGATATCGAGATAGAGGACCTCTTCTCCCTTTTCAGGGATCAGGGCATTAAGCCCCCTGCCCAACGCCGTTTTCATGCAAAATCTCCTTGGCCAAAGAAAGATAGCTCTGCGCCCCACGGGAGCGTATATCGTAAAGGATAATCGGCTTGCCGTGGCTTGGGGCTTCGCTCAGGGCGACGTTCCGGGGAATAATAGTCCGGTAGACCTTGTCCCCGAAATGTTTCTTTATCTCCGAGACCACCTGATGGGCAAGACTGTTTCTTGTGTCGAACATTGTCAGCAATATGCCTTCGATATCGATGGCGGGGTTAAAAGACCCCCTGACCAGCCGAAGGGTCTTTGTCAGAAGACCCAATCCCTCGAGCGCGTAATACTCGCACTGGACCGGGACGATCACCGATTCTGCGGCGACCAGGGCATTGACCGTTAAAACGCCCAGCGACGGAGGGCAGTCTATGAAAACATACCGGTACACACCCCTTATAGCCTCCAGAGCCGAAGAGAGTATCCGCTCCCGGCCTTCCCGCCCTGCAAGCTCAACCTCAGCGCCGAGGAGGTCGATACTCGACGGCAGCAGGAACAGGTTCTCGACTGAAGTACCTATAATCGCCTCTTTTGCCGTACAGTCACCCGAAAGCACACTATAGAGAGTCTTCTCTACCTCTACCGCATCCCTCGAAATGCCGAGCCCTGAAGTTGAATTCCCCTGAGGATCAATATCGATTATCAGGATCTTTTCGCCGGAAAGTGCTAGAGAAGCGGCAAGATTGATAGCAGTCGTCGTCTTCCCGACACCGCCTTTCTGGTTTACTATCGCGACAATCCTATGCATTTTCAGAGTATTATAGCATTTTGCCGGCAGATTCGATAAAAAACTTGATGGGAAGGCCGAATGTTCCACGTGGAACAAAATTCAAGGGTCACAACGTATGTTCCACGTGGAACAATGCGCAGAAAGGCTAATAAACTCTGCCCGCCCTTTCGACAATAAAATCATGCACCTTCACGAATACTTTGAACCACATCTCGTCAGAAACCGTGTCGATCTCCGCCCCGGCCGTAAAGCCGGCCCGTGAGTCGGCGCAGTGCGCGATCCTCAGGGTAACGGCGATCTCCTTGGAAAGGGAGCGCGGGATTGAAAGTACACACTCCACAAGAGAGCCGGCCGGGAAGGAAACGGGGCTCCTGAATCTTACGCCATGCCGGCTGAAATCCAGGAGGTCTGCCGAGAAGAGATCGTTTCCCGCCTTTATCTTCATGGTGACATACCCGCGATAGATGTCAGGAATGATGAACCGTGCTTCTTTTCTTCTTTCCTGAGCCAATGAATTACTTCTTGAGAAGGCTTTTCCGGACATCGCCGGTCCTTATCGTGATCTTGTGGGAATCAAGGTATTCGAGGAACGGAAGCGCATACTTTCGGGAGGTGTTGAGGATATCCCTGAACTCGGCGACAGACAAATCCGGTTTTTTTTCAAAGAATGTTCGCACGAGCGATATCATCTCCTCACAGGAGCCTGCCGACAAATAAAGCGATTCATTGATCCGCACTACCTTATTTTCTTTCGAAAGAAGCCCTAAGATATCTCCCAGACGCTTCTGATCCACGTTGAGTGCCGTCGAAAGCTCCTCCCTGGTCGGCGGCTGAAACCCGCCTTTTTCGAGCAGCCCGAGTATCTTTGTGCTGTATCCTTCTTCGCTGCTCGACAGCGCAATCTTGAACTCCCCGAGCCTTACCAGGTCTTTTTCGACGACGATGTTTTTCAGGCCGGCCAGAATGAAATTGAAAATGCGTGCGTCTATATTAAGCTGGTTCCTTAACTCCTCTTTTGACATGCCGGTCTTAAGGGGGTTCTTCTTGTGAAAAGCACTGAGAATGCCGGCGATCCCTTCCTGGAGAGCTGAATACGCCTTTTTGTGCAATAACTGGTCTTCAAAATGCAGCAACTCTCCGGCCTGGCCGAGTTTTTTCAGGGCTTCTTCAATCGCCTTCGGCTCTTCCCTGATCCACCCCTTTATCGCGTCGGCCGAAATGCCCCGGGGGCCCGCCCTTTCGACCTTCAGTGAAATTTTTTGGTCGAGACTTCCTGTATTGAGTACCGTGAGGTCTTCTGTACCTTCCTTCCGCCTTCTCCTTGAGGGCGACGGGTCGAGTATTACCCCTCCCCCAAGGGTCTCCAGAGGCGAAAACCTTCGCACGATGTATCTGTCTCCCGCCATAGCGACGACCGGCTCCTGAAGTCTGAGCTGGCAATTACAGCTCTGCGCGGGTTTCAGTTCTTCTTCCCCGTACAGCATTACTCTCGCCACCGTCTCGGCCGTGCCGACATAGAAATGGACCAGGCTCTTACTTTTGAGTATCGGAGCACCGGGAAGAAGCTCGAGAAACGCATCTATGGTTTTTGTTGCAGAGAAGCTCGAAGGCGTTACGGCAACATCTCCTCTTTTAAGACTCTCCTTATCGATGCCCTGGAGGTTTATTGCCACCCTCTGCCCCGCATGGGCCTTTTCAATGGTCCTGCCGTGGCTGTGCAGTCCTCTCACCTTCGTCTTTATGCCTGCAGGCAGGATCTCCACAGGCTCGTCGAGAGAAACCGTGCCCGAAATCGCGGTGCCCGTAATGACCGTACCGAAGCCCTTCAGGGTAAAGACCCGGTCTATCGGGAGTCTGAACAGTCCTTCCGAATTCTTCGGGGCGGCCTTCAGGGCAAGTTCTTCTATCTTTTCCCTGAGGATATCGAGATTTTCTCCGGTCCTGGAGGAGACCGGAATGATCGGCGCGGCCTCGAGAAAGGTCCCTTTCACAAACCCGCGTATCTCGTCTTTCACCAGATCGATCCAGTCTTTCTCGACGAGATCCGATTTTGTCACCGCGATAAGTCCCGACTGTATCTTCAGCAGGTCGCAGATCGCAAGATGCTCACGGCTCTGCGGCATGATCCCTTCGTCCGCGGCGATAACGAGCAGTACCATGTCGATGCCTCCTGCGCCGGCAAGCATATTTCTTATAAGCCTTTCATGGCCGGGTACATCCACGATGCCGACGGTCAGGCCGCTCTCCTGATAAACCAGGTCGGCAAATCCGATATCGATGGTGATGCCCCGCTCCTTTTCTTCCTTGAGCCTGTCGGGGTCGATGCCGGTGAGCGCCTTTACGAGAGAACTCTTTCCGTGGTCAATATGCCCTGCAGTGCCGAGTATTATATGTCTCATCTTTTTCGTCCGGGAAAATTTTCTTCATCCATTATAATATTTTTTTGCGATCGTGTCGGTCTTTATTTGCCTCGCGGGCTACCTGCCGCATCCCGTTAGCAGTTTCCATACAGATCTGATGCCCTCTGTTGTATAATTATCCGAGCGCTTATTTTTTACAGGAGGTGGCGATGGCAGAGAAAAAAAACAAACTAAATTGCTGGGAGTTTAAGAAATGCGGGAGAGAGCCCGGCGGCGCACATACGGCCGATCTCGGGATCTGCCCGGCGACCGTGGAGGAGAGACTCGACGGTGTTCACGGCGGGAAAAAAGCCGGAAGGAGCTGCTGGGTATTGGCCGGGACATTGTGCAAAGGGGAGGTGCAGGGTACATTCGCGCAAAAATACAAGAACTGCGAGATCTGCGATTTCTACAAATTGGTAAAATCCGAGGAGTTTCCGAATTTCATGCTTTCGGCGCTCATAATGAAAAAGCTAAACGGCCAATAATCTCCTCACCCGGCCGAAAGAGAAGCAACGACCGCTCTGACGATACCGTCGATCTCCCGTTCCCGGACGGTCCTCACGTCCAGGAGCAGAGAATCTTCCCGTATCCTCGCGATCACCGGAGGGGAGCTGTTTCGCAGCCTGGACTCGAGCTCATTGACCGAGATGCCGGAAGGCTTTATCGCGACCGCATAAGTCGGAAATTCGACCTCCGGAAGCGAACCTCCCCCCGCTTTCGAGGAATCCCTGATAACCCGGATATCTTTCTCGCCGACTTTCCTGCGCAACGCTGAGGCGATTTTCTTCGCGCGCGTTTCCATTTCCCCGGGGGCCTGGAGGAGCATCGCGAGAACAGGTATTTCCCTTTTTGCGTTTTCGGTGTCCATATATTCCATAAGCGTTGCTTCGAACGCCGCTATCGCAAGTTTGTCTATTCTGACTGCCCGCGCCAGAGGGTTTTTCTGGATTTTTTCTATATAGCGTTTCTTGCCGAGGATTATCCCGCCCTGGGGTCCCCCGAGAAGCTTGTCTCCGCTGAAGGATATAATGTCAGCGCCGGTTTCCACGATCTGGGAGACAGAGGGTTCGTCGTGAATGCCATAGGGTCTCAGGTCTATAAGACAGCCGCTCCCGAGATCGAACATCACCGGAATCTCATGTTTCCTGCCGAGGGAGACGAGGTCCTCGATCTCCACACTCTCTGTAAAGCCGGTGATTCTGTAATTCGACTGATGCACCTTCAAAATCAGCGCGGTGTTTTCATTGATCGAATCTTCATAGTCCCTCAGGTGGGTCTTGTTCGTCGTTCCGACCTCCCGCAGCACCGCCCCGCTCGCCGCCATCACATCGGGTACCCTGAAAGACCCGCCGATCTCGACGAGCTCGCCCCTCGAAACGATGACCTCCCCTCCCATTGCGACAGTATTGAGGCTTAAAAAGACCGCTGCCGCATTGTTGTTCACGATGAGCGCATCTTCAGCTCCCGTGATCTCCCTGAGGAGGCGCTTCGTATGCGTATGTCTCTGCCCTCTTTTTCCGCTTGCGACGTCATATTCGAGATTGGAATATGACCCGCTTGCTTCCACGACATTCTTGAGGACTTTGTCGGAAAGGACCGCCCTGCCAAGGTTTGTGTGGATGACAATGCCGGTAGCATTAATAAGGGGCTGAAGACTGAATGAGGAAAGCTTCGAGATCCTTTGCCTGATATCTCCGGTAAGACTTTCAAGCGAGAGTTCCGCGGTTTTTCCGCTAAGCAAGGCAGCCCTTCTTTCTGCGATAACGTCTCTGACCGCCAGGAGGACTATCTTCCTCTGAAACTGCGAAATCCATTGCCTTCCGTCAGGGCTCTTCAGGACTTCATCCACTGAAGGGAGGCCCGAAAGCAACGCCTTCTGCGCCGGCCCTTCCGGGATCAACCGAGCCCCATCTTCTTAAGCGCCTGTTCCCCGCTTCCCGCCCCTGGCGCGTCTTCAGGCAGATAGAGCATAACGCCCCCCTTTACCGGCCTGATGACGATCTTCCCCTCGCCTGCGAGCCGGTTCGTGACCTCAACCGGGTTCTCGTCGCTAAAATACTTTTTGAAGGCCTCATTAAACCCCGAGTAGACCGAATGGATCCCTTTGTAGCCTTCCTTTCTCAGACTCACGATCGCCTTTTTCACGAATTCTTCCTGAGACAGTTTCTCTCCCATGTTGCCCTCCTCGACTTTATTTACTATACTATCAGAGATTTACCATCCGCGATAACCTTATAGTCGCAAACAAACCTTTTCGGCGTTTTTCTGGCGTTTATGCAACATCAGGATGACTGTTCTCTGCCAAAGGATCCCTGATGCCGGCCTCTGCAAAACCCTTTGCCCTGATCCTGCAGCTGTCACAGCGTCCGCAGGGAACAAGTGACTTATCCCTTGGCTGCGGGTCATAGCAGCTCCATGCAAGCGAATAATCGACCCCAAGCTCGCTCCCCTTCCTGATAATATCGGACTTCTTCATCGAAATGAGCGGGGCCTTGATCGAAAATTTTATGCTGCCCTCGACCGAGGCCTTCGTCCCCAAGTTTGCCATGTTCTCAAAGGCCCTCAGATACTCGGGTCTGCAGTCCGGATACCCGCTGTAATCGATCGCATTCGCCCCGATATAGATTTCCCCCGCACCAAGCACTTCCGCCCAGGCGAGTCCGAAAGAGAGAAAGATAGTGTTGCGCGCCGGGACATACGTGACCGGTATCTCGTCCGGAGGAGAAGGCATTCCCTCGTCTATGCGCTTTGGGACTTCTATGTCCGACGTAAGGGCCGACCCTCCTATCTCTCTCAGGTCGAAACTCACTATCAAGTGCCGTCTTGTCTTCATCGCCCTTGCAGTCATCCTTGCGTATTCGAGTTCGACGCGATGCCTTTGCAGGTAATCGAAACTCAGGGCATAGATTTCACGTCCCTCGCTCGCGGCGATTGCGAGCACCGTCGAAGAATCAACCCCCCCGCTCAGCAATACGACGGCCTTCTTCACATCCCTTCGCCTCTTCGCATCGTCCGGACGCCGCAGGCCGGACTGTCAGTATAAATCATCTGCGGTTCCATAATCGCCGTCGGGCCCCGCGCTCTGCAGAGAGAAGAAACCATTCGAGACCTTGTACTCATAAGGCCTTCCCCATGGGTCTTTTGCGTGTGAAATCAAATCAAGCGATGCGGGATACGTCGAATGTTCTATCTTATACGATTCTATCCTGTATCTGAGGTCTTCGATTGTTCCCGCAGCCCTGAACTGCCTTGAAGGGCTGTCTTTCCTGGCCGCCATGACCGAAAAAGAGAGAACAAGCGAGATACATACCGCGGCAGGAACGAGAATGTTCAGGAAAGGCATCCGCTTCCGCACCTCTACGGTCTCGATCTTCGTCACTACAGGCGGAGCCTCGGCCGATTCGATGATGTCTCTTTCCATCAGCCCCAGAAGCGTCTTTGACACCTCGAAATTGTCCCTCCCGCTGAGATCGATGACAGTGCTGACATCGTTTTCACCGTCAACGTACCCGAGTATCGCCTCCTCTTCCGCGGTTAGATCGGCCGGCGCTTCCTCCTTCCTCGTAAGGACCATGTCAAGAGAAATCTTTCCCTTGATCATCGACCACTCGTCGACGATCCTGAGGCCCTCCATCAGAAGATGCTGCGTATCGAGAGAAAATGAGAGTTCCTTGTCTTGGGATACGCGCTCGGTCTTGAATTCGTACGTACCCTCTTTCCAGCTGAAAAGCTGAATTACTGTTTCGGTAATCTGGCTGTTCACAATCTCGGTGACCGTCTCTTTTTCCACGATCTCCCTGCTCACCAGGATATTCCCGAGCTTCTCTCCCGTCTTCTTGTGCTCCGCGAGCGCCGTCTGGAGCTCTTCTTCTTTCACAAGCCCCTTTTTCAGCAGGATCTTTCCCAGACGGTTGTCATCAACCCGCCGCTTGGACTCGGCGCCGGAGATATTTCCCTCGATGAAGAATAGTTTGACCCTGTCCATCCTTCCGTCAAGGGTAAGCACCCCCGTTTTTCGCTGAAAATAAATCAGCTGGAGAATGTCGGCAAGTCCGAAATCGGATAACGAACCTTCTAAAGCCATCCCTTTGCGATCCTCTTTCTCGTGATTACAAGAAACAATCCGTAGAGAAGCCCCGCCAGAAAGAGCGCGGCCCACTTGATGAAACTATGTGACACCAAATGACTGTCCGGAACAAATAGAAAAACCATAACGGGCAGAAGAAAGAAAAAAAGAAAAGACCACAGGAATAATAAACCAAGGAAGACCCTCCCCGCATATACTTCGGCAAGTCCCGGCAGTACAAAGGATAATACCTTCAAAAAGTTCCTGTGCCTTGTCTGATGTTCGTATATCGACAGTAACCGGGCAACTCTCTCCCGCACGTCCATTTCCTCAAGTTTTATCAAAGAGGAGTAACACTCGGGGCACATCCGTCCCCACACAACCCTCTTTTCACATTTTGCGCAGAGAATTTTGTAGCATTTCCTGCAGCGGTATGCGCGCTGTCTTTCCCGGCTGTTCATGAGATAGAAGACTACACCCAAAAGCAGCGCCGCCAAGGAAACTGCGAAAGGAGGAACCGCGGCAACTCCGAGGGACGAAGGCGAATCATTTTTGGATAAGGCATAATCCCAGAATTCGGAAGGCCTCAGTGTCTCGTCGGCGACAAACCGGTTTGGTTTTCTGCCCGATATCGCCCTGTAGCCGGCAACGGCAGACCTGTTCAGGGCAAGGGCGGACCTGAAATATTCTTCTCCCTTTACAAAGTCAAGCATTTCACGCGAGACCTGTGAGAGGTTGTAGTACGCAGAAACAAGCGGTTTAATGCGTAAGGAAGAAGCGTAGTATTTGACAGCCTCTTCGAGGTCCGCCTTTCTTGCTTCATCAAAGTTGTACCGGCCTACGTAGCAGTTCCCGAGGTTTACATATATCCTGGGGTCTTCGTTTTTTTCAAGCAGTCGCCTATATGAGGCGATCGCTTCTTCATAGCGCCCCTCCCTCTTCAACGCAAGGGCATAGGAAAAAAGCGAGGCGAAATCATCCCTGTTTTGAAGCGTCGAAATAGCGTATTCGTTGCCCTCGGATTCATTAACCGTTACGATCGCCTTCAGACTGCCGGATGAGACGGCCTCGAGATAAAGCGAAGCCGTCTTCGAAAGAAGAGGAAAACACAGGAGAAACAGCAGGAACAGATAGACGACGCTCCTGCTATATTTTTTTATATAGAAACCGAGCAGGACTACCATGCTGCCCAAAAAAAGAAGCGGACTTGCAGCCGAAAGCGCAACCATCAGGATTAAGAGGGCCACCTTCCACGACGATTCACCTATATCATGGGAAAGCAGAGGGACATCCGGCAGGAGCCTGACCGCGACAATCAGCAACACGGCCACGATAAAGGAAAAGACCAGATCGAAAAAAAGAGACCCCATAAGAGTAAAAGACCACCAGAAATTTCTGGAATATGCATCTATCCCCCGAATCACGTAATCGACGCTGTCCAGAATTCCCGAGCCGGAGAGGGAAAAAGTCGCCTTCGACAGAGCGAAATAGACCGCCGGGAGATCCGGAGCATCGGTAAGCGCTTTATGAAGCAACTCCACTGATCCCGCTTTGTCTGCGCGGGCCTTTTCAATCAACAGATAAGCATATGTATCGGAGTTCCGTATCCCTTTGTTCAACTGAAGATCATAATACTCGTCTGCGTGCAAAAGTGAAGACGGGAAGATAAGACAGAAAAGCAGGCACAGGGCGAGTTTTCTCATGAGCCGCCGCCTATCCTGGGCTCGGCGCCTTTTATCAGACGGACGATATTGTCCTTATGGCGAAAGAAGATCATCACTGCCAGGAGAAAAAAGAGCGGGAATTTCTCACGCGAATCGAGAAAAAAAGCGCTGAGGGGCAGAATGCCGAAAGACACAAGGGCGCCAAGCGATGAATATCGTGTAATGAGAACCGTCATCAGCCATATTATAATAGTAATCAGCCCTGTTTGTGGAGAGTAAATACACAGTACCCCTATACTTGTGGCAACACCCTTTCCTCCTCTGAATTTCAGGAAAAGTGAAAAGTCATGTCCGAGCACCGCAAAAATACCGATTACTCCCTGATAAAAAATACCCGTATTAAAGTACTTTGCCATCAGAACTGCTAGTGACCCCTTGAAGATATCTCCCACAAGCGTAAGGACAGCAGCCCCTTTTCCCGTGGTCCTCAGCACGTTGGTTGCGCCGATATTCCCGCTTCCCGCGCTTCGTAGATTTACCCCCATGATTTTGGCTACCAACATTCCGGTGGGT
This sequence comes from Nitrospirota bacterium, assembly GCA_021811105.1. GTDB lineage: Bacteria > Nitrospirota > Thermodesulfovibrionia > Thermodesulfovibrionales > UBA6898 > Sulfobium. The sequence goes on along the minus strand of JAJZPM010000044.1, from coordinate 18,484 downwards.
ATGGAACCAAGAAGGAAAGCAACCGCCGACAGTAACACCACATTCATATGCTTCTCCAGAAGAAGAGCGTATATTTCACCCCGGATAAGACCGCCAGCACGAGGGCGATCCAGATAAAGACAATCCCTACATCATAGAGATCGATCTGAAATATACTACCCATGAGAACCAGGCATAAGATCGAGGTAATCTGGGCGGTCGTCTTGAGCTTACCCCCCATTTCGGCCGGGATAACAATATCTCTTGAGAGGGCGACCACCCTCAGCGCAGTTATAAGAAAATCCCGTACAATTAGCACGATCGCGATCCACGCGGGAAGCCGCTCCATATCGACCAGAACGATCAGCGCGGTTATTATCAGAAACTTATCGGCGATCGGATCCATAATAATGCCGAACTTCGTTATCTGACCCGACCGGCGGGCCAGATATCCGTCAAGAAAATCAGTGATGGAGGCGACCCCGAAGACAAGCGCCCCGATGAAGGGATACCGGTATACCGTTACCACAAAAAACGGAATAAGCACTATCCGGCTCAGCGTCAGGATAGTCGGCAGGTTAAGCTTCAAAGTACCCATCAATAATCCTTTGCCAGAGCCCCTTGGCCTCCAGGAGATAGTCGGTGACTTCCCTGACCGCACCTCTTCCCCCTCTCTGCTTCGTTACGTACAATGCATACTTTTTGATCCCCCGGTCGGCATCCGATACCGTGATGGGAAGTCCGACCTTGCTCATTACCGGCGCATCGACGATGTCGTCGCCGACGTAAGCAACCTCCCCTCCATCGAGCGAGTACCTGCGGAGCAGGTCCTGATAGGCAGAAACCTTGTCATGGCATTTCTGGAAAACCTCCCTTATGCCGAGTTCTTTGGCCCTTCTTTCCACTACATTGGAACTTCTGCCTGTGATGATCGCTACTTCCACCCCGGCTTTCATCAGCATTTTTATTCCATGCCCATCACGGACATGGAATAATTTGTACTCATTACCTTTGTTATCGAGTATTATGCTTCCGTCGGTAAGGACCCCGTCGACGTCAAGAATAAGCAATTTTATATTCCGCGCTATATTCTTAACCTCTTTTTTTGTCCTTTTCCGTAAAGGCAAATTTTTTTTCATAAGGTTCCGAGCGATTCGTATTTTTCCCTATCAGGCAGCCAAAAGGTATGAAAGATAGATTAAGCTTCGTCATCCCATCTGTCAAGATATAAGTCCTCCTTCTACTTCTTTATATAAATATTAAAAAACTAGTAGTAGTAATAAGTGCTGTTGGTAAGCAGTAAAACCCTCTAAGTTATCGTTTTATAAAGATTTTTCTCTTTGAAAAACATGTAAGGGAAAACGAAGGAATGCAAACACTTACGGTATGACGAAAAAGCCAAAAGGTTACTGACAGAGAAGCAACAGAGATATTGTCTGAAATATTAAATTGAGCTATAATAGCTTACCTTCCACGACACAGTTACTAACAATTGTTAAGAACTTGTTAGCAAAGGCAGTGAATAAAAAATATGACGATAGATGAGATATGGCATAAGAGTCTCTCAAAGATAGAGGGTAAGGTCGGCAATTCGATATTTGACTTGTGGTTCAAACCAATCAGGCTTTTCAACTTAAAGGACCAGACGGCTACCCTCGAGATCCCGAACCGTTTCTTTAAAGAGTGGATAGAAGATTCCTACCCGAACCTGCTCAAGGAATCAATCGAAATAGTGGTCGGGTATCCGGTTGCGCTTCGCTATAAGATCGAGGAGAAGCAGCAGAACAACCAGAGAAAGATTATCGAGAAGCTCGAAAACAGAAGGATAAAACTGGCCAGCAAAGGGATTTACCTAAACCCTAAGTATACCTTCGAGAATTTCATCACGGGCAACAGTAACCAGTTTGCCCATGCGGCGGCGATAGCGGTTGCCGAGTCGCCGGGGAAGACATATAATCCTCTCTTCATATATGGCGGCGTCGGCCTGGGCAAGACCCATCTGATGAACGCAATCGGAAATAAGGTGCTCGACTCGCGGGGCGACTTCTCGGTCCTCTATGTTTCGTCCGAGCAATTTACCAATGAGGTCGTCTCATCGCTGAGGCATGACAAGATGGTCGAGTTGAAGGAAAAGTACAGAAACCTGGACTTGCTCCTTCTCGATGATGTACAGTTTATCGCGAAGAAGACCGCGACTCAGGAGGAATTTTTTTATACGTTCAACGCCTTGTATGAAAAGCAGAAACAGATCGTGATATCCTGCGACAGACCCCCGAGAGAGATCAGCGAGGTTACCGACCGCCTGCGGTCGAGGTTCAACATGGGCCTTATCGCCGACATCCAGCCCCCGGATATCGAGACGAAGCTCGCGATCATTTATAAAAAGGCCGAGATGATGGCGCTGAAAAAGATCCCGGAAGAGGTCGCGAATTTCCTCGCTTCCAAAATACGCTCGAATATAAGGGAACTCGAGGGCTGCCTTATCCGGATCGCAGCGCAGGCGTCCCTCACGGGCGAGGAGATCAACCTTGAGACAACAAAAAAGGTCCTCAAGGACATCATCCATGACGACGAAAGGCCGGTGACGGTGGAAGTAGTGCAAAAAATCGTCTGTGACTTCTACAATATCAGTCTGGCAGACATCAAGGCGAAGAGGAGAACGAAGGATATCGCGTTGCCCCGTCAGGTGGCGATGTATCTGAGCAAGCAGGTCACCGAGGCTTCTCTGAGCGATATCGGAAAACATTTCGGCGGCAAGGACCATGCAACGGTTATCTATGCATGCAAGCAGATCGAGGAACGCAGGACAAAGGACGAAACATTCAACAGGATGATAGACAATCTCTTGATGAAGATAAAGAACTAAGGAGGGGCCGCATGAAGATCATTGTTTCGAAGGACGAAATACTGGCAAAACTCTCGAACATCCAAAATATAGTGGAGAAGAGAAACACGATGCCGGTGCTGAGCCATTTTCTCTTGGATGCCGGGAAGAGCGGATCCTTCATTACCGCCACCGATCTCGATACCGCCCTGAAGGAGCCCCTCCAGATAAAAGTGGAAAAAGAAGGCAAGATATGCATCCCCGCAAGGAAGATGTTCGAGATCGTCAGAGAGGTCGAAGGCGACCTGGTCTGCGAGTCCATAGACGAGCAGTGGCTTAAGCTGAAGGCCGGCGCCAGCAGTTTCCGGCTCGCCTGCCTGCCCCCTAAGGAGTTCCCGGCATGGCCGGGCATGGAGGACATGGAGGAGCTGCAGGTAAGCGCGAAGGTCCTGGCCGAGGTGATAGAGAAGACGGTTTTCGCCGCGGGAGAGAGCGATACGCGCTATACGCTCAACGGTCTCCTTTTCCATATCATCCCGGGCGTCAAGGTGACTGTTGTCGGGACCGACGGCCACCGGCTCGCATTGATCAAAAGAAGCATCGAGGGGACGATCAGGGAAGAGCGAAAACTGATCGTGCCGAGAAAGGCCGCCCAGGAGCTTAGGAAGCTTCTCGACAAGTCCGAAGAGAGTGTCCGTATGACGCTCGGCAAGAACCATGTGCTTTTCGGGGTAGGGGAAATGCAGTTCCTGACAAGGCTGATCGAAGGGACGTACCCGAATTACGAACAGGTGATCCCCTCGTCCAACGAAAAAAAGGTGAGTGTGGGGAAAGAGGCTTTCACCAAAACGCTCCGGAGGGTCGCGATCATGTCGCGTGAACGCTCGAATGCGGTCAAAGTCGATCTCTCTGACGGCCTCATCTCGATCACCTCTTCCAACCCGGACCTCGGCGAAGCCAGCGATGAACTGGCCGTCGACTACAGAGGGGAATCGGTATCCCTCGGCTTCAACGCCCGCTACCTCATCGACATTCTGGATGCGATGGCTTCCGAAAATGTGATAATGGAACTGCAGGCGCCCCTGAGCCCTGTCTTGATTAGGGAAGATACCGACACCGAATACCGGTGCGTGATCATGCCGATGAGGATATAGAATACCGTGAAGAGTGAATCGTGATGCGTTAAGCGATCCTGCTTCAAAGTCATCACGCACAGCCTATTATGAACGCATAGAGGAAAGATGGAAGAAAAAGATAAAGAAAAAAAAGAAGAGACATACGGCGCAGAGGACATCAAAATCCTGAAGGGGTTGAGTGCCGTGCGGAAGAGACCCGCAATGTATATCGGGTCTACCGGCCCTGAAGGGCTCCACCACCTTGTTTACGAGGCGGTGGACAACAGCGTGGACGAGGCGCTTGCCGGATACTGCAACAACATCGATGTAGTGCTTCATCATGACGGAAGCTGCTCGGTGCTCGACGACGGCAGGGGCATCCCTACCGGACCGCATCCCGGGGACGCCGACAAAAGGACTGCAGCCGAGGTGGTTCTCACGGAGCTGCACGCCGGCGGCAAGTTCGAGTCAAAGGCCTATAAGATATCGGGCGGGCTTCACGGCGTGGGCATCTCAGTGGTGAACGCCCTTTCCGAGTGGCTCGAGGTCGAGATAAAACAGAACGGCCAGGTCTTTCATCAGAGATTCGAGAGGGGCAAACCGATGGGCGGGCTCACCGTCGTCGGTAAGACGAAGGGCAGGGGGACGAAGGTGACGTTCAAGCCGGACCCCGAGATCTTCGAGATGACGGACTTCAGTTACGATGTACTTTCACAGCGGCTGAGGGAACTGGCGTTTCTGAACAAGGGACTGAAGATCACGATCCTCGATGAGAGGGCCGACAAGAACCAGGAATTTCTCTATAGAGGCGGCATCATCTCGTTTGTTGAGCACCTCAACAAGAACAAGACCTCCCTTCATCCGAAACCGGTCTACATTTTCGGGGAGAAGGACGGCATCTTCGCGGAGGTCGCCCTTCAGTACAACGACGGATACGCCGAGACGATTTTTACTTTCGCGAACAACATAAATACGAGGGAGGGCGGTACGCATCTCATCGGCTTCAAGTCAGCCCTTACGAGGACGGCGAACAGCTACGCAACATCGACAGGCATCCTGAAAGGCGTCAAGGAGAGTATCTCCGGCGACGATATCAGGGAGGGCCTGACAGCGGTAATCAGCGTGAAGCTTCCGAACCCCCAGTTCGAGGGCCAGACAAAGATGAAACTCGGCAACAGCGAGGTGAAAGGTATCGTCGAGTCGATCGTGAACGATACGCTCTCGACCTACTTCGAGGAGAACCCGTCGATCGCAAGAAAGGTGATCGAAAAGGCGATCCAGGCAGCGCGGGCGAGGGAGGCGGCCAGAAAGGCACGTGAGCTTACCAGGAGAAAAGGTGCGCTTGAGGACACCGGCCTTCCCGGGAAGCTGGCAGACTGCTCCGAAAAGGACCCAGCCCTGAGCGAACTCTTCATAGTCGAGGGCGATTCCGCGGGCGGCTCGGCAAAGCAGGGGAGAGACCGCCGCACGCAGGCGATACTTCCCCTTAGGGGAAAGATACTGAACGTCGAAAAAGCGAGGTTCGACAAGATGCTCGGCTCCGAGGAGATCCGGATCCTCATCACCGCGATGGGCACGGGCATAGGGGCCGACGATTTCGACATCGCGAAGATCCGCTATCACAAGATCGTCCTCATGACGGATGCGGACGTCGACGGCGCACATATCCGTACATTGCTGCTGACCTTTTTCTATCGGCAGATGCCGCAGATCATCGAGCAGGGATATCTCTACATCGCGCAGCCGCCGCTCTTCAAGGTGAAAAAGGGCAAGACCGAAAAATATATCCAGAACGAGAGCGAGATGCAGAATATGCTCTTTGAACTCGCGGCGGAAGATATGATGTTGCCGCTCAGGGAGCAGGAGATCAAGGGAAAGGCTCTGATCCCCTTCCTCAAGCGCCTTTCCAGTTACGAAAAGCTGATGGATTGGTATAACAGGAGGCGGAGAGACACGGCTGTCCTCAAGGTGGTTCTCGACGAAGGCGGCGACAAGGCATTCCTGAAAGAGAAAAAGGCGATGGCCCAGCTCCTCGAGAAGATAAGAAAGCAGGTCCCTGACGCCGGCATCGGAGAGATCATGGTTGACGAAGAGCACGCCGGACTCGGTGTGGAGATCAGAAGGAGGAATAATAAGCTCCTGATCGACGCAAACCTCTTCCTGTCGCCTGAATACAGGGAGCTCGAGGCACTCCACGGCTACATGAAGGAACTGGGGAAACCGCCCTATACAATTACGGCAAAAGACGCGTCCAAGACGATGAATACCACGGCTGAACTATACAGCTTTGTCTTCGAGACCGCACGGAAGGGGCTCTCGATCCAGCGGTACAAGGGACTGGGCGAGATGAACCCGCAGCAGCTTTGGGAGACCACTATGGATTCCGAAAAGCGGACGCTTCTGCAGGTGAGCATTGAAGACAGTGTCCAGGCAGACGAGATATTTACTATTCTTATGGGGGATCAGGTGGAGCCGAGAAAGGATTTCATCGTTAAGCACGCCTTAGAGGCTAGGAATATTGATATATAGCTATCAGTTGAGGAAATTCGCGCCCGACAAATAAGGCATCGCGCCATAAAATCACCAAAGACCGGATTTCTGCTGCCCGGTTAGTTTCACAACATCCGAGTCCATTTATCTGCAAATATGAGTTTCCCCTTGAGCAAGTCCTCTTTTATGCTTTATACTTTTGCATACACGGGGATGACGGTTGAGTCTATCTTTACCTTCCAGTTGCATAAAGATTGTAAATTAACAGCCACAAAAGCTTGATTGACGGGCTTTTGAGCCTGATGACACTCCTTATGCTGGAGTTCACCGAATGTTACCTCCAGGTCATAGTTCTTTTTCCGTCATGCCCGAGGTTCTCAGTCGGGCATCCATGTTTTCTTAAGAATGGATTCCCGCCTAAAGACTGCGGGAATGACGGCCTAAATACACACACTTTATGCAACGTTAGGGTTTATTATGCTAAAGTGCCAAACTAGGAAAGGCCGGTAATGTCCAACGGTAACGACAAATCCCTCGAATCGTGGATCTGGGACGCTGCCTGCTCTATTCGAGGCGCAAAGGATGCGCCGAAATACAAAGAATTCATACTCCCGCTCATATTCGCTAAACGTCTCTGCGATGTCTACGATGATGAGTTGAACCGTATCGCCCAGGAAGTCGGCTCACGGGCCAAGGCGTTCAAACTGGTGAAGCATGATAAAAAGCTTGTCCGCTTTTACCTGCCGTTGGAGCCGGATGACCCCGAAAAGTCCATTTGGTCGGTGATTCGCATTCCCCCAAAAACGAAAGAGGGCGCCGGGGAAGCGAAGCGGCAAGTCGGTGAAGGCGAGCGTGTTACCAGCCACCTTCGGGCCATCGCCGACGCCAACCCGCTCCTGAAGGGCATCATCGACCGCGTGGACTTCAACGCCACTACCCACGGTCAGCGCGACCTTGACGATGACCGCCTCAGCAACCTCATAGAAGCGATCAGCGCCAAACGGCTCGGTCTGAACGACGTGGAGCCCGACATTATCGGGCGCAGCTACGAATACCTGATCCGCAAGTTCGCCGAGGGCAGCGGCCAGAGCGCGGGGGAGTTTTATACTCCGGCCGAAGTCGGCATCGTCATGGCACATATAATGGACCCCGAACCCGGTATGGAGATATACGACCCCTGCTGCGGCTCTGCCGGGCTGCTTATCAAGTGCGAGCTGGTATTGCAGGAGAAGATGAGCCTTCGCTCGAAGAAAAAGTACGCGCCTGCCAGGCTCTACGGTCAGGAGAACGAGCCGGGCACCTGGGCGATGGCTAATATGAACATGATCATTCACGATATGGAAGGCGAGATCCAGATAGGCGACACATTTCGCAAGCCCAAGTTCCGCAAGGGCAACCGCCTGCAAACCTTCGACCGCGTGGTGGCCAATCCCATGTGGAACCAGACCGAATTCAAAGAAAAGGACTACGACGCAGACGAGCTCGACCGCTTCCCAAAAGGAGCCGGCTTTCCGGGAAGCAAGGCTGATTGGGGCTGGATGCAGCACATCCTCGCAAGCCTAAAACCCGGAGGACGGGCCGCTGTGGTGCTCGACACCGGCGCTGCCTCCCGCGGCTCCGGCAATGCAAATACCAATAAGGAAAAGGACGTGCGACGCTGGTTTGCGGAGCAGGACCTTATCGAGGGCGTGCTTTACCTGCCTGAAAACCTCTTCTATAACACAACCGCGCCGGGCATCGTTATCGTGCTCAACAAGGAAAAGCCAAAGGAGAGGCAAGGCAAGCTGTTCCTCTTGAACGCGAGCCGCGAGTTCGTGAAGGGCGATCCGAAGAATTATATTCCTCAAGAGGCCATTGTTCGCATTGCGAATACTTTTAAGGAATGGCGCGAGGAGGAGAAATACAGTCGCATTGTCATCAAGGACGAGATCGCCAAGAACGACTATAACATCTCGCCCAGCCGATACATCCATACAGGCGAGGCGGACGAATACCGGCCCATTGCAGAGATCGTGGAGGAGTTGAATGCTTTGGAGGAGGAGGCGAAAGCCACCGATGCAGCGCTCAAGGCAATTCTGAAGAGGATCGGGGTATGAAAAAGAAGAAACGTTTGCAGGATGCTGCCGAATCTCTGAGCAAGTATGCCTATGAAGTCAAGCCGGGTGAGTCTATGAAACAAATGAAAGACAGAGCTTGGGAGAAGGCAGTATACGAAAAGTCCGTCAAGAAATGTGACGCACTGCGTCACGAATTCTATGAGGCCGTTGCAGATGTTCTTCGTTCGGCACGATCAAAGACCTATCACGCTGTCAATTTTGCCATGGTGGGTGCCTATTGGAATGTAGGTCGGATGATTGTTGAGGAGGAACAGCGGGGACATAAAAGAGCTGGCTATGGCAAGGCTTTGATTCAAGAACTATCAATGAGGTTGGTTGCCGAGTTTGGCTCAGGGTTTGGAATGACAAATTTGGCCTACTTCAGGAGGTTTTACCTCACCTTCCCAATTTTTCACACACTGTGTGAAAAATCTGAAGACAGCTCAGATGGTGCTGCCGAGTCTGAGATAGGTGCTGAACCGTGGCACCTTTTGACCTGGTCTCATTTTAAGTTGCTACTGCGTGTTGAAAAGCCCGAAGCCCGCCACTATTATGCCAGGGAAGCCGCCGAACAGAATTGGTCGGTTCGTGCGCTTGATCGGCAAATTAATTCGCTTTACTACGAGCGGCTGAAGATGAGCCGGAAAAAGAAGCCTGTTATCGAAGATATGCAGGAAAGGACAATGCCTTTTGCTGCTGAGGCCAAGGATTTAATCAAGGACCCCTACGTCCTCGAATTTCTCGGGCTCAAGGACAACCCCGATTTCCGTGAATCAGACCTCGAACAGGCGATAATCGGCAAGCTGCAGGCGTTTATGCTGGAACTGGGCAAAGGTTTCGCCTTCGTCGCCCGGCAGCAGCGCCTCAGTACAGAGACCAAAGATTTTTTCATCGATCTTGTGTTCTATAACTACCTCCTCAAATGCTTCGTCCTCATCGATCTTAAGACCGGGGAACTGGCCCACCAGGATATCGGGCAAATGGACATGTACGTTCGACTCTATGAAGACAAGTACAAAAGCAAGGATGACAACCCCACCATCGGCATAATCCTCTGCACAGACAAAGACGAAACCGTGGTCAAGTACTCAGTGCTCAAGGAAAACAAACAGCTCTTTGCCTCGAAGTATAAGCTCTATCTGCCGAGTGAAAAAGAGCTGATCGAGGAGATCGAGAGGGAGAAGGAGATGTTTGTGAGGGAGCAAGAGGCAGTTTACGGGGTCGGGACATGAGCAATGTTATGACAGGATGGCAGGCAATCGCTTTTCCAGAAACGCTAGGCAAGGTGAAGGTCGGCAGAGAGAACCAAATTCTCACTTCTGAGATTATGCCTTCAGGTCAATTCCCAGTCGTCGATCAAGGACAAGCGTTCATAGCTGGCTACTCTGATGCTACGGATAGAGTCATACGTCAAGAACTCCCGCTGGTAATTTTTGGCGATCATACACGGTGCGTAAAGTATGTGGACTTTCCGTTTATTATCGGAGCGGACGGAACAAAAGTATTGAAACCCAAGGAAGACCTTTTCGACACGAAGTTCTTCTATTATGCGCTTCTAAGTCTCGATATCCCGAATCGCGGATACAACCGTCATTTCACACTCCTGAAAGAACAGACGGTCCCGTGTCCCGAGAAGGATGAGCAGCGAAGGATTGCGGGGGTGTTGGGGGTGGTGCAGCGGGCTATCGAGCAGCAGGAGCAACTGCTTCAACGAACCACGGAACTGAAAAAGACACTCCTTCATAAACTCTTTACCGAAGGCCTTCGTGGCGAGCCTCAGAAACAGACCGAGATCGGACCGGTGCCGGAGAGTTGGGAGGTAGTACCACTCGGTTCTCTTGCGAAGATTGGGAATGGTTCGACCCCCAAGCGGGATAACGAAGGCTACTGGCAAGGCGGCGCGATCCCTTGGCTGAACAGCGCCAAGATTCATGAGCTGTTTATCACAGAGGCAGATCAGTTCGTGACCGAGCGTGCGGTCAAAGAATGTCATCTGCCTCATGTGAAGCCTGGCAGTCTGCTTATCGCCATCACCGGACAAGGCAAGACGTTGGGGAACTCCGCCCTCATTGCCTTTGAGTCCTGCATTAACCAGCATCTTGCTTATGCTCAATTCACGTCACCAACGGTTGTTCCGGATTTTGCTCTATGGTATATGCAAACGAGGTACGATCATTTGCGGTCCGTGAGCCAAGCGGGCGGCAGTACCAAGGGAGCACTGACATGCGGGTATCTCAAAACATATCCAGTGCCGGTTCCTTCGTTGGAGGAGCAACAGGAGATTGCTGGCGTCTTCAAGGCATTGGATCGGAAAGAAAAAGCGCATAAAAGCAAGGCGAAGACTCTTACTGACCTCTTCCGCACCCTGCTCCACCAGTTGATGACGGCGCAGATAAGGGTGAATAATCTTGATCTGTCGGGAGTTAATTAAATATGTTTTTGTCAAATATAAAACTTTGGAACTTCAGGAAATTTGGATCGGACACGGAGTTTGATCCAGCAAAGCCCAATCTGAGTCTGCCGCTTAAAAAGGGCCTCAATGTTTTGATAGGTGAGAACGATTCGGGGAAGACTGCGATCATTGATGCCATCAAACTGGTTCTTGGGACACACAGCTTCGAGTGGACAAGGGTGACAGAGGAGGATTTCTACAATAATACAGAGAGACTCCGGATCGAACTCACCTTTGAAGATTTGGCCCCGGAAGAGGCTAAAAACTTCATTGAGTGGATCGGTTGGGCTGGCGAAGGAGCAACGTGCCAGACATATCTGAGGTTGAACTACGAGGTAAAGAGAAATTCCGAGAGAATCTTTCCGTCGGATGTCAGAGCCGGAGCTGACAGTGAAGGCCATCCACTAGGCGCAGAGGCGAGAGACTATTTGAAGGCGACCTACCTGAAGCCACTGCGTGATGCAAAGGCCGAACTGGTGCCCAAAAGAAACTCGAGGCTCTCGCAGATCTTTCAAGGGCATGAGGCTTTCAAGGGGAAAGAGAAGGATCATCATTTGATGGGTCATTTCGGTGAGTTCAACAAGGCGATCGAAAAATATTTTGAGGGGAAAAACGCTGATGATACTCCTTTGACTAATGACACAAAGGGGAAGGATCTGAAAGACGAAGTTGACAGATATATCAAGTCATTTTCTGGTAGCGATAAAATCAGTGATATCGCCGCTGCCGAGGGAAGCTTGAGAAGTATTTTGGAAAAATTGGAACTGTCCATAGAAGACGAGATAAACCCGGGGCTCGGCACTCTGAACCGCCTGTTCATGGCATCTGAGCTAGTCCATCTAAACAAGAAAAACTGGCATGGGCTGCGCTTGGGTCTCATCGAAGAATTGGAGGCCCATCTCCATCCACAGGCGCAAATGCAGGTCATCGAGGGACTCCAAAACGAAGCTGATCTTCAAATCATACTAACGACACACAGCCCGAACTTGGCATCCAAGGTCAAACTGGATGACCTGATTATTTGCAACAGCTGTCAGGCATTTCCCATGGGCAAGGATAAAACGGGGAAAGAATTTACCGCGCTAGACACTTCGGATCATAAGTTCCTCGAATGGTTTCTTGATGTTACCAAATCGAACCTGTTCTTTGCCAAGGGCGTGATCATGGTGGAGGGGTGGGCTGAGGAAATTCTATTGCCTGCATTGGCAAGAATAATGAAGAAGTCTGGCTTGATATCCAAGGATCTCACGGAGGCGGGAGTTTCCATTGTCAATGTCGGAGGCACTTCATTCTTACGCTATTCGAAAGTATTCGTGAGAAAAGAAGGGCCGGAAATGGATGTGCCTGTTTCAATCGTGACAGATATTGATGTGCCAACTGTCTACAAGATTCCCAAACAAGATCAAGAGGGTAAAGTTGTTAAGGATGAAAATGGAAAAGCCATTTACAACTACCAGCCAAGAGATGCTGACGATGTATCACGTGATAGCGGTGTCGCTATCCAGGAAAAGGAATCTAAGTTCAATTCACAAAAAGTGAAGGTGTTTGTTGCGCCAAAATGGACGCTGGAGTTTTGCCTTGCCCAGTCTAGTTCTCTGGCTGGCGCGTTCGCACAAGCGCTGAAGACGGCGCATCCTCAAATAGATACCGGGAACCTTGAGCACGAATTGGCGAAAAAGCTAATCGACAAGAGTCTCGACAAGACGGAGATCGCACACCATCTCACACAGACGCTGGAGGGAGACTCGAAGAAAGAGTCACCGGAAATTTCTCTCGACGATAACGACGAATCGATTAAGTACCTTTTGAAAGCGATCAAACATGCGTGTCGAAATTAACATCACGGATAATGATATCGCTCATGCTGAAAGGCTACTTCTGCCTGAGGGGAGGACCTTCGACGCAGAGCGTCGGGCTTTCATCAACCGCTTCGATACCCTGGATCTACAGGCGGTGCCGGGCAGCGGGAAAACAACCGTTCTTTTGGCCAAGCTTGTAATTTTGGAACGCTATCTACCTTTCAGCAATGGCTCCGGCATTCTTGTGATTTCACATACCAATACTGCGGTGGATGAGATAAAGAAGAAGATAGGTAAGCAGTGCCAAAGACTCTTCGCTTATCCGAATTATATTGGGACAATTCAGAGTTTTGTTGATAGATTTCTAGCGATACCGGCTTATGTTGCAAGGTTTGGAAAGCGACCAACTCGAATCGACAATGAAATATTTGATGTTGCGGTTGCGGGTTATTACAGATGTTTACCGGCTAAATGCCCAGCGAAGGCATGGCTCGACAATAAGAGCGATGCAGTTGCATTTTTGAAGCGAATAAGGTTTGATGACCAGTTCAATTTGACGGATGGCATTGGCGGGGCAGTCGCACTTAAGAAAGCGTCAGCCTCCGAAACTTACAAGACGCTGGCGCGAATGAAGATGGATATTTTCGGGCGTGGGTATCTTCATTTCGAAGACGCATATTTTCTTGCAGCTATTCATCTGTCAAAAAGGAAGGCAGCTAAGGCGCTGATGCAAGAAAGGTTTAGCTATGTGTTTGTTGACGAAATGCAGGACATGGGCAAACACCAGCATGACCTTCTTGAAGAGCTTTTCTTTGATGGCGGAAAATGTCAGTGTGGATATCAGAGGATAGGTGACCGGAACCAATCCATCTATGACAATAATGACTTCGATGAGAAAAGCGCTTGGCAAGCCAGGGGGATTGTGCTGAGTCTTGCCAATAGTTACCGCTTATCTATTCCAATTGCCACAGTTGTGAATTTCTTTGCACTGGATAATGCTGATGGATTTCAGATCAACGGTCTTTCCGAGGTAAACATAAAGCCACATATCATTATTTTTGATGACGCGTCAGTCTGCACGGTAGTTCACAAATTCTCTTCTATTTTAAGAAACCTGATTGATGAAGGAAGGATACCGGAGAGTGGTGAAAATATTTTTAAGGCTGTCGCATGGAATTCCGAGTGGAACGCGGAGGATAAAGGCAGAACCGGCAGCAAGTTTCGATTAGTGGATTATTGTCCAGCATTCCAAAAAGCGCGACAAAAGTCTCGCATAGATCACAATTGCCTCGAAGATTATCTGCGGCATTATGATAGAAAAAATAAGACGCTCGGGGCTGTTCAAAAAAGCATACTCAATTTCATCTTAAAAGTTTTGCGCCTTGAAGATGCCAATAATCCGGAGAGTGGGAGCCACTTCACCAGCAACTCTCTGCTCAAGTTTCTTAGAGAAAAGCATGCTGTTTTTTACGAGCAATTTAAGCTCTGCCTCTACCAGTGGACATTATATTCGATAAGGGGTGATATAACAGACGTTGTGGAAGAAATTAGGGAAACTATTCCTAAGTTATTACAGATATTCGGAAAGGATGTAAATAAGTCTCGAGAGTTTATTGATCAGCCAGCCGAGACAGCTGCGCTGGCCGATACTACCCAACAATCTTTTTCAAATATTGTGAACATACACGGGTTTGACATCGAGATCGCAACCGTTCATTCAGTCAAGGGACAAACCCATACAGCAACGCTTTACATGGAAACTTATTTCCACCAAGATGGCCACGGTGTGGCAGCCAAGTCCTATGAATCGCAGAGATTGTCCAGGCAGTTCTTAATGGAGGGCCTGGTGGGAAGCGAAAGAAAGCGCGTTAAACAATCAGCGAGGATGGTCTATGTCGGGTTTTCTCGTCCGACACACTTACTGTGCTTTGCAGTTCACAAGGACAGGTTCCATCAATATCTAAGCGGTCTCGACACCACTGTATGGGAAATTATTAAGATATATGGCCAAGATGAGTGTGTTGCCTGATGCTTGCACCCGGAGAACATAAAACCGTTCAAGCCCGTGTCCTCGCGTATGCGCAGGAGATAGGCTGGACCTATGTACCGCGTGCTGAAGCCGAGAAGCGGCGAGGATTCACCCCTCAGCAGAACCCTCACCCTCTCCCAGAGGGCGAGGGGACGAAGAACGGGGCCAGTGAGGCAGCCGGCCGGGCGCAGGGTGCATCGCTCTACTTCGGCGATCTGCTCCACGCAAAGATCCGAGAATTCAATCCCAAATACAAAGAGGCCGAAGGTGCTTTAATCGGCGAATGGCAGCGTTTAAGAGCCGACATCGCAGGCAACCGTGATTTCCTCGCTTACCTCCGCAACCAGGGCAAATTCTTCTGCTCCGATGAGAGCCGCGAGCTGGATCTGCAAGTCATAGACTACAACAACCCTTCCCGAAACATCTATGAAGTGACCGAAGAGTTTTATGTCCACAACGGCAGCTATGGCACACGGGAAGACATAGTCTTTCTCATCAACGGCATCCCTGTGTTGGTGATCGAGTGCAAGAACGCAACAAAAGACGAGGCTATCGCTCTGGGAGTCGATCAGATACGCCGCTACCACGCCGAAACACCCGAGGTGATGGTGCCGGAGATGCTCTTTACCGCCACCGAGGCGATTGGCTTTGCCTACGGCGTGACATGGAACACCGTCCGACGCAACCTCTTCAACTGGAAGCATGACCAAGTTGGAAATCTCGAAGCCAAGGTGAAAAGCTTCTGCTCCGTGCCGAATATGCTTCGCTTCCTCAAGGACTTCATTCTCTTTGCTGAAAAGGAAGAGGAACTCCAGAAGATCATCCTGCGCCAGCATCAGACAACCGCTGTGGACAGGGTGGTTGCTCGCGCCCTGGACCGAACGCGCTCGCGCGGGCTCGTCTGGCATACGCAGGGCAGCGGCAAGACTTATACCATGATCAAGGCCGCAGAGCTTCTGTTTAAGGCACCGGAGGCCGAGAAACCTACAATCCTTTTGATGATCGACCGGAACGAACTGGAGGACCAGATGCTCAAGAACCTTGCGGCAGTGGGGTTGGGCAACGTGGCGCATGCCGACCGGATCACAACGCTCAACAAGCTGCTGGATGAAAAGGGCCAGGACTACCGGGGGATTATCGTGACCATGATCCATAAGTTCCGCGACATGCCTGCCGACCTGAATACACGAAAGAATATCTTTGTGCTTATCGACGAGGCGCACAGGACAACAGGCGGCGACCTCGGCAACTTCCTGATGGCCGGCCTGCCGAACGCAAGCTATATCGGCTTTACCGGTACGCCGGTAGACAAGACCGCTTACGGCAAGGGAACGTTCAAGACCTTCGGTTGCGAGGACGATCAGGGCTACCTGCACAAGTATTCCATCGCAGAGAGCATCGAAGACGGCACAACTCTTCCGCTTTACTACACCCTCGCGCCCAACGAGATGCTCGTGCCGCACGAGATCATGGAAAAGGAGTTCCTTGCACTGGCCGAGACCGAAGGGATCGCGGACATCGAGGAGCTGAACAAGATCCTCGAAAGAGCGGTAAATCTGAAGAATTTTCTCAAGGGCAAGGACCGCGTGCAGAAAGTTGCCGACTTGGTGGCCAATCACTATCTGAGAAATGTGGAACCGCTTGGCTACAAGGCATTCCTTGTTGCCGTGGACCGCGAGGCCTGCGCTCTATACAAGGAGGCGCTTGATGAGATATTCAAAGGGTGGGCTCTGCCGACCGGATATTCCGAGATCGTCTTTACCGGCAATAATAACGATCCGAAGCGCCTGAAGAAATGGCATCTTGACGAGAAGAAGGAGCGGCAGATCCGTAAGAATTTCAGGAAGTCCGGCGACTTGCCGAAGATTCTTATCGTTACCGAAAAACTGCTTACAGGCTTTGATGCGCCGATACTTTATGCAATGTACCTGGACAAGCCGATGCGGGACCATACCCTGCTGCAGGCTATCGCGCGGGTGAACAGGCCATACGAAAATGAGGCCGAGGAGATGGTGAAGCCGCACGGTTTCGTGCTTGATTTTGTGGGCATTTTCGACAAACTGGAAAAAGCGCTCGCCTTTGACAGCGATGAGATCAACGCTATCGTCAAAGACCTCGGCTTGCTGAAGCACCTGTTCAAGGCAAAAATGGAGACCAGTGCCCCGGCGTATCTGGCGCTCATTAAGCGGAATTTCGACGACAAAGACGTGGACGACCTGATCGAACACTTCCGGGATAAGGAGCGTCGCAAGGAGTTTTTCAAGGAATACAAAGAGATCGAGATGCTCTACGAGATTATCTCGCCCGATGCGTTCCTGCGACCGTTCATCGGGGATTTTACGACGCTGTCCGCTGTCTATGTAGTAGTTCGAAATGCCTATGAAAAGAAGGTTTATGTAGATAAGGCTTTCCAGAAAAAGACCAATGAACTTGTGCAGAAGCATGTCGGGACCTGGATAGCTGGAGAACTGCCTGCAGAATATGTCGAGATCGACAAAGCGACCCTTGATACGATCAAACAGCGCAATGAAGGAAAAGCCACGAAGGTCATCAACCTTATTAAATCCATCGAGAAGACAGCAGAGGAGAATAGCGGCGAGCCCTTCCTTGTCGCCTTGGCGGAACGGGCCAGGGCTGTCCAGGAAAGTTTCGAAGACCGCCAGACGACAACTGCCGACGCGCTCGCCGGACTGCTGAGGGAGATCGAGAAGAACGAACAGAGAAAGAAGGAGCAGGCCGCGAAGGGCCTTGATAGCCTGACCTATTTTGTCCTCTGCAAACTGACTGATGACGGCATCCCGAACCCTGAGGTGGCGAGCCGGAAGGTGGCGGAGGCATTCTCCCAGTATCCAAACTGGCAAGGCAGTGATGCGGAATTGCGCGAGGTGCGCAAGCAGGTAACATTTGCCCTCGTGACTGAAGAGGACGATATTGAAAAGGTGACCGCAACAGTCGAAGCCCTCTTTATCCTGTTACAGAAGAGTTTCAGGAAATGATATCCTGGCGCGACAAGGAGGAGTTCAAGAGACGGGTGCTCGAATGGGCGGATAAACTAGACGTGAAAGTGAATTCATTGGCCATTCGACCGATGCGGACCAAGTGGGCGTCCTGCTCCACGGCCGGGAACCTGAACTT
Organism: Nitrospirota bacterium; assembly: GCA_021811105.1. Taxonomy (GTDB): domain Bacteria; phylum Nitrospirota; class Thermodesulfovibrionia; order Thermodesulfovibrionales; family UBA6898; genus Sulfobium. Next base: position 565 of record JAJZPM010000044.1, on the reverse strand, counting down.
TAATGCCGAGTTACTCGAACTGGACCGCAAGATAAGCGATTATGTAATCGTTCATGAGCTCTTGCACTTTAGAGTCCCCAACCACGGTCGGCTTTGGAAAAGTCTCATGCGGGCGCATCTTGGAGATTATGAAAAGCATGAAGAAAAACTAAGAAAGTCAGCCTGTGGCAAGTCGCTAAGGCTTTCACCGTAACCTGCCGGGCGAGAGACGCGAAGACGGACGGGGTCGCGTCTTGAAATATCAGTTTTTTGAGAAAGATTGTAAAAGCACTCCGGAGCTTTTTCTGCGAAGTAGGGCCTGAAACCGCTCTAAACAAAAGATTTCGAGGACGGCTGCTCAGAGTGCTTTGCTTACCAGAGTTCAGCATAATTTTCATTTGTACTCCGCAGCATTTCAATATCTGCCAAGATCGCGGCTTTTGCTAGGATATGGCGGCAAATATTTACTTCTTTGTTTGCTATGATATACAATGTATTACAAAGGGGGTGAAGCATCATGAGAAGTGCAACCATTACAGTCCGGGTCGATGAAAGACTAAGGGAACGCATAGAAAAAATCGCCAAG
>JAJZPM010000043.1 GCA_021811105.1 Nitrospirota bacterium | reverse complement strand
CACTTTCAGTGGCCTCCTGCTTTGGTTGATTTTGCTGCTCGACACATCAATTTTAACCAATCAGGAGGCCGTTTTGCGTGGGCTTAATACCATTTTTTATGAGAAATTTATGCAACTGGAGAGTTTACCCTGCTTCTCCGTTGAGTCAATCGACCGCAACGCAAAGGCCATACATCGAAGCAAGATTCTTATTCGGCAGCGTTCTTCTGCTGTCTTATATCGTGAAAAAATCTCTTTGACAGACCGTACCATGTCGGATAAGATGTAAAAAATGCGCATCCGGCGGGGTGACGGTCATCTTAAAATACGGAGGTCGATGGCGGAAGATGGAGCAGATCGTGATAGTCGACGAGAACGATAATTATATCGGGGAGGAGGAGAAGGAGAAATGTCATGACGGTGGTGGCATTCTCCACCGCGGTTTCCTTGCGATGGTTTTCAACCGGGACGGCGAGCTTTTTCTGACGCGGCGAAGCCGGAAAAAGAGGCTCTGGCCCGGTTTTTGGGACGGCACCGTTGCAAGCCATCTGAAAAAAGGCGAGGATTACGAACAGGCATCGAAGCGGAGATTAAGACAGGAGATCGGGCTTACAACGGCCCAGGTGCAGTATCTGTTTAAGTTTCATTACAGGGTCGGATACAGGGACATCGGCGCGGAAAATGAAATATGCGCGATCACTGAGGTGAGAGGGATCGAGTCCGGCTGGATTTTCCCGGACCCTGATGAGATTTCGGAAATCAGGACAATTGCCCCGGGGCTGTTGATCGGCGAGATGGCGGGCAGCAGAGACATCTATACGCCGTGGCTGATCATTGCCGTGGAGCGCATGCGCGAGAACGGGTTTTTATGAAAACCATCACGACGTCAGAAAGGAAAGCGTCTGTTACTCTTTCTTCCCTCCCCTTTCGAATGCCCTTATCTTCTCATCGAGCATCTCGATCAGGCCCTTTATCCCTTTCGTCTTAATGACGCTGGTGAACTGTGCCCGGGTGAGCGCCAACTGGCTGACGCCGGAGATCTGAATATCCACCACGCGCCAGGAGCCCTCTGCTTTCCGGAGAAGATAGTGAAAGCTCACCTCTTCTCCATTTGACTTTAGGAGTTTGCTGATCACGGTAACGATGCCCTGTTGCGGCCTGCTCTCCGAGACAACTTCGAATTTTTCTCCGGACCAGCCGTCGAAGCGCCCCGCATAGGTCGCGATGGTCCAGTCCCTATATGCCTTTGCTACCGACTCACGCTCGTCATTCGTGAGCCTCTTCCAGTACCTGCCAGTGGACTGCCCGGCCATAAAGGACAGGGCGTAGGTGTCCCTGATTACCGGCTCAAGGAGTTTGTACCGTCCCCGGTACCCGAGTTCATCGGCCTTCTTCATTGCTTCGAGGAGTGCGGCATTGAAGGTCTTGATTACGCCTGCGGGGGAGGGCTGCACGGAGGCGATTGTTGGAGGCGCTAAAAAACAGAGGACAAAAAGCGGGAAGACAGACAACAGGCTGTGAATAATGATACTTCTTTTTGATATCATGTACTAATGATAACCGAAACCGGAGAATTTGGAAATACGTTGAAGGGTCATCCATAGATGGCGGATAGGCCGGAGGGACGGGCAAAGAGACTTCTCGGCTGGTGGGTCAAATACGTGCATAATCATGCCAGTGCGGTCATTGTCTGCACGATTTTCATGACCGCAGGTATTCTCTATTACTCTTTGACCAATTTTAAGATTAACACCGACATGAACGGTATGATCTCGGAGAAGCTCGGTTTCCGCAGGCTGGAGAACGAATTTACACGGGCCTTCCCCCAGCTTTCCGACACAATCGTCGTGGTGATCGACGCCGATACGCCCGAACTTGCGGAGAAGGCCAGGAACAGCCTCGGCTCGGTACTGAAGAATGAGCCCAAGCTCTTCAAGAACGTCTATGAGCCTGGAGGGGGGGGATTTTTTTACAAGAACGGACTGCTCTATCTCTCCGTGAACGAACTCGAAGACTTTGCGGATAATATGGCGGCAGCACAGCCATTAATCGGGTTCCTTTCAGAAGACATGAGCCTGAGGGGATTATTTTCGGTAGTCGGCCAGACATTGGAGCATGCGAAGGAGGCCGGCGCGGATGAGGCGAGGATCACCCTTCTTTATAAAATGATGGGACAGGCGTTTGATAATATCGCGTCGGGCCGGCCGTTCCGCATGTCATGGCAGGAACTCATGCTAGGCGATAGGGAGGCTGCCCGGCAGCGGCGCCAGTTCATCATCGCGCAACCATATCTCAATGAAGGCAGTCTTTCGGGAGGGGAGGCGGCGCTTGAAAAGGTGCGGAGTGCCGCAAAGGAACTGGGTCTGATCAGGTCAAACGGGGTGGCGGTCCGTATTACCGGTGACATTGCATTGGCGAGCGAGAATCTTTCGGAGGTGAGAAACAGCGTCGGCGTAGCGACATTCGCCTCCCTTGTCCTGGTAGCCGTTATCCTTTTCATAGGGCTTGGAGGGTATATGCGTCTCATGATCGCCGGCCTCCTGACCCTAATAATCGGTCTTGTGTGGACTACCGGCTTTGCGATCGCCTTTATCGGCAGCCTCAACATGATATCCATCACGTTTGCGGTCCTTTTCATCGGTCTCGGCATTGATTACAGTATCCAATTTTGTCTTCGGCACAAGGAACTGCTCGAATCCGGCCTCAGTCACGATGAGAGCCTGGCTACCACGTCAAAGGGCGTAGGAAGGAGCCTCCTTCTGAGCTGCATAACGACTGCGATCGGTTTCTATGCGTTCCTGCCGACGGCCTACGCCGGAGTTGCCGAACTCGGCCTGATTTCCGGCACGGGTATGTTCATCAGTTTTATCATGAATCTTACCGTGCTCCCGGCGCTGATCGAATTGTTGCCCGTCGAAGCAAAGAAGTCTGCGGGCTCAGACGCAGTGACGGCGATCGTGAAGGTACCATACCGTTATCCTCGCAGTATTGTTGCCGTCACCTTAGTTTTGGGGATGGCATCGGCGGTCCTTCTGCCTAAGGTGTATTTCGATTATAATCCGCTGGATCTGTACGATCAGAAGTCAGAGGCGGTCGCTGTCATAAAGGAACTTTTCAGGGACCCCGAGACCACGCCGTGGACCATCTCGGTCCTGAGTACGAGCAAAAAAGAAGTGGAACGGCTCACGGAGAAATTGCGCCGGCTGAAAGAGGTGAAGACGGTGATAACGCTCTTCGATTTCATCCCCGAGAAGCAGAGCGAAAAACTCGGTATCATATCCGATATCAGACTTTTCATGCCTCCCGGGCTCGACCGCGCTTCAATAAAGAAATTGTCTTATCGGCAAAATGTCAGGTCCTTCGGCGGCCTTGAAAGGAGAGTGAAAGAGTCGCTCTCGTTGTCAGCCGGGAGGCAGAACGATGCCCTCCGGGGGCTTTATGAAGGCATCCTGAAATTCAAAATTCTCCTTAGGAAGCCTGAAACCAGGGAAAAGGCATTTGGCGCGCTCGAAGATGATCTGTTATCTCCTCTTCCCCCGCTTTTTCGAAGGCTTGATCTTTCGCTTCAGGCTTCGAATATCGATCTGGCCGGGCTTCCGAAAGATCTGGTTTCACTGTACCGGTCGAATGACGGACGTTACAGGATACAGGTACTGCCTAGCGAAAATATCCTGGACAGAAATGCCCTTGCACGTTTCGTGAAGTCAGTGCAAGCCGTCGCGCCCGGTGCCACGGATTCACCGGTCTCGATCTACGAATCCGGCATGGCGATCATTTCTTCCTTCAGGGAGGCCACCCTCTATGCGATGATCGCAATCACCCTCTACCTGCTGATAGAACTGAGGAGGTTTTTTGTCACCGCCCTCATCCTTACGCCGCTGATTCTCGTGACGGTCATGACAGGGGCCGCCTCGGTACTGCTCGGCATCCCTCTGAACTTTGCGAACGTCATTGTAGTCCCGCTCTTACTCGGTATCGGCGTGCACAGCGGGATCATATTCATCGTCCGTTACGAAACAGAGCCGCCCCCGGGCGGGAATATGCTGACTACCAGTAATGCCAGGGCAGCGCTATTCAGTAATCTTGCGACCATGGTCAGCACCGGCAGCCTGTCTTTTTCGGCCCACAAAGGTATTTCGAGCATAGGGATACTCCTGACGCTCTGCCTCGGTTTCCTGATATTTTCGACGCTCGTCCTTCTGCCGGCGTTACTCAAGTTGTCCGAAAGGCGCGTTAGGGACGAAGATTTCACCTGAGCCCGGCCCCTTTATTTTGACGAAAGGGGTTGTTTCTGCTTGAAATAGGGGGGCGATCTGTTACAATGAAAATATTTAGGCGGACGCCGGAGGTGCGACCTCCGTTATGGCTGTCCAATTATTTCCGGAAGGAGACAGATGAAAACCTTGTTCCTTAATCCTCCCTCGTTCGGGGGGTTCGACGGCGGCGCTGGGGCCAGGTATCAGGCCAGGCGGGAGGTCCGTTCTTTCTGGTATCCTACCTGGCTTGCCTATCCGGCGGGAATGATTCCCGGGAGCCGGCTTCTGGATGCCCCGCCAGCTGACATGGACATAGACGCAGTGATAAAAACGGCCCGGGGCTATGATCTTATTGTCATGAGCACCAGCACGCCGACTGTCGGCCATGACGCCCGCGTTGCCGGTTTGCTGAAAGATAGTTACCCCGGTCTCAAGATAGGGCTTGTCGGGCCTCATACCGTGGTCCGGCCGTTCGAGACACTGGACTCTTCAAAGGCAATAGATTTTGTGACGACCGGCGAATTCGATTACCCGGTGACCGAAATCTCACAGGGCGTGCCTTTCGAGAGGGTGGCCGGCATCGTCTTCAGAAAGAACGGCGAGATTTACCGGACGGAGGACAGACCCCCAATCGAAGACCTGGACTCTCTTCCTTTCGTGACGCGGATATATAAAAGAGACCTTGAAATAGAACATTACTACAACGGTTATCTTAAACATCCGTACGTGTCGTTTTATACTGGAAGGGGCTGTCGTGCGCGGTGCACCTTCTGCCTCTGGCCCCATACGATTTCAGGACATGCCTACAGAGTAAGAAGTGTCGATAATGTTTACGAAGAGGTTGCCCTTACGAAGGAACTTTTCCCGGAGATGAAGGAGCTCTTTTTCGACGATGACACCTTTACCGACAACCCCGCCCGTGCGGTCGAGATCGCGCGGCGTATAAGGGGACTCGGCCTGACATGGTCGTGCAACTCGAGGGCGAACGGTTCGAAGGAGACGCTGAAGGAACTGAAGGATTCGGGACTGCGCCTTCTTACGGTAGGCTTCGAATCAGGCAGCCAGAAGATCCTGAACAACATCAGGAAGGGCATCCGCGTAGAACAGGCGAGAGAGTTCGTAAAAGCGACCAGGGAACTCGGGATACTCGTCCATGGTGCCTTCATTCTCGGCCTGCCGGGAGAAACGCCGGAGACGATCGAAGCAACAATGCGCTACGCACTTGCGCTCGATCTCTACAGTATTCAGGTTTCGCTTGTGGCTCCCTATCCGGGCACCGAGTTGCATGCGCAGGGCCTGAAAGAGGGATGGATCGTGCGTGAAGGAGACGGTCTGACCAGAGACGGGATCCAGAGTGCCGCTATCGCATACGACGGTCTTTCAAAAGAAGAGATCTTCTGTGCGGTCGAGAGGTTCTACCGGCGCTATTATCTGCGGCCCCGGCCGATCCTCAGGATTTTGAAGGAGATGTTGCAGGACAAGGATGAATTCGGCCGGAGGATCAGGGAGGGAAAGGAGTTCTTTTCTTTTATGGCGAAAAGGAAAGAAATTGCCGGGACACGATGAGCAATTTCTCCCATGACCGGAGATTTATCGTGACCGTCGCGGATGACTTCGGAAAAACTCCATCGGTCAATGCTGCGGTTGCGGAAGCACACGACCGGGGTATCCTGACTTCCGCGAGTCTTATGGCGGCGGGTGGTGCCTTCGACGATGCGGTAAAGACCCTGCAGGAACGAAAGGCGCTTTCGGTCGGCATTCACGTCACGCTCTGCGACGGCAAGGCCGTTTCGACGCCCTCCGCGATACCCGGTCTTGCCGCTGCCGACGGCTTTTTTGAGAGAAATCCTGTGAAGGCCTGGCTGCGATACTCGGGACGGCGTCTCCGTCCGCAGATAGAGCGGGAGGTAAAGGCACAGTTCAACCGGCTGGAGGAGGCAGGAATCCACCCTACACATATCGACGGCCACCATCATCTTCAGATGCATCCCGCGATATTCGACATCCTATGTCGGGAGGCAGAGACCAGGGGAATCCGCTGGATACGGATGCCGAAAGAACCACTGTCAGCCATGCTGCGGATGCGGTCATCGCAACGGGGCACCATGCCTTTTCTGGAATGGGCGGTCTTCGGTCTTCTCAGGGCTTTTCACAAAAAAAAGGCCGGCCGCATCGGCTTGTACTCGCCTGGACATGTGTTCGGACTTTCACGGACGGGTTCCATCGATGAGGGATATCTTCTTCGCGTGCTTGAGCGGGTAAGCGGACCCGTCGATGAGTTCTTTGCACATCCCGACGTATCGAACGAAGAAGGAAGAAGAGATCTCGGGGCTTTTACTTCCCAAGCGGTACGCGAAAGGATAGCCTCACTAGGCCTTACTGTTGCCGGATACAGGGAACTGGCCGGCACGCAGGCAACGTTCAGTTCGTTATGGGAGAAACTATGAAGACGATCATTCTTGCCTTTCTTGCCGCCCTGAGCGCCGCGGTCGGCGAGACAATATTGAGTTATGCGATGAAGAGGAGCGGGCAGGTGGACGTGACGGAAGCGTCCCAGTGGATTAATCTTGTCTTTTCGGTCGTGCGGAATCCATACATCTTTGCGGGAGTGCTGTTTTTGGGCGTTTACTTTTTTCTTTATCTCGTCGCCCTCTCATGGGCCGACCTCAGTTTCGTCCTGCCGCTTACTGCGGTATCGTATTTCTGTGCGGCATTCTTGGCAAAGTACTTTCTCGGCGAGGATGTATCGTGGCTTCGGTGGGCGGGCACGATCGTCATCCTTGTGGGCATCACACTTGTGGCGTTTGACGGAAAACAGCGAACGTCGGACGATCGGCACCGCGGGACGCAAAGCCAAGAGGAGCCTGCGGCGGGGACGGGCAGGTAGACGGGCATGTATGTGATGAGGCCTGTAATCTTATTCCCTTTCGGCCCGGGACCGCGTATGATTTGATAATGATGGAGGGAAGATGGAGATAATAAACGGAGAAAATAGCAATATCCTCCATGGAAATATGAGGGCTCATCCCCGTGTGGCGACTACCGGGACGGGAGGACTGTCCTGCCCCCGGACTTCCGGCCTTATCGAGAATGCCTTCGAGGCTATCAAAAAAACACAGTCTCACTATCTCGACCGTCAGGAGAAGGAGGGGTTCTGGTGGTACGAGCTCGAGGCGAATGTGACGATTACCGCCGAATATATGATGCTTCTTCATTTCCTCGGCATGAAAGATGAAGCCCGCGACAGGAAGATGGCCCGGCACATACTGAGAAACCAGAGGACGGACGGAACCTGGGCGATCCACTGGGGCGGAGACGGAGACCTCAGTACGACCATCGAGGCCTACTTTGCGCTTAAACTTGCCGGACATTCCGCTGAAGAGGAACCTCTCTGCAGGGCGAGGGCCTTTGTGCTCGATAAGGGTGGGGTGGAAGAGGCGAGGGTCTTTACGAAGATATTCCTCGCCGTGTTCGGAGAGTTCGACTGGAAGGCGATACCATCCATCCCTGTCGAAATCAATCTCCTTCCCGTCTGGTTTCCTGTCAATATTTATAATTTGTCGAGCTGGGCGAGATCGACGATCGTTCCCCTTTCCGTAGTGCTGGAGATGAAGCCGGTCAAGACCGTGCCGGAATTCCCCGGTGTCCGCGAACTCTATGCGTCGCAGGATAAGAAACCTGCGCTGACCACCAAGAGGCTGCCGATCTTTTCGTGGAAGAGGTTCTTCATCGCCCTGGACGGAATGCTCAAGAAGACGGAGAATTCTTCACTCCGCATCTTCAGAAATAAGGCGATGGACCATACCGAAAGGTGGATCAGAGAGCATCAGGACCCTACAGGCGACTGGGGAGGGATCCAGCCCGCCATGGTCAATTCGATCCTTGCCCTTGCGGCCAGAGGGCACGACGTTTCGGACGATGCGATAAGAAAGGGGTTGGAGGCGCTCGAGAGGTTTACGATCGAAAGGGAGGACGAACTCCTGCTCCAGTCGTGTATATCCCCTGTCTGGGATACGGCCCTTACCGCCCTGGCGCTGCTCCAGTCGGGAATGGAAGAGCAACATCCCTCGATCATAGAGGCCTGCAAGTGGCTCGTTTCAAGGCAGATATCCACGAAAGGCGACTGGAGCGTCAAGAGGCCGAAACTAGAAGCGGGAGGGTGGGCCTTCGAGTTCGACAACAGCTGGTATCCGGACGTGGACGACACTGCTGTAGTTCTAATGCTGCTCAGCCGGTACGCGGACAGGGCTTTCGTAAGCCGTCCGGACATCGACAGAGGTGTGCGGTGGGTGCTCGGCATGCAGGGAAGAGACGGGGGATGGGGCGCGTTCGACGTCGACAATAACATGAAGATGCTGAATCAACTCCCCTTCGGAGACCTCGAGGCGATGATAGATCCGAGTACCCCGGACATTACCGGCCGGGTGCTGGAACTGCTGGGTATGATAGGATATGACAGGAAAAACGAGGCGGTGCGCAGGGCCATCGAGTTTCTCAGGAAGGCGCAGGAGGAAGACGGGACGTGGTGGGGAAGATGGGGAGTAAATTTTATTTATGGAACGAGCATTGTGCTTTCGGGACTCAGGTCCGTCGGCGAGGACATGGGAAGCGTCTATGTAAGAAAGTCCGTCGATTGGCTCAAAAAAAGCCAGCGGCCTGACGGGGGCTGGGGCGAGTGCTGCGAGTCATATAGTGATCCTGCGCTTAAATGCAGCGGGGCGAGTACCCCTTCGCAGACCGCATGGGCGCTCCTGGCACTGATGGCCGCGGGAGAGGAGAGCTCGGACAAGACGATCAAAGGTATACGCTACCTTCTCAAGCGTCAGGGTCAGGACGGTACCTGGGATGAAGAGTGGTTCACCGGCACCGGTTTCCCGAAGTATTTCATGCTGAGATATCATAATTACAGGAATTGTTTCCCATTGATGGCGCTCGGAAAATTTGCTTCGAGGTTCAGGGGGCAGGGGCCCGGAAAATGAAGGCGCTGGTGACCGGTGCGACTGGTTTTGTCGGGTACCATGTGGTCAGGTTTTTGCTGGGGAGGGGTGTCCGCGTCAGCGCCCTCGTCAGAAAAGGAAGCGACCGGAAAGCGCTTGATTCACTAGGCGTTGAAATTGTCACGGGTGATGTAAGAGATTATGACTCCGTAGACCGGGCGCTTGACGGATGCAGCCAACTCTATCATCTTGCCGCGGATTACCGGCTTTGGGTCCCCGATCCCGCGACGATGTACGAGATCAATGTCCGGGGCACAAAGAACGTGATGGAAGCGGCGTTGAGACGCGGTGTTGAAAAGGTGGTCTACACCAGCACGGTAGGGGCGTTGACCGCCGGTTCCGACCGCAGGCCGGCGAACGAAGAGACGCCTGTCGGCATCGAAGAAATGGTGGGACATTATAAGCGCTCCAAGTTCATCGCCGAAAAAGAGGTGCGCGGCGCTGCAGAAAAAGGTTTGCCCGTAGTGATCGTAAACCCCTCCACCCCTGTCGGTCCGATGGACCGCAGGCCCACGCCTACCGGCAAAATGATCGTCGATTTTCTTAACGGCCGAATGCCGGCATATCTGGATACGGGGCTAAACTTCGTAGACGTGGAAGACGTGGCGGCAGGGCACTGGCTCGCGGCGGAACGGGGGCGCATCGGAGAAAGGTATATACTCGGCAACAGCAATCTCACGCTGAAGGATTTCTTTGAGAGCCTGGGCAGAACGGTGGGCCGCAGCGCACCGAAGGTGAGGCTTCCATATCTGCCGGTGCTGATCGCCGCCTATTTCGACGAGGCGATATCGAAAATGATTCCGGGGAGATGTCCGGCGATTCCACTGGCGGGTGTCAGAATGGCGGGAAAATTTATGTTCTTCGATGTTTCGAAGGCGCTCAGGGAACTCAATATTCCGCAGAGCCCGGTCGACAGGGCGATTGCAAGGGCTGCGGCCTGGTTTACGGAAAACGGGTATGTGAAAGCGGGACGTGGTTGATGGAGAGCAGGGTGCCGGTACTTGCCGTAGCGAACAAACGGCCTGAAGGGCCATGCAGGAATACCGACTTTTCGCTTGATGAACTCGATGACGCGATGAATTTCATCAGGGAGCGAAGGGGCCGGAAACCTTCGGGGGGGGAGTAAGCGCATGCGTTTCCCGATTGCGCTCTACTCTTCACTGACCGCCTTCTTTATGAGGAATCTGCTCAAGGGACGGAGGAAATTCCCTCTTGTCCTGATGCTGGAACCGACGCACCGCTGTAACCTTGCCTGTGCCGGATGCGACAGGATACGGCTTCATAACGAGGCACAGAGCGAAGACCTGACCCTCGATGAATGCATCGGTGCGGTAACGGAATCCGGGGCCCCGGTGGTGACGGTCACCGGAGGCGAACCAATGTTGTATCCCCATCTGAAATCTCTGGTCGGGGAACTTCTTGAGATGAAGAGACACGTCTATCTCTGCACGAATGGCCTGCTGACGGAGTCCTTCATCGATGAGTTCAGGCCGCAGCAGAGGCTCACACTCAATTTTCATCTCGACGGACTCGAAGTTACCCATGACGGGATTGCAAACAGGCCAGGGACGTTCAGAAAGGCCCTCGAAAATATCGGAAGGGCAAAAGAGCGGGGCTTCAGGGTGAGCACGAACACCTCTGTCTACAAGAATTCCGGCCTGAAAGAGCTCGAGACGCTGTTCCGCACCCTGACGGATCTCGGCGTCGACGGGACGCTGATATCTCCCGCATTCAGTTACGAAAGCGTCGCGGACAATATATTCCTCAGCCGGGAAGAGGCGGTCGCGAAGTTCCGGGAGATGACGGATTTCTTCCGGCGCTTCCCGTTCCTTAACTCTCCCCTCTACGTCGATTTTCTAAGAGGGGAAAGACAGATGCGCTGTACGCCTTGGGGGAATCCGACGCGGAACCCTCTCGGCTGGAAATCGCCCTGTTACCTTATCACGGACCGCTACTACAGGTCTTTCGGGGAGATGATGGAGAAGACGGAATGGGAGCGCTACGGGACCGGTGCCGATCCGCGCTGCCGGGACTGCATGGTCCACAGCGGTTATGAGGCGACGTCGATGAGGTGCGCCTTTTCGAGCCCCAGAGACCTCCTCCGGCTTCTTGTCTGGAACCTGAAGAAGAACTGATGGATTCGGCTCCCGCTCTTCTGCTGGGCACGATTCTCCTCAGGCCCTATGTATTTATTTTTTTGCTTATCTATCTGATCGGCTGCTCCCTGCATCTCGGTCTGAAGAGGGCGGTTTTTTTCTGCGTCGCCGGTTACGCGGTCACCTGGTTGTCCGAATACTCTTCGATCCATAACGGGTTCCCCTACGGCTGGTACCGGTATCTGGATACTACAAGGACGCGGGAGCTCTGGGTATTCGGGGTCCCCTTCATGGATTCGCTCAGCTATGTATTCCTCGCCTATGCGAGCTACTCGCTTGCCCTTCTGGTCGTTTCTCCCATGTGCCGCTATAAGGGTCTGTGGTACTTCCTCGAGACGAAGAAGATCAGAAGGTCTTTTTTTGCGGCGGTGCTTGGTGCATTCTTTATGGTGTATCTCGACATCATCGTTGATCCCGTTGCACTGCAGGGTGAAAAATGGTTCCTCGGCCGTATTTATGAATATCCCGGGGGCGGGGTCTATTTCGGCATTCCCATATCGAACTTTGCGGGCTGGACGCTCGTCGGATTTGTCCTTATCCGGCTTCTCCAGGAAATCGATGCCCGGCTCGCAGGCAAAAAAGATTTTGCAGGCTTTCGCTATCCCTGGAGATATCTTATCGGGCCCGGTTTGTATCTTGGCGTAGCGGCGTTCAACATATTCATGACTTTTTATATCGGAGAATATCATACGGCCTGGACGTCGTTTTTCATATTTCTCCTCCCTGCGGTTCTTGTGGCTTCTATCGTGAAGATGAAGCTTGCCGGTCCGGTGGCCAATGCAATTGAAGCGCATCGCAAAGACTTTCCGGAGGCGATGGTCCCAGGTTCATAAATCTTCTTTTGCGACAGGAAGGTTAATACAACGCTCCGGATAATTGTTCTATCAGCATACCGAGGTTTCGCGCCGCAGTTTCGGAATCCCTCCTCAATCTGAGGACGTCTGTTACTAGAGCGGGATTAGTCGTGACCGCGGTAAAGAGCCGTCCCAGACGCGGCTCTCCGTTGTCGTCGACAACGCCGACCAGTTCCGGCGGGACCTCTACATCCAGGGTGTCGCTGACCGCGCGGAATGCGAGGAAGGGGACATTCCTTTCGCGTGACAAGCCGGCGATTCCGAAGGTCTCCATGTCGCAGACGGGGAACTCCAGCCCCGCGGGAATTTGTTTCGCGAGGACGCGCTTTTTCATCTGCCGCTCAAAGGTAATAATAGCGCCCTTGCGCATGGCGATCGTTCCCGAAAGTCTCTCCATCGTCTGCTCGATTTCGGGGACGTCCGAACCATGACCGGTCGTGCCGAGGGAGGAAAACGATATTTTCCGGCCTATGGTTGGCGTAAGGAACAAGAATTGCGAAGCCCGGACAAGGTCCCCTGCTTCGGCCTGCTCATACAGTGCGCCGCAGAAACCGATCGAGACGACGAGCCCCGGCCTTTTTTTGTCGAGGACTGCATGCAAAGCCGCCACAGCACGACGCATGCCCATCCCGGTCTGCACGACGGTAATATTGTGTCTACCCATGGCGACCGTGTGGACAGGGAAGGGCCACCCTTCGGAGCTTTTTGTCGCCCCAAGGTCCCTGATCACATATTTCAGCTCGCGCGGGAGCGCTCCGAATATCGCCAGTCTCATCGTATTTCCGGTTGTGCGTCCTCTAAAAATTATAACAGTATTGGCGAAGCAGATACGATATAATGTTGCGTGGGCAGGATTATCGGCAAAAAAGAGATTGCGAAGCCTGGGAGGAGGGACCACTGCCTACGGTGACGTACCCCGGTTTTGTTACAGGCGTTCTTGCGCTTCTCGTCATCGCAGGGGAATATGTAATCTCTTTGCCATCTTCAGCCCTTCTTCAGAGGCAGACGAACCGTAACCTCAGTCCCTTTTCCCGGCTCGCTCTCCACGGAAATGGTCCCCCTGTGCTCCTCTATGATCTTCAGAGTGAAGGTCAGGCCGAGACCGGGCCCGTAGATTTTTGAGGTGTAAAAAGGATCGAAGATGTTTTTGAGTTTGTCGCGTGATATGCCCCTGCCGGTATCCGATATCCGTATCTCCAGACGGCCTTCGCCTGTCCCGGTGGCGACCTTTAATACCCTGGTATCGCCGTCCATGGCCTCAATGGCATTCTTTACGAGGTTCGCGATCGCCTTTCCCATCTGTTCCCTGTCGGCACGCATAACGGGCGCATTTTCCATGAGTTCGGTATCTACGTCGATCGCTTTTTCCTCGAATTCCCGGTCAAACAGACGGAGGACATTCGTGATGATTTCATTTATATCTACCGGCTCCAGATAGGATATAGAGCTGGTTTGTAACTCGACAAGCTGCCTGACCATGTTTTCAATTCTCGCAACATCCTCGATAATCATCTCCATGTATTTCCTGTTAGGATTACCTTCAGGGAGGTTTTGATAGACCCTCCGTGCGAATCCTCCTATTGAGACGAGGGGATTTCTCACTTCATGCGCAACCTCGTCGATCATCTGGCCGAGGGCCTCTGACTTTTCTTCCTCCGCCAGTTTTTCTCTGGATTCTTTCATTGCCAGCAGGGACCTGACACGTGCGGAAAGTTCTTTGTAATCGAATGGTTTTGCCAGATAGTCGTCAGCCCCTGTCTCAAGTCCTTTGACTTTATCTTCCACCTCGCCTTTGGCGGTGAGCATGATTACAGGGATGTATCTTGTATTTTCCTCTGATTTCAGCCTTCGGCAGACCTCCAGTCCGTTCAATTTCGGCATCATGAGGTCAAGCACGATCAGATCCGGATTGCATGCATCGACCTGTGAGAGGCATTCTTCTCCATCAAATGCCTCAGCGGTGTTATAGCCTTCCCTGAGAAGCCTTTTTTTTAAAAGTTCTACTGTGTCAATATTGTCGTCGACTATCAGAATCGTGATTTTCTTATCCATGATCGCCTTCCGCAAACTCCTCTGACTCGAGGAGCAGCCGCTCGATGATCTCGCATCCCTTGCAGAAGTCCACTTTTTCCGGATATGATGCCACCTTTGTGCCTTTGCAGTGGGTCCCGAGTATTAACCAGCATCTGTGTTCTGCGCTGCCGTAAGCAGGGCAGCTCGTTTGCCCGCAGTGGACATATTCCCAGCATTTTATCAGTCTGCCCGCATAATGGGGTTCCCCCGAAAAAGTATCGGCCGGCTTGTTGAAATATTCCGCCAGTCCCTCGGCCATCATCGGCTCAAGAATGGGCTCCGCAGTTTTCTCGAGAATCTCCTTTCTCACAGGCAGTGTGAAGCAGAATCTGCTGCCGGACCCGTATTTGCTCGTTGCCCATATGACGCCTTTGTGCAGCACTACGAAGCCCCGTGCAATGCTCAGGCCGAGGCCTGTCCCTTCGTACTGGCGGATAGTCGAGATATCCAGCTGGCTGAATTTGTCAAAAAGCTTGTGAATGTCTTCTTCCTTTATGCCGATGCCCGTGTCCTCAACGCAGAGTTCAACGAAAAGGGGCTTTTCGCCGGGTTTGATACCGCGCTCCGAAGGCTTGGCGCTTATGGTGACAACGCCCCTGTTTGTAAACTTGATCGCGTTAGACAAGAGATTCATCAGCACCTGTCTGATCTTGTCCTCATCCGCATAGACATGCGGCAAACTTTGATCAAAATCAAGGCGAAGCGCCAGCCCCTTCTTGGCTATCGAAGGCTCAAGGGTCGAAGTCACCGACTCGACCACATTTTTTAAAAACAGTTCCCTTACGTCCAGCTCTATTTTCCCAGATTCGATCTTCGACATATCGAGGATGTCGTTTATCAGCTGCAGGAGATGTCTCGCGTTGCTTTCGACCTTACGAAGGCTCTTTGTTTGTTCCTCGTTGACGGGTCCATCGATACCGTCGGCGAGCAGTTCCGTATAGCCGATGATCGAGTTCATCGGGGTGCGGAGCTCATGAGACATATTTGCAAGAAATGAAGATTTCAGTCTGTCGAGTTCCCTGAGTTCCCTGTTCGCCCGTTCAAGGAGGAGGGTCTTCTCCCTTAACATCGTGGTCCTTCTCGCCACTTCTACTTCCAGTTCCCTGCTGAACGACGAGATTTTTTCATATAGCTGCGCAAGGTTGTCCAGCATGAGGTTCGTATGGTTTGCGATCTCATCCATGACATCATTTTTTTGAAGGACCTCCGCCCTGACATGAAGATCCCCCTGTGATACCTGTGTCAGAATGTTAAGGAGATTTTCGCCTCTCCCCTCCAGGTATTTCCTCTGCTCCTCTTCGCTCTCTGCGGTCTTTCTTACATACTGAAGCCTCTCCGCCTCGAGCACCATCGTTATGTCCTTACATATTTCTATGGCCCCGATCAGTTCACCGCGGGCGTTCCTCAAAGGGCTTGCACTGGTCATAATGGGTATCTGCCGGCCCTCTCTGCCGGTGATATTCGCCCTGATACCTTCAACGGGCTCCCCTTTATCGGAGCAGTACTGCACCGGACATGTGGTCTCGCATATGTCGCTTTTCAAGATCTCCCTGCAAGTCATTTTGCCCTCAACCTCGGACTTTTTATAGCCGGTCAGGCGGGCGCATGCGTCATTCATGAATGTAATGATTTTGTTGTTATCGACCATAAATAGAGGGTCGCAGATCGCATCTTTTATGCTGTTTGCATACTCTATCTGGTCCTTGATGCTCTTGACCATAAAGTTAAATGTGTTCCCGAGGACCCCCACCTCATTTTTTGTTTTTACATCAACAGAGACCGACATATCTCCCTCCCCAAACTTCCTGGCCTTGTCCGCGAGGATCTCAATGGGACGGCTTACCAGTCCGGACATAAGGGCATAGGACAAAGCTATTATCGCGGCTATTCCGAAAAGGGATATCATGATGCTGTAGTTTCTCGCCGAGGCGATCGTCGAATAGAGTTGCGCCATGCTCATTTTGATTACCATACTCCCGAGCACTCTGCGGAAGGAGCCGTGGCAGTGATAGCAGTTCGGATGGTTCAGAATAGGGGATATGGTGATGAGGGACCTCTTCCCGTTGGCCTGTTCTTCAAAGGCCTTCTCCGGAACGAGTCCGGATTGTGACACCTCATCCAGGGTCTTCATCGCCGCTTTGTTGGAAAGGAAATCTTTGACTTGCGAGTTGATCTTATCTTCTTGTGTCGCATAGATAATTTGCTGACTGTAATCGCATATAAAAACCTCGAGGCCCTTTTTTCCCCGCAGGTCCAGCAACTGTCTTTTCACAGCTTCACTGTCACCGACCGACATGGGATACTTTATCCCTTCATAAATCGAGGCCGCCAGTTCTTTCCCGAAGAGCGTCATCATCGCTATCCTGTCGTCGATGCCCCGGGAGAAGCGCAGATAAATCTCCGCAGTCATGACTACGGCTACGCTGGCCGCAATGACGGTCAGGATCGTTCTGCTCAGGCTTTTTCTGATAAAAACTGCCAAGTTCCGTCTCCTATACCCAACGACTCCGATACTAATGCGCGCCGCCGTGAATCAGCGGCTTAAACCTGAACGCTTTTACCCTTTCAGACGTATGACAGGCTTCACAGTCTTTCATCGTCAGATGCCTCCTTATATCGTCCCGGCTCTTCGTCCGGGCATGCGATCCGCCGGGTCCGTGACACACCTCGCAACCTGCATTTTTCAGGCCGGGGGTTTTTTCGGTGCTGATAAAGCCGCCGGGTTTCCCATATCCCGTCGTGTGGCAGAAATAACATCTTCTGGTTTCCTCTTCAGTCAGGCCCTTTCTCACCCTCTCGATGCTTTGGAACGACCTGCTCTTTTTTGCGTAGGTAATAAAACTGATGTATTCTTTTTCGTGGCAGGGCTTGCAGGCCAAGGACCCGACATAGCGTGCTGATGTAGGCGCGGCATGAGAGGCGGGCATGGGTAGTACAAACAGGAACAGCAAAAAAGAGAGGCACACTCTTCTTGACAAGGACCCGAAGAAACAGGCCATCAAAAAACCCTCCTGGGTTTATACACACCAGCCTGCTCATATTGTCCTTCATTGTGAAGATAATCTCAATAGGCTATAGTGGAAGACTGAAGATAAAGGTATGCAACGGCAAAGGCTAAGACTAGATAAGCGGTGAAGAATTGGCCCCCGGGGAGGGGTCCCCGCCTGCTGGCGGGGCAGGGTGGTTAATCCCGAAAGCTTTCGGGACTCTGCCGATCCGCAATCAGGAACTCTATGTATTTTTTGCTTTTCTTTGCCTTGATTTCTTGTTCGCGGTTCACGGCCGTAGAACGAGTCTCACATTGTTCGCTGAAAACGCATGTCCAGGGGCCTTGGTTGCGTTTAGTATATTTCGAGCCGTGATAGGTGGGATCGTTGTGCCGTGATATTCTGCGCGGCAAATCGTCCGTATGGCCGACGTAGTAGCGACCGGTTGATTCGCTGCGAAGAATATAGACGAAGGACGGCATTGCTGAAATGACCCCCCAAAGAATTGGCTCCCGGGGAGGGATTCGAACCCCCGACAGGGTGGTTAACAGCCACCTGCTCTGCCGACTGAGCTACCCGGGAACATCTCAAATAACAACTCTATTCAATTACACCGTAACACTGTTTCCCAGGCAGGGTGGTTAATCCCGAAGGCATTCGGGACTCTGCCGACTGAGCTACCCGGGAACATCTCAAATAACAAATCTATTCAATTACACCGTAACACCATCCCAGGCAGGGTGGTTAATCCCGAAGGCATTCGGGAGAATATACGGTCTCGCTAAGAAACATGCTGATTCAGTGAGCCTTTTTTTATATCAGAAATTGCTGTTGTTTGTCAACGAAACTGAGGACTTTGTTGCCCGGAACGTTTCATATTATACTATGCATAAGGTATTATGCTAGCAATAATGAGGATTGATCCAGGACCTGAAAAACGCCGTGCGAAAAGGACGATTCCGGATATCGTAAGGGGGATCATTCCCGCCGCAGTTCTGTGCATATCGATTGCGCTTTTCTTATCTCAGGCCTTTCCGTCCGAGCAGAAAGCCAAGGTGCTGGTGATCACGGTCGACGGTGTAATTAATCCGGTCTCGGCCGAGTTTATCGAAAAAAACATCGACAGGGCGTCCGGGATGAACGCCGCTGCCTTCGTCATAGAACTCGACACGCCCGGCGGACTGGATACCTCCATGCGGAGCATCGTGAAGGCCATCATAAGCAGCAGGGTGCCGGTCATCGTATACGTTTCTCCGAGCGGCGCCAGGGACGCGTCGGCGGGGGTCTTCATCACCATGGCTGCCCATATCGCGGCAATGGCACCCGGAACGAACATCGGCGCGGCCCATCCGGTGTCGACCGGAGGGAAGATGGATAAAACGATGGCCGAAAAGGTGACGAACGATGCGGCGGCGTATATCAGGTCCCTGGCTGAAAAAAACGGAAGAAACGCCGAATGGGCGGAAGAGGCGGTGCGGCAGAGCGTTTCGATCACTGATAGCGAAGCACTGAAAAAGCACGTCATCGACCTTGTCAGTCCCGACCTGGAGTCACTTCTCAGGGAAGTCGACGGGAGAAAGGTCATGACGGTGCTCGGCGAAAAGACGCTCAGGACGGCAGGGGCGGAGGTCGTGAGGGAGAAGATGGGGTGGAGATACCGCATATTGAACTTCATCTCCGACCCGAGTGTTGCGTATATGCTCATGCTGCTCGGCTTTTACGGCATCTTCTTCGAACTTACAAACCCTGGGGTGATATTCCCCGGGGTCGCCGGGGCGATCTTCCTCATACTGGCCTTCTATTCTTTTCAGACCCTGCCCGTGAACTATGCGGGGCTGCTTCTTATCATACTGGGTCTGGTGATGTTTATTCTTGAGATCAAGATTATCTCTCACGGGGCACTGACCGTCGGCGGCATCATATCGATGGTGATCGGCTCCCTTATGCTCTTCGAATCTCCCGAGCCGATGCTCAGGCTGTCGCTCTATCTTATCCTGCCCGCGGTGATCTTCACTGCGCTTTTCTTTTCGGTGACCTTCAGTCTAGTATACAAGGCGCAAAGACGAAAGCCGATGACAGGCAGCGAGGGTCTCGTCGGCCTGGAGGGAACGACATCATCGGAGATCACGCCTGAGGGCGGGATGGTCATGGTGAGGGGAGAAGTTTGGTCGGCATATTCCGACGAGGCGATCGGCAAGGGCGAGAAGGTTATGGTCTTATCCGTCTCGGGTTTGAAAATAAAGGTCAAAAAAAGGAGGTAGCGAAATGTTACTTACACCGGCATTTACAGGGTTTGTCTTTGTTATGGTCCTGGTAATCTATTTTCTCAGCAGTGCCATAAAAATCCTTAAGGAGTACGAAAGGGGCGTTGTCTTCAGGCTGGGGAGAATCATCCCGGTGAAGGGACCCGGACTGGTGATTATATGGCCTATCATCGACAAACTGGTGAGGGTAAGTCTCAGGACTGTCACGATGGATGTGCCTTCTCAGGATGTCATCACCAAAGACAACGTAACGGTGAAGGTCAATGCGGTCATTTATTTCAGGCCTATTGATCCGGTGAAGGCAATCACCGAGGTCGAGGATTTCTATTTTGCCACTTCCCAGATCGCACAGACCACCCTCAGGAGTATTCTGGGGCAGGGCCAGCTCGACGACCTCCTGTCAAAGCGGGAAGAACTGAATGCCGAGCTCCAGAAGGTGATCGATTTCCAGACCGAACCCTGGGGCATAAAGGTCTCGGCGGTGGAGGTCAAGAACGTTGATCTTCCTGTTGAAATGCAGCGGGCCATTGCGAAACAGGCTGAAGCCGAAAGGGAGAGAAGGGCGAAGATCATCAATGCGGAAGGGGAGTTCCAGGCTTCTCAGAGGCTCTCCGAGGCGGCTGCCATAATTGCGACGCAGCCGGTAGCCGTGGTGTTGAGGTTCCTCCAGACCCTGACCGAGATCGCAACGGAAAAAAATTCGACGATTCTGTTTCCGATACCGATAGATCTGCTCAAGCCCTTTATGGAGAAAGGTGAGAAAAAGTCCTGAGTTTCCCGTGAAAAGGTTGCCTTCCGCGGTATGAAAGCAGGCGGCCCGGCTTCGTGCGGAGGTGAGACATAGACCATCAGGGCGATAAAAAGAGCAATCTGGTATGGATTAAAATAGGCCTGCTACTACTGTTTCTTCTTGCCGTCTTCGTGCTTTACAGGACCGGGACGTTCCGGTTCTTCATGGACAGGCAGAAACTGCTCGCGTTCATCGGTTCGCTCGGTCCCGCAGGTTTCATCGGCTTTATCCTCCTGCAGATGATGCAGGTCGTTGCAGCACCGATTCCGGGAGAGGTGACCGGTTTCATCGGCGGGTATCTGTACGGTCCTGCGCTCGGCATTTTCCTCTCCACGGTGGGGCTCACGCTCGGCTCTCTGATCGCGTTTTCTCTGTCGAGGACCTTCGGAAGGCCCTTTGTCGAAAAATTTGTGAAGAAGGAGACGATGGCAAAATACGACTACCTTCTGCACCACAAGGGTGCCTTTCTCGTTTTTCTCCTCTTTCTGATACCCGGGACGCCGAAGGACCTTCTCTGCTATATCCTGGGTCTCGGGCATCTGAGTACAAAGGAGTTTTTTGTGATCAGCACAGTCGGCAGGTTCGGCGGGACCGTCCTTCTGACTTTAGGCGGGAATTTTATCCACCACCATCAGTACTATCGTTTTTTTATCCTCCTCGGCATCGCGATCATCCTGGTCTTCCTCTCGATGGTATACAAGGACAGACTCGAAAAAATGTTTCGCTTCTGGCACGCGAGATCGAGGGGAAAAGCGAAAAAGAAGTAGACAGTCCCGTGGCGGGACTTACCACCTGACCAGGGAAGATGCCCAGGTGAGACCGCCCCCGAACGCCTCGAGGAGTATGTAATCTCCGTCCTGTATCCTTCCTGTCTGCACAGCTTCGTCCAGCGCGATCGGGACCGAGGCGGCCGAGGTGTTGCCGTATTTGTCGATGTTCACGAAGACCTTTTCTATCGGCATGCCGAGACGTTTCGCGGTCGCCTGGATGATCCTGATGTTCGCCTGATGGGGTATCAGCAGCGAGAGCTGAGACGGCTCCAGGCTGTTGTCTGCGAGCGTCCTGGTCACCAGTTCTTCAAGCGTTCTTACCGCGACCTTGAAGGTCTCGTTGCCTTTCATCTTGATGTAGTTCAGTCTCTTGAGGATCGTCTCCTTCGAACAGGGGTTTCTAGATCCCCCCCCGGGAAGACGTATCAGGTCTCCCAGGCTTCCATCCGAGCTGATATGGGTAGAGCAGACCCCCCTTTTTTCTTTTGTAGCTTCGAGGATCGCGGCCCCCGCGCCATCGCCGAAGAGGATGCAGGTGGTGCGGTCTTGCCAGTCGGTGACCTTTGAGAGCACCTCCGCGCCGACGAGCAGGACCTTAGTGTGTATCCCCGATCTAATGAGTCCGTTTGCGATGTGAAGACCGTAAATGAAACCCGAGCAGGCAGCGTTTATGTCGAAGGCAGCTGCATTTTTCGCGCCGAGCCTGTCTTGAAGGATGCAGGCGGTCGACGGAAATGCCATGTCGGCAGTGATCGTGGCGACTATGATAAGATCGATGTCCTTTGGCCTGAGATGCGCCCTTTTCAGCGCGATCGAGGCAGCCTCAAACGCGAGGTCGGAAGTGGCCTGGTCTCCGTTGACGACCCTGCGCTCCTTAATTCCTGTCCTTTCGGTTATCCATTCGTCCGAGGTGTCGATGATCTTTTCGAGGTCATGGTTCGTTACGACATTTTCGGGAACATAGGAGCCCGTGGCGACGATCCGCCCTCTGAGCATGGTCAGGCCACCCTGCCGATAAGGTCGTTTTCTATATCGGTCGAGATTGCCTCGAAGACCCTCTTGCCGGCGTAATCCGATGCGACCCTCAGCGCGTTTTTGATGGCCTTCGCCGTAGACCTTCCGTGGCTGATAATGCATGCGCCGTTGATGCCTAAGAGCGGTGCGCCGCCGTATTCGTCATAGTCGGTCCTCTTCTTGAAGTTTCTGATCGCCGGTTTCATCATGAGATAACCGATCCTGCCGGTAGAGACGGAGGTGATCTCCCTTTTCAGCATCTTGATGATCGTCTCGGCGAGGCCTTCGCTGATTTTCAGGGCGATATTGCCGATGAAGCCGTCGCAGACGATCACGTCAGCCTTGCCGGTAAACATGTCCTTGCCCTCGATGTTGCCGATGAAGTTCAGACGGGTCCGTTTCAGGAGCTTAAATGCCTCCTTGGTGAGTTCGTTCCCCTTGGTGTCTTCTTCGCCGATGCTGAGGAGCGCCACCTTAGGGCTGTTTTTGCCGAGCAGGAGCTTGCAGTAAGTGTTGCCCATGAGCGCGAACTGGAGCAGGTTTTCCGGTTTGCAGTCGACGTTCGCCCCTGCGTCAAGAAGGATGAACGTATCTTTCAGCGTCGGCATGACCGTGGCGATGGCCGGCCGGTCGACGCCTTTAGACGTGCCGAGGAGAAGCAGGGAGGTCGCCATCACCACCCCCGAGTGACCGGCGCTGACGAACGCGTCGGCGTTGCCTGCCTTGACGAGGTCTATGCCGACCCTGATTGAGGAGTCTTTTTTTTTCCTGAGTGCGGCTGTCGGGGGCTCGTGCATCTCGATCACCTGGGAGGCGTGGACCAGAGAGATGCGGTGTGAAGGATACCTTTTGTTCTCAAGTTCCCGCTTGATAAGCGGCTCGTTCCCGACCAGGACTATCTCAATGTCGTCATGCTCGTTGACGGTTTCGACCGCCCCTTCCACGTTTACGGAGGGGGCGTAGTCTCCACCCATGGCGTCAAGAGCGACTTTCATCTTCTATTTTTCGATGATTTCTAGTATCTTGTTGCCGTTGTATGTGCCGCAGCTCGAGCAGGCCCGGTGGGGCTGCTTCAGTTCCTTGCATTCGGGGCACTGGCCGAGGTTCGGCGTCTGTCCCTTCCAGTTCGCCCTCCTCTTGTCTCTCCTTGCCCTCGAATGCCTGTGTGTTGGGTTTGCCAATTTACGCTCCTTTCATTTTTCGAAAAAATTCTTGAGTGCTTCCAGTCTCGGATCAATCTCTTTCCTGCCGCAGTCGCATTGTCCGGTATTCAGGTCCGTTCCGCATTTCGGACAGATGCCTCTGCAGTGCTCACTACAGAGGGGCTTCATCTGTTCGTTCAGGAGCACCTGTTCCTTCAGCAGTTCACGCAGGTCGAGTTCCTCGCCTTTATAAAATCCCATGTCCATCTCGTCATCCTTCAGGGCGTGTCTTTCGTCGCCGGCGTCTTCGATCGGGTGGTAGACGACGTTCACCGGGATGTCGAGGGTCTGTCTGAAATCCTTCAGGCACCTGCTGCACTGAAGGTCCATATCGGCCTTCAGCCTGCCGGTGATCACGATCTCGCTGCCGACCTTATTCAGGGAAAGCCTGGACCTGGCCGTGCACGAGAGCGAAACTTCTTCCGGGGTCAGCTTTTCCTCAAGATCTACAATCAGGCCCTCGTCGGGTATATCTGCAATGACGATTTTCATTTTTAAAGACCGAAAAGTATCTAGAATTATAAAGAGAATCAGGGAAATAAGTCAAGGAAAACGGCCAGGGCCGAGCCCCGGCGAGCCGCCCGCAAGGGCTTATAGATTAAAGAAAAATGACACTATCTTATCAGGCATAGCACCGCAAGGGCCCTTTTTTCCGTAAGACTTCATCTTACGAAGGGCTGACAGTCTCATCTGTTGCACTTTACCCGCGCGAT
Organism: Nitrospirota bacterium; assembly: GCA_021811105.1. Taxonomy (GTDB): domain Bacteria; phylum Nitrospirota; class Thermodesulfovibrionia; order Thermodesulfovibrionales; family UBA6898; genus Sulfobium. The sequence continues at coordinate 9,969 of JAJZPM010000043.1, read as the reverse complement.
ATTATTTAATATCTGGTATGTCAGAACTCACGCCGCTGATGAAGCAGTATTTCGGCATCAAGGAAAAATACGGCGACGCCATAGTCCTCTTCCGGCTCGGGGATTTCTACGAGATGTTCGGCGAGGACGCCGAGACCGCCTCGAAGGTTCTCCAGATCGCGCTCACCACGAGGGAAAAGTCGAGGGACAATCCGATCCCGATGTGCGGGGTGCCTTATTTCGCGGCCGAATCGTACATCGCCAAGCTGATCAAGGCAGGTCACAAAGTAGCGGTCTGCGAGCAGATGGAAGACCCGAAAGAGGCAAAAGGAATTGTGACGCGGGATGTGGTGAGGATCATCACGCCCGGCACCCACACCCCTGAAAACCCGAAGGAGAACACGTATATCCTCAGTGTCTTTCCGCAGGGGGGCAGGCACGGGATCGCGGCGGCGGACATCTCGACCGGTGAGTTCGTCGTTTTCGAGACGGCGGAGAGCATAGAGGACGAGGTGAACAGGTTCGAGCCGAAGGAAGTGCTTCTGCCCGACAGCATTAAAGACAATATTCATTACCGCGAGGCGCTCGCCGGTTTTTACCTCTCCGGCGCCGGGGACTGGCTGTTCGATTACGCGGAGGCTTATCGTCTTCTTCTCGGCCACTTCGGGGTCTCCTCTTTGGAAGGCTACGGATGCGAGGGGCTTACCGCGGCGATCTCTGCGGCCGGTGCGTTGATCGCTTACCTGGACGCCGCACAGAAGGAAATGGTCGGATTCAAGAAGATCACAACGCTCAAGCAGACCGCAAACATGTTTCTCGACGCGCCGACCCAGAGGAACCTTGAACTGACCCACAACCTGAAGGACGGCGCCCGCGACGGGACGCTTCTTCAGGTGCTCGACGAAACGCTGACCCCGATGGGGGGGAGGTTTCTCAGGTCCGGAATATTGAGGCCGCAGACCGAGGCCGCGGAGATCTCGGCACGGCTCGATGCGGTCGAATACCTTGTGACGGACTTCGAACTCCTCGAATCGCTGCGGACGCTCCTCAGGAAAGTGCAGGACATCGAGAGGCTCGCATCGAGGGTGTCTTCCGGGGCGGCGAATGCGCGCGACCTGATTGCGATCAAACATTCTCTTGTCAGTCTCCCGAAACTCAGGAAATCGCTTGAACGTTCGACTGAATTTTCTTTGAAGACCCTTGCCGCCGACGTCGGAGAGTTTTCCCTGCTCAGGGAGCTGATCGAAAAGAGCATAGTCGACAGCCCGCCTCCCGGCGTAAGGGACGGCGGAATCATAAAAGACGGCCATCACCCGGAGATCGATTCGCTGAGGGGCATTTCGACGAGGGGCAAGGACTTCATCGCGGAGATGGAGATGAGGGAGAAGAAGAGGACAGGCATTTCCTCCCTGAAGATCGGTTATAACAGGATCTTCGGCTATTATATCGAGGTCACCAAGGCGAACCTCGAACTGGTGCCCGAAGACTATGTGCGGAAACAGACCCTCGTCGGCAGTGAACGGTTCATCACCGCGGAGCTGAAAGAATACGAGAGCAAGGTCCTCGGGTCCGAAGAGAGGCTCAAGAACCTGGAATACGAGGTATTCAGGCGGGTCCTGGGATCCGTGAAGGAAGAATCCGATGCGCTGATGAAGACGGCGAACGCGCTCGCGGCTGTGGATTTCCTTGCGGCCATCGCTGTGGTCGCCAAACGATATAATTATGTGAAGCCGGAGATCTGTGAAGAGCCGCTGATCGAAATCGCCGATGGGAGGCACCCGGTCCTCGAACGCGTCCTTTCCGATGAGCGGTTTATTCCGAACAGCACCCTCATCGACACCCGCGACACCATGCTGCATATCCTGACCGGGCCGAATATGGCGGGGAAGTCGACCTATATGAGACAGGTCGCTCTTATCGTGCTGATGGCCCAGATGGGGAGTTTCGTCCCGGCCTCGGCCGCAAAGATCGGGATCACGGACCGGATATTTACCCGCATCGGCGCGTCGGATTTCCTGTCGAGGGGACAGAGCACGTTCATGGTCGAAATGATCGAGGCGGCCAATATTATGAACAATGCGACTTCAGGGAGCCTTATCATACTCGACGAAGTAGGCAGGGGGACGAGCACGTTTGACGGGATAAGCATAGCCTGGGCGATCGCCGAACATATCGTTTCCAAAATCAGGGCGCGCACACTCTTCGCGACGCATTACAACGAGCTGACCGAACTGGCCCTGACGCTGGACGGGGTGAAGAATTTCAATGTGTCGGTGCGGGAGTGGGGGGATGAGATCATCTTTCTCAGGAAGATCGAAGAGGGACCGGCCGACAAGAGCTACGGGATTCAGGTCGCGAGGCTTGCCGGCATTCCCGAAAGCATCATCAGACGGTCGAAGGAAGTGCTTCACAATCTCGAGAACGAGGAACTCAACGAAGCCGGCAAACCCAAGCTTGCCAGCGGCAAGGCAAAACGCAAGAGGGAGCAGCTCGATCTCTTCTCCTCGGCCAGGGACTCGGTCGTCAACGAGATCATGAATATCGAGCCTGACGGGCTTACCCCGGAAGCGGCGCTCGAAAAAATTATCGAGCTGCGGAAGAAGTTGAAATTTTGATTTCGCGGGAGAGATTTTAATGGTATAGTAAATTTACCCGCTCGGGGGGTGACAAAGGTCTTCCTGCGGGACATGGTTGCGGAACTATGCAGATTTTTGACGGCAACAAAACGCTGTGAAAAGAAATCACCACTGAGAAAGTGAGCACAAAGGAGGAGACAATGAACCCCGATGACGTCAGGTACCACAAGGAACACACATGGGTGAAGGTATCAGGAAAAAAAGGGACCATCGGAATCACGGAATACGCGCAGGACGCTCTGGGTGACATCGTGTATATCGACTTGCCTGAGGTGGAGGATGACGTGGAGGCGAACAGCGAGATCTCCGAGATAGAGTCCACGAAGGCCACATCGGCGGTGATATCGCCTGTAAGCGGGAAGATACTCAAGGTGAATGAGGAACTTTCCGAGTCTCCGGAGGTCATCAACGAAGACCCGTATGGCAAGGGATGGATCGCGGTCATTGAACTCGAAAACCCGTCCGAGGTGGATGATCTGATGGACGCGACCGAGTATGAGAAGTATATCGAAGAGGAAGCCAAATGAAACTGGCCGTGATCGGCTCCGGTCCCGGCGGTTACGTGGCTGCGATCAAGGCAGCCCAGCTGGGAGCGCAGGTGACGGTGATCGAGGACGACGAGGTAGGGGGGACCTGCCTGAACCGGGGCTGCATACCCACAAAGACGATGATCGCCTCGTGCGACGTACTGGCCAAAACGAGGGAGCTCGAGAAATTCGGGCTGGAACTCAGCGGGAGTGTCGTGCCCAATCTCGCGAAGATCATCGAGAGAAAGGACAAAGTCGTGGGGATCCAGGTAAAGGGGATCAGGGCCCTCTTTAAGAGCTGGGGCATCGGCCTTATTGAAGGCAGAGGCGTGCTCATGTCGCCGAAAGAGATCGAGGTGACGCTGAAAGACGGAGGCAGGGAGAGGATCGATACCGACAGCGTGATTCTCGCCACCGGATCGCGGCCCGCCCGGATACCGGCTCTCCCCTTCGACGGCAGGCATATCCTGTCCTCTTCGGACATGCTGCAGCTTACCGAAATCCCGAAGAGCCTGCTTATCGTGGGTGCGGGCGTCATCGGCTGCGAGTTCGCATGCATTTACCGGGAACTCGGCTCTGAGATCACGATGGTCGAGATGATGGACCGGGCGGTGGCGACCGAGGATTCCGAGATATCCGCACTGCTCGAAAAGGAGCTGAAAAAGAAGAAAATCAAGCTGATCACCCGGGTGCGGGTCGAGAAGACCGAAGTCCGGGAAGACGGCGTGTATGCCTTCCTCGGAGACGGCAGGGAACTGGTTGCCGAAAAGATGCTCGTCTCGATCGGCAGGACGTTCAACAGCGACCGTATCGGTCTCGAGAACGTCGGTATCGTAAAGGGGAAGCGGGGGGAGATCCCGGTCAACCACAGGATGGAAACGAGCGTTCCCGGAATCTACGCGATAGGCGATGTGACCGGCGGCATGCTGCTGGCCCATAAGGCATCCAGGGAGGGCATCGTCGCAGCAGGGAATGTGATCGGGATGGAGGGCGCCATGGATTACGATGTCGTGCCGTCTGCTATCTTCACTTCTCCTGAAATCGCATCGGTGGGGCTGCGGGAGCAGGAAGCAGATGAGAAAGGTCTCAGGATCCGGACCGGGCATTTCGAATTCAGGGCGCTCGGGAAGGCCCACGCTATAGGAGAGATTGCCGGGTTGGTGAAGATTATCGCGGAGGAGCAGACGGACAGGATCGTGGGCGGTCATATCATCGGCCCTCATGCCTCGGACCTGATCCACGAGATCGCAGTGGCGATGAGGACCGGGCGCACGGTCAGGGAGGTGGCCGGGACGATCCATGCCCACCCGACGCTGTCGGAGGGCATCATGGAGGCCGCTGAGGAACTGCACGGTGAAGCGATCCATGTGCCGAAGAAATGAGCATAAGGCGGAGATCCTATGCTGAGGAAAGAGGAGACAGAGGATTGGGCCCGGGAAGCAAGAAATGCGAATCATCCGCTTTTTTCCGAACTCGACGTCCTTCTGCGCGCCCTTGACCGTTTCTTCAATGTCGAAAACCTCCCCTTTTCCAAGGAGGACCTGACAAACAAGAACTTCTATGAAGAACTGGTGACGGCGCGGGATACCATCCTTCGGGTGCTCGGCATACTCGAAGTGGTCATCCCGGAAAGCAGGAAGAACGCGTACTGGTTCCAGAAATTCGCCGAGACAGAGCTCCTCACCGCGCGAAAAAGGGACGACTTCCGCGAGACCCTCTACCGGCAGGATACGCCGGAAAAAGGGCTTTACCTTCTCTACGATTCCTTCATAAACCTCAAGGGTGTCATCTCCGATCTCGTCCGCACGGGGAATATCTCTTATATGGGTTTTATGAACATAGGCCATATGATCGGCAAGGAGATCAGGGAAAACCGGTGTTTCAACCCTTTCAGCAAGGGCCTGAACCCTGAATTCGATACGATAACCCATTTAATTGTTTCGGAAGTCGTCAGGTCGATTGACAGGCCCGAAGTGAAAAAACAGATATCGGTCATCTACGTGTATCTCTTCAGACTCCTGCGTTTCATGAGGTGTATCGATATCGAGACGCAGCGCCCCGTTTCACTCAACTCTTCCCTGGTAATACTTATCCTGATGAAGTCCGAGATCGGCGCCTTTCAGGGGTATATCGAAAAAGCGCTGCGAAAGATAGGGGACCCTGAACTCGAGATGCTCCTGAAATCGATCGCCTATCAGTTCACGATGGAGAACCGGCGTGTCTATCTCCAGGAAATGCGCGATATCCTGCGCAAGAAGGCTTCCCCCCACTTCCGGGGGAAGATAGAGAACTGCCACGGCATACTGAAGAACCTGACCGAACAGAGCATTGTCCAGCTGACGCAGTACTTCAGGCCCGAAATCCCCGGAGAAGAGGTATTTGCCAGTTTCGTGACGAGGCTGCAGCAGTCCATTCGCCTCCGGGAGGACATTTTCGTGCTTCACCGGTTTATCTCGATCCTCGAAGAAAAGGCGGGGAACGTCCGCGGGCGGCTCAAGGTCTTTGAATCCCTCAGGAACTATATGTTATATTTTGAGAGTTTTACGTTCAGGTTGTTGAGGCATGATGATTACGAGGAATTTGCCGTGTTCTTCAACGAGATCAACACGGCGAAAAAAGAGGCGGTGACCGGGGCGGACTTCAAGAAGCTGTTCGAAAGGATACGTCATTTCAGGATCTACCTGGAGACGACGCTGAGGCATATCGGTAACAGGTCTGAACTGAACGATAAATCCATAGACATGGAAAGGGTGGAGAGTCTGATCCGGCAGTACCTGTAAGAGCGATAACATCTGATAATTCCTAGGAGGCGTCAATGGGCGAAATCGTGGACGTAGTTGCCAGGGAGATCCTGGATTCCAGGGGAAACCCGACCGTGGAAGTGGACGTATATCTCGAAAGCGGTGTCACCGGCAGGGCGGCTGTTCCCTCGGGCGCATCGACCGGCAAACGCGAGGCACTGGAGCTCAGAGACGGGGGAAAGAGGTTCCACGGCAAGGGCGTGCAGAAGGCGGTAAAGAATATCTTCGAGGAGATCGCCCCCAGGATACGCGGGATCGACGCTTCCGAACAGGTCTATATCGACGGTCTTCTGGTGGAGCTTGACGGTACGGACAACAAGCGCAGGCTTGGCGCCAACGCCATCCTCGGTGTCTCGCTCGCGGTATGCAGGGCAGCGGCCGCCGAGGCCGGCCTGCCGTTATACCGGCATATCGGCGGACTGAATGCAAAGGTACTTCCGGTCCCCATGATGAATATCCTGAATGGGGGGGCCCATGCCGACAATAACCTCGACATACAGGAGTTCATGGTGATGCCGGCCGGATTGTCCGATTTTTCCTCTGCGCTGCGGGCAGGCGCCGAGATATTCCATACCCTGAAAAAGATATTGAAGGGGAAGGGCCTGAATACCGCGGTCGGCGACGAAGGCGGGTTTGCACCGAATCTGAAGACCAACGAAGAGGCGATCACGCTTATCCTTCAGGCGGTGAAGGAATCCGGCTATATCCCGGGCAAGGACGTCTTTATCGCCCTCGACGTCGCGGCCTCGGAGTTCTATGAGAAAGCGTCATACCGCTTCGAAGGCAAGAAGGCTTCGCACAAGGACCTTATCGGGTATTACGGGCGGTTGGTATCGAAATATCCGGTGCTCTCGATCGAAGACGGACTTGCGGAAAACGACTGGGACGGTTGGGCCGCGTTGACGTCGGAACTCGGAAAGAAGGTACAGCTTGTCGGCGACGACGTGTTCGTGACGAATACGAGCATACTGAAGAAAGGGATAGAGAAAAAGGTGGCCAATTCGATCCTCGTCAAGCTTAACCAGATAGGCACCATGACGGAGACGCTGGATGCCATCGAGATGGCCAGGTCCGCCGGGTACACCGCTGTCATATCCCACAGGTCCGGCGAGACCGAGGACACGACCATCGCCGACCTGGCGGTCGCATGTAATACCGGTTTTATCAAGACGGGCTCACTCGCACGCAGCGAGCGCGTTGCGAAGTACAACCGGCTTCTTGTTATCGAGGAAGAACTTGCGGCATCCGCCGAATACAGGGGTAGGGAGGCTTTTTACAACCTCGGATAATGAGCGCGCATAATCTCTTAAGGAAGCAGGTCGTATCGGAAGTCAAGAAGAGGAGGCTCATATTTTTTACCGTTGCCGTGCTGAGCTTTGTATACCTCCTGGTCAGCCTTCTTTTCGGGGACGCGGGATTGTTCCGGTATCTCGAACTGCACAGGACGAAACTGAACCTCGAACGACAGCTGGTAGAGATCAACAGGCAGAACGAGCAGATCAGACTGCAGATCAAACTTCTGAAGGAAGACCCCTTTTATCGGGAGAAGCTTGCACGCGAGGAGTTCGGCCTGGCGAAGCCCGACGAATATATTTTCCAGTATGACCGGTAGTCCCCTTTTTGTCTCGTTCGTCTGGCATATGCACCAGCCTTATTACAAAGACCCGCTGACGGGCTACTACCGCCTTCCCTGGGTGAGACTGCACGGGACAAAAGACTATCTCGATATGGTCGAGATACTCAAGGAGTTCCCGGCAATCAGACAGAACTTCAACCTGGTCCCTTCCCTGATCGAGCAGGTCATAGACTACAGCGAGGGGAGTGCAAAGGACCTTTTTCTCGAAATCAGCGGGAAAGACGCGAAAGACCTGACCCAGGATGATAAACTCTTCATCCTCGAAAACTTCTTCCTCGCAAACTGGGACAATATGATCAAGCCTTTCCCCAGGTACTACGAGCTCCTTGTTAAGAGGGGGACACACCTTATCAGGAGCGATCTTGTGCGCGCTGCACATTATTTCACCCACGGTGACTTTCTCGATCTTCAGGTCTTTTTCAACCTCTGCTGGATCGACCCCATCTTCAGGGAAAGGGACTCATTTCTGAAGATGCTCTGCGAAAAGGGGAGGAATTTTACGGAAGATGACAAAAGGCTCCTTCTGGAGAAACAGCACGAGATCGTCGGCAAGATTATCCCGGCATACAGGGAGATGGCTTCCCGCGGTCAGATCGAACTTTCTTTCTCGCCCTTTTGCCATCCGATTCTTCCGCTTCTCTGCGATACGGACATTGCCAGAACAGCGATGCCGGGAGTCCGGCTGCCGAGACAGAGGTTTATGCATCCGGAAGACGCCGACAGCCAGATACGCAGCGGAATGGCATTTTTCGAAAAGGTCTTCGGCATCAGACCGGCCGGCATGTGGCCTTCCGAGGGCTCGGTCAGCGAGGAAGCAGTCCGCCTTGCATCCAGGAACGGAGTCCGATGGATCGCTACGGATGAGGGTGTCCTCTCGAATTCGCTGAACAGGCGTCTGCGGGACAATGCCGGCAACGTGACAGAGCCGGATGCACTTTACAGACCTTACCTCTTCGAAGATGTTTCGATCGTGTTCAGAGACCATGCGCTTTCGGACCTGATCGGGTTCACATACTCGCAATGGGACCCCAAACGGGCGGCTGATGACCTGATAGAGAGACTGAAGGGGATCCGGCGGGCACTGCCTGACAGGGGGCCGCGTCTTGTCCCGATCATCCTCGACGGCGAGAATGCCTGGGAGCACTACCGGAACGACGGCCGGGATTTTTTCCTCTATCTTTATGAGGGCCTTTCGCGGGAAGAGAGGCTGAAGACGGTCACGGTCTCGGATTTCCTCGATATTTTCGGAAAAGGAGAAAGACTGGGCCGTCTGCATCCCGGATCTTGGATAAACTCCAATTTCGGCATCTGGATAGGGCATGAAGAGGACAATCTTGCATGGGACTATCTTGCGGAAACGCGGGAGAAACTTGCGGAGTACCAGAAGCATAACCCGGGCGCAGCTACCGGGGATGCATGGCGTTCGCTGTACATTGCCGAGGGGAGCGATTGGAACTGGTGGTACGGCGATGACCACACCACCGAGACCCAGGAAGAATTCGACGAGCTTTTCAGGTCCAATCTCATGAAGGTTTTTCGGGAACTGGGCAAAGAGGCGCCGCCCCAGCTTTTTGTGCCGATTCTCCGGCATGACAGGGGGGTCCCTCCGACCCTGATGATCAGGGGGTTTATAAAGCCGAGAATCGACGGTATCGTGACCAGTTATTACGAGTGGTATCAGGGCGCCCAGCTTGACGTGAAGAAGTCCGGCGGGAGCATGCATAAGTCGGAGAGTCTCATTTCCTCAATCTATTACGGGTTCAATAAAGACAATCTTTTTTTGAGGATCGATCCGAAGGTCCCCTTTGCCGAGTTTGAGGAAGGCGTTGAGTTTGCGATCATAACGTCACGGCCGGCGGAAAGAAAGATAGCCTGTCCGTTGCGGGGCGGCAAGGTGAGCGCGGCACTTTTCGAGAAGGTAAATGAAGAGTGGAAAAAGGTGAAAGACCTGTTGGACGTTGCGGCAGTCGATGTCTTCGAGATAGGTATTCCCTTTGCCGATCTTCTCGCCAAGGAAAAAGACGAAATCAATCTCTTTATGTCGATCAGGAAAGACGATGAAGAGATCGAGCGTTGCCCATGGAGAGGACATATCAGCGTTTCCGTGCCGACGGAGGACTTTGAGGCTTTGATGTGGTACTAGAGTATCCGCCCTTCGGCCCCTGCCTCGTCCTTCTCTGAGTGCTGCGTGTAACGGGTCCTGCAAAAGGGGAAAACGGACATCCTGCGTTGGTGTATGTACCGGCGCGATTGTCGGACACAATTAGCCCATGTTCCGCAGTTGGACCGTACGATCTGCAAAAAAATGCCATAAGCGTGCGGCGACTCCGCGTCAGTACGTGATCGGCGAGCGCCTTATGCTGAAAAAGCAAATGTAGTGCAGAAAACCC
>JAJZPM010000042.1 GCA_021811105.1 Nitrospirota bacterium | reverse complement strand
GGCAATCAAGGAGTATCTGGAAAATCATAATCAGAATCCTCGGGTATTTTCATGGACCGCTCCAGCAGAAAAGATTCTGACCAAAATAGCTAAATGTAAAGAAGCGTTGGAGACACTACACTAGTTCTTGCGGTCGCGGCGGTCACCTACGCGGGAATCGCGTTAGGAGGCGTCCCGGGCCTTGCCCTCGACAGGACGGGCATCGCGCTTCTGGGGGCGATCGCCATGATCGCCACAGGGGAACTCTCGGTCCACAAAGCTGTCATGTCGATAGACATGCCCACGATCCTGCTCCTCTACGGACTGATGGTACTGTCGTCGCAGTTCACGCTGAGCGGGTTTTACACCTGGGTTGCGCTCCGGCTTACCGCGCTTCTTCAAAAACCGGGGAGGTTCCTCCTGGCCGTGATGTGCGCAAGCGCCCTTTTGTCCGCAGTGCTGATGAACGACATCGTCTGTCTCGCCTTTACGCCGGTCCTCGCTGTCTCGGTCCTGAACGCCGGCCTCAACCCCGTACCGTTTCTCATAGGCATGGTCGCAGCGAGCAACATCGGGTCCGCGGCAACGATCATCGGAAACCCCCAGAACATGCTCATAGGACAGCTCGGTAGGCTCTATTTCGGACGTTTTCTCCTCTGGTGCGGTCCCCCCTCCGCCCTTGCGCTGGGAGCTGCGTATCTTATCATCCGGACGATCTACAAAATGGACCTTGTAAAGACGCCTGCCCCGGGTAAAACCATCGGGACTTCATGGCCGGCCTTTGACAGGCATCAGAGCCTGAAGGGCATCGCAGCGACTGTGGTTCTTATAGCCCTTTTCTTCACTTCGGTTCCGCGTGAGATAAGCGCGATCTGCATTGCGGGCATACTCCTCTGCAGCAGGAGCATGCATACGCGCTCGATCCTCGGGCTCGTAGACTGGCATCTCCTCACCCTCTTTTGCGCACTCTTCATCGTCATCAGGGGGCTCGAGACAACCGGAGCGCCTCTCCTGATCGTAGATTCTCTCCGGTCGCATGGCATCGACATCCGGGACCTCTTCTTCCTCACCATGATCTCGGGCGTACTCAGCAACCTCGTGAGCAACGTTCCGGCCACAATGCTCCTCACCAAGTTCCTCGATCCTTCGCAGCATGTCCAGTGGTATGCGCTTGCGCTTTCGAGCACATTCGCAGGCAACCTTCTCACGATCGGAAGCATCGCGAACCTCATAACCTTCGAACAGGCAAAGGCTTACGGGGTCGAGATAGGATTCAGAGAGCATGCTTGCATCGGGATCCCTGTGACCGTCGCCTCCTTCGGCATCGCGGTCGCCTGGATCGCGCTGGTTTCGTGATGTCTCATGTCTCCCCTCTGTCCGTGATGCGCCAGTAGAACTCTCACGCCCGCTATATTCTTTACTTCCGTGCTGTTTCACCGGTCCCAACGGCTGTCACGGGCGCAGGCTCCGGGGTTGCCCTCGATGCCCTTCCGTGGAGCACTCCCTTTTCGTCGAACCAGAGAGGGTCGATGCAGATTATCCTGTTCCAGCCCCTCGTCCCGTTCTTCTGCTGGTGGTAGACCATCCACAGCTTCCCCTCCAGGTCGCTGGTGACGCTGACGTGCCCTGGCCCGAGGATACCTTTGCCCTCCCGGACAATCGGGTTCTCACGATACTTGGTAAACGGCCCGAGGGGGCTTTTCGCGGTTGCGTAGCCGATGGCGTAATGTTCCGAATCCGCGCTGCCTCCGGAATAGAGGAGATAATAGACGCCCTTATGTTTGAGTATCCATGGCGCCTCGGTGATCGGGACATCCCTCATCTCCCAGCCTCGTTCGGGCGTGATCAGTTGAACAGGGCTACCCTGCTTGCGGACCGGGCTTGCCATCGGCTGTACGAATATCCCGAATTCCGGGTATCGTGCGTAATACAGATAGTAACAGCCGTCGTCATCCCGGAACATGTGCGCGTCTATTGCCTTGCTGATCAGGCTCCCCAGGTCATGGAAAACTCCGTCGGGGCGACCGGATGAGGCAACGCCGATCCTGCCGTCAACCGTGTAATACAGGTAAAACTTTCCGTCGACGGGATTGAAGAAGACGTCGGGGGCCCAGAGGCCGGTCTCGCCTGTCTGAAACACCTTCGGCCCTTTTGTCCAGTGGACGAGGTCGCCGGATCTGTAGACATGATAGCTGTGGTTGTCACCGGTCGGGTAGAGATAGTATTTCCCCTCATGAAAGATGACCGCCGGGTCTCCTATGCCGAGCGTTCCGATGTACGGCGCCGGCTTCGGCCTCTTGATGGAGTAAATATCGACAAGGACTGGATTGGAATAGGTCTTCTCCATTGCCGGCCGCAGTGACGTGGAGAAAAGGAGGGACGCCAGCAGCGCCGCAATCGTGATGATTCTCGACACGTTTTATTATATCTCGGCGGCCCGCCTTGCCGTAAAGGTTGTGCGGCCCTGGCGCTAATTGATCAGGTCATATTCAGGAAGGTTATGCAGGCGCCGGATATATGAGCCCAGGGTCTCGGGCAGGTATCTTCCCCAGAGCTTAATCGGCACCCGGTCGATATCGATTCTGGGGCTGAAGCCGACCGCAAACAGGGACTCGACAAGGAGCTCGACGTTCGTCGGGATATGGCCCTTGTAGCGTTTGTTGTCCCTCTGGGCGATTATCCTTTCCTCATGAATACTGTTACCGAGTTCCGATTCGACCATGTCGGGCAATGTGGTGAGTATCACCTCTATGTTTATCTGCGGTTCTGCACTTCCGAGTAAGGGCTCCAATCCCCTTTTCAGGTCCTCTTCCGGTATACCGCGGTTCAGGTATTTCTTCCAGCCCCTGGTCTCTGCGTACCGCCGGCAGACATACGCTGCGTCCCATGGCACCTCGAGGATTAGGTTGGTAGCCTGATACGCTCCGCGGAAATCCGCCCTTTCGATAACCCTGATGTCACGGGTCTCCAGCAGGGTCTCTTCCAGATGCCGAAGCTCATCCTGGGCGGCCACGATCTTTATCGCGCCTGCGTCATGGATCGTCATTGCGGCCCTGTCGAACCTGATGCTGCCGTCCCGGAAGCTCGCGGAGATCAATTCCTCGGCACGTATGAACTCTTTCACCATCTCCTCTGCAGGGGTGACAAACCGGTCAAGCGGGACCCCCGACAGCCTTGCCCTCTCCCTGGCCATTTCCTGCGCCCTGCCGAGGACATTCTCGAAGATCCAGTCGGCGATTCTCCGGTTCGCCTTTTCCGCGATCCTCTTCGGCCGCTTCATCCGGTATAACCCGAGCAGATGGTCCTGTTCATCTAGGCAGACGACCGCATTGATCGGTGCCTCGAGAAAAAAGTAGTCGGGGTTTCCCCGGTATCGTCCGACGAGTTCCGCCACCCTCGCATTTCGGTCCCGGTCGTCGCGGCAGAGCATGTCCCGGAGTTCCCCTTTCAGGCGGATCGGCCTTCGCCCGAAACGTCTCTGGTGGGTTATCCCTATCAGGCGGCCGGTTAATAGCTCCAGGGTTTCGGCGATAACAAAACCGTCGCAGATGAGGATCTCGGTGATGGACCGAGCGTCCCCCGATTCAGGGCGGCTGCAGAACCAGCGCTCCGCGATATCGAATAAAGGCTCCCGGTGTATAAACGATGTCAAGTACATGCGCGACTCCGTTCTCTTGTCGGATCAGAACATATGATACGCAAAGCAGAAGCCGGGCGCAACTCGCCGATAAACGTGGGTCTGGCTGGATACGCAGAGAAATGGCATAATAGTGGAGGCATGGAAAAGCATTTTTCTTCCGCTGCAATGTCGTCCCCGCAGGGAGCGGCCAAGACGCACCCCGAGGTCACCATATGGTGCATACACTACGAGTGCTATAAGTACATCAATGTCTGCAAACGGTGCCGCGTCAGAATCAAATGCATGAACTACCTGGACTACTGGGCGCCGAGGTTTGATTTCTAGGATTTCCCGGGCCGAGAGGGAAGGGTGCCTTCTTACTCTTCCTCCCCCTCGACAATAAGCAGAGGCAGCCCGCAATCCGGGCATTTTCCGATATGCGGGAGATACTCGGTTTCACAATGAGGACATATCTTGTTCAGGTTCATAGTATCCGTCTGATTTTAGCGAAGGCCTCTTCTATTATCTCCGGCTCAGGCAGGAACGTCGTCCTGAAATACACCCCGTCCTCCTGCCGTCCGAATCCCGAGCCGGGGACAAAAACGACGCCTTCTTTCAGCGCCGCACGCACGAACTGCACGTCCTTCTTCCATTTCGTTGTTTCTATCTTCATGAACGCGTAGAACGCGCCTTTTGGAACAGGGAATGAGAGCGGCAGCTTCGCGGCCATCTTCATAAAGGTGTCCCTTCTTTCGATAAGCTTCTCCCTCATCTCCGCGACGTAAGCCGGATACGACGGGTGCATGAGCGCAGCCGCAGCCGCCTTCTGGTATTCCCAGTTCACGGAGAGTCGCTGGTTGCAGAGCAGGAAGAATGCATTCTTTACCTCCGACCACTTATCGCCGTGGAACGTCACCCATCCCAGCCGTGCGCCGGTATAGCTGAAGTCTTTGGAAAGCGAACTTCCGTATATGAAGGGCACTTTGCCCCGCGCGATCTTCCTGAAGTCCACCGGTCTGCCTTCCAGTATCAGCTGGTCATAGGAGCCGTCGTAAAATATAGGGACATCGTACTCATCGCATAGCTTCACGACTTCCGAGAGGTTCTTCTCCGAATAGACCGAACCGAGCGGGTTGTTCGGGTTGATGATCACCATCGCCTTTGCGCCCTCGATCTTCCTTGCCAGATTTCCTATGTCTATCTGTCCCTTCTCGTCGTGCCTGTAGAATACGCTGTCGCCCTCGAACTGTTTCGCCTTGCTCAGGTAAAGCGGATATACCGGGTTGGGGAGGAGCACCTTCTCCCCGAAACCGATGAACGCATGGAAGAAGAAGTCTATTCCCTCGGTAAGGCCGGCAACGGCAAACACATCCTCGGGTCTGCACTTCTCGATCTTTGCCACAGTGTTCCTGAACTCCTCATCGCCCTCAGAAGGAGCATATCCCTTCCAGTTTTCCTTGAGGGCGCTTTTCACGCGCTCGGCGATCACCTTAAACGGCTCAAAGCCGTACTGGGGCGGATCTCCGATATTGAGGTAGATCATCTTCCTGCCCTTTGCCTCTTCGCGCTTCGCCTCCATCACGATGTCCCGTATCGGATAGCTTACGACGTTCATCCTTTCCGTCGGTCGATAAGGCAACTGCCGTTTCAGGTGTAACATGTCTTCATCCTTTGCATTTTATGGCTCCACTCCCTGCGTGTTGCGCGGGAATGTTGTTGCCGGTTGAATTGAGAGAAATTTTCTCTATTTTAGAACAATTACACTTCAAAAATCAGATTGGCAAGAGAGACGGGGAGACCGGCGCCGGATTTCGGTGTTATACGTCATCTCATACACTTCAGAAATAAAATCTGATACCATTAACCAGGGAGGTGTGTGAAATGGATAACGAAGCCCTCAATGTTATTTATACCCGCAGGAGCGTGCGTTCTTTTACCGGCGATGCCGTTGCCCGCGAAGACCTGATGAAGATTCTCCGTGCGGGCATGTCGGCACCCTCGGCGGTGAATATTCAGCCGTGGGCGTTTATCACCGTGACAAAGCGGGAGACCCTCGATGGGCTTTGCGAGAGGCTCCCCTATGCGAAAATGCTCGATAAGGCAGGCGCCGCAATCGTCGTCTGCGGAGTCCCTGACAAAGACGCGGTGTATAGCGGGAAATACTGGGTCATGGACTGCTCGGCAGCGACTGAAAATATTCTCCTTGCGGCCCATGCCCTGGGACTCGGCGCCGTCTGGACGGCGGTGTATGTAGACGAGGAGAGGGTGCGCAACGTCAGAAAGATCCTTAACATGCCTGATAACATAATCCCGCTGAATGTCATACCGATAGGCGTTCCGAAGGGAAAAGGTGCGGTGATCGATAAATTCAGGGAAGAAAACATCCACTGGGAAATTTGGTAAGTAACCTTTCGGCAGTCCGTGAGTAACTGCAGTGAATAGCGAATGGTAAGTAATGAAGACGTTAAATCGTTGAGGGTAAAATGTTGAAATATTAAAAGAAACGGCAAAAGCAGAATATTGAACATTAAACATAGAACTGAGCGAATGCGACGGGTAGGGTGCGGATGCATTTAGTGATAGAATGTGAAAAAAGGGAAAATCTATTGATCAGGGCGGATAATCGAGAAAGAGGGAAACGAAATGAAAGCGTTCCTTGTAACAGTCCTTATGCTCTGCTCGGTGATATCGGTTCAGGCCGCAGGCCTGGAAGACATGCTGCGGTCTTTCGGCAGCACTCCGAAGGGCTCTCAAAGTTCTTCCGAGGAAGGTACTACGGCCGCGGGGCTGAAGGAGGCGCTTGCCGTCGGCACCGAGAATGCCGTCAAGAGCCTTTCCAAACCCGATGGGTACTTCGGCAACGAGTTGGTGAAGATCCTGATGCCCGAGAAGCTCCGGACCGTGGCCGACGTGATGAAGCGGGTCGGATATCAGCAGCAGGTCGACGAGTTCGTCCTGAGCATGAACCGGGCGGCCGAAAAGGCCGCACCCGAAGCCGCCTCGATATTCGGCGACGCGATCAGGGAGATGACATTCGACGACGCAAGGAAGATCCTGGCGGGCGGCGATACATCGGCAACGGATTTTTTCAAGGAAAAGACCCATGACAGGCTCTACGCCAAGTTCAAGCCGATCATCTCATCAAGCATGGACAAGGTCGGCATGACCAGGTCCTATAAAGAGATGATGGGGAAATACGAGTCGTTGCCTTTTATGAGCTCGCAGTCGTTCGATCTCGACCACTATGTGACGAACAAGGCACTGGACGGTCTCTTTCTCGTAGTCGGCCAGGAGGAAAAGAATATCCGGACAAACCCCGCTGCCCGCACGACAGACCTTCTCAAGAGCGTCTTCGGGGGGAAATAGGATTCAGGACCCAGGTTAAGGCAGCCCCTGCCGGAGCGGGTCCTGCTGCAATGTAACGGGAAGAGGAGAGGACATGGTGCTCGATCACGTAGGAATAATGAACAAAGACGAGGTAAGTGCTATCCGGTTTTACGGCGACCTTCTCGGTCTCGAAAAGATGAAGGAATCTTCTGTTTCACCGGAACTCGCGCAGAAGCTATTCTCCCTCGGTCAGGAGATAGGGATGCTTGTCTACGGGAAGGAGAGCCTGAAGGTCGAGATCTTCATCATCCCGGGCTTCACTCCGCCTTCTCCTTCCGTGCCTCATTTCTGCATCCAGGTGCCTGACCTTCCCGGTTTTCTCGAAAAGGCAAAAGGAGAAGGGGTCACAGTGATCGTCGCAGAGCGGGGCGGCCGGACAGTCTATTTTACCGAGGACTTCTCCGGAAACCGCATCGAACTCAAGCAGCAGGCCCATGCAGGAAACCGCTCAAAGCTCTTGGCTCACTGACACAACTGTGAAAGGTGAAAGGTGAAAAGTGTACAGCAAAAGCTCTTTGCTCTCGTCCGCGCTGCAGCTCCATAGGAAATAAGACCCGGGCGCGTCCGGCTACTACGGGACGTAGACGCCTTGGCCGCCGCTTTTTTCGATCTCCTGTTTCGCCTCGGCCTCGTTCTTTTTCAGGATGCCTTTGGCCTCGGCCCTCGACAACCCTTCATCCTGCATGCACTGCGCGAATTGGTTGGCTACCCTCGCGACCTGCATCTGGCTCGCCTCTGCCGACGAATACGCAGCGGAGAGCGCATTCTTATGCGTGTCCGAGAGAGACTGACATTTTTCAGGGACAGGCGGAAGCTTGTCGGCCGGCACCTCCTGCGTGAGCATATCGCAACCCGCGCAGAGCATGAGTGAAAATAGCGCAACGCATGAGAGGGGGAAACGCGTTCTCCTGCCGGTGCAAGGCCCTTTCGGTCCGCGATTTCGCATCGCACTCACTTTAACATTCTGCAGGAGGATTATCAAGAGGAGTCGTCCGCTGAAGCGTTAGAAAAGTGGTGCCCCCTGCAGGAATCGAACCTGCGGCACCAGGTTTAGGAAACCTGTGCTCTATCCGACTGAGCTAAGGGGGCCCTGGGGTTGTCGAATATTATACAACAAAGATGCCGAAAACGGCACGTCATCCCTCCGATTCAAGCGCCGCGAAGACCTTCCCTACTGCATCCCCGGCGCTGGCGGCCGAAATAACTCCTTTGATATCCCATGTCCTGATCCCCACCACCGGCTTCCCCAACTGAAGCGCGAAGGCGATCTCCGAGAGCGTCCCGTATTCGCCCCCTACCGCGATAACCGCGTCTGCTGTACGGGCGATGATGACATTCCTCCCGATGCCGAGCCCCGTAGCTATTGCTACGTCGATAAAGTCGTTCGCATCCCGCTTGTGGTCCTGAGGCAGTAGCCCGACCGTCAGTCCGCCCGCTGTTTTCATCCCGCGCGAGGCAGCCTCCATCACCCCGCCGAGTCCCCCGCTGACGAGGACAGCGTTCCTCCCGGCAAGAAGCCTGCCCACCTCTTCAGCCTCTTTCAAAAGAGACTTCTCGACCTTCCTGCCGCCGATTACCGCTATCGTTGTTCTTTTCAATTTTCCCTCCATCCAGGGGTCATACATCCTTGATTTTCGCGCCGTTCTTACCTATAGTTATTAACGAACCCAAAATTGAATTTGCTTTACTTGGAAAATCTCCCCACCCCCTGGTTTTTCCAAAGAGGGGCATTATTCCTCCCTTTGCCAAAGGGAGGTAGGAGGGATTTAAAAAAGACGTTGTCACTATTCTGAGACCGTTAATGACCTCGAAATGATAGTAATTTATCCGGCATGATCGCCCATCTCGAAATGGCTGATGAGGGAATCAATCTCGTTTTCGAGGTAGGTGATATATTCCATTGCCTGTTCGATGTTCTTCGAACCCATGTTTTCGGACGGGATAAACCCCTTCAGGGTATCTGTGACAATGGGCCTTTTCCCCTCCTTCCGCATCTTTTCGTCTATCCCCCGACACTTTTCGAATAGGCGGGTTACCGTCTCGTCGTAACGGCTTGTCAGTGTCGCTTCTTTCTCTTCTCTCTTCATCTTAAGGCCTCCTTGTCTTCTCAAAGGCCCCGAACTCCCCTTAGCTCTGCCCCGCGTCTTCGCGCGCTTTCGACCGGCGTAAAAATAAAAACAAAAAATGGGGTCGCGGAGTGGGTACCGCGACCCAAGTGCAGTGGAAGAACAACTATTCTGTTTCCCTTATAAACTTAAAGTAGACCATTGTCCAGTTTCCGAGGATAATCGCAGTGATGGCAACAAAACTCGCCACGGACAGCGTCGACATGCCTGTTACTCCATGACCGAGATTGCACCCGCCGGCGATTACCGCACCAACTCCCATCAGGATGCTGCCGAAGAAGACCGTAAGAAATTCCTTCGCCGGCGGTATCTTCCATTTGAATTCCTTAAGCCCCAGAGAACTGAGCGCCGCACCGAAAGGAACGGCAAGGATGAAGAAGACACCCCAGGTTCCCGTGAAAATCCCGAGGAAGCTGAACTCGGGGAAAGGGGAATGGGAGCTATTCGTAAGCACCGAATTGAAGAATTCCCTTATCGGAGTAGTAATCGCCAGACCTCTCGGCACGCCGCCGAACAGTGAGGATATTTCCCAGGCCAGGACAGTCAGGAGGCCGATGAGAACGCCGGTCAGTCCCCATGAATAACCCTTTCCCGACTTGCCGAAAGTCGGCTTCCCCTTGAAGACAAAGGCCAGCGCCGCAATCGAAAAGACCCCAATAGTGGCCCATTTGGCAATGGGGCTTCCCCCGAAGAGGTCCCACAAAGCGGGGTTTGTCTTACCGAAGATCGAGACCCTGAACCCTTTCAGATATCCGAGAACGGGACTCAGGAGTCCGTCTGTCGTCGTGGCAACGCCGAAGAAGAATCCGATGATTGCGATCAGGGCAGCCATCTGCCCTTCTCCGAGCCTGTAAACGATACCGCTGGCGCACCCGCCTGCAAGAACAATCCCAAGGCCGAAAATAAAACCTCCGAGGATATTTGCAATTGGAACGAAATTCTGGCGCAGGAGAGTGGTTGATACGAGTTTTCCCGTCTCCGGATCAAACGACATGATGAGCCCGGCATCTTCCAAAAGGTTCGTCCCCACCAGCGCAACAACTACGCAGAGCAGATACGCCCGGAAAAGTGTCAGGTCCTGTATGAATATGATGTCCCTGAAGGCAGAATTGAGACAGAAACGGCCTCTCTGCAGGATAAATCCGAGGGACAAACCGAGAACAACCGCGGTCAGAGCCGAAATATAACTACCGTATGGCATATGCTTCTTCCCTCCCGCTCCAGGAATGTGCATGCTCACCGCAACCGTTGCCCTTCGCAATCAGTACAGGTACCTTCGCATTCCTTTCTATATCTCTGGATGCGCAGCCGGTAACGAGCCTCTGAAGCCGGGTCTTGCCGCCGCAGCCGACGATGATAAGATCGACTTTCTCTTCTTCTGCGACTTTCAGTATCTCCTCGGAAGGATGTCCTTCCCTCACCACGGTCTTGATATTCGTCAATCCGCCTTTTTTAAACTCTTCTTTGTAGTAGGAGAGGATCCTTTCGGACTTCTGGTCGAGCTTTTCCTTGTGCTCCGTGTCCTTAAGAGATTCCTTTAAGGTCGCCATCTCCGCGTCGCCCAGCATTGCGGTCATCATCGCGTTCCCCTCCAACTGCTCGACATGGACCAGCACTACATTGTCCGGCGTCGACACCATGTTCTGGAACAGTGCCACTACGCCGGCTGTGTCTTTCTTGCCGTCAACTGCTACCAAAATCTTCTTCATGTCTCCTCCTCTTTGAATGTTTTTTCAGTCTGACTATCTCAATGCTGTTTCATAAGAACATAAACGGTTTTTGTCCGGAGGCCCGACCTACGCCGTCGCCGCTGCCTCCTTCACCTCCAACGCCTTTTCACGTGCGTCACACTTCCCGATGATCACCGGGACTGAGGCATTCTTTTCAACATCCTTGCTGACGCATCCTGCGACAAGCCTGTCGAAGCCCCTCTTTTCGTTGCTGCCGACCACGATGAGGTCCACATTCTCGGCCTCTGCAACCTTGCAGATTTCTTCGGAGGGGATGCCTTCGCGTAAAATGGTCTTTACCCTGATAAGCCCTCCGTCTTCAAGTGCCTTCCGGTAATGGGTCAGGATCTGCTCCGCCCTCTTGTCGAGCTGCTCCTTGTATTCCGTGCCTTTTAATGATTCCTTCAACGTTGATAATTCGGCCTCGCCGAGCATATCGATCATCATCGATTTGCCTTCCAGCCTTTCGACGTGGAGAAGCACCACTTCTTCCGGTGGCCGGACCAGGTTATGGAAAACATTCAATACTGCCTTGGAACCGTTCGTGTCGTCTACCGCGATCAATACTTTTTTCATGTCTATTCTCCTTTACTTCCTTGGTTCTGCTGGTTAATGTAAAAATGTCCCTTTTTCAAGGATCACCCCTAAAAGAAACATACAAAAAATTATTGCCGTTGTTATTGAAACCGCAGCGTATGCATCCCGCCAGCTATAGGGCTCCTCGCACATAATGCCTGCCTTCGCGATCAGAACAGGCACTTTGCCCTGCTGCTGAACATCCTTTGCGACATTGCCGCCGACCAGCCTGCCGAACGCCTTCTGTTTGCTTTGGCCCAGAATGATAAGCTCGGCGTCTTCTTCATCGGCCGCCTTGAGGATTTCTTCTGCCGGAATGCCTTCCCGTATTACTGTTTTCACGCTCGCCCTGCAACTCTCTTCTATCTCTTTGCGATAAAAATCAAGTATCCTGCCGGCCCGGGCATCGAGCGCCTTTTTATGTTCGGTGTCTCTCACCATATCCCGGAGGGTAGAAAGTTCGGCATCCCCGAGCATGTCGATCATCAGCGACTCCCCCTCGAGCCTCTCGACATTCAGCAGTACTACTTCCTGCACCGGATTGACCAGGTTGAAGAAGGTCGATAAGACGGCTTTTGAACCCTTCGTATCGTCTACCGCAATCAATACCTTTTTCATCGTTTTCTCCTTCCTGCTTGCTTCTGTTGCTATTTGCAATTTTAGCTTTGTTGCTATTTGCAATTGCATTTGCGATCTAATAAAGCACTTTTCATGCCTATTGAAATAAAAAATAATATTATTTAATATCAGATAGTTACGATGTAAACCTTTTTTTCTGTTGACTATCCATCTGTTAAAATGGTAAAAAATGTTAAGCGCGTTAATTAACAACTTAACGTGTTAACTGTTAATGATTTAACATGTTGATTAATGATTGAACAATTTTTTCAAGACCCAAGGTTTCTGGCGCAGATTGTCGAGACGATGAGGGACGGCCTCATGGTGGTAGACGCCGAGGGCAATATTTTATTCTTCAACAAGGCCGCCGAGGAAATAACCGGCTATCGCAGAGACGAGGTCATGGGTAAGCAGTGCACCATGATCGACAGCGACACCTGCGTTGTCCTGACCGACAGTGGAGTACAAAAGAGCTGCGACCTTTTCAGGACAGGGGCTGTCTGCAACAAGAAATGCCGCATACGGTCGAGCGACGGTCGGGCGGTATATCTGCTGAAGAATGCTGTTGTACTGAAGGATAGCGACGAAACAGTCGTCGGCGCGGTCGAAACCATGACGGACATTACCTCTCTTTATATGAAAGAGCTGGAAATAGAGGAACTCAAGCAGGAACTGAGGCAGGAATACTGGTTTATGGGGCTGCTGGGGAAAAGCCCGGCGATGACAAAACTCTACGAACAGATCAGGAACGCGGCAATGAGCGAAGCGCCTGTGCTGATCTGCGGCGAAAGCGGTGCGGGAAAGAACCTTGTCGCAAACGCAATCCATAAGCTGAGCAGACGGAAAGACGGCCCCTTCATCACCATGAACTGCGCCTCACTGAACGATCATCTCCTGGAAAGCGAACTCTTCGGCCATAAAAAGGGGTCCTTTACCGGCGCTGTCAGCGACAGGATAGGTCGGTTTGAAGCAGCCAACGACGGCAGTATCTTCCTAGATGAGATCGGCGATATGCCACTGCTGATGCAGGCAAAACTGCTGAGGGTCCTCGAGGAAAAAGTTGTGGAACGAGTGGGAGACCACAGGCCTATCCCGGTAAATGTTCGTCTCATCTCGGCCACAAACAAGGACCTTCACGACCTGGTGCCCGATAAGTTCCGTGAGGATCTCTTTTACAGGGTCAATTCGATCTTCATCAACGTTCCCCCTCTGCGGGAGAGGGTCGAGGATGTCCCCATCATCGCCTTCCATTACCTGAAAAAGATCTCTATTGTCAATAATAAGGATATACGGCGAATAAGTCCCCAA
The DNA here is from genome assembly GCA_021811105.1 of Nitrospirota bacterium. GTDB lineage: Bacteria > Nitrospirota > Thermodesulfovibrionia > Thermodesulfovibrionales > UBA6898 > Sulfobium. The sequence goes on along the minus strand of JAJZPM010000042.1, from coordinate 21,288 downwards.
GCGGTGGAAGTGATCAAGAACTACAGCTGGCCCGGAAACGTCAGACAACTCATCAATGCACTCGAACACAGCGCGATCACCTGCAAGGGAGATACGATCGAGGTGTCGGATCTGCCGGACTACGTCTTTGTCAACAAGAAAGAAGAGACCCGCGGAAACCAGAGAGACACCGAGAGCAACATCAAGTCTGCACTTGCGATGTTTAAAGGCAACAAGACGCTCACCGCAAAGCACCTTGGGATCAGCAGGGTCACGCTCTGGAAAAGACTTAAAGAACTTAAGATCGACTGACGGCCCTTCCCGCTCATGTGATCGGGTCGTTCATAAATCACTGCATTCCCTGCCTTCCCCTCCGCATAGGCACCATTGCAAAGACGTATGGAAAAGTCATATTAATGTAATCGTGAGTGCGCGGCGTATTCTTTCCCTTTCTTGCTAAAATGTTTGTTGAAACCTCCCGGATTCTGTGATAAGAAGTAAATAAAGGCGAACCAGTTTCCACCGGTCACTAACAAGGGGGGGGGCGTGATGAAAAAGTTCAGGGCCTATCTAATATTCTTTGCAGTGGTAGTATGTCTTTCTTCCATCGGCGTTGCCGCCGAAAAAGCGGTGAAGAGCTTTAAGGCGGAGCTCGGGGGAAGGCAGGTAATCCCCACTGTGACGACCGCGGCAACGGGGCAGGCAGTTTTTCACCTCGGCGATGACGGCAAGATGGAATACACGCTCACGGTTCACGACATCGAAAATGTGACCGCAGCGCATATCCATGAAGGTAAGAAAACGCGAAACGGTCCGCCCGTGGTTCTTCTCTTCACCGGTCCGGTGAAGCCCGGCAAATTCAGCGGGGTCCTCGCGGAAGGCATAATCACTCCGGACAGGATGGTCGGCCCTCTCAAGGGAAAAACAGTCGGGTCGCTCGTGGAGATGATTAACAAGGGAGACGCGTATGTGAACGTGCATACAGAACAATATCCTGACGGGGAAATCCGGGGACAGATTCAGTGAACCTAATGGAAGAGAAATTCGGGGATCGGGCGACTGGGAGCCGCAGGATTTTTTGCATACTGCTCTTGACCGTCTTGGTGCTGTCCGGATGTGCGTACGGCATATCTGCCAAGTGGAGAAAAGAGGCGAACAAGGAACTCACCATCTCCACCGTACTGGACAATCCTGATGCCTTCAAGGGGGCGACGGTCATATGGGGGGGCGTTATCTACAAGACGAGCGTTAGTCCCGCGAGCACCGGGATAATCATAATCGCCACGCCGCTCGACCGCTGGGAGAGGCCGATGGGCAGGGGACATGTTCGTGGAAGGTTTATCGCGAGGACATCCAGGTATCTGGATCCGCAGATATACAGGGCCGGGAGGAGGATCACTGTAGCGGGAGAAATCATCGGCCAGAAAAAGAGTCCCCTGAACGAGGTGGAAGAATACATCTATCCGGTGATATCAATAAGGGAACTGCACCTCTGGAAACTGACGCCTCATTATCCTTCCTATTACTGGTGGAGGTGGGGCTGGTACAGGGAGCCGGGGATTATGGACCATGAGGGGCCTCCCGACCGGTATGAAGAATTTTGGAATTGGGATTAAGCCTTTTATGTTGCACGCGCGCATATCGCAAATCAAATCTTGTTTCGAAAGGAGATGGCATGAAAAAGACTGTGGTACTGCTTTTTGCAGCGGCGTTTCTCTCTCTTTTAATCACCGCCGGTTGGGCTAAGGAGGACGGCAAGAAGAACAGGGGCGAGACGCTCTTTATGGAGAATTGCTCCCCCTGCCATCCCGGCGGGGGGAACATTATTAACCCGGCGCTCACCCTTCATCAGAAAGACCGCGAAGCTCACGGCGTAAAAACAGCCAAAGACATTGTGGGGAAGATGAGAAATCCCGGGCCCGGCATGACGAAATTTGATAAGAAGACAATCTCGGACAAGGACGCGAAAGAGATCGCGGAATATATAATGAAGACCTTCAAATAATCGTACTTGGGGGCGTCTTTCAGGTCCAACCCCAAAGGTAAGATCAAGAGCTTTATAACCCCGGCCCGGGACGACGGCAAGCAGATACTTGTCGATCGGCTCTTGCCGGGGGAGTCAGGAAAGATGCAGCGAGTGCAGTGCAATGCGGCGTAGTCGGAGAGGTACTTTCGGGTAAGAAGGGTTGCTGGGGGAAAAGAGCTTCTCAAGGATAGACAAAAAAGGTGGAGCCTGTTCCTTTCCGCCGGTTTCTCATAGAGATTAATCATCTCACGACTAAGTCATTCGACTTTCGGCTTGCGCCTTATATCATGAGCCCTGGCAGAGAGGAGCAAGACCACCACCATTTAAGACTCGCTCTTTATTTACACACTACTCCTTTTGTGCTCTTCTGTCAAGGCAAAATTGGCGTACATCTACCCTGCGATACATGTCAGCATACCCTCCGTTCTCCCCTTCGCTGCCATTGACATACCGCGGTAAAAAGTGTAGATTACTTCAGCAACTTTAGTGCGATTCCCCCTGTTCTGGCGTCGAAATTACCCATGAAAAAAATCCATGTGATAGAGAATATTCCGGACGGACTGAGGATAATAAAATCGCATCTTTCCGACATCAGCGGAGAGTATTCGGTATTCAACTCGGTCGGTGACGCATTATCCGCCGGAGAAACAAGCGATCTTGTAATACTGCTCGCGCAGAGAAACCTGGACTACTTAAGGAGGGACATGGAGACCCTCTACAAATCGAACTCCTTTTCCCGCATCCCGTTGATAGTCTGCCTGCCGTTCGGTACCTCGGAGAGGAGCCCGGTCAAGGATATCATCCACGGGACCACCTCTTTCGAACTGCCGGTAAACAAATTGAAATTTCTCTCCGCCGTATCAAGATATCTTAAGGTCCCGCCTCGCCGCGTGCTGCAGATGGTGATTACGATACAATCCTCAGATGACAACATAAAGTATACGGGAATCTCCATCGATTTTAGCGAAAACGGCATGGCATTCAAGAGCAACGCGGACTTCCCAGTAGGTCATAGGATCATGGTCAATTTCGTTAACCCCGTCACCAGGAAGAGACTTTTCCTGAAAGCAAAGGTTATTCGCAGAACTGATATCAGACATGACAGCGTCGCCTTCTACGGGGTGACGTTCGTTAATGCAGCCCCTGAAGATTCCCTGGAACTGAGGAGTTTCGTGACCGGGGGGAAATAGTGGTCTGCTCCAGCCTTCCTATTTCGGTATAGATCATTTATTTTTTTGCTGGTGCCCAAGCTGAATGTCTATCGAGGGGCGAGATACAGGACTTTTCCGCCCATAGGACAAAGTGACCCATTTTAAATGGGCCAAACTTACCGAATAAGCCAACAAAAGAATTTCGCAAAATCAATAACGCTCTGGAATTAAAGTAAATACTTGGCTGGCAAGACTGTTGCGATGTTAACACGAAAGATTACAAAAAACACGAGAGGAGGAATTAAGATGTTGATGACAAATTTTACGAGGCTTCTCGACCCATGGGATGAGTGTGAGAGCATGCGGCAGCCTTTTTTCGGACAAACTGAACCCTCGAACGCAGAATTTCCGGCTTTCAACGTCTGGGTCTCCGGCGACGATGCAATAGTCACAAGCGAGCTGCCGGGGATAGACCGTGGAGCGATCGAAATTTCGGTAGTCGGAAAGACCCTGACCGTAAGAGGCTCCAGGAGGTCCGAGGAACTTGCCGAAGGGGAATCCTTTCCTCACAAGGAGAGGTGGTTCGGACAGTTCAACAAGACCTTTGAGCTGCCGTTCGACATCGATGCCGACGGGATCCGGGCGCAATTGGCCGGGGGTATCCTGGAGATCAGCCTGCCGCGCGCAGAAGCTGAAAAACCCAGAAAAATAGAGATAAAGTCAGAATAGGAGGTGGTCTCAGTGGCTGAAGTTGCTAAGGAAATGCAGAAGAAAGAAGTTGAAACAAAGGAAGGTATCGAGCGCACCCGGGCAAGAAAAGTATACACGCCCGCGGTCGATATCATAGAAAAGAAGGGGGAGATCGTCGTGGTCGCCGACATGCCGGGCGTGGACGAAAAATCTCTGGACGTCACGCTCGAAAAAAACGTCCTGACACTCTACGGAAAAGTTGAGCCGGCAATCCCGGAGGGTCATCGGCTGATCGTTTCCGAATATGGGATAGGCGATTATCAGAGGGTATTTGCAATCTCCGATGAAATCGACCGGGACAGGATCAGGGCAACCGTCAAAAGCGGCGTGCTGCGGCTAATGCTTCCGAAGGCTGAATCGGCCAAGACAAGAAAAATTTCGGTCACGGTCGAATGAGCGGAAAAGAAACAGGATACAAAATAAGGCTTGACAAACGTCAATAAAAGGCGTTTAATGTAGTCAAGGAACAAGTGAAAGAAAAAAAGTGGTGGACTTGCTCCTCTGAAAATCGGCAAAAGGGTGTAGTGTCTCAGGACGTAAAGTAGTAAGACGCAAAAGTCTCACGCTGTAAGTCTCAAGATGCACAAACCGCCGATAGAAAGAGGAAGCAAGCGCCACTTTTTTTTTGCCTTGACAGCGTGAAAGGCCTCCCGCCTTTCTCCCCGCATGCCAGGAGAAGTGCCCGCTAACTATCGCCAAGTTTCGGGTACTGTTTTACGATCCGTCTTTTCCCCTCAGCCTCTCGACCCTCTCCCTCAGCACAGAAGCGAAATATTGATATTCATCGATTTCGGCCGGCTTTTTCGATGGTTCAATATCTTCCGCACGGAGAGGTTTCCCGAAGGCTACCGTGATCTTCTTGAACCTGGGAATGGCCCTGCCCCGGGGAAGCGACTCGAAGGCGCCGCTTATGTATGCCGGCACCACGGCAGCCCCCATCTCGGCCGCCAGTATGCCGACGCCCTTCTTGAATTCGAGAAGGGTCCCCCCCGGCGAGCGGCCGCCCTCAGGAAAGATGAGGAGTGATCGGCCGTTGCGCATCACATAGGCGGAGATATGCAGTGCCTTGTTCAGATATGCCGAGGAATCGATCGGGACCACGTGTGCGATTTTCGCGAAGAGACCTTTCGCGGAGCCTGTGAAGTAATCGCTAAGCCCGAGCGTATAGAGATTTCTGAATTCGGCAAAGGGCAGCGACAGGACCACCGCAAAACCGTCGAGGTAACTTGAATGGTTCGGGGCGATTATAAAATTGCCGGCCTTCGGAATATTTTCGAGCCCTCTTGCCTCAAGCCGAAAACATAACTTAAAAATATATTTCAGAAAAGAATGCACCAAAAAGGAAGGGACCATTCTGCTGTCGGGCCTCTCCAGAGAGACCATTCTAAGGTCGCTCTCCGAGGGCTCCCTGAAGAGAATATCTTTCCAGGTCGTCTCCGCTGCAGGCCCGGCCGAGTATCCCCAGGTCGTCTGAAGAGATACCCTTTCAATCAGTTCCTTCACAGTGTGGATGTCCGCCAGGAGGTCCTCCGGAAACTTCAGGGAAAACACCCGTTCAAGGGATACGAGCAGTTCTATCTTTGCAAGTGAATCGAGGCCGAGATCCAGCTCAAGGTCGTCGTCAAGCCCTATGCTCCTGCCTTCGTTCACGAAACGTTTCAGTTCTGCCGCGATTTTTTGTGCAATCTCCCCGGGGAAAGGCTCCCCGCCCTTCCTTCCCTCCGTAACACCGCCATTCTGCCGGGATTCCTCATGTATCATGAAACGTCTGAGTTTACCGAGAGGGGTCCTGGGCAGAGGCTCGGTCCGGACAGAAAAGCCGGTTACCCTCATGTATGGCGGCACTTTCACGGAGATATCGCTGATCTCCCATTTGATCGCCTCCCGGACATTGGAGACCCGTGCCTTGTCCGCATATTCGAGATCGGGAACTATGACGGCGTGGAGCGATTCTTCCCTTTCTTCTGCCCCGATTATACAGATCTCCTTTATTAACGGTGATCTCATGTACAACTTCTCGACTTCTTCGGGGTAGATGTTTTTTCCCGAGCTGAGGACGATCACCTCTTTTGACCGGCCCGTGACAAATAGATATCCCTCTTTGTCGATCCGGCCGATGTCACCTGTCCTGAACCATCCGTCATCCATGACGTCCGCGGTGGCGGAGGGATTCTTATAATAACCTTTCATCACCATCGGCCCTCTGATCTCGATCTCTCCCTCGCCGTTTTCGGCCGGATCGAGGATCCTGATTTCAACCGAGGGAAGGGGGATGCCGGCCGAGCCCGGCTTTCTCTTTGATATCGGGTTGAAGGTCACCACAGGTGCAGTCTCGGTAAGGCCATAGCCTTCAAGCACAGCGAAGCCCATGGCTTCCAGGTCCCTCATGATCACAGGGTCGAGTCGTGCCCCGCCGCTCGCAAAGAACCGGAATCGGGGACCGAAGGCGTGGTGCGCGGATGAAAAAAAGAAACGCCCGACTCCGAGATCGTACTTTTCATGCAAAAACCGGGAGAGACGCAGGATCTTTGAATAGGCGAAAGCCAAAGGCTTCGGAAGCTCCTCTATCTTTGCCACGATCCCGTTTCGTATCATTGCAAGAAGCTGGGGAACACCGATCAGGACAGTCACCCCGTTATCTCTGACGGCGGCCATCAGATCAGGTCCTTTCAGGCTTGCCGGATAGGTAATCGAGGCGCCGAGGAAAAGGGGGACGAGAAAGGTGCACATAAATGCATAGGTATGGTGCAGCGGAAGAACGGAGAGCACATTGTCATCGTGCGAGACCAGCCCCACGTCTATGAGAGCTGCAGCATCGGCGCAGAAGTTTGCATGCGTCAGCATGACCCCTTTCGGTTTTCCAGTAGTGCCGGAGGTATAGATGATCGATGCGATGTCACCCGGATCTATTTCGGGGAAGGTCTCCGCAGGTCTTGTCTTGAGCAAGGACTGATATCCCGGCGTATCGAAATTGATGAGGGTGATCCGCTTGTTCCGGTTTCCGGAGATGCTATGCAGATGAGCCGAGATACTGTCGAAGGTCTTCCGGCTATGGAAGACTATCTCGGATTCGGAATCCGCCAGAAGATTGCCGATCTCCTCCGGTCCGAGCTGTGGATCGATCGGTACGGCGATCCCGCCGGAGCGGATGACAGACAGATACGCCGCGCACCACTCCGGCCTGTTCTCGGAAATGATCGCTACCCGACCTCCCGGTTTTAGCCCTGTCTGTAGGAGGTGCGAGGCAGTCGCGGCAACGTACGCCGAAACATCCCTATAGGTAAGTATCCTCCACCCATCCTGGCTGAAATGAAAGAGGGCGTTATCGGGATAGCGATTCGCCGTGCAGACGAAGGTCTGCCATACCGTGGTTATTTCCCGTTGTGCTGCATTCATGGGATTCGGCTTTTTCTCAATAATACCCCAAAAAATCGCTTAAAGGAAATTCTTTCTCATCGGGACAAGAGTCTGCCACCTTGATATTCTGTTAGAATAGTGAAAGGTGTTAGATGACGGGTATTGACATCGAAGGACTTGTCGGACAGGTGAAGCAGAACTGTGATATCTCCGATGCGAGATATTGGGGAAACTATTCTATCTGCAGCCTGCTGCTTTCGCTCAGGGGCCTTTTTCGCCACGAAAAAAAAATAGGGCCATGGGAGGAAATACCTCACGGTGACGTTTCCGAGTGGATAGCAGACCGGGAAAAGTTATGGCATCAGATTGAGGAGCGCGAATTTCTCGGTCTTGCCATCGGCGGAAAAGAACACGGGCCCTTTGATGCGGCGGAAATCAGCCGGTTATTGGCCGCGCAAGATATTATGTACGGGGCCGGGTGCGGCGTTTACGGAAAGCCTTCTTTTTTCCTGGCCGAACTTCTTTCTAAATATTCTCTGGATGGGTATGAAGTCATCATGTCCGGCAGGGAATTCGCAAGAGACCTGGCTGCCTATCCCGCAATGCTGCAGGGGACGACAATCTTTGTCAGGCGGGAGTCGTTGGCCGTTTTATTCTGGGACAAATTGGAGGAGATCAGACTCAGGAAGCACCGAGGCGCGCTGCTCTATGCTTTTTTTCAGTACGGGATTACCCCGGAAGAAGTCGTCTCCGAGTCGCTCTATAACCGGGTACTGCAGATCGCGGATGAAGAGGCGGAAGTGTTCGTCCGTCACGAAATCGGTGAGGGGATAGAGGGCAGGATGCTGGGCGAGCGCTGGCGAACACTTCTCGCCGGGCCGTTGAACCGGCGTGTGGAAACTTATGTGAGGAGCATCAAAGACGTGCTCTCGGACACCTCGGAAAGAGGAATGTTGAAATATATCATCGAAAACAAAAAAAAGGGGGCGCTTGGTTTTTATCTTTCATTCATGGGCGGCTTCAGGTCGGTCATATTTCCTGAGATAGGCTTGCTCTTCCCGGATTTTAGCGAGAAAGAAGACTGGGTACGTGTCGAGACGGCCCGCAAAAAAGGCTACCGGAGGGCTTGCGGACTGGCAGAAAGGGTCCTCGATATCTTCCGGCATCAAGGAGACGCTGCAGGCAAAGTAATCGAAAGGGAGTTGATAGACAAAGGGCCACAGGAACAACTGTAGCCTGCTGTGCAAGGAGTTCAGGCAGTAACATGCTGGGGCTCGATGTTGCTCACGAATATTTCTACCAGTTCCTGATCGAACTGCGTTCCCGCTTTCCGCTTCAGCTCTTCGACAGCCTCCTGGAAGCTTACCGGTACACGGTATGATGTGGTGCTGACCATCGCATCAAAGGCCTCGGCGATCGCTATGATCCTCGCCTCTAAGGGGATGCCTTCGCCCTGAAGCTTTGAAGGATAACCGTAGCCGTCGTACCGCTCGTGGTGGTGGAGAATGAACAATGCGATGTCTTCATAAAAGTTGATCGGCTTGATCATCTCGTATCCGACGGAAGGATGGCGCGTAAATTCCTCTTTCCGGAATGCCTCGTCTGAGTGGATCTTCAGGAAACCCACGTCATGAAGAAGGCTTGCGAAATAAAGCCTCTTCTTCTCATCCTCGGGCATGTTGATCCCTCGTGCGATGATGTTGCTGTACCTGGCCACTCTCTTTGAATGGCCCCTTTTCTCAGGGATATGAAAGTCTATCGCCTCAAGCAGCATCTCGGTGAGATGGATTTCGTAGTTCTTTTGGTCTTCAACGAACTTTGTCTTGATGATCGAAATCGCTGCCTGCTCCGCGAGGTACGTGATGACCTCCTCGTCCCGCTCGCGATAGGCATACCCCCCTTCTTTGTTCAGCAGTTCGAGCACACCGATGACCCCGGACTTTGTCTTGAGAGGAACGCAGAGTACGGACTTTGTATCAAATCCCGTCATGCTGTCGATGGCAGGATTAAACCTTTCGTCCCGCGACACATCGGAGATCCTGACGGCCTTGCCGGTCTGCGCCACCCACCCCGAAATTCCCTTCCCTTTTTCGACGGTAGTGCCGACAAGCTGTTCCGCCTTTTCCCCTTTGACGATTTTGAAAACGAGGACTTCGCTATCTGCCAGCAGGATCGAGCCTGCCTGGGAATTCGTGATCGCCAGGGCATACTCCATGATCTTTTCAAGAAGGATGTCGCCGTACATCTCCTCTCTGAGGTCACTGGTGATGCCCAATATCTTCTCGATCCTGTTTCCGTAATCCTTCACGATCCGGAGCACCTGCTTCGATATGCTCACCGAATAATAAAGGCCGACAAGCGAAAGGAAAAGGCAGATGCCAATAATAACTTTGAGCGAGACATCAGGCAACAAGTCCTGAATCGCCGGGGCAGGGGCGAGAACGTACCTGACAATGACCGCGAAGAGCGTGATAATAACAAAAGCGACTACCGAGATAGAAAGACGAAACTTCTTGCCGATTTCCTGGACAACCGAGTTGTGGCCCTTCCGGTCCTCTTCCGCCATAATCAACTTTACTGTAGACGCGAAAATATGTCAATAATCCGATATCTTAAGGCGTTCCCCCTCCGGTCAAAAAACTTGAATAATTACAGGCCAACCTATAGAATTAAAAGATGCGGATAATCAGGAAGAAGAGGGCGCTAGCGGAATTCCTTTCCCGGCTGCGAACACGCGACTCGTCGGGTAATCTGACCGCCGAGAAAACGGTAATGGAAATCCTGCAAGACGTCAGAAAAAACGGCGACACCGCCGTAATAAAATATACGCGAAAGTTCGACATAAATCCGTCCGCCAAACTCAGGCTGAGCCCTTCGGAAATCACGAAATCCGCGGACAAGGCTGATCGAAAGGTCGTGAAGGCACTCGAATTATCGGCGAAGCGGATAAGGAAATTCCACGCCATGCAGCGGGAAGAATCATGGTCCTATACCGAAAGCGGGGCTATACTGGGCCAGATGATAAAGCCCCTCAGGAGGGTGGGGGTTTATGTTCCGGGCGGAAAGGCGGCCTATCCTTCCACCGTGCTTATGAACGTCATCCCCGCGCAGGTCGCCGGGGTAAAGGAGATCGCCCTCTGCGTTCCGCAGCCGGGCGGCGAGATCAACCCCTACGTGATGTCGGCGATAAGAATGCTGGGCGTAAACGAGGTCTACCGCGTGGGCGGAGCGCAGGCGGTCGGCGCCATGGCGTTCGGGACGAGAAGCATACCCAAGGTGGATAAAATAGTCGGTCCCGGAAATATCTTTGTTGCAACCGCAAAGAAGATGGTCTTCGGTCTCGTTGATATCGACATGATCGCCGGCCCGAGCGAGATACTCATTATTGCGGACGATTCGGCCGACGCCTCGTTCGTCGCCGCTGACCTGTTAAGCCAGGCGGAACACGACGAACTCGCCTCATCCGTTCTCCTCACCGTATCGGAGCGGCTTGCCGAGTCGGTCGTCGAAGAGGTACTGAGACAGCTTTCCCGCCTCAAAAGAAAAAAGATCGCACAGGCCTCGCTCCACAATTACGGCGCGGCAATTATCACAGAGACCCTTCAGGATGCCGCTGCCCTTGCCAACCGGATCGCCCCTGAGCATCTCGAGATCATGACCGAGAAGCCTGAACAGCTTCTGCCGCTTGTGGACAACGCCGGCGCCGTGTTTCTCGGCCCCTGGACACCCGAGGCCCTCGGTGATTATTCGGCCGGTCCGAACCACACACTCCCGACCGGCAGCACGTCGCGTTTTTTTTCTCCCCTCGGGGTATACGACTTTTATAAACGGTCGAGCCTCATCGGGTTTACCAGAAAAGGGTTCCTGAAATTATCGAATATCGTCGAGACGATCGCCGACATCGAGGGGCTCGAGGCCCATGCAAACACCATAAGGATCAGAAAAATGAGAAAAAGGAAATAATCATGTATACAGGTGAAAGGACAAGCTATGAAAACAAAAAATAAAATTCTACGACTCGGTCTTCCAAAAGGGAGCCTGCAGGAATCGACCCTCAAACTCTTTCGGAAGGCCGGATATCATATCTCGGTCTCGGCCCGCTCTTATTATCCCGTATTCGAAGATACCGAAATCGAATCGATGCTGATCCGGGCTCAGGAGATGGCGCGCTATGTTGAAAGCGGCATCCTCGACTGCGGACTCACCGGCTACGACTGGATCATGGAACAGGCGGCCGACGTCAAGGAAGTTGCCGAACTGAATTATGCGAAAGAGGGGCTCCGCCCGGTCAAGTGGGTGATCGCGGTGCCGAACGATTCGAAGATCAAAAGCGTCAGGGACCTGAACGGAAAGAGGATCGCCACCGAACTTGTTGGGTATACGAAACGGTATCTGAAGTCGAAGAAGGTAAAGGCCGAGATAGATTTTTCCTGGGGCGCGACCGAGGTAAAGCCCCCGCATCTCGCCGATGCGATCGTCGAGCTGACCGAGACCGGCACCTCTCTCAGGGCAAACAACCTCAGGATCGTCGAAACCATCCTCGAGTCGAGCACGCGTTTTATCTCGAACAGGAAGGCGTGGCAGGACAGGTGGAAGAGGCAGAAAATGGAAAACATCGTGATGCTCGTGAAAGGCGCCCTGGCCGCCGAGGAGAAGGTGGGGCTCAAGATGAACGTCCAGAAAAAAGACATCACGCGGGTGATGAGCCTCCTTCCCGCCATGCACTCGCCGACGATATCCGCGCTTTCAGATGCGGGATGGTATGACCTCGATGTTGTCATAGACGAAAGGACGCTGGTCAACCTCATCCCGAAGCTGAAGAAGGCGGGCGCAACCGGGATTGTCGAGTATCAACTGAACAAGGTGATACCGTAGCGAATTTTGTTTTTGCGGCGTTCAGGGATCGCCTGTTTTGGCTTGACAACTTTCGCGATTTTACTGTAAAATGTTTAGCTTAAGAGGGCGGTTGTGACGGCCCATATTATAATTGCTGAAGGGGGGTAAAGGATTGCATGCTTTAGGTACCCATTTGTTGGTGGAGTTGAGGGAGTGCAACCCCGAAATTCTCAAAGACCTCAAGAGGGTCAAGAACGCATTGGTCTCCGCGGCAAGAGAGGCCAAGGCGACTATTGTCGACATATCCTTCCATGAATTCAATCCTTTCGGTATCAGCGGCATGGTAGTTATCGCGGAATCTCACCTTTCGATTCACACATGGCCGGAATATTCCTATGCGGCCGTGGATATCTTTACCTGCGGCGATATCATCAAACCGGAAGTAGCGGCGTCTTTTCTTATCGAACAGTTCGAGAGCAAGAGTCCTTCGATCGTAGAGCTCAAAAGAGGGATACTCTCGCATTCCAATGAAAAGTTGCCGCACAAAGTCACCGACTCAGAGCTTCAGCCCACGATCTGAAGCGCCATCCGCAATTTAACCGCTCATCACCGTCCACTAAAGATGCGCCCGGCTCTGTTATAAAAAAATCCCCCTGAAAAGGGGGATTTTCGCATCTCTTGCTACAGGTAATTTCAGACGCTTTCGATATTCCTCTCCGTCAGGGCCGCTATTCCGGGGAGCTCTTTCCCTTCAAGAAGCTGCAGTGATGCGCCGCCGCCCGTTGAGATAAACGACAGGGCGTCCGAAACACCGGCGCGGTGGACGGCGAGGTCCGTGTCTCCGCCGCCGACGATCGTCAGCGCATAGGCATCCGCCACGGAATGGGCTATCGCGAAGGTCCCACGCGAAAACGCATCGATCTCGAATATTCCCATGGGGCCGTTCCAGAGGATCGTCTTTGCGTTCGCAAGGGCCTCGGAAAAAAGCTTGACCGTGGCCGGTCCTATATCGAGCGCCCGCCATCCCTTCGGGATTTCCATGGTCGGGACGATCTTCGTCTCGGCCCCCGGTTCGAGTGTCTGCGCGATCACGCAATCGACAGGGAGATAGAATTTTATGCCCGCATTCTTGAGTTTCTTCCTAATCCTTTGCGCTGTTTCGAGCATGTCGTTTTCAACAAGAGAATCGCCGACCTCGTACCCCATCGCCTTAATAAAGGTAAAGGCCATACCTCCGCCGATAAGGACCTTGTCCACCTTCGCCTCGAGGTGCTCGAGCACGCCGATCTTGCCGGAAACTTTGGCACCGCCGAGGATCGCGACAAACGGGCGTATCGGCGCATTCACGACCCCTTTGAGGTACTCGATCTCCTTCTTCATCAGGAACCCTGCAGCAGAAGGCAGAAACTTTGTGATCCCGGCAGTCGACGCATGGGCCCTGTGGGCGGCGCCGAAGGCATCGTTTACAAAAAAGTCCGCGAGGTTGGCGAGGCTTCGCGCGAAACCTTCATCATTGTTCTCCTCTTCCGGATGAAACCGCAGGTTCTCCAGGAGGACCACATCTCCGCCCTTCATCTTGGCGACAAGGCTTTCCACCTGCGGCCCCACGCAGTCGGGAGCAAAGACCACTTCCTTATCAAGCAGCCTGTGAAGTCTTTTTGCCACGGGAGCAAGGCTGAACCTCGGGTCCGGTTTGCCCTTGGGCCGCCCGAGATGAGAGGCGAGAATCACCTTTGCACCCTCGTCAATCGCGTAGTTGATCGTCGGGAGGGTAGAACGTATCCGGCCGTCGTCCGTAATCCTCAGGTTATCGTCAAGCGGGACATTAAAATCTGCACGGATAAATACTCTCTTTCCTTTTATGTCGAGCTCGTCGATCGAGAGCTTGTTCAGCACGTCCTTGATAGGGACGGCCGTCCCGTTAGTGTTGTTCTTCTTCGCCATTTAACTCCTCTTTTTAAGAATATACAGGATGAGGTCTCTCAGCCTCGAACTGTAGCCCCATTCGTTGTCGTACCAGGCGAGGACCTTTACCATTCTGCCCTCGATGACTTTGGTGACGGAAGCGTCGACGACTGACGAGTGGGCATTCCCGTTACAATCTATGGACACGATAGGATCTTCGGTGTACTGCAGAACGCCTTTCATGGGACCTTCAGCCGCTTTCTTAAGCGCTGCATTCACTGCTTCGGCGGTCGTGTCTTTCCCGAGTTCGGCAACGAGGTCGACGACCGACACATTCGGGGTAGGTACCCGTATCGCCATTCCGTCAAGCCTGCCTTTCAGTTCCGGCAGCACGAGTCCAACCGCCTTTGCCGCGCCGGTCGTTGTAGGTATCATCGAGAGGGCCGCGGCGCGCGCCCTCCTCAGGTCCTTGTGCGGCAGATCGAGGATCCTCTGGTCGTTCGTGTAGGAATGGATCGTCGTCATCAAGCCTCTGACAATGCCGAATTCATTGAGCAGCACCTTGGCAACCGGCGCCAGGCAATTCGTTGTACAGGAGGCGTTCGAGATGATCTGGTGTTTCGATACATCGAGGGTCTCCTCGTTGACGCCGAGGCAGACGGTGATATCGGGCTCTTTCGCCGGCGCAGAGATGATTACCCACTTTGCCCCTGCTTCCAGATGCTTGGCAGCAGATGCCCGGTCGGTGAATAGTCCGGTCGATTCGATCACAATATCGACCCCCAGGTCCTTCCATGGCAACTTTTCCGGCGCCGTGATGGCCGATATCTTGATTTCCTTCCCGTCAACGGATATTCCCGCGCCGGTGTCCTTGACGTCGGAGCCGAATACGCCGTGCACGGAATCGTATTTGAGTAAATGGGCGAGCGTCTTGGAATTCGTAAGGTCGTTGATCGCGACGATCTCGAACTCTTTTACCCCGTTGCTCGTTCTCAGAAAATTTCTTCCTATCCTGCCGAAACCGTTGATTGCTACGCGAAATGCCATGGGTGCCTCCTTAAATTAAAGTGTAATAGTATTGTAGAAAATGTTTAACACCATGCCGGTCATAAGCTTCGGATAAAAATACGTCGACTTCGGCGGCATCCGGAGCCACGCGAGCGCCACCTTTTCGACATCTTCGACCCTAGTGGGATTGAGGAAGAAAGCTGCCGCGAAGGCCGAGTCCCTGACGGCCTGCAGGCACTTCCGCACATCCATCTCGTAGGAGACGCTCTCGATGTCCAGAAGCTGCTTGAATATGAGGTCATGAAGGATTGTGACATCGAGGTCTCTCAAGGCCGTCGGCACGCCATAAATGCCTTCGCCCCTGTAACTCAGCCGATACCAGGTTTCCCCCCCGGTGTAGAGGCCGTATACATCACGTTGTCCCGCGATCGCACGGGAGATAGCAAAGTTGTCACTCATCTCCTCGATCCGGAAATCAGTTGAAAGAAGATCGAGCGCATCAGACGGAATCTTCTTCACCAGGCGGTGAGTCGGCAGGATTGTAAGCCCCTCATCAGCCATGTTTGCGAGGAACATCAGCACGTAGTCGTAGGGTCTCGGGCTGCCGGACGCGCCTTCTTTCATCCTCATCTCCCGCTGATACGCTAGGGCGGTCTCATAACGGTGGTGACCGTCAGCGATGAAAATTGCCTTGTCCTTAAGTTCCTCCTCTATCACGGCGATCGCCTTCGCGTCACTCACTTCCCATAACCTGTGAACAGCGCCGTCGGGGTCCCGCGCCTCAACTCGCGCCGGGGCATCGTGCGCTCCCGCAAATACCGCCGCGGTCTTCCCTTCGTCACTGCGGTAGAGTGAAAAAATCGGACTTATATTCGCGCCGCAAATTCTCATTAGGTTCAGCCTGTCTTTCTTAGGCTTGGAATGGGTATACTCATGGGGATAGATATTGCCCTTGCCGAGTTCCTCGAGCCTGACCAGACCGAGAAAACCCCTCAGTGTTTTGTCTTTATTCTCAAATTTATATGATATTTCGTAAGAATAAAAGCAGGGGCGTTGGCTCTCGGTCAGAACACCGTCCCGAAGCCACTCGTCGAGGAAATCCTTTGCCCTTGTGTACCTGTTGTGTGAGCTGTCGTCACCCGGAAGTTCCTTGCCGAAGTCTATCCGAACAATGTTGTAGGGACTCCTTTGATAAAGGTCCTCCCTGAATTCCGGAGTAATAATATCGTACGGGGGCGCAAGCAGGTCCGCGCCCGATTCGTGTAATACGAGCGGCGCATTATAAAGGACGCCGTTAAAAGGGATTACTTCAGCCAAGCGTTCAACTCCTCGGGGAAAAAGATTGGGTATTGTAGCATGCGGTTTCCCGCTAATTCCAGTGGGGGGCAGAACCCATCCACTATCAGCTTGCATAAGAATAGCGTTTGCGGACAATACTCATTCCTTGCTGAAAAATCCTCTGATAGTGCAAAATATCATCTAACTTTTAGAATGGGGGAGGAATGCCTTTACGGATAGGTGTCATCGGCGTCGGCTATCTGGGACGTCACCATGCGAGGATTTATTCTGAACTTGAAGGAGTTGAACTCACGGCAGTCGCGGATGCCGACCCGGTTCAGGGCGCAGAAATCGCGGGCAGGTACGGATGCAGGTTCTTTATGCGATATGCCGACCTGTTTCCGCTCTGCGACGCAGTGAGCATCGTGACGCCGACAACGACCCATCACGAGGTGGCGATGGAGTGTCTCGCGGCCGGGAAGGACATATTGCTCGAAAAACCGATTACGGAGAGCATCGATGAGGCCGATGCCCTGATCGGGGAGGCGGAAAGAAGGAGCCGCATTCTGCAGGTCGGCCACCTGGAACGATATAACCCCGGCATACTGGCCGCAACAGGCATGATAACGCAGCCGCGGTTCGTGGAGTCGGAACGCATCTCCCCTTTTTTGGGGAGAGGTATTGATGTGGATGTGACTCTCGATCTGATGATCCATGATATTGATATCGTTCTGAGCATCGTGCAGGCGAAGCCTGTGGACATACGTGCGATAGGAGAGCGCGTACTTACTGATAAGGTCGACGTCGCTAAGGCGTGGCTCGAATTCGAAAACGGATGCAAGGCGCTGATCACTGCAAGCAGGCTTTCGCCCGAGAAACAGAGGAGGTTAAGGGTGTTTCAGAGGGACTCGCTTGTTTCGGTGGATTACCAGAGCCACGAGGTCCGGCGCTATTATAAGAACGGTTCTGATATCGCCTGCGAGACCCTGAATCCTGAAGACAAAGAGCCGCTCAAAGAAGAGCTGAAGGACTTTATTCGTTGTGTTGAGACAAGAAGTAGGCCCAGGGTATCAGGGCTGGAAGCGCGCGATGCGTTGCGGGTTGCATTGCGGATAAACGAGATGGTAGATGCCCGCTGAAAAAGCGGACTTCCCTAAATTCAGAGTGGAGATAATTCGTCATGACCGTTCCGATGGTAGACCTTAAGAAACAGTTTAACGACATAAAAGAAGAAGTCTTCGAGACGATCACCGGGATTCTCGAAAGTTCCCAGTACATCCTTGGCCCCAAGGTCCGGGAGCTCGAGAAGAAGATCGCCGGGTATCACGGCGTCTCAGAGGCGATCGGCGTCGCTTCAGGGACCGATGCACTGCACCTGTCGGTAGAGGCGCTCGGCATCGGCGACGGGGACGAGGTGATCACCACTCCCTTTACCTTCTTCGCCACCGCCGAGGCCATCCTCTATACGGGCGCTACTCCGGTCTTCGTCGATGTTGAACCCGAGACGATGAACATCGATCCTGCCGGGATCGAGCAGGCGATCACCGAGAAGACCAAAGCAGTATTGCCGGTCCATATTTTCGGACATCCCGCTGATATGGAAAGGATCATGGACATTGCCCGAAG
Source organism: Nitrospirota bacterium (assembly GCA_021811105.1). Taxonomy (GTDB): domain Bacteria; phylum Nitrospirota; class Thermodesulfovibrionia; order Thermodesulfovibrionales; family UBA6898; genus Sulfobium. The sequence continues at coordinate 3,372 of JAJZPM010000042.1, read as the reverse complement.
AAACAATTTGAAAGTGATTGAGGATTGCGCACAGTCATTCGGCGCCTCAATCCGGGGGAAGAGGACCGGCAGCTTCGGCGACGCCGGGTGCTTCAGTTTTTACCCCTCAAAGAACCTGGGGGCTTTCGGGGACGGCGGGATGGTACTCCTGAACAATCCTGACGTTGCCGCTGATATACGGATGCTGCGAAATCACGGGTCAAAAGGGGCGTACCGGCATGAATCAGTGGGCTTCAACAGCCGTCTCGACGAGATCCAGGCAGGCGTTCTGCTGGTAAAAATGGGGCGCATCGAATCCTATAACGAAAAAAGAAGGCGGAATGCCTCCCTTTACAACGAGCTGCTTTCAGGGGGCGTCCAATGCCCGGTCGAACTGGACGGACATATTCATGTGTACCATCAGTATACGATCAGAAGCGACGAAAGGGACAAGATACAGAAACGTTTGAGCGATGATGATATTTCTTCCGTGGTCTATTACCCCATACCGCTGCACCTCCAGGAGGCGGTCGGCTTTCTGGGGTACAAGAAAGGCGATTTCCCCGTTGCGGAGGAATGCTCGGAAAAGGTGCTTTCTCTGCCGATGTATCCCGAGCTTGAAGACACAGCGATCAGACGCATTGCCGACATCATAAATGATGTTTTGTAGCTGTGCCATTCAGAGAAACTGATGCCTCAGACTGTCATGATCGTGAGCGGCGAGACCTCAGGCGAGCTGTACGGGGCGCTGCTTGCGGCTTCTTTGAAAAAAAATCTGCCGGGTATCAGGGTCATCGGCATCGGTGGGGAGAGGATGCGGGAAGCAGGGGTCGAACTCATTTCCGGCATCGCCAGCGCTTTTGGACTCACCGAGGCCCTGTCATCGCTGAAAGCAATTAAGGAGACCTTTGCGAGGGCTGCCGATGCCCTCAGGAAAGAGCGTCCCGGCGTGCTCGTCCTTATCGACTATCCCGATTTCAACCTGAAGCTTGCCGCCCTCGCAAGAAAAAATAACACCAAGATACTCTATTACGTCAGTCCCCAGGTATGGGCATGGAGAAGGAACAGAATAAAAAAGATAAGCCGCATGGTAGACCGGATGGCGGTCATTCTCCCGTTCGAAGAAGAGATTTACCGGGGGACCGGGCTTGACTGCGAATTCGTCGGACACCCCGTCCTTGATGAAATTCATCAAATCAGGACCACCAGTGCCGAAGCAAAGGAGGCCCTCGGTCTGCCGGCGGGAAAGCCTCTCTTGTCGCTCCTTCCCGGGAGCAGACCCCATGAACTGCAGAGACTCCTGCCTCTTATGCTCGCCGTGATACGGAGATTCAGGAAAGAGTTCGGAGAGTTCGGGTTTTGCATCCCCCTCGCGCCGAATACAGACCTGGCCTCATACGAAAAAATCCTGGACCGTTTCCGGGAAGAAGGAGCTTTGATCAATAAAGGCGAATCACTCAGAGTCCTTTCCGCATCCGACCTGGCGGTCATTGCATCCGGCACGGCAACTCTGCAGGCTGCATTTTTAGGCGTCCCTTCCGTAGTAGTCTATAAATTGTTCCCTTTGACCTTTTGGCTCGGTAAGATGATTGTTCAGGTGAAACATATCTCACTTGTGAATATCCTTGCCGGAAGGGAAGTGGTTAAGGAGCTTCTTCAGCGCAATGCCTCGCCGGAGAAGATTGTGGCTGAGCTGCGAAGAATTCTTACCGACAGTCGGTACCGACAGGGCATGCTCGAATCTTTCGGAGAAATCAGGGCGAAATTCGACGGGAGGCGGCCGTCCGACAGGGTAGCCGATATCGTCATCGATATGGCGGGATGGAAATAAAAATGATGACCTTACCTGTGCATAAAGGAGTAGGCGAACATGCTGAAAAAGCACATAAACTCGGCACAGGTAAGGTTAAGAACTAGGATAATTGCCGGCTGACATGTTCTTCATTTATAGCGTGCTTTATGCGGTTGTTGTCATGGTGTTGCTGCTGCCCGAGTATCTCAAGAGACCTAAAGACCTCAGGGGGAAGTGGCTGAGGGAGAAGTTCGGCTACTTGCCGAAAACCGATTCGGCCATATGGGTACATGCGGTTTCGGTGGGAGAGGTCGGCGCTTCGATAAGGCTCCTTCAGAGGCTGAGGGCGGAGTTCCCCGAATCTCCGCTCATGCTTTCGACGATAACCGATACAGGACAAAGAGTCGCTCATGAAAAGGTCCCGGGGGGAACAAAGGTTGTGTATCTTCCCTTTGACATCAGCTTCGTCCTCAGACGCTGCATCGGAAGAATCAATCCGCGTATCTTTATCGCAGTGGAGACAGAGCTTTGGCCGAATATCTTCAGGGTACTGTCGCGCGCAGGCGTTCCCGTTGTTGTAGTCAACGGCAGGATATCCGTAAAATCAGCGAGGGGGTACCGACGGATCTCTTTCTTCATGAAAAAGGTCTTTTCTTTTGTGCGGGCCTTCGGCATGCAGGGAGAGGTCGACGCCGAAAGACTGAGGGAAATCGGCGCCCCGAAAGACAAGGTCAGGGTAATGGGGAACTTCAAATTCGACATGAGCATTTCCGGTGAGGTTCCTTCGTGGGCTAAAGCGCTCGGCGATCCGGTTATTGTTGCGGGAAGCACACATAAAGGCGAGGAGGAAATAATCCTTGCGGCATATAATGAAAATCGCGACAGGTTCCCCGGCCTCAAATTGATCCTTGCCCCCAGGCACCCAGAAAGGTTTGGGGAAGTGGAGGAACTTCTGAAGTCGAGAGGGATTGCCTACGCGAGGCGTTCGTATATTGGGGAGGTGCCGGATGCCGGCATTCGAGACAAGAAAGTTCTCCTGCTCGATACGGTGGGAGAGTTGTCAGCCGTATACTCCATTGCCGATATCGCAGTGATCGGAAAAAGCTTTGCAGCCACAGGGGGCCAGAACCCTCTCGAACCGGCCTTTTGGGGAAAGCCCATCATCTGTGGTCCTCACATGGAAAACTTCCCGTTCATTAAAGACTTCTTCCTCGAAGGGGCAGCATTCGAGGTTGAGGCGAATGCACTGGCAAAGAAGATAAAAGAGCTTCTCCTCGCTCCTGAAAAGGCACGTGCAGCCGGCATGAAGGCGAGAGATCTGTATGTGAAGAACTCGGGGGCTGTCGACCGTGCGATGGATATGATCAGAGATTTTATTAGATAACCGTTGCAATCGCGTAGGTGCAAGTCTGCCCTCTTTGCTATGATCCTTATGCAAAAGTGAGGTGTCGTTAGTCTCCACTCTGTAATGCTCGTCCTTTTGATTCCAGCTTCTTACCCCTCCTTTTTTCGCATATCTGCAAAGGGATTTGCGGAGATGCACGGGGGAGCGGATGGGATATCTTTTAGAATCAGGGGGTTATGGTTGGCATGGGGAATGC
>JAJZPM010000001.1 GCA_021811105.1 Nitrospirota bacterium | reverse complement strand
ATATACTTCATGTGTGCACCTCCTTATGTGATCCTTTGAGATCGTAGGGGATAGTTTATGCTATCACCCTGTAACGGAGGTGCACTTTTTCATGTTATCATTCCCGCAGTCTTTAGGCGGGAATCCAGCAAGAACAGAGACACTGGATGCCCGACAAAGGAACTCGGGCATGACGATATTTAATTGCCGGGTTAATACTGGGAAGGAACGTCGCCTACCGCGGTATTCGAAAAAACTGAATAAAGAGCTCCGGCGATTGCGCGGACCCTGTAATAATAGATGGTCTTTGGAGAGACGGTTTTGTCTTCGTAGTGGGAAACCCCTTTTTCCACTTTCGCGATGCCTGTGTAGGAACCCCAGTAATCGGTCGCGCGCAGGATCTCGTACCCGCTCACTGTGCCCGGGTCGTCGGGAGAAAGTTTCCATCTGAGAAACAATGCACCGGGCAAAACATCCAGCACCAGGTCCGACGGCGGGCCAGGTATGGACCTTATCTCTGCGGCATAGGTGACGCTCCCCGGACTGCCGCTTCCTCCTTCTCCCCGCGTTCCGTCCGCCGAAGAAAAGACAGCCGAAGAAAGAATTAAGCAAGAGATCATTATGCACGTAGTATTTTTCATCATCTTCACCTCCGCAAAGTCAGTCCGCGTCCGCAAACCTCACGAGAGTCCCCCTCTTGCGGCTGCCGTACCTGAAGATGGTAATCCCCTTGCAACCCTTTTCGTAGGCCAGCATATAAGCCCGCGCAACATCCTCCATCTTCGCACTTTTGGGCATGTTGATCGTCTTTGAAACCGCGTTGTCGGTATATTCCTGAAAACGCGCCTGCGTCTCGATATGGTCTTCATAGCTGATCTCATGTGCCGTCTTGAAAAGCCGTTTTATCTTTGCCGGGACACCGGGGATTCCGCGCAGAGCACCCTGTCTGATCACCTTCTCCCTCAGCTCTTCGGTATAAAAACCGAGTTCCCGGGAGGTCTCGAAAAAGCGCTCGTCCACCTCGATCATCTCCGTGCCCATAATCAGCCTCTTGTAAGCGAGAGAGAAGAGCGGTTCGATGCCGCTCGAGCAGCCTGCGATGATCGAGAGCGTACCGGTAGGCGCGATAGTAGTCGTGGTCGCGTTCCGCACCGCCGGCATTCCAGGTGCGTCATAGACCGATCCTTTGAAATTGGGGAAGATACCCCTCTTTCCGGCAAGTTCTGCGGAGCACTGTCTCGCCCTGTCCCTGTAGAATTTCATGAACTCCCCGGCGAGCAGGAATGAGTTCTGGCTGTCATAGGGTATCCCGAGCGCGACCAGCAGGTCTGCCCATCCCATCACCCCGAGCCCTATCTTCCGGTTGCCCTTGTGCATCGCCTCGATGGCGGGAAGCGGATATTTGTTTACGTCTATCGTATCGTCCAGAAACCGCACCGCCGTTGCAATATCTTCGGAAAGAGCTTCATACTTGATCTTCGGCCTGCGAGTCTTGTCGTCGACGTACTTATTGAGGTTCATCGACCCCAGTACGCAGGCCTCGTAGGGCAGGAGAGGCTGCTCGCCGCAGGGGTTAGTCGACTCCAGTCTTCCGATATGGGGTGTCGGGTTCGATCTGTTGATTGCGTCGATGAAAACCACGCCGGGATCTCCAGTCTCCCATGCGCTTCTGACGATCTCGTTAAAAACGTCCTTTGCCCGCAGTTTCCCTGATACCCGCTTCGTCCGCGGATTGAAGAGTTCATATTCTCCGTCATCCCGCAACGCCTTCATAAAGGCGTCCGTCACCGCTACCGATATATTGAAATTTTCGAGCTCCCCGGCTGTTCTCTTGATCCTGATGAAGTCGAGGATGTCCGGATGGTCCACGCTCAGGATCCCCATGTTCGCGCCGCGTCTTGCCCCGCCTTGCTTGATTACTTCGGTTGCCGTATCGAAGACCCTCATGAACGATACCGGCCCGCTGGCGATGCCGCCGGTCGAACGGACGACATCGGCCTTCGGCCGGAGATGCGAAAAAGAAAAGCCGGTCCCGCCCCCGCTCTGGAGGATCATCGCCGCGCTCTTCAACGAGTTGAATATACTGTCCATCGAGTCCTCGACCGGAAGCACAAAACATGCGGCAAGTTGCCCAAGCGCCTTCCCGGCGTTCATCATCGCCGGGGAGTTCGGCAGGAACTTCAGGTCCTTCATCAGGTTAAAAAAGCGCTCCGTCCAGTAGCCGAGGTCTCCGCCGTAATTCCTCTCCGCGGCCGCGACGCTCTGCGCGACCCTGTAGAACATCTGTTCCGGGGTCTCCACAACGTTACCGGCCTCGTCTTTCAAGAGGTATCTCCCCGTCAGCACCTTCATAGCGTTTTCGGTAAGTTCCATAGGCAAAGTATAGCAAACGCATCATCGTTGTCCAGCAGCATTACGGCCTTGATCTCCCCGGTAAATAGGGGCGTGAGTGGGCCTAATTGTCTCAGTTACAGTACAAGGAACAGCGATAGCACCGAGATCGGGGCATCGGCCGGATGAAAAAAAATGCGCGATTTCACATTTTCAGCTTGACTAATCCTTGCAATATGTATACATTTGTTAAAGAGGGAAAGCAGGGTAGGCAGGCAAAGTGACTAATAATAAAGGTAAAATGGCTGAGCCGATCGGGATACTGATATTCAACAAAAACGAAGAGGAGCGGCGGGCTCTAAGCATCCTCATGAAGACAGAGAACAACAGGGTCTTCGACACCTCGGACGCCCTCGAAGCACTGCACCTTCTTCAGAAAGACAATATAGGCGTCATATTGGCCGGCCACGAGACAGGCATCGCCCGGAAGGAGTTCAAGTGCCTCATCGATAAGATCAAACCGGGTGTCAGCGTCATCTTCACCTCGCCCTTCTCCCCGAAGGAAAAAGAGTTTTCCGTCAACATCGAAGAATTTGTGAAACTGATCAACGACTATCTCAATAACGAAACCATCCTCTTTCGGGACCTCAGCGCGATAAGGCAGTTTTCATATGCGCTGGCCGACAGATTACTCCAGATTTTCGCGGTAAACGACAAGTACTTCTTCAATAACGACCACCTCGTCGCAGAGCTCTCAGGCAAGATCGCCGAAAAGATGGGGCTCGAAGATGACATCGTCGAAGCGATACGCATGGCGGCGCTCTTAAGGGACCTGGGAAGGGTCGTCATACATCAGCAGATACTGGAGGAGACCAAGAGACTGGACCAGACGGAACTCACTCCGATCAAGGCCCATCCCATTCATACAATGCAGATACTCCGACATGTCAGGTTCCCATGGAACCTCGATACCATCATCAGTCAGCATCACGAGCACTATGACGGAAGCGGCTATCCCATGGGACTAAAGGGCAGAGAGATATCGATAGGGGCGAGGATCATAAACGTTGTGGATGCGTATTATGCGATCACGACAGACCGGCCTTACAGGAGGGCGCTACCAAAAGACAAGGCAGTCTCGGAGGTCAAGAAAAACGCGGGCAGCCAGTTCGACCCGGAAGTTGTTGAAATGTTTCTGTCGATCATCGGCGAAGAGGTTTCCGAAGCCGCTCCCAAAAAGCGTGTGCTGATCTTTGAACGCGAGCTGAACGTCGCTGCCATGATAAAGCTCGGCGCCACAGTGGATGACATTGAAGTCATTCATGCAACAAGCAGCATCGAGGCGATCAGCCGTATCCGTCAGAAGAACCCTCAGGTGGTCGTCGCGGACACCGAAGCCCTCGAACTCGAGACCTTCAGGAGGTTTTACCAGACTGCGCGCCAGACTGTGGGAGCCGACAGTCGCTTCCTCCTGCTCGTGCCGGACAAAGACTTCGTCAGCCAATTCAAAGAACGCATCGATTATATCGTAAAGCCGATAAACATGGAGCAGATCACGCTGAAGATCAAGGGCCTCCTCTTCGATGTTCCGCTTCCGGAACCCCTGGAACAGATGAAAGGTCTGACCGGCAGGCTGGAGGACTTCAACCTCACCGATATCATCCAGATACTGAGCCTCGGACTAAAGACCGCAAAGGTCGAGATCACAAGAGACAACGAAAAAGGGCTGCTTTATCTCCTCCGCGGCAAGATCGTTCACGCATCGGCAGGCAACTTGAGAGGTCCGGAGGCCTTTTTCGAACTCATCCGGTGGGAACGGGGCGTTTTTCATATCCTCCACGGCCAGGTCGCGAACGAGGTGAACGTGACTCTCGACACCATGCATCTTCTGATGGAGGCCTGCACCATCCTCGACGAAAAACAGGCGACCAAGGGCCCCCAGTTGCAGAAGTATTCAAAGATTTATTGACCCTTTCTTACCGGACTATCGCGTACCCTCAGATCATCTTTTCAGCCTGATTCCGGCAGTTGGAGAGCGGCAAAATACTCCCCGCAACGCCTAGTCTTCGAGGAAATTGAGGTCCTTGTGGAATGTCTCTTCGAGATGATAGAGGGCGTAAAAAGAGATGAGCAGACAGACCGCGCCGACGATTGCCGCAGACTGCAGGATGCCGAGATGTTCTTTCAGATACTTAAAGGAAAAGGTGATAGGGATGACCATACCTCGAATAAAATTGGGAACGGTGGAAGCGACCGTGGCCCTCAGGTTCGTGCCGAACTGTTCTGCCCCTATGGTGATGAATATCGCCCAGTAGCCGACAGCGAATCCGATCGCCATGCAATGCGCATAAAAAAGCGCCGGGCTCACCCCCCGCAACACGAAATATACCGCGATTGAAATACCTGCAAGTACCTGGAAGAGGAAGACCACTTTTTTTCTGCTTCCGAAATACTGGCTCATAAAGCCGCTCGCGAAATCTCCGAAGACCAGCCCCAGGTAGCAGAACATCACCGCTTCCCCGGCATTGACCGGCCCGGTGACGCCGAGTACCCTGGCGAATTCGGGTGAAAAAGTGATTAGTATTCCGACGGCGTACCAAATCGGAAGGCCGATGAGGATCGACTGCATATATCGGTAAAAACGGTCGCGGTCCGTAAAAAGGCTGAAAAAATTTCCTTTGCTGACGTGCTTGTCTTCGATCTCTTTGTACATCCCGGATTCGAAAACGCTTATCCTCGTGATGAGAAGCGCCAGCCCGAGTCCTCCGCCGATGAAATAGGCGGCCCTCCAGTCATAATGGTTTGCGACGAAATAAGCGAGTATCGCGCCGGTCACCCCGACAGTGGCGACGATCATCGTACCGTATCCCCGGGAGCCCTTCGGAAGGTTTTCAAGGACGAGCGTGACTCCGGCCCCGAGTTCTCCTGCAAGTCCCACCCCCGCGATAAACCGCCATGCGGCATAGGCGCCGATCGAGGTGACGAAGCCGTTTGCAAAATTCGCTACCGAATAAAGGAATATCGAACCGAAGAGTATCTTCACCCTCCCCTTCTTGTCTCCGAGCACGCCCCAGAGGATTCCGCCCAGGAGCATGCCGCCCATCTGCATGTTCAGGAGGAAGACCCCCTGATCGAGAAGGGCCTGCCCCTGGAGTCCGACGGCTTTGAGGCTCGAAACTCTGACGATGCTGAAAAGGATAAGGTCGTAGATGTCGACGAAGTAGCCGAGGGACGCGACAATCACCGGTATGGTTAGGAGATCTCTCAAAGAAACGCCGGAAGAAGTTGCGGAAACAGCTCCAGTCTTTTCCATCTGATCTTGATTCTAAAATATTCGGGAGTTAAATGACAATGGCGCGTCGAGACACTACTCCCTGGACGCTTCCTTTCTCTCTTCTACCTTCCTAGCGACGAAAGAGAGCAGTTTTTTAACACCCTGGCCAGTTACCGCTGAAATGGGAAAGAAGTCGATCCCTTCTCTCTTGCAGTGCCGGGAAAGTTTATTCAGCCTCTCCTTGCCCACCGCAGCGTCGAGTTTGGTCCCCACGGCGACCTGCGGTTTCTCGATAAGCGCCGGACTGTACAATTCGAGTTCCCTGTCGATCTTTTGCAGGGTCTGAACGGGATCGCCTTCCTCATTGTCGGATATATCGACAAGATGAAGTAATATCGATGTGCGTTCAACGTGTCTCAGAAACTGAAACCCGAGCCCCACTCCCCTGTGTGCGCCCTCGATGAGCCCCGGGATATCAGCCACAACAAAGCTCTTGTACTCTTCGAACTTCACCACGCCGAGGTTCGGCACGAGCGTTGTGAAAGGGTAATCCGCAATCTTAGGCCTTGCCGACGATATTACCGATATAAGGGTCGACTTCCCGGCGTTCGGCAGGCCTATCAACCCCACATCGGCAAGGAGTTTCAGTTCGAGGATGAGCGACCTTTCCTCGCCCTCTTCGCCGGGCTGGGCAAAGCGCGGCACCTGCCTGGTCGGCGTAGCGAAATGGGAGTTTCCAAGCCCTCCCCTGCCGCCTTTTGCGATGACCTTCTCTGCGCCCTCCGCGTCGAGGTCTGCCAACACTTCTTCGCTCCCCGCGTCCTTGATCAGCGTACCCACCGGCACATTGATGATGAGGTCCCTGCCGTCCCGGCCGTGCATCTTCTTCCCCATCCCGTGCTGTCCCCTTTCCGCGCTGTATTCCTTCTTGTACCGGAAATCCAGGAGCGTATTCAGTTCCTTGGTCGCCCTGAAAATCACATGGGCCCCCCTGCCGCCGTCACCGCCGTCAGGCCCCCCTTTCGGGACGTACTTCTCCCTCCGGAAACTGACGCAGCCCCTGCCGCCGTCACCGGCCTTCACATGGATTTTCGTATAATCGATAAATTTCATAGTCTTATTGTATCTTCAACCAATAAAAAAGGCAGATCAGTGGATCTGCCTCCCATAGATTTTTTGTCGACCCGGACTATTCAGTCGCAGCCGGATATACGCTGATCTTCAGTCTGTCCCTGTCTTTTCTCTCAAAGTTCACCACGCCGTCGACCAGTGCAAAGAGTGTGTCGTCGGAACCCTTGCCGACGTTGCTTCCCGGATGGAACTTAGTGCCCCTCTGACGGACAAGTATATTCCCGGCCTTCACCGTCTCGCCGCCGAACTTCTTTACCCCGAGCCGTTGCGCCTGGCTGTCGCGGCCGTTTCTCGAACTTCCTACGCCTTTCTTATGTGCCATCTTATCCTCCGAAGACGATATCTTTGATTTTCAGTACCGTATACCCCTGCTTGTGCCCGTTGAGCTTGCGGTGGCCCTTCCTGGGCTTTTGTTTGTATACGATGACTTTGGGATATCTTCCCTCTCCCTCTATCTCGGCCTTCACGACCGCATTCTTGACAAAAGGAGTGCCGACATCGACCTTGTCGTCTTTCGATACCAATAAGACCTTGTCGATGCTGATCTCTTTTTCCTTGCTGTCGATCTTCTGCACTTTTACCGTATCACCCGGAGAGACCCTGTGCTGTTGTCCTCCGGTCTCGATTACTGCATACATTTTCATCTCACCTCCGAAAAGATATTAAAACCTATTGCATCCTGAAAAGTCAACCATATCGGGGAGATAAAGGCGTACAATTCCAGTCCGCAAACCGATAAATATTATTCACCAATGTGCATCTACCGTAATCGGGTCTTTCGTCATTATGTCGCCTCCGGAAGCAACCCGGGGCTCCCTGGAGTCCGCAGCCGCCGTGATGGCTATGCTCTGTCAGTATCCCTTTGATTTTCAATCCAATATTTTTGTTATCTCATCCCTGTCAAAAACAGGCAACTCCAGGATTTCACCTCGCTTCTTTATCTTCAGGCCATGTTCTTTCGGCATGATTTTCCCTATCTTTGTCGCCGGCACACCTTTATTATTCAACGCATCTAAGACCTTTTCGGTGTCGCGCGGATTGACTGCTATAAGCAGTGAACCTGATGCGATAAGGCCGAGTGGGTCCAACCCGTAGTACATGCACAACGCCTGACACTCCGGATAGACAGGAATACATTCTTCTTCAACAAGCAGTCCCACGTCTGCAGCAAGCGCAACCTCATTGAGACCGGTTGCCAGTCCACCCTCGGTTGGGTCATGCATGGAGTGAATATCACCATATCGTCCTGCAATTTCCGCGTCTTTGAGAATGCTGATTCCCGGGCGTTCTATGAAGCCCCTGCATCGCTGAACAAACGCCGTACCAAACACAGCCTCCAGCTCGTTTCCCTTTCGGCGGGCAATAACGGATATACCCTCCACCGCTATAGCTTTAGTAAGGAGTAGGTCATCTCCCGTCCTCGCGCCACCGGTAGTTATGATGCCATCTTTTCTCACCTCTCCGATCATTGCGCCTACTACAATGACCCTGTCAATGCCCGGAGTGATTTCCGTATGTCCCCCGCAAAGAAAAACACCGATCTCCTTGCAGGCTGATGAAAGTTGCCGAAATATTTCCTCTACCACTTCTTTTGTTGTGTGATGCTCCGGCAAAAGAATTGCCGCAAGGAGCCACATCGGCTTTCCGCCCATGGTGGCTATATCATTCGCGTTGATCCGTACGGTATACGTTCCTATGTCTTCAGCGACAAAGGTAATCGGATCGGTCTTTAAAAGAAGATACCTGTCGCCCATATCAACAGCTGCCGCATCCTCTCCGATAGCTGGGCCGACTTTGACCCTCTCATCGAAAGATGTATAGGCCTTAAGCATCCTGGCGAGTATGTCTGTCGGCAGCTTTCCAACCGGAAGTATCATATCTTTTCTTTCATGTTGCAGTCCTGGAACACTCTTATTTAAATCCTATTGCAAAAAAGACGTCATCTCAAGACATTTCAACACTTCCGGCTGCAGTTAACCTGATTTCTTATAAATACATGGATTTTCTTCATGCTGAATGACGCCGGTCACCCCTTTCGGGAGAGATTCATGTATCCCCACGACTAAAATCCCTCGCTTAAGAAGCTTTTCGATAATTCCGCCGAGGATTTGCCGCTGCAGGGCATCCTCAAAATAGGTGAACACAAGGTTACGGCAGAATATGATATGAAAAGAACCCTCCGGCAGCCGAAGTCGGATATCCTGTTCCAGAAATTCGATGTTCTCTCTAAAGGTCTTCCTGATTGCATAGAACTTTCCGGACTGTACAAACGCCTTTTGAATCAATTCCTTGGGGAGGTCCTTGAGACTGCTCTCTGAGTAATTCCCCTCCTGTGCACGTTTCAGCGCATCGTGATTAATATCTGTTGCAATGATCCGAAGAGGTAAATCCTTATGTACTGCGGGTAACACGCATAGTTTCCACAGGATCTGCAAGGTGTAGGCCTCCTCACCTGAACAGCAGCCGGCGGTCCAGCATCTGACCTCATCCCCCCCATGCAGTAATATGTCCTTTGCCATTAATGGAAGTACCCTGGAACACAATATGTCGAAAACCCCCCGGTCGCGATAGAAACGGGAAATTGTTATCTGGAGAATCGAATCTAGGATTTGCCATTCTTCAGGATGGTCATCAAGATAGACTTCATAGGCGGAAAAGTCTGAAAAGCCCAATTCCGTCATATGCCGATAGAATCGTTTGCAAACCCGTTTATGGACCTTGCGAAAGCCGGCCCAGCGGAACCTCAGCCGGGGTAAGTAGTGCCGCAGAAATTCTGTGCATTCATGTTCCTTCATGACCCCGATCAGGAAATAAGTCGGTCACCCCGGCAAGACAATATTTCGCTCCAAAACATTTCTCTATCCGGGCACTGCAGCCGCCCGGATAAAATTGTCTTGCCCGCATTTTTCTCACCGACACCTCCCTTTTCTCAATCTTATCTCTGAATAAGTACTTATTCTATCCTTATATTCATTGACGGTCGCTAATTTCTGTGATATAGGAGTATCAGGAGCATAAGAAATCACTAAACAGGCCGCCTGCTCATGGAGGAATAGTCATGGAGATACCGTTACAGATTACCGCCCGCGATATCGACCTCACGGATGCGATCAAGACAGACATTGCAGAGAAGGCGGCGAAACTCGACAGTTTCTGCGACAGAATAATGCGCTGCAGGGTAGTCATAGAGTCTCCCCGACGGCACCCGCACGAGGGGAAGTTATATTCCGTACACATTTATATGACCGTACCCGGCGCTGAACTGATGGTCAAGCGCGAACTCGACAAGGATCTCTACGTGGCAGTACGAGACGCTTTCCACGACGCGCGGCGTAAACTGGAGGATTTCGTCAGAGAGCGGCGTGGCGATGTGAAATGCCACGAGGAAATGCCGCGTGCCGTCATAAGCTCCCTGTTTCCGGACAAGGGTTACGGCTTTCTCACTACGCCTGACGGACTGGATGTCTATTTTCATGCGCACAGCGTAATAAACAAAGATTTCGGTGATCTGAAGATAGGGATGAAGGTACGTTTTGTGCATGAAGAAGGTGAAAAAGGTCCTCAGGCCAGTACGGTGGCCGTACTATGAACGCAAAGGAGGTCCTGGATTACCTCGCAACCAGGCTGGATGAAGAAGACACTCTGGAGGGACTCACGGACTGGTGGATAAAGTCCGATAAAGGGAAGCATGCCATAGATGAGTTGGAGGATACCCTGAATTTGATGCTTGCAGAAGGTGAATTGGAGAAAATCCATGTCAAGAAGGATATTGTTGTCTACAAAATGAAAAAAAGATTGAACGCGTAAAGCAACCAACTTATGGATAAGAGATTTCTCTTGCCGGCTGTGATGCTCTGTGTGATGATGGTATCAGCTATGTCGCCGCCTGCAAAGGAAGATACACAAAAAATGCCGGAACACGCATCGGAAAGAATCAAGCTGCCTGAGCCGAAATATATCGGCGCCACATCGGTCGAAGAAGCACTCATGAAGAGAAGATCGGTCAGGTTTTTTAAAGAAGGGCCTGTTTTGCTTGCTGAACTCTCGCAACTCATCTGGGCCGCCCAGGGCATGACGGATCCGAGGGGCTTCAGGACCGCCCCTTCCGCAGGGGCGCTCTATCCGCTCGAACTCTACGTCGTTGCCGGGAACGTAACCGGCCTTCAGCCCGGGTTATACAAGTACGGGCGCAAAAGTCACGAATTATTAAGCGTCGCTAAAGGCGACAGGAGAAACGATTTATGCAGTGCCGCCCTCGGTCAGTCTTCTATAAAAAAGGCGGCCTTGGTCCTCGTATTATCCGGAGTGTATGAGCGGACAACCGCAAAGTACGGAGAGCGGGGCATCAGGTATGTGCATATGGAGGCGGGTCACGCGGCCCAGAATGTCTATCTTCAGGCTGTACCACTCCAGTTGGGGACTGTTGTTATCGGGGCGTTTGATGATGAAGAACTGAAAAAGATGTTCAAGATGACCGATAGCGAAATGCCTCTCTATATAATGCCCGTAGGGAAAAAATAAGCCATACTGTGAAATCACATTCCCATTTCGTCTGCAAGCGGTCATAGGACTAACCCTTTCAAGAAATACAATGCCCGGGGGGAGATCAAATGGTCGACAGACATGCATCGGTAGAAAGACGTCGCGCAACCGCCCTGAAGTGCAAGACCGCAAAAGACATCATGAAAGTGATCGAGGGCAGATTTTCCTCAGCCCTAGGCATACGTCTCTCTTCAGGTGATCCGGGGGAGATATTCAAATGGTTCCTGGCGTCAATCCTCTTTGGCGCGAGGATCTCGGAGGCCATTGTTATCAGGACTTACAGGGAATTCGAGGGGGAGGGGGTGCTTTCTGCGGGGGAAGTCCTCGACAAAGGTTGGGACGGTCTTGTGGAGGTGCTTGACAGGGGCGGCTATGCAAGATATGACTTTAAGACAGCCACAAAGCTCCTCGATATCTGCAGCACGGTGATAAAGAGATATAAGGGCGACCTGAATATCCTGCACTCAGGAGCCGTGGACCCGAGGGACCTCGAAGAGAGGCTCAAGGCCCTCGGCAAAGGCATCGGAGATACCACGGTCAACATTTTTCTCAGAGAGATGAGAGGTATTTGGGAAAAGGCAGATCCCCTCCCCTCGGACCTTGTTGTCATGGCAGCGAAAAACCTGCGCCTCATTCCTTCTGATCTTCAGGACAGAAAGGAGATACTCGTCCGCCTAAAGAGGCAATGGGCCGGTGAAGGAATGGATATAAAAGACTTCCCGGATTTCGAGGCGGCCCTGTTACGACTCGCGAAAAATTTCTGCAGAAGGACCGCCTGCATGAGATGCCCGTTACAGGAAGACTGTGTGCTCGAAGGAAGGAGATAGATGCAAGGCTGGATAATCCCTCCGCAGAAGGAGCCCACTAAGACAAAAGCGGAATTTCGCAGGGAACGTGAAGAAAAAGTGAGGCGGCTTCGCGGGAGGTCTCCTCAAACATATCAACCTCTTTCCCCTCAGAAGAGTTTTTGCCCGCCACCTTCCTCCTCGCTCCATTTGGCGGTACAATATTGTTGAGGTCCGGGAGGAGGATACTGCAATGAAATTGTTACTGACGACAGACGGATCGGATTACTCCGAGGGAGCAGCACGATTTCTTACACGCCTTGCCTTTAGCCGGGACGACGAAGTAGCTGTCCTGCATGTCATCAGCTGGGTACCTTTCGAAGATGACGTGGCATCACATTACGCCAGTCTCATGCAGATAAAACAAGATATCGCTCCGAAGATCCTCAACTCAACGGCAGACATACTAAAACCCGTGCCCGCTAAAGTCAGCACGCAATCCATGGAGGGATATCCCGATAAATCTATCATCGAAGTTGCCGAGACATCAGGTGCTGACCTGATTGTTATGGGAGCGAGGGGATTGAAGGGGATTAAACAGCTTATCGTCGGGAGTGTGACAAGGTCAGTCGCCATCAGCTCTCCCAAGCCTGTTCTCGTGATAAAACCGCCCCAATTTGAGGCTTCGGCGAAGATGAAGATCCTCTTTGCGACCGATGGCTCCGATCATGCAAACGCAGCCGGAGCTTTTTTGGCATCGATGCCGTTTCACCGGGATTCGGAAGTAGCCGTCCTGAATGTTGTATGGTCGGCGGTGTCCGACATACCCGAGAGGCTTACCCTCGAAATTGGAGAAAAAATCAAGGAAGATGTCGCCAGGGCAAGATCAGTCGAATTTAAGGCATCGGAGAAGTTCCTTGAACCTGCCGTGAAGTATCTGAAGGAAAGGTTCCCGAATGTGGATGGACTGACGCGGGTAGGAGACCCTGCGACAGAGATTCTCTCACTGGCCGAAGAATCGAAAACGGACATTATTGTGGTAGGATGCCGGGGCCTAAAGGGAGTCAAGGGCATGCTGGGCAGCGTTTCCCGGAATATTCTCATGCATTCCAAATGTTCTCTTTTGATCGGGAAGACATGCCCATGAAGCTCACTGCCTGAGTTAAACTGAGATGAAAGCAGACTGCAGCAATGCAGCAAAACCGTGAGAGAAGCGTCACTTTATGAAAAGATAGGCGACGGCAAGGTAAAGTGCGGTCTTTGTAGTCACCGTTGCCAAATCGCTCCCGGCAAAAGAGGACTATGCGCCGTAAGGGAAAACAGGGACGGCGTCCTCTACAGCCTGGTCTACGGCAAGATAATCGCAAAACATATAGATCCAATAGAGAAAAAACCCTTATTCAATTTTCATCCTGGGTCAAGATCGTACTCTATCGCAACGGTCGGCTGCAACTTCCGGTGCCTCCACTGTCAGAATTATGATATTTCCCAGTATCCAAAAGAATACCGGGATATTCCCGGCGACGAGATGACCCCGGAACGGGTCGTGAGGGAAGCGGAAATCACGGATTGCAGCAGCATATCCTATACTTACA
Organism: Nitrospirota bacterium; assembly: GCA_021811105.1. Taxonomy (GTDB): domain Bacteria; phylum Nitrospirota; class Thermodesulfovibrionia; order Thermodesulfovibrionales; family UBA6898; genus Sulfobium. The sequence continues at coordinate 280,294 of JAJZPM010000001.1, read as the reverse complement.
CTGAGCCCACTATATTTTTTGAGTTTGCATACGACTGTGCGAGGCTTGCCCGGGAAAAGGGGATCAAGAATGTCTTTGTGAGCAATGGATATACGACGGCGGAAGCGACCAGACTCATCGCCCCCTATCTCGATGCCAATAATATAGACCTGAAAGGAGATGATAATTTTTATAAAAAGATTTGCGGGGCAAGACTGCAACCCGTGCTTGAAACCATAAAACTTATGAAGGAACTGGGCGTCTGGGTGGAGGTAACAACACTCATAATACCTTCTTATAATGATTCCGCGGATTTCTTGAAATGGGTTGCCGAATTCATACAATCCATCGACCCCGCCATGCCGTGGCATGTTACGCAATTTTATCCTGCATATAAGTTGCTCGATCTCCCCTGGACTCCTGTGAAGACATTGAAAATGGCAAGGGAGATTGGATTGGAAGCCGGGTTGAAGTATGTCTATGAGGGCAATGTCCCGGGCGAAGGCTGTGAAAATACATACTGCCCCTCGTGCGGAGAGCTGTTGATCGAGAGGTTTGGCTTCACTTTAAGAAGTGTCGCCATGAAAAACTCTGCGTGCAGAAAATGTGGGGCGGTTATCGCCGGTGTTGGAATGCCATAATGACATAGCTATTGCCGTGTGCAGGAAATATTCGAACTGTAAAGGGGGAAGATGACGGACAAAATCACAACCGGCTTCATTCCGCCAAGAAATAAAAAAAACTCACGATTGGTCACCACGTCCAGCGGATGATTCGCATCTTTTTTTCTCTTCTGTCAAGTCTGGTAATACCTTCCTCACGGGCCGCACTCAAGGCATCCTCATATTCATCATGAGTAATGCACCGGTCGAGCGGAGGGTATTGAAAGGCATTGCCGCACGGACGGTATTGGTCCATGATGTTCACATACGTGTTTGTGGACAGCTCTTTCGCGACGAATCGCATGATCTGTCTCGTCCCCGCCACACCTCCCGGCATCACAAGGTGCCTCAGAAGGACCCCCTTTTGCGCAATGCCTTTGTCATCCAGGATGAGATCACCGGCCTGGCGATGCATTTCTCTAATGGCATCTCTTGCCTTCTCCGGATAATCCGGGGCCTTTAAATACTTGCGTGCCATCTCCGGGTCCCAAAACTTAAAATCAGGCATGTAGATATCAAAGATCCCCTCCAGAAGCCTAAGGGTTTCAACCGTATCGTATCCGCCCGTATTGTAGACAAGTGGCACATTCAGGCCGCTCTCGATGGCCTCAGGCAGGGCATCGAGTATCTGAGGGACCACATGGGTCGGGGTGACAAAATTTATGTTATGGCATCCCAGCCTTTGGAGATGAAGCATCATGCCGACAAGGGTTTCCGAGTTCACTTCGCTTCCTTCGCCCAGATGGCTGATCTCCCAGTTTTGACAGAACACACAAAGGAGATTGCAATTAGTCATAAAGATCGTCCCGGACCCCCCGGTGCCGACCAATGGGTCCTCTTCCCCAAAATGTGGGTTGTAGCTCGAGACCATTGCCGCCCGACCGGTACGGCAAATCCCCTTTTCGTCCGCCAGCCTGTTGACTTTACACTGGCGAGGGCAGAGGCGGCAATTTGCCAGAATCTTGTACGACTCTTTTATGCTATCGCCAAGTTTCCCTGTCCGACAGGACTCTATGTATGAGGGTATGAACACTGTCAGAACGCCCTGCCGAGGTAAAAGTACCCGGCATTAAACCCTCCGTCAGCGTGGCCGAAGGCAAGGTACAGAGGACCGATGATCGTATCGTAGCCGACGAAGAGACTTCCCGCCAGACGAAGGTTACCCAAGTCGAACTGCTTCTCATTTTCTCCCCAGACGTTTCCGCTTTCGAGTGATCCCCCAAGGTAAAGGTCGCCGATGAATGATGTGCCGACCTTATGGTAAGTGATCACCCTTCCGAGCGCCATGCTCTGACCCAGGATCTGGTTGGAACGGAGCCCTGAAAGATGGAGGAAACCGCCAAGGTCGAACTGATCATAAAACGGCAGCTGATTGCCTATGTGTGACCCGGCGGAGAGGGAGGCCAGGACCGTCTGCTTCCTGTATGTAAATGCGCCAAGGACGCTTCCCTGGACCTTGTAGTATTCGTCAGTCGAGCCAAGGGCCTTCAGTGAGGAGAGGACCCCGGCCTGCGCCAGGTAACCATTGTTGGGGAAATTCACGTTGTCCAGCTGATCAAGCCTTCCTGCGGCGACAACGGCACCGCGCGTTGCATGGTCTTCCGGCAGGTCAACTTTACCGATCCTCTGGCTCGCATGGAATGTGGCAAACTGAAGGCCGACCCTCGCCTCGCCATACATCCAGGGCTGTATGCCCAAATCGATCCCGCCCTTGTAGCTATCCACGCGGTACTCGGCCACCCTCGTCTTCCCGTCAAAGACATCATAGGGTTGCTGCTTCCATTCAATATGCGGGGATATGAAAAAAAGACGCTTAACACTAAGTGGTTGGTAGAATTCAGAGTAGATGCCGGTCGGGTTGCCCAGATTGAACTGTGTCTTCCATTCAGCGCCCAGGCTGTTCATCCACCGCCGCGTGTAATCCAGGAGAATGTTATAGCTGCTTCCTCCTTCGAAGTCGCTTTCGAGGGCCATGCCGAAGCGGAAACGGAATATTTCTTTAGTGAGTCAACCTTTGCCAGAGCAGCATTTTCCCCGAGACGGGAGATCTCTGCAGCCTTGTCAAAATCAGCGGAGCCAAAAACTCCAAGATCGGGATTGATATAGACATCCTTCGGACCGAGGGTTTTCACTTGCTCCATGACGTTCTTCTTCATCATGATGTCGATCATCTGGTTCAGGACCGCAAGGCTTCCGCTGATGTCCTCTCTCGTCTTCATGGGCTTGTCGAGATCAACGCAGATGACGATATCGGCCCCCATTTCCCTTACGATGTCTACAGGCAGGTTCCGGACAATGCCGCCGTCGATCAGAAGCCTGCGGTTTAGTTCCATAGGGGGAAATATACCCGGCACGGACATACTGGCCCGTGCGGCATCGGCAAGCCGCCCGCCCTTGAGCACCACCATCTCGCCGGTCTCGAGGTCTACAGCCAGCAATTCCTTCCCGGTTCCGGTTTCACCCATTATAAGGACAGTAGTGTTCCGCCCCTTCCCTGGAGGCGACATCGCAGTTGTAATTATTTGGCACAACAACGCCGCTACCGTATCTCCTTCCTCCCCATCTTCTCCTCCAAGGATGTTATAAAAGATTCAAGCGCAAGCAATGATATTTCCACGGTCCAAGGTCGACGTACAGACCTGCATCCACCATTTCGTCTCCGCTCCTGTCAAAGGTTTGGCCTGACAGCACATCGTTAAGACGCCACGTCTTTCCCGTCAGTTCGTCCCATGGCACGCGGATGTGCGCCTGGGCGGTCCCTTCAGAGAAATTTATGACGATAAGATAACGTTCCTCATCCCTGACCCAGCACCAACAGAGAATATTCAAATAGCTCTGGTTGTCGGGCCAGCCGGTTCGGTCGCAGAGCCGCCATTGACCGTTTCTGAATACTTCGTGGTTGATCTCCTTCAGCAGCTTGCTGTAGAAGGCCGCGAGGTCCGGATCGACGGGCTCGGCGGGACACCGGCCGAGGAAGACAGGAAGCCTGACCTTCCTTCCCTCGAACTGCCCCTCATGGAAGAGCTTTGCACCCGGAATAGTGGCAATGGTCACTGCAGCGGCACGCTCCTTTTGTGGAGAGAATACTGACGCTGCCCTCGGCTCGTCGTGGTTTTCTATGAAGCGGACCATCCTCTCCTGATAAGCGATGTCGGCGCAGAGGTGAAGGCGGGTGCTCTCGGCAGGGTCATGCCCGAGGCGGTCGTAGAGCTTCTTGTCGTAGCAGAAGTCGAAACCCTGCTGCTGCAGTTCCCACTCCAGGTCCCAGTATGCCTCGGCGATGAACCTGAACTCCGGATGCCTCCCTTTGATGGCCGGAATGACGGTCGTCCAATAGTCGTTGTCGGGCAATTGTCCTGCACGCTCTCCCCAGGTACGTTCGAAAATATTATTCATCATGAGCATCGCCATGTCGCACCGGATGCCGTCACATTGTCCGGCAATGTCTGAAACAGTATCGACTACCGCCTGACGAAGACCTCTATCGAAGGCGTTCAACTGAAGCACATCCGGCCAGGCCGGGAAGTAGGGGTCCCTGCCACAGGCAAAGACGTTGCCGCCCGCTTCAAAAAAGGATGCCGGTTCTCTCCTTAAGTCATCGGCACCTCCGCGGATGAAGTAGCCCGGCTTCTCAAGAACCCACGGGTGGTCAGGCGCAACGTGGTTCGGCACAAAGTCGAGGATAAGCCTCAGCCCGCGTTCCCGGAGCATGCTCCGAGCGGCTGCGAGTCCTTTCGCTCCCCCAAGATGGTCGTCCACCACATACCTCCGCACACAGTAAGGAGAGCCCACGATGTCCTCCGGTGAAAAATCAGGAAGGGCGCGGCGGAAATCTTCAAGTAGGCCAAGGTTCTGCATAGCTACGCCGATCCCTGCCGGGCTCCTCTCCCAAACGCCCATGAACCACACAGCATCAGCACCGAAAGATGACAGGTTGTTCCATTCCTCAACCGGAACTGTAGAAAGCGTGACAGGCCGACTGTATTTCAGACTCAGTTCATGAAGCCAGACCCAAGCGTTGATTTCGTAAATCAGCGGGTGTTTCGGCCACGGCTTCATTTGTGCCTTCCTCCTTTAAACACAATGTGTCATGCATACGAAGCGGACATTATCTTTCATTCTTTCATGATGATTTCTTCTTCCTGCCCACAAATATATACACAAAAAAAGTCAAGGCTAGTACTGGATTCGTCTTCATTATCAACAGCAGACATCTATCTTTTTGTATCCATTGTAGCGCCAAAATCTTCTCTGTAATAGTGCCTTTTCCCCCTGATCTGCATCCGCGCTTCTCCAAGAAGAAGTGGCGATTGGCAACGTCATTTGCATGAGATATAATGTTACGACGTAGAGGAAGATTGTTTTTGGAGAAATTGTCCTGCGGGCGTAATTGCGTGTGGTCTGCCTGAATACCTGCTGCAGATCCGGAGGTCGGAATTGGCAAATAAGAAGAACATGGGATCTGTCATATCAGCGGGAAGAGCGTCCGGAGTCCTGTTGCACATAACTTCTCTTCCGTCGCCTTACGGCAAATAGCCCTCGTTAGAATGATCTGGTCACGACGCACTTTAGCTGCCATAAATCAAGGGCAAAACTCATACTATTTCCCGAACCTCTCGAACCGGTACGCCAGTTCCGGCCCACCTTTCCCCTCGTATGCGAGTTGGGCGACGAGGAGGCAGAAGGGCTCGATGTAGCGGGCGATCCGTAGGGGGCCAGCATCCACCGGCTCTAATCCTGCGTCACGGATCAGCTCAGCGGCCACCCTTTTCCCTCTTCGCTCATCGCCGCAGTACACGAGGCTTGGTTTAGTGGCGTTGCCCTTGGCCTCGAACACGCTGAACAGCACCTCGCTGGGAACGGTGTTAAATGCGGCCACGACCCGAGACTTCGGAATCATTTTTGCAAGTTCCTCCGCGCCCGAGGAGGTGTGGGCGACAACGAGTTCGGTATCGTCAGCATTCATCGGTAGCGAGCAGCTTACGATGACCTTGCCCGACAAGTCACCTGTCTGATTCAACACGTCGTCTACGCGGGACCAGTGAACGGCTAACAGAAGTGCGTCCGCGTCCTGTGCAGCCTCGCGCGGTGGTCCAGCCCGCGCGTTCCCCTGAGCGGCCCGCGCGAGCCTTTTCAGCTTCTCCTTGCTGTGGGCATAGCTGAACACCACCTCATGTCCGGCTCGCGCAAAGATCGTTCCGAGCTTACCGCCCATCAACCCTGAACCCAAAATGCCAACTCGCATACCGCTCCTCCGTCAGTTTTTCGCTTGTCGATTCCCGTGCTGTTCAAATGGGTTATATCCTGGTTTCCTGTATAGCTTCTCCGGGTTGCTAAGAATATCCGGTTTATAGACCTTCTCTGCCCAATCCTCTGGTTTGATTTCTTCAATAGCTACTGAAACCGATTTTTCTTCGCACTTTGCAATGGCGACAACGTTTTTAACTATTTCTTGAGCAAGTCGATTCTTCTGCTGTTCTGATCTTCCGGGATAGAGCTTTACGTGAGAGCCCCTCCCAATTCAGCCGAGAATACAGCCGTCTGTTTGGCAACTCGCCATTGCGCGATATCACGAATTTTCGTCAAATAACCGCTAATGAGATGGCCTAACCGGTATTGCCAACTCTGATCATGAGGGGCTGCCCGTTCAAGCCTCTTTTTCAACCGGTACGTTATTCCCGTTGCCCCCTAAGTGTCATTTCCTCAATGCCTTGAACTCATTCATCAAACCATTGGTCGACGAATCATGAGATGTCACCTGTTTGTCGTCTTTCAGCTCCGGGAGGATCCTGTTTGCAAGCTGCTTTCCCAACTCGACACCCCACTGGTCAAAGCTGAAGATGTTCCAGATTATCCCCTGGACAAATATCTTGTGCTCATACATGGCAATGAGACTACCCAATGTCCTGGGGGTGATCTTTCTGACTATGATTGAGTTGGTCGGCCTGTTCCCTTTGAAAACCCTGTAGGGAACAAGCCTCCTGATATCTTCGCTGCTTGCCCCTGTCCTCTTCAATTCCTCTTCGACCTCTTTCTCCGTCTTTCCCTTCATCAGCGCCTCTGTCTGGGCAAAGAAATTGGAAAGCAGGATATGATGGTGCTCGCCCACGGGATTGTACGAGATAGCAGGAGCGATAAAATCACAGGGAATGAATTTTGTCCCCTGATGGATGAGCTGGTAGAAGGCGTGTTGTCCGTTAGTACCCGGTTCTCCCCAAATTACAGGCCCGGTCTGATAACCGACTTCGCGACCATTCCGATCAATATATTTTCCGTTGCTTTCCATATTGCCCTGCTGAAAATATGCGGGGAACCGGTGCATGTACTGATCGTAGGGCAGTATGGCCTCGGTCTGGGCGCCGAAAAAATTATTATACCAGACCCCGATCACGGCGAGAATGACCGGTATGTTAGCTTCATAGGGGGTCTCCCTGAAATGAATGTCCATGGCATGGGCGCCCTCCAGGAGCTCGGAGAAATTTTCAAATCCGATTGTGCAGGCGATCGAGAGCCCTATCGAAGACCAGAGTGAATACCTGCCGCCCACCCAATCCCAGAACCTGAACATGTTCTTCGGATCGATGCCGAATTTCTCCACCTCTTTTTCATTAGTGGAGATGGCAACGAAATGGTCCTTGATGAAGGATTCGTCCCCGGCCGAATCGAGAAACCACCTTCTTGCCGTGCGGGCATTGGTCATCGTCTCCTGGGTCGTGAAGGTCTTCGAGGCGATCATGAAAAGAGTGGTCTCGGCAGACAAACCCTTCAGGGTTTCTACAATATGGGTCCCGTCGACGTTCGACACAAAATGGGGGTGCAGGTGGGGCTTCCAGCAGGGTTTAAGGGCCTCGGTCACCATGACCGGCCCCAGATCAGATCCTCCGATTCCGATATTGACGATGTCCGTTATCGTTTTTCCTGTGTATCCTTTCCACTCCCCTGAAATAATCCTTTCGGAAAATTGCGACATCTGCTTCAAAACTGCATTCACCTCAGGCATGACGTCCTTTCCGTCCAAATATATGGGGGTATTTGAGCGGTTCCTCAAGGCCACGTGAAGAACTGCACGCTTTTCGGTCTCGTTGATCCTGTCTCCTGCAAACATGCTCTCCGCAGCATCTTTTACCCTGCATTCCCTGGCGAGTCCTAAGAGAAGACGCATCGTCTCTTTCGTGATGATATTTTTCGAGTAGTCCACGAGCATATCTTCGAATCGAACGGAAAAAGCAGAGAATCTCGCTTTGTCCCGACTAAAGAGATCTGTCATGGGACGGTCTTTCATCACCCGGTAGTGTTCTTTCAGTCTTTTCCAGGCCTTCGTCTTTGCAGGATTCAGCTTCGGAAGCATTTTATGGACCTCCTGAACTTGTTATATCGCGCTATTGTATCACGGTCACTGTTATTTCTCAGCCCTGCTGCCGGCCGTTTCCGGCTGGGCAAGGCCCCGGATTGCCATTGCATATTGGTCCTTGAGAGCGGCGAGGAAGACGCTGTCGATCTGCCCCTTCCAGGTCGTTATCTCGGTGAACCGTTTCGGGATCGATACGCTTTCAGGATGGTACCCTGTCATGACGCGCAGTTTCCATCTCAGCCTCTGGATCTCACCAGCAACGGTGTCCATATTGTCTGCCAGGGTCCCGTAGCCGACGCTCTTGAGGCAATTGCCAAGTACTTCATCCGTATAAACTCCCCTCGCAAACAGGCACGAGACCATAGAGGTGAGAAAAACCCTTCCCTTCTCATCCTTGATCATGAACTTCACAGCATCCTCAACATTCTTGCCCTTCGGCTTCTGGTCATAGGAATATCCTCCGGAATCAAGGTGAGAGTGGCGGAGGCCGAGGGCCTGGGAAACAAAGAACGTCTCACCCGTCGCATAGCCCCCCATCTCCTGTCCGAGTACGCAGGCGAAATCACCGCCGCCATAGCGTTCCGCTGCCTTCGCCGTGCCCTGGGACAGAAGCTCGTAAAACTCATTTGTCCCATAGGCCATGTGCTGAAGGGCTGTCAGGTACGAAGCCGCGTTGCCGAACGCAAGGGGAACAAGGGTCTCTTTTTCGGTAATGATGCCCTTGGCGAGCGCCTCTGTGGCCCATGCCAGCGCGACCCCCGGAGACATCACATCGAGCCCCATCTTCTCGGCCACATCGATAAGCTTCAGGACTTCGAAGCAGTCCATGACCCCTAGCATGGAGCCGACAGCGAAAATAAGTTCATGGTCGTAGGAGATCTGACGATAGATGTAGCGGTTTTCTTCCCGGAAGCGTTCTCTCACAAAGCCGATATGGATGCAGCCCACAGGACATCCGGCGCAGGCCGCATTTCTAAGGAGCGCGACCTCGGCGAACCGCTCGCCGGTGATGCCCTCGGTCGCTGGGTCGGTGGTTGCCTGGAGGTTCCTGATCGGCAGGGCCTTCAGGTCATTCATGACTCTGACGTTGCCGGGAGTGCCGAGGTTATGGTATTTGCTCATCATGTCGGTGTCGGTCATATCCTTATAGACCTTATCAAAGACCTTGACATAGTCTTTGCCTTCCGGAAGCAGGAAGGGGCTGTCGCCGTGGATCATGATAGCCTTCAGGTTCTTTGAGCCCATCACCGCCCCTCCGCCCAGCCTCCCGAAGTGGCGATAGCTATCGGCGTTGATGCAGGCCATGGGCGACTGCCGCTCCCCTGCGGGGCCGATCCTGAGGATCGTCCGGTGCCCTGAACCGGGGAGCATTCGCCGCAGGACCTTTCCCGCGGCATACAGGTCAGTACCCCACAGGTAGTGGACGTCTTTAATTTCGATCTGCCGGGACCCCACGATTAGGGCGGAGGGCGACTTCGCCCTGCCGGTGATCACCAGGGCATCATAATCAGCAAAACGCATGGACAAAGCCGAGCGTCCTCCTGCGTGGCTCTCGGCGAATTGATCATGGTAGGGAGACTTAAAGGCGCAGACGGTCTTGCTCATGAGCGGAAAGTATCCTGTCAGCGGACCGATGGCGAAGATGAGCGGCTGCCCCGGTTCATTCCATGGCTTATCGGGGATGCCGTATTTTTCGAAGAGCAGCGCTGCCAGACCGCTTCCGCCTGCCACCATATTCCTGCCGTCGATGTCCGTAATGGTACTCCGCCCGGCCGAAAGATCGACCATGAGTACTCTGAAATATTCCCTTATCATGACTCCACCTCCCCCGCATCTGTCGCTTCTTTTCCCGCAGTGGCTGCCCCCCTTGAAAACTCGGCGTGTCCCAGACAGTCATGCGGACAGTAGGGTACGCATCTGCCGCAGTGGATGCAGACAAAGGGCTCCCCGGTTGTGTCGAGATAGATCGCATCCACAGGACATGCCTTTGCGCAGGCCCCACAGCGGATGCAGAGCTTCTTTTTCACAACTACGCCTCCGCCCTTTCTCTGGGAATACGCGCCGGTCGGACAGGCCATTACGCAGGGCGCAGGGTCGCAGGCCATACAGAGGCGGGCCTCGAACCCTGTCGAGAGGCCCCCAGAAGACCTGATGCGGATCCCCGCCGTGTCCCAGGACAGGCGCTTATGTACAAGCCGTGCACAGGCAAGCGAGCACGAATGGCATCCGATGCAGCGCTCCATTCTCGGTGTGGTCAGAATTTTCATGGTGTGACCTCCTTATATCTCTCATACATTCCTGAAATCATTACATCCTGTCATGCCTTTGCCTTTGACTGAGCTGCCGCAGCCTCGGCGGCCTTTTTCACCGCCTCCTGAGCGCCAAGGTAGAATCTCCGGATCGGTTTCATGCTATGACATACGCCTTGTTTCCCCGGGGGTGATTTCCTGCTTCGGCCCGAAGAAGCGGAGGTAGAGCGTCCTTTCGTCAAGCTCTTTGAATGCCGCCATAAGCGCATTCCTGTCATCAGGTCTGATCGAGCGGATAGTCACATGAAGTCCGTTCTTGAGCGTCTCCCGAGCAGAATAGTTCCGTGCGTCTGTCATCGGTCCCGACCTTTCACCCTCTCGATGGTATCAACGGTCTGCTGCGCGATCTCGCCCTCCTCATCGGTCGGTATAACGAGTATCTTCACCCTGCCTTCCTCAGCCTGTATCTCCGCGATGCCTCCGGCAATCACTTTATTCCTCTGTTCATCAAGGGCTATGCCGAGGGCCGACAGCCCTTCGCAGGACTTGGCCCGGACAACGGCTGAATTTTCGCCGATGCCGCCGGTGAAGATGACTGCATCCACCGAGCCGAGGACTGCGAAATATGCGCCGATGTATTTCTTGACACGATAGCAGAACATATCGACGGCGAGTTCTGCCCGCGCATTTCCCCCGTCGGCGCGGCTCTCGATCTCCCGCATGTCGTTGACGCCGCAGATGCCTTTTAGCCCGCTCTCCTTGTTCAGAATGCCCTCTATCTCTTGGAAGGGCCTGCCTGTCCTTTTCTGCACGTAGAAGTGCACGGCCGGGTCCAGATCTCCGCAGCGTGTTCCCATAACCAGCCCTTCCAGCGGCGTCATACCCATGGAGGTGTCGACGCTCTTTCCTTTCTCTATGGCCGTAGCGCTCGCACCGTTGCCGAGATGCAGCGTAATCAGGTTCAGATGCTCCTGACTTACACCGAGATGGCGCGCCGCCTCCTTCGCTACGTAGCGGTGGGAACTTCCGTGGAACCCGTAGCGGCGGACGCCGTATGACTGATAGAAGTCGTACGGCAGCGCGTAGTGAAAGGCCCTCGGCGGCATGGTTTGATGGAATGCCGTGTCGAATATCGCGACCTGAGGGACATGGGGCAGGAGTTCGCGCATCACCTTGATGCCCGCAACATTGGCCGGATTGTGGAGCGGGGCCAGCGGGATAAGCTCCTCTATCGTCCCGAGAGCCGCGTCATCGATGATTACGGGCTCCCTGAATTTCTCGCCGCCATGCACCACGCGGTGGCCAACAGCGAAGATCTCAGGCGGAGCGCTGCCGGAGCGTGCCCTGCTGCTGACCTCAAGGATAAAGGACAAACCTTCGCGGTGGTCAGCAACCGGGCGTGTCTCAACGATCTCCTCCCACCCGCCGGCGGGGGAGAGCCAACGGTGCTTCAGCCTGCTGTCCTGTGTGCCTATGCGCTCCAGCAACCCCTTTGCGGCGGCCGAGAGACTGTCGAGGTCGAATGCCTCGTATTTTATCGAGGAGCTTCCCGAGTTGACCACGATGATCCTCATGCAAGACCTCCCTTGGATTGAGCCTGAATAGCGGTAATCGCAACGGTGCTGACGATGTCGGTCACGGTGCAGCCGCGGCTGAGGTCGTTGACCGGTTTATTGAGCCCCTGAAGGACCGGGCCCACTGCAACGGCATTGGCAGAACGCTGGACAGCCTTGTAGGTGTTATTGCCCGTGTTCAGGTCTGGAAATATAAATACCGTTGCATGGCCTGCGACTTGGCTTCCCGGAAGCTTTGTCTTCGCCACACCGGCATCGACTGCAGCGTCGTACTGTATGGGGCCTTCGATCTTCAGATCAGGACGGCGGCCCTTCGCGATCTTCACAGCCTCCCGCACCTTGTCCACTTCGGCACCTTTTCCTGACTCGCCGGTGGAATAGCTGAGCATCGCGATAAAGGGATCGATGCCGAACATAAGGGCGGTCTCCGCAGAGCTGATCGCGATGTCCGCCAGTTGCTCCGGGTTTGGATCAGGGTTGACAGCGCAGTCCCCGAAAACGAGCACATGGTCAGAGAGACACATAAGGAAAACACTCGATACGATCGAACATCCCGGCTTGGTCTTGATGATCTCGAACGCCGGTCGTATGGTATGTTGTGTCGTATGGACAGAGCCCGACACCATGCCGTCCGCCTCGCCGAAATGCACCATCATCGTGCCGAAGTAGCTCACATCTGCCATGGCATCGAAGGCCATCTGCTGTGAAATACCCTTATGCTTGCGGAGTTCGTAGTAGGCATCCGCAAAGGTATTGCGGCGGTCCGAGGTCATGGGATCGATCACGTTCACATCTGGAAGGGATATTCCAAGTCCTGCAGCTTTCTGTCTGATCTCTTCCCCATTGCCCAGGAGGGTAATATCAACCACTTTGCGCATTCTGAGGATTTCTGCAGCGCGGAGGATCCTCTCCTCCGTGCCTTCGGGAAGAACAATATGTCTGCGGTCGGACTTCGCTCTCTGGATGATCTCGTATTCGAACATAAGCGGCGTCACCCTTCCGGAACGGGCCGTTGCAAGGCGGCCTATAAGCTCGGTGGAATTCACCTTCGCCTCGACAATGCCGAGGGCTGCGGCGATCTTCCGAGTATTGTCAGGAGAGAGCTCGCCTTCGAGGGAACTCACATTCTGGGCGGTCGTATAGGTGTCTGTATGCACGGCGATCACTGGCACCGACTCACCGAGTCCCTTGATCAGGCGTTCGACCTGCGGCGCAGGCTTGAGCCCTCCGGTTAAAAGTATACCGGCGATATGCGGATAGGCGTGCGACGCCTCAGCCAGCAGACTGCCGATAATGATGTCCGAGCGATCACCGGGTGTTATGATAATACTTCCATTTTCTATATGTTCGAGATAATGGGGAAGTTCCATGGCCGCGACCTTGAAATTCTTCACCTCCCGGTTGAAGCTCTCCTCATGCCCCCTCAGACGTTCGGCACCGAGAGTGGCGGCTATCTCCCCTACCGTCGGTTTCTCGAGGATCGGGACCTCGGGCAAGACATACGATGGGACCCCCCGGGGCATTACCCGTTTCAGCTCTCGGGCGACCTCATCCACAAGCGAAGACTGCACCCGATTCGCCACAAAGGCGAGGATATCGCATTTTCGCTCTTCAAGCGATTCAAGAAGGCCCTGTGCAGCGTTCACCACCTGATTGGCATCTCTGCCGTATCCTTTCACCACCGGCAGCACCACGCACCCAAGATTGTTTGCTATCTTGGCATTGAAGTCAAATTCCAGGGTCGCGGCAGGACCCGTAAAATCAGACCCTGCGCAGACGATAAGGTCGCATTCTTTTTCAAGTGCCTTATACTTCTCCATGATCAGTTTCAGGAAGTCCTCGTCCCTGTCCCGGATAAGCATGTCCCGGGCGACATCATAGGTGCAGCCGTACAGCATCTCATATGGGATCTTCTGATCATAACGACTGATAATGAGATTTGTTATGTTGTCCGGTTTCTGTGCATCCCGGACAACGGGACGGAAGAACCCCACCTTTCCCCCATGACCGGCAAGCATCTCCATGATGCCGAGGACAACGACGGACTTGCCGCTCTGTGGTTCACCACCGGTGATGTAGATACCTTGACCCATGTTCACCTCCTGCCCTGCTCACGCCCGAGTTCGCGGTAACGTCATAATGTATTCTATCATCTTATCATCTTATCACCTCATCACCGCCGGCTGTCCGGTTGAGGCGAGGACGCTGCGCCAGGTGAACGACCCCGGGCGTCTCCACACATCCCAGCGCGACTCCTTGACCTCGCCATCTTTGATCACGATGCGTATATTGCCGTGTCCTTCGACACGTGTCAAGCTGAAAGTTATTCTATTCAAATTCCCACGTTGCCGGACCGTCCGTCTGTTCATGGAAAGAATTTGTCCCCGGCGCTCCCGGCTCTGTTCGCTCACCGCCCTTATCTAACCCGGTTTTTCTGCGAGACTCTCCTGTCGTTCCTACGCTCGCAATACCCAGCCTACGAGCGGGGATAAGTTCCGAGACTGTACACGGACCGAGGATATTTTTCGCTTTCCATGGTATGATTTTTTTATGTTGTCCGGAAGACAAAACAAGAAAGACTTTTCGCTTTCGGCCCCTGCGGGGCCTTCCGCCGGAATGCGGGGAGGAGGCGCCGCTGCCGGCAGCCGCGTGCGCTGGAAGGTGGAGCGCTCAGTCATTATCCACGCCATTAATGCCGGGTCACGTCTGCTCGGCCGATATGCTCAGGCGGGACTCATAGAGGAAGGACTCATCGATTCGGCCCGCCGGAAGACCGGTCTCGACGACTTCGGCGCCCTGCCCTTTCAGGAACCCCTCCGCCGTCTCATCGATTCAATGGAGACTGAGGCCTGCCTGAATCCCATGGGGCGTCTTGCAGCGAGGGAGGACCTGATTCGCCTGCTCGCCAACAATCTCCGGATGGAGGAGGAACGAAAGCGGAATCCAGTGATCGCAGTGGAGGAGATCCGCCGGCCCGTTATTATCACCGGGCTTCCCCGGACAGGGACGACCTTGCTCCACAGCCTGCTCGCCCTCGACCCTGCCAACAGGGTGCCCCTGACATGGCAGACGATGTACCCGTCTCCGTCACCGGATGCCGCAACCTATCATACAGACCGGCGGATCCAGCAGGTGGAAAGCCAGATCAAATGGTTCCGCCGCCTTGTGAGGGGTTTTGACAGGATCCATCCTGTCGGGGCCCGCCTTCCTGAGGAGTGTCTGATAATCCTAAGCCACTCCTTTTTGAGTTATCAGTTCGAGACCACTTATCGCCTGCCGTCCTACCTCGAATGGCTCGGGGGCAGGGACCTCCGGGATGCGTATGAGGTGCATCGCAGGTTCCTGCAGCACCTCCAGTGGCGGTGCCCCGGGGAACGATGGGTCCTCAAGGCCCCGGCGCACATGTTCGACTTCGAGGCGCTGTTTTGGGCCTATCCGGATGCATGCGTTGTAATGACCCACCGTGATCCGTTAAAGGTGACTGCCTCGAACGCGAGTCTGACCGCCACCCTCCGCAGCGCATTCAGCGACGACGTCGACCCCATCGAGGTGGGGCCGGAGTGCAGCCGGAGATGGGCCGAGGCGATAGGCAGAGCGGTCCGCTCCCGTGATCGGGGCTGCGCTCCTGCAGAACGCTTCCTCGACCTTTATTACTCCGACCTGATCTCCGATCCTGCAGGCGCAGTAAAGAAGGTATATCGAAGCTTCGATATGCAGCTGCCGGATGACATGGGAGAGAGGGTCCGGGGTTTTCTCCTTCAGCACCCTAAGGACCGCTTCGGGAAACATCATTACAGACTGGAAGAGTTCGGCCTGGACCGTGATGAGGAGGAGAGGCGATATGCCGCCTACCGGGAGCGGTTCGGACTTTGAGGAAGGGATGCAGGCAGACCCCGACTGGCGTCCCGGCCCGGCTCCTGAGGTCATACGCCGTCTTGACTAATACGAAAGTTGATGTTTTAAGCGCTTTGATGATAAATTTTCACTAGGAGATATTCATGCCATTTGACCTCCGTGAAATTATGCAACGCTCTCAGGGCAAGCAGCTCTCGCTCCTCTCGGAGTACATCAACCCGCAGATGGCAAAGGTCCTCAAGACCCTCGGGTTCGACCCCGTGTATGTGCTGGGGCAAGGCGCCCATCTCTGGGACGACAAGGGCAACGACTACCTTGACATGCTTGCCGGCTTCGGGGTCTTTGCGGTGGGACGTTCTCATCCCAGGGTCAAAGATGCCATCCGGCAGTATCTGGATCTGGACAGCCCCAACCTGGTGAAGATGGGGACCCAGCTTTTCGCGGGTCTTCTCGCCCAGAAGCTCGTGGAAGAATTCGCCCCGCCGGGTCTCGACACTGTTTTTTTCTGCAACTCAGGGGCGGAGGCACTCGACGGCGCCCTGAAATTTGCCCACGCCTACACCCGCAGGAAGAGGTTCGTGTACTGCGACCAGGGATACCACGGACTGACCCTCGGCACCCTTGCTGTCAACGGATGCAAAGAGTTCAGGGCTGACTATGAGGCGGTCCTGAACGGCGGGACAGAGGTACCTTTCGGCGACACTGCACGGCTGGAGGCCGAGCTTTCGCGGGGCGACATGGCGGCTTTTGTGGTGGAACCGGTGATCGGCCACGGCGTCTTTATTCCTCCCGACGACTTTCTCCCCAAGGCCCGCGAGATCTGCAGCCGGTATGGGACACTCTTCATTGCCGACGAGGTCCAGACAGGTTTCGGACGCACCGGGAAGCTATTCGGCTGCGACCACTGGAACGTGGTGCCGGACATTATGACCCTCTCAAAATCTCTCTCCGGCGGATACTGCCCGATTGGGGCCATCCTTTACCCGCGCAAGGTATATGAAAAGGTTTTCAGCTCCATGGACCGGTGCATGGTCCACTCCACGACCTTCGGCCAAAACGATCTCGCCGCTGTCTGCGGTTTGATTACCCTGGAGGTGATCAGGGAGGAGGGACTCATCGAAAACAGCGCCCTCATAGGGGCATATCTCGTGGACCGGCTCAGGGAGCTGGCGGCGAAGTACGAACTCATCCGGGAGGTAAGGGGCCTTGGCCTCATGATCGCTATCGAATTCGGCGAGCCCCGGTCGCTTTCTCTAAGGACAGGATGGAAGATGATCCATGGGATCCACAAGGACCTCTTCTGCCAATCGATCCTCGTGCCCCTGATCATGGACCACCACATCCTGGCACAGGTCTCCGGCCACGGCAGAGACATCATCAAACTCATCCCTCCCCTCGTCTTTGACCATGCCGATGCGGACCGGTTCATCGCGGCGTTCGACCAGGTCCTCGCGGCGGCCCACCGGTTCCCTGGACCTATCTGGGAAGTCGGCTCCCGTCTGGCAAGGGTTGCCCTGCGATAGTCGCCGCGACCGGCAGATAAAGTAATGGAACTCCCTTCCGACCTACAGCCGGGGCAATCCCCGGGAAGGACACCGACGAGTACACTGCGGGTTCTGTTACGCTCCCGCACCGCACACGCCGGACTTGCCGCCGGGATCGCCCTTTTTGCCGTAGTCATCGCCTGGCAGGGGATCGGAGATGTAGCTGAGGCTCTCGGCAGGGCAGGATGGGGAATAGTTGTCATCGCCCTTTTCCATCTTCCTCCGATGTGGGCCGATGCCATGGGCTGGCGGCGCCTCATCCAGGAGGACCTGAGGCCCCCACGCCGCACGATGCTCAAGGCCCGCTGGATCGGCGAGTCGATCAATGATCTCCTTCCGGTCCTCCAGATGGGAGGGAATGTGGTAAAGGCGTGGCTCCTCGCAGACCGGGGAGTGCCTGTCGGCCGCGCCGGGGCTAGTGTTGTCATCGACGTCACCCTCGTCGTCCTGTCCCAGATACTCTTCACCCTCTTCGGCCTCGGCCTTGCCGCGCCGACAATTGGCGGCGGGAGGCCCCTTCTGATCGTCATCGCCGGGACAGGGATCATGGCGATCCTGCTGGGAGGGTTCTATTTTGTCCAGAGAAGAGGGTTTTTCGGCCTCGTCGTCCGGGTTTCAGGACGGTTCCTCGGAGGCCTGGGACAGGCATCCCTCTCCGACGGAGCTGCGACAATGGATGCGGAGGTGAAGCGTCTCTACCGCGACCGGCCTGCCCTGATCGTTTCCGGTTTCTGGCACATGGCGGCCTGGATACTCGGAGTTGGCGAAGTCTGGTTTGCCCTACGCCTCCTGGGCCATCCGGTCGACATCGGCACCGCCCTGCTCTTCGAGAGCCTTGGCCAGGCAATCAGGACAGGGGCCTTTGCAGTGCCGGGCGGCCTGGGAATCCAGGAAGGAGGATATGTGCTGGTGGGAGCGGCACTAGGCATTGAGCCGGCAGTTGCCCTTGCCCTCTCTCTTGCTCGTCGGGTGAGAGAGTTGCTCATCGGCATGCCCGGCCTCGCTGTCTGGCAGGCCTCTGCCATCCGCAAGTTGCTTAGGGGACAGCCCGGGGATTGAGGGTGAGAACCGGGTAGGTGGCGCCGTTCTCATCGGGACTCAAATTCAAAAGAATAATGACCCGCAAGAGCACAGGATCATTCATCTTTGTTTTTGGCCGGGAATATCGGTTCCACGAGCTTAATCGGCAGTTTAAAGATCCTCTCTACGATGCCTAATGTTTCAGAGCCTATGGCTGACGGAGATAAGAATGTTACCTGCGGGTCCTTCATATTTCCTGATATTTTCATCGGGATGGATATCAGACTGCCTCCCAATATATATCCCAGAATCGGTATCCTTCTCACCACCCGGTTGACCGCCTTCAGAGGGGACAAAAAGGCGTTGAGATCGATGGTCTCATTACTGACATCGAGATAACCGCGCGCCATTATTTCCATAACAGAGGTATCGAGCATCCCTTCCTCGATCTGAATTTTGTGCTCCCGGACGACACCGCGCAGTTTCAAATCGGTATAGCTGATAATCTCCCTGTCAAGGTCCGGAAATTGTCCCTTGAAGTTCTCCGACTTATTCAGGAGATCCAAGGTCTTGTTGAGTGACTTTGATTTGAGTATCTTTCCGTTTTTAGCGGAAAGGGTAAAGGTGCCGCTTGCCCTGTCCGCGAGCTCCCCGATCTTTCCCTCACCCTTCAGGCGTCCTTCCAGCTGAAATGTGCCGGTGAAATCGGCGTTTTTATCTGTTAGACAGAGAATCGTGGGCTCAAAAGCGATGTCCTTCGCGGAAAGCGCAATATCCATTTTTAAGCCCTGCTCTGTTATACCTATAGACCCGGTAGCGGAGACGCCGCAGAGTGCAGCCTTCTTTGGCGTTATTAGTAATGTTTTGCCGTCGAAAGAAACATCAGCATAAAAGGGTTCCCATCTGAATTTCCGGTATCGGAAGAAATCCGAATGGAGTTTCAGAGTCCCTCTTAACGGGAAATTTTTCAGAAATCCGGCCGCCTTCTCTCTGTGGACCGCACGCTTTCCGTTGCGCAGCATGTCTTCTAAAGTTTCCCACTCAATTCCGTTGGAGGAGACGTCCATGTCAACAGCAAACCATTCCGGCAGAATGGAGAGTGTCCCTTTGACCTTGAACGTCATGTCTCCTGCCGCGAGTTCCGCCGTGTCGATAACAACACCCTGCTCCTTTGCTTCGAGTGCGATATGCCTAACAACCAGTGGAATGTCGCGGTTCCAGGGGACCGGAATATTTTCCCCCTTCAACCTTCCTTCAGCAGTGGATTGCTGTGGATGCTCAATAACAATATGGGTCCTGAAAGCGCCATCGAGTGAAGCATCAGAATATATGCTCTTTTCGAAGATGGCATTGATGGTCTGCGGGGCCAGTGTCCCCTTGAAGGAGGCATCCATCGCCTCCCTGGTGAGCACTACACTGGCGTCAAGATTGTGGCTTCGGTCCTTTACTGTCAAATCACGGATAGTCGTTGAATCAGGGGTTTTCGTCACGAAGAGGGACACCTGTGTCCCCCGACCGAATAAGAGCCCTCCGTTGAACGCTGTTTTCCTGCCCTTTTCGATCGACAGGATTGCATCCGTTACAGAAAAGGGGGCGCGAATCTTAATCTCAGCTGGAAGATTGATCAATCCCGCGGTCCATGCAGTAACTTTCGGCCCTATCTCTCCCTGCAGGGCAAAGTCAATGCTCCTGATATCGGAAGGGAATTCCCTGACAGAGCCTGTAACCGTGATCAGACTGTCGATGATCTTCGACCGCATGTCCTTCAGGGACAGTTCGTTCTGCGTTACCGCGAACATCCCGCTCATCTCTTCTGCCTTGCCCGGAAGGAACGCTGCATCGAGGGTGAGCTTTTTTGCCTCGCCGTTCACCTTGAACTTCCATTCCTTTGGCTGATAAAGAGGTCCCCGGAGGTCCATAGAGGAGACAAAGATCGAACCTTTTACAGAGCGCACATCCTTGAGGACCGGCCTGACCCCTTCGAACGACGTAATCCACGGGAAGATTTCATCAGCAGAGATCGATAGTCGCCCGCCGGTGATTTCAAGATCGTAGGGGTCTTTAAGACTGAGCCGGGCAGTCAAACCGGAGAAGGAAGACCCTCCGATGCTGCCCGCTGAGTCTGCCAGCCCCACGGTTTTTTCATCGAAGAAGAATTTCCCCCCCGTCACTGCAAGCGGAAAAGGCAAAGGTTCATAGCGCGCCATTATATCCATGTTATCAACGGCGATCTTCACATGGACTGAATCAAGCCGGTCACCAAGTATCAGCCTGCCCTCCGCACTTCCCCGGAGGTTGTGGAGACGGTCCATTTCATGAAGGACTGCTTCGTTTTTCAGAAGGTTCTTATGTTTAAGAACGGCGGGTAATTGCTCCATATCGGCCCTTACCCGTATATCGAGATGGAAAGGGGCGTCGTCTCCCTTCAGGCCGACCCGCAGCTTTCCTCCACTACAGCGGTTGTTCCCCAGGGAGGCCCCGATATTGCTGCCTTCGAGGATCCCCCCTGAGATGAGCACGTCACCTGCGACATTCTGAAACGTGAGATCCCTGGACTCTATATAGACAACCCCGGCCCTCATTTTTCCGGCTATACTGATATTCTTCGTTCCCCCCAGTTCTTCCGGGGATTTCCCGGTAGTATGAACACGGAGACCAGAAATCTCACCGCCCTGTACGATAGTAAAGATGGATCTGATGATAGGTATGTCCCCCCCGAGGTCGAGCGCAGACTTGCGAAGAGGCTCAACCGCCATTGATTTCCCCCGGATGTCGACTGTTATGATGCCGGAATTGCGGTTAAGGGTATATAGCCCGGACAAATTCAGGGCCGGCCGGCTGATCTTTGCCTGTTTGACACGCAGTGATAAAACGTCCGGTTTGATTTCTATGCCGCATTTTATTGTCGTGCCTCCCATCTCCAGACGTTTTTTCCCTCTCGAAACTGACAGTGCGGATGCCGAACTCTCGATTGACGCATTTACAGTTCTAAGGCCCGTTGTCTCGAATTTCGCCGACAGATCAACGTCGGAAACTCCTACCTGCCCGGCTGTTTCCTTTGAGAGTCGCGCGATAAGGATATCGGGATGGAGATGCGTGAGCAGGATAGTCCCTTCGCTTTTCAGGCCCTCCGCTTTTATTGAAGACGAGATTGAAAAATCATCCCAGAGGTTCGACCTGCTGTTCAGTTCAATATCCACTGTTTTTTTTGAGGCACTGAGCCGCGACTGAATCATATCGAAAGAGAAAGCGGTTTTGTCCTCCATTATGAAATCAAGTTTGCCATGCCGTATGGCCATACGAAGACCCGGTGTTGTTGATACCAGATAATGGACCACCGAACGGACCTTCTCCTCGATCTCCTCCAGAGAAGGCTTTTTCGTGTCTTTAGGGATCTTAAAGGTGAAGTGCGGCGTTTCAAGGCTTGCCTTTGCAATCCCTACCCTGCCCTTCATGAGTGACAAAAGGTCCGGATATACCCTGAGGGACGCAATTGAACCTTCTGCCTTGCCGGGTATTGATATATTCACCTGATGAAAAATGAGTTCGGGAAGGGGAAAAAGGTGAAATTCCGAATTCCCGTAAGTGACACTGACGCCGGCCTTCCCCATGAGATAGGAATTTATTTTTTCTTTTACCGATTCTGAATTGATGAGCTTCGCGGCTGAAAAATAGAGCACGACTGACAGGATGAAGATCAGCACCGGCAAACCTGAGAGCAGCAGGAATATTTTACGTCGTGTAGTCATGATACTGTAGGATACCTCGCCGTACAGGATAGGGAGATCTCTGCAGCCTTGCCAACATCTCCGGAGCCAGGATCTTCATATCCGGGATTGATACAGACATGCTTTGGTCCGAAAGGTTTTGGACCCAGTCAGAAATCATTTCTCACTGGTATTTCGCTCGGGGTTTACTGATGGGCTGACTGAATGAGCTACTATCCCGTGCCTGATCGCATATTGGAGCAGATCAGCAAAAGTCTTCAGGCCAAGGCCATCCATTATCTGGTATTTGTGGAATTCTACCGTCCTCGGCGAAATATTGAGAATGGTGGCTATTTCCTTCGCAGAACGCCCTTCGGAAAGCAATTGCAGTACTTCACGCCGACGCGGGGTGAGCCTGGTGTCTTCATCCCGATTGTCAGGTTTTTCTTTATAAAATTGCATGAGCTCTCCGGCAAGCAATGGCGTCACATAGGTTTTTCCATTCAATGCGCTATGAATGGCGGTGATAAGTTCTGCCGGCGCCGAATGTTTCAGGACATATCCGGAGGCGCCGGCTTCAAAGGCGCTTGCGGCATAGGTCACATCAGGATGCATTGTGAGGAAGACGACCTTGATGTCCTCATGGGTCTTTTTTATCTGACGGACAGAATCAATGCCGTTCAAAAGCGGCATCGAGATGTCTGCCACGATTACATCAGGCCGTAACTTTTCTGCGGCCGCAAGAAGAGCGCGGCCGTCCTCGACAATGCCGACGAGTTCGAATTCAGGTTCCAGAAGACCACGGAGGCCTTCGGCCACAATCCGGTGATCATCTGCCAGGAGAATGCGCGCCCGTTTCACGCTCCACTCCCTGCGAGGGGCACTCTGACATTGATCACCGCGCCCTTTCCGGTCTGAGATTTTATCGAGAAGTCTCCATGCACGAGCTGAACCCTTTCGCGCATGCTTGAAAGGCCAAGCCCCGGCTTGTGCCGTACCTCAACAGGCTCGAACCCGACACCGTCATCCGCGACAGTAAGACAGATGTTATCGTCAGCGCCTTTGAGAAAAATCCTGCAAATCCTTGCGCGGGAGTGGGCTATGACGTTTTTCAGGCTCTCCTGGAGGACCCGGTAGAGGCAAAGTCCGATGTCCTTGCCAATCGCTGCCGGGACATCCTCCTTCGAGAAAACAATCTCGACGTTTTCCCTCCGCATGAGGGCTGCGCATACAAGTCTGTGAAGATCTTCCTTGCTGTTTCTGAGTGCTGCCTCGCTTTTCTTGAGTGTCTCTTCCGCCTTCTTCCGCTCCGTGATGTCGCGGCCGACAGATTGGAACCCGGCAAGCTGTCCGTTCTCATCAAAAAATGCCTGGTCAGTCCATTCCTGCCAGCGCCGCTCTCCATCCGGCAACACGGCTTCGCGCTGTGAGGTAAGGATAGGATTTCCGGGTCCAAAAGAAGCGAAGTAGCGGATGATCTCCCCGTGCTGCTCAACGGGTACGTGCGAAAGAAACTTATTGCCGATAAGGTCTTCCTTTGACCTGCCGTAATAGCGCAAATATGCCTCGTTAACAAAGAGCTGTTTTTCTATCTGTTTGCGTTTTTCTTCTTTTGTGACTATAAGCATATCTTTGCCGCCAATGTTGAAAACACCATTCCACAAATGAATAGGGCACCGGCCTCCCTGTAAAAGGAGTTAAAGAAAAAAACGAACACACCGGTAAATATAATCACGAGGGCAATATGTGTTCTTTTGTCCACTGGTAAATCTCCCGGTAGTTATAGTCCTAACCCATATCAGCTCCAGGGATTCGACCCGTCCTGGGCGACAGATGCGGATTCACCGAGGAAGTAGATGCGCTGCAGGACGGTGATCTCCCAGCTCAAAAAATGGGAATATGCAAAAACTCAAGAATATATACATATGATACCGCCAGCACGAAATATTTCAACAAGGATTATCAAAGTATGGAAAAAAAGGCGTACGAGGATGCGGACGTAAAATACATCACACTTTCGGCGGCGTCGCGCTACCGGACGAGAAATCGTGAAATTTGCCGCGCACCCACGGTCGTTACAGTACCCCGGGATAAATCACGCGAAACAGTTTCGCCCGTACTGTTGTCATAATTCCACAAGCGATTTCACCGCGGTCATGATCCAGCCGAACCCGATTCTTTCCTGCTCAAGCCGGAGCGTGGGGAGGATCCGATTGTCGCGCAAATCAGCAAAAAGCGCTCGTTCCTCCTTGGTTAGGCGTGTGAGATCACGGCGCAGGGGCTGAGGTTCACGTACCCACTGCTGTTCGTGGGCCATCAGCGTCTTACGGTCCATAAGAAATGACTCTGCTTTAGGGAAATATGACCGTAATTGATCGAGGATAGCAAACCCGTGTGTATCGATGTCGCCCCAGTAGTAAATCAAGCATCGATGTAGCCACGTGGCTTGCGCCAGCACCTCGAATCCGTACCCCGCACCGAATATGACCATGCCACCCAGCACGCTCGGGAGGGCAAGATAGTTGATCTCGTTTTCGGTGATGAACACCCTGCTGATCTCTAAATCTAGTCGGTTGAACGTCTCCTGATTTACAGCAATGTCCTGATCGGTGGGCGTGTTCAGTAGCACAAGTTCCGGATCAAGGATACGGAAGCGGACATGCAGCGGCCTGTCCAGAAAACCGTAACGACGACAAAACTGACTCACCCCCGTGGTTTCGCTGTCGATAGCGTCCGGAGGCAGGGAGAGGTCCAGCAACTCGCTCAACACGGCGCGGTGCTCTTCGATAAATTTGGTGTGGACGCCCGGGATGTCCATCTGCCTCATATAAACGCCTGGGCGCGGATGCGCCTGCATCCAGCTTATGATATCCAGAAAGCGTGGCCAGTCTTCAGCCAAGTCCAGGGCCTTTATTGGGCGCTTCGCGAACCAACGTAGTAATTCCGGATTACGTCTTCTTACGAGCTCCACCAGTCCCTTGAATCTCCTGGCATCCCGCGCCTTGCCGATCAGGTTAAGCGCATTATCAAGCGTGTCTATCCATATCTCAGCAGGAACAACATTACTGCCTATAATTCGGTGCCGCAGTTCACGCATCACGACGCGGTAGTGCGCCCCCTGCCGCAGCTCGGCGATCCAAGTCCGCACATCCTCGAATCGCTCAGCCATTTCATTCGATGTCGGCCTCTTAAACGGTACGCGTCGGGGGAACAGATCTTCGCCGCTCACCAGAGATGTCAGCAACAGCCCGCTTTCCCACATCCTCTGCACCTGAGCGTGGAGGTCGGCCGGTGTCGTCCAACTCATGCAGACGCCCTCTCCTTTTCTGCACGATATTCTTCGATTGAGAGGTTGCGAAGCTTTGAGGAGCGGCCATCATCGCTTTGCACGAAGCCCACGCTTGCCACGAAGGGTTCGATAATATGGATTTTCTGGAGCGGAGTAACGATCAAGAGCTGCAGATTCATTTGTTGAAAGAGTTTCAGCCCGTACTGGGCCGAATCATCCGACCCGCGGCCAAAGGCCTCGTCAATCACAACAAACCGGAATGATCTTGAACGCACAGCACCCCATTCGAGGCCGAACTGATATGCCAGGCTCGCTGCAAGTATAGTATAGGCCAGCTTTTCCTTCTGCCCTCCCGATTTGCCGCCGGAATCCGAGTAGTGCTCATACTCTTTGTCGTCCTCGCGCCAGCGCTCGGAAGCCGCAAAGATGAACCAGTTGCGCACATCGGTGACCCTCGATGCCCAACGCCGGTCCATCTCCGCCTGCCCTTCACGACCGCGAAAGCGCTCGATGATCTGTTTTACTTGCAGATACTTGGCCTCGGAGTATTGTTCATCGTCGGAGCCGGTCAGACTCCCTTCGGTGCATGCCCTCAGCCCTCCCTGAAAATCCCGTATGTCTGCATCCTGCGCAGACTGCGCCTCAAGCGCTATGTAACGACCGGGGTTATAGTCTATCTGGGTCAGCGATTCATTGATGTGGGTAATGCGCTCTTTTATGGTTTCGCGCTCGCGGTTCAGTTGCGACTGAAAGTTTGCAACCTCCCGGATGGTGTTCTCATTGAGAAGTTCCTTGAATCGTGTTTCGAAGCGGGGCAGATCATCGGCATTCAGTTTCTCCAACATTAAGCGGTATTCGCCGGCGGCCTCAATATTGACATCCACTTCCTGTGTGTCGAGCGGATAGGCCGTACAGTACGCACGCATCGCATCGATGATCTTATCGCGTAACCGGTCAAGCCTCTTGTTTTCCGCATCGATCCTCGCCTGTAGCCAGTCGCGCATTTCGCGCTCGCGGTTGTCGCAGGACTCTACGCTCAAGTGGTGTTCTCCAAGCGCCTCAGGCCGCATGGCCTCCAGCGATTCGAATCTGGCCTTGTGGGACGCATTTAACGGATCGTCGAGCCACCCACATATTTGCACGCGCATGGACTCGGCGTCAGTCCTTTTCTGCTCTGTCTTAGACCGCTTGTCCCTCTGCTCCATAATCAGACGGTCCGTCTCTTGCAGCTCCAATTCGAGCGCACGAAGCCGCATTGTCAGTTCCCTGAGCAGATCAGAGGCCGATTCCAGTTGTGTTTTTTCTTCTTGCAACCTGGCGACCTCCCCTGCAAGGGGTTGCCAGTCGAGTTCGCGGAAGTCTTGGTACTCGTCGAGCTTAGAGAGAATTTCCCGTCTGCCCTTAAGCTCTTTCTGTTCGCCTTGCAAGGCGCTGATATGGCCGGCAAGCCCCGACAGACGCGTTTCGAGCTGCTGCTCTTTGGCTTCGAGTGCAGCAATCTTGGCCGCGTTGGTCCATCCGAGAACGTAGCGACTGCGGTCATCGAGCCGGTGGCGGTCGTCCTTTTCGTGCCTCTCACCCTGGGCCTTGATCTGACCGGCACGTGTGACGGCGCGCGTCTCGCGGCGCGGAATTGCTCTTGAGTTGCGCAACAGGCAAAATCGAATCGATGGGCGATCTCGCGTTCCAGCCAGTCGTAAAAGGGAGAATCGGGTTTGATTGCAAGCTTCCTCACAAGTGAATCACGCTGCAGGCCGGGCAGATCGCGAGCAGCCTTCCGCACCCTGAAATAAACCAGTCGTCCCTTCAGATGAGTGCTATCCACCCATCCTGCAACCTGGGCATAATGCCCATCAGGCACCAGCAGCGAAAGGCCGAAGTTGCGCAGCAGCCGCTCTGCCGCGCCCTCCCATTGACGTTCCTCATCCCGCACCTGGATCAGTTCGCCTGCAAACGGCATCTCCGACTCGGGCAGATTGAGGGCGGCGGAGATATGGGAGCGCATCGCTACTTGTTCGCCAGGTATGTTGCTACGCCTGGACTTCAGACTCTTGAGCTCCGCCCCAAGCTTTTCATGTTCCTGACGCCCCTGAGCAAAAAATACTCCCGCTTCGTTCAACTCGTTCTGAAGCAGTGTCTCACGCGCGTCAGTTTTTTTTGCCAAATCGGCAAACGTCTTCCGCTGGGTCAGGAAGGTTTCCTCGCTGTCAGCAGCCGTAATGCCCAGCAATCCTGCCAGTTCGGCATATCGCTTCGTCTTGCTCCGGCGTTTGATGCACTCGTCTTCCCTCTGTCGTATCTCAACGGAGAGCCGATCTATGCGGTCGCCGCCGTTGTCGGCGATGCTGTGTCTGAGTTCACGGTCCTCACTGAGGTACGCGCTCTTGCGCTCCTCAAGGCGCTGCACGCCTGCATTCTGCCGCGCCCACTCTTCGTCCAACAAGGCAATGCGCTTTTCGAGCAAGCCGTGTTTCAACCCGGCAAAAAAGGTTTTCAGCGCTTCACGACAGGCCCGCAGTTCCTCATTGCTGGCGGCAATCTCCGCATGCTGGTTGCAGTCTGCCGCAAGCGGCGTAAGCAATGCCACCTGGCGCTTCGCCTTCAGAACAGCCTCGTGGGCCCTGTTGAGATCATCGAAATGTGCAATCAGCGCTTTTACGCGAGGCGCTATATCAAATGGCTCCAACATATGGCTGCGCACAAAATCGGTGAGATTGCCCACCGATTTCATGGAGACCGTCTGGTGAAACAGCTCAAGGGCCTGTTCGTTGTCGATCCCGAACCTGCGCCTGAACCATGCGCCATAGGGCGGAAAGCTGTCAAACACCTCCGCGCCGCTGCTGCGCAACCGCTTTCTCAGAGCAACCATGTCGGGACCGAAGTGAGAGAAGTCTCCGGCAATTGACAGGGCGCGGCCTGCTCCAACAAAAAAGCGCGCTGGCTGCCCCTGCTGCTCCTTCATCCAGAACACCTGTGCCAGTGTCATCGTCTGGTCGTAGCCGGCATTGTGAAAAACACCGAGGATAACGGAGTAGCTATCATTGTCGCGCAGGGCAACGGGCCTGGCTGTGCCGCTTAGCTCACTGCGCTCGGACTTATAGTGCCCGAGCACATAGGAACGCAGTGTGCGTTCCCTGATCTCGGCCCCGGCAGCTTTGTTATAAGCTACGCGTTGTGCGGGCACCAACAAGGTAGTCACCGCATCTACCAGTGTCGTTTTGCCTGACCCGATGTCTCCAGTAAGTAATGCGTTCCTCCCGTTCAGCTGCAACGTCCATACTCGGCCATCAAACGTGCCCCAGTTGAACACCTCCAGACGCTGCAGTCGAAATCCCGCGAGTGCATCATCGGCCATGAATTCCAGGCCCTGTGTCTCATTCATCCCGTTCTTCTCCTCGCCTGTCATTCTGCCGCAGCGTCCGGTATGCGGCCAGCCGCTCATCAAACTCCGACAACCACTGCGCATCAACGAACGCCTTGAGGATGCGCCGCACTTCAAACATGTGCGCTTGTCCGCTTTGGTGCTTCAGTCGGCGAATAAAACCCGGATCCACAATCTTATTGAGGTGGCTGTCTACCTGCTCTATCATCTTCGCCTCGTTGCTGCTTTCCGGCAGAAACACCCGGATCAATTCGACCACATCGTCACGCGACATAACAAGGCGCGTGTCGCCTCCGCCCGCGTCGAACTCGGCCAGCTTCTTCCGAAGCAGAGCCAGTAAGAGGCTTACCGGAAACGAAAGCGGTCGCCTCGCAATCAGGCGCGGCAGTTTTACCGATAGGTCATTCCCGTTGCCGGCGCGGGAACGCAGGAAGGCGTAGCCTTCAGCCTCGTCCAGCATCAGTTCCAGCCCCAACACCGCTACATAGTCCCGCACACGGGCCTGCAAGCTGAGCAGCGCATTCCACAGGTCGGGATCTTCCTCTTGATAGATCACGCCCTTTAGGAGCGGAACCACCGTCGATGACAAGTCATGAGCGTCTGAAGTTTGTGCTTCAAAGTCTTGTTCCGTCATCTTCACCTCACAAAGATCACTCGCGGTAGTCGGGCCTGTTTTATATGCCCTCTGCCACCTTGATCAGTGCTTTTCCATACTATAGCTTCTGTCGCCTCATCATCAACTATCGCCTTGAACGCATCACCTGCCAACTGCAGATAGGCGATCAATTCTGCAAGCACATGTTGCAGGGGCTGCTTCTCTATGAGCTCGCCCAAGGTGATCTCGGCCCGCTCCTGCAAGGCGTTGCGGATATGTCGCGTCAGCGCCGCCTTGTCTATCACGACCTGCGAGAAGAGCGCCACGGCATCCACCTCCTCGTCTCCGGATTCCATAACGATGTCCGCGAACAGCGGCTTGATCGGGGGTGTATAAAGCGGCCGCTCCATCAGCAGTTCAATGCCCACGGAAATGTCGTCGATCTGCATGAACTCTCCAGGAATCTGCACGTCCCGCACCGCCAGTGCCTTGGTCTCAATGCCGTGCAGGATGTCCATGATGCGGCGGTTCTCCAGCCAGGTCTGGTCGTCCAGGAAGCGCCTTAACTGCTGTGAGAGTTGCGCCACCGTGCGCAGGGTGTGCTCGCCGGCCTCCAGCCAGTCGTAGTGTACCCGCCTGATGCGGATATCCGGTCTGAGTTCGGCCACCGGCGGCAGCGCCAGCACCCGTTCGAGCAGATGAGTCAGCTCCTCCTGGCGGCTGCCCGACATAAGAAACTCCCAGAAGGCCCGAAAACTGCTGCCCTGGTCAGAATCGGCAATCGCGTCCCGCTCGCCCATAATCTCCTCCAGCAGTGCGCCTTTTCCCCCATCCCATAGTGCAATTCGCTCTCGCACGCGGCGATCCAGCCGGCGAAAGTTATTCTCCACTTCGCGAAAATCGGAGAGCAACTCGCGCGCCAAGGTCATGAACTGCTGAAAGCGGTCCTTCAGCGCTGTGCCCGAAAGCGTGGTAATATCACCCGCCCGGACACGCGCCATCTCGGCATCAATCTCATAGCGGCGTTTGCGCAACTCCGCCAAGCGCGTCTGCGGATCGCTCTCGCTGCCCTCGCTCATCTGCCTGAGCAAGGTAAACAGCGTCAGAAGCCGAGATTCTGTTCCGACGAAGGCCCTTTCCATGAGCGTGCCGATCCAGGAGATAGCCTTCTCCGCGGCCGGAGTCAGGTCGAAATGAGGTTCGTCACTGCCCTTGGGATAGAACTTGCGCAGCCAGCCCTTTTCATTGGCTGCCCAGTCATTGAGGTATTCGAGCGCGGACTTGGGAAAGGCGTCCGCCCCCATCTGTTCGCGCAGGCCGAACAACTCATCCTCCAGCGCCTCTTCCATGTCAGCCTCCGCCATGACCCGCACATTTGGGGTTATAAATACCCGGTGCAGGAAACCCGCGATGAGCGGCGCATGATCAGAGCGCAACATCCGCCATGCCGGATGTCTCTGCCGTAACATGTCGAGAGTGGAGTAGTCCATGCTCATAGCGCGGCACCAATGCCGCCAAGCAGGGCGCCGGCACTCCGCCGAAGTCGCACCGCCTGGACGACAATAGCGTTGCTAATCATTAACCACACTTTTTAGCCATGAGGCTCTCACACGTCCGTAAAGAAATGCCTGCAACATATTCTTAGCTTACTATTATTATGCAAATTTCTAACGGAGAGGGCCAACAGGTAAATGAACGAAACATAAAAAAATGCGGCGCTGCCGGGTTGAGAAGAAGATCTGAGTACTTCTTGTTTTCCCCTTTTCCCATAATTTAATTTTACCTGTCGGCCTCCACCATCCCGTGTCCTATGTTTTCAGCGGTAAATCGAGGGTACCTCAACGATGCCCGCTTGAGGGATGCAGTCTGAATAGATTTATTTCGCAGAGGGAGACCAAACAGTAATATTCGGCACCGCCGCAAAATCAGAGTCCTCTGTGGCGATATGGCGGATCGATTTCCTGAACATAACGGAAAGATGTGCGGCATCGGCAGTTATGAGCCCGCTTTCTTTTGCGTGATGAGCCGCTTGCTTCAGGTCGGCCCCCTTCAGGTCGATAATGTTCATGCCCGCTTCCTGCAACCTATCTATGTAATCCATGTATCCAATGAGGGGAGATAACACTTTCCCTCTGTTCTTAGGGTTTTCGAGCAATTTCTTCACATGCTGGACAGTCACCCTTTCAAGATAATTAGAGGCAGACTGCATCATAATCTTGTATGAAACTTCTTCCAGCACAAGGGCTGATGTAAATGCCTTGATGTTTGAGATCTCTATACGGTTGAGAAATTCTACTGATACGGGATTTATATCAAAAGCATGATGCAGAAAAATCGTTGCGTCTATGAAAACAGGACTGTTGCCATCGAAGTCTCTAAGATTTTTCAGCATAAAGATCTTCCAATTCCTTCATTGAAAGTTTGCCCTTTGCTATCCCTCTGACCTTATCTGTAAAGGTTTTCTTGATCGGTACGACCACAATGCCTTTAGGCGTCATCTTCACATCGACCTTATCACCGGTATGGATATTCGCCTTTTCTCTTATCTCTTTAGGTATTACAATCTGCCCTTTAGCAAGAACCTTCGCCATCGGCATATTACTACCTCCACCGATTATATTGTTTAACTCATTTTAAAAGTTTAACTATAATTATAGTATTACCGCTAGGCGGCGCAATTGTCAATAAAGAGAAAAGTTTTGCCATTCACCTAGATTGCCGTCATTCCCCGGCTTGACCAGGAACCCACTTCTTTTTCGTCATGCCCGAGGTTCTTAGTCGGGCATCCATTCTCAAAGAACCCTGGATTCCCGCCTTCGCGGGAATGACGAGAAGGCTGCCAAGCTCAAAACTGGGGGATGGCAAGGGAGAAAAAAAGTCGAATGGTGCGCACTCGCGTCTTATGCGAATATGCTATGACATAGTAGCCCACGCCCACAAAGCGTATATTAACAATTTTTTTGATGACTCCGTTGCAAAGAAACTTTTTTCTTAATCCGTGTCGCGACAATGTCGCGACATCGCTCATTTTTTCGAGACAAAAGAAAAACCCCTTGAACCTGCTATTTACTTTTAGATTCAAGGGGTTTTAATGGTCGGGGCGACCTGATTTGAACAGGCGACCACTCGCACCCCAAGCGAACCGCGATATCACAATATTTGATTTTATTAGGTTTATCTTCCTCTGATTTGCCGTTATTTGCACTATTTTTCATAATTTTTGCGACAAAGTTGCGACATCAATAATACCGGGATATCCGTCCTCACATGTCGGTTCATTCTGCAATTTTTCCCGTGATCCGACCCTCGTTAGAAAACTTTCATTTCACTGACTCCTCTTTATATATTTTACATACGACCTTCCATATCAGTCACTCCCCGTCAGTAGAGGCGACTTCCTCCTGTCGCTCGTCATTCGAAATCCATGCCTCCAAAAGAGTGAACGCAACCGCCAGCACTACCGGCCCAACGAAAAGGCCGATGACACCAAAGGCAATGAGGCCACCGACCACACCGGCAAAGATCATAATCAAAGGCAAATCAGCACTCTTCCTGATGAGAACAGGGCGGACAAAATTATCAAGGGTGACAGCCAAGACCGAAAAGACAAGCAGAACGCTTCCCCATAGCGCCCCATCTTTCCAGAATAGCCAAATCACTGCAGGGATTAACACCAGGATCGGACCTATCTGCGCCAGGCAAAGCATGAACATCACCCCTGTCAGCAGCGCCGCCGCTGGCACACCAGTGACGGCAAGACCAATGCCGCCGAGGGTTGCCTGCATAATTGCCGTAACAACAACACCCAGCGCTACCCCACGGATCGCTCTTCCCGCGAGGAGCACAACGTCCTCCCCCCGCTGTCCTGCCAGACGGCGGGCAAAACTGCGGATTCCTGCGGATGCTGTCTCGCCGTTGGCGTAGAGAATCGCTGCAATAATCACGGTCAGCAGAAACTGAACAATCATCATCCCTAAACTGCCGGCCTGGGCAATAAACCAGCCTACAGCCTGCCGTGCATAAGGGGCCAGACGAGCGGAAAGTTCCTCAGGTCCAAGGGCTGCAAACTGCTGCCAGCGATCGGCAAGCTTCAGACCGACCACCGGAATTCCTCCAAGCCACTCCGGCGGCGGTGGCAGAGTAAGTGTGGCCAGCGACTTTGCCAGTTCGGCGATCTTGTCTGCCCTGTCGACAATGGTAACAACGACAAGCGAAAAGGGAACAACTATAATCAGCAAAAGCACTACCGTCATAGCTGCAACGGCAAGTCCGCGCTTGTCCCGCAGCCGCGCCTGCATGCCCAACAGCATCGGCCACGTGGCCACAACAATCATGATCGCCCAGATAATCGCGACGAGAAATGGGGAGAGTATCCAAAAGCTAGCGGTGATAAGCATGCCGATGAATATTACTGCCAGCGTTATACCAGTAACGTCAGGGGTATGAAACTTCTTATTATTCATTATTCGTCCATCTCCATCTTCCGTCGTTTTCTTCCGACAAAGTTTATTTGAATCGCTCTAAATATTTGTTTACCTCCAAAGGAACACACCCGTGTGCTTATCAATCAGAACTCTGTCCGGGAGGAACCAATTTTACTTCGATCGGGCGGGACGCATCAAGATGTACATCCCTCTGCGGGAAGGCAAAGACGATGCCTGCCTTGTCGAAGAGTTCAGTGATTGTATGACGTATGTCGCTCAACACAATACGGTTCTCCACAGTGGAAACCAGGTTGAGCCAGAAGCAGACAGAGAATGTAAGCCCACTTTCAGCGAACGATTCGAAAAGCACAACAGGTTCGGGGTCCTGCAGTACGAGCCCGTGATCTTGCACGGCCTTGAGCATCAAATCCGTAACCTCCCGCGTTGGAGACCCATATGCAACGTCGAGAGAGATTGTGTAACGTCTGCGCTTCACAGACAACGTCCAGTTCGTGACCTTTTGCTGCAGGAACTGGCTGTTGGGCACAAGCAATTCCACTCCGTCAAAGCCTACGATATGAGAACTCCTCATTCCTATCGAAACAACGCGGCCGCCTTGACCGTCAACTTCGACAATATCATCCACTGTGATAGAACGGTCAAAAAGCAGGATCAAGCCGCTCATGAAGTTGTTGATTATATTTTGCGCTCCGAAACCCACGCCGATAGCCAGTGCCCCGCCGAGGAAAGTGAAAACAGCAAGCGGGATGTTCACTGATACTAGCGCAAAGACAAGAATACCGAGAAACATAATGAAAAATGCTACCTTGCCCACCTGTTCGGCTGTGCTTTCAGGTTTCTTGACTTTCTTCGTTATCAGCCAACGTACCGGCCTGATCAACCACCGCGCAATCAATGTCCCTAATATCAGAATCACAAGGGCCTGGATCACCTTCCCTACAGTCACACCAACCGGCTTCACGATCTTGCTTCCCTCGGCTATAACCGACTCCTCCGCAACATAGAGTTCAGCATTCCAGAGCTTGCTGATAAACGACAAGGCCTTCGAAAAAGCTTCCTTCAGACGGCTTTCAGTCGAGGCAGTCTCTACGCGCTCCACAAGCTCATCGTGCAGAAGGGTTGCAAGTCGTTCAATGCGTCCGCTGCTGTCGGCCATCCTGCCCAGTAATGCCTGACGCTCCTCGTAGGCCTTCAGCAGGAGACGATCAGCCTGCCGCACCTCCTCTGTCCCCTCTCCTTTTTCAACCCTGGTTTCCTGGCTTCGGACAAGCGCTGCCCAGCTCGATAGTCTGCTCTCAACGAATTGTTTAAGGAGTTGCAATTGTGCCGAATTCATTCGCGTATCTTCGATTTTTTGTCTGATCTCTGACAGGTCCCTCTTCTGGGTCAGCCAGTAGCGGTCTTCCCACATTTTTTGCGCCGAATCAACAATGAGCAGCATTGTCTTGACAATACTAATCTCGTCTTCAATGACGCCAAGCAGTACCTGCCGGGCCTTGAGAGACAACTCGTAGCGACTAAGCCGGTCACGTTGTTTCTGCGTCGGCTTCAATCCGGTATTGATTTCAACCTGCGTCTTGTTGAGGGCCTCACGGACCTTCTCGCTCTCCCTGGCAGCGTCTTCGCTCTTCTTGAAAGCCTTCTCAAGTTCAAGGTTAAGTGCTTTCCTCTGTAAATCAAGCTCTTGCAGTTTCTCTCCAAGATCGGTCTTCGAAAGCGGCGAAACTTTTTCAGCAGCCACAAGCTTCTGTTCGAGAAACCGGATATACTCCTTCCTGTTTGCCAGCGCCTGGTCCAGAACAAGTCGCTGGGTTTCGGAAGATGTGGCTCCGGCCTCGTTCAGATCGTTCTGAAGGCGCGCCAGATCAAGAAGCCAGCGCTGCCGGGCTTCTGTGGAAGTGCCCTGGCTTTTATCAACTCTCTCTTTCGCGAGGCGTACTTCCTTCTGGCTGTCCCTCAAATCTTGGGTAAACCTCTGCAGCTCTCCCGTTGCAACAGTAAGCCTCAATTCAAGTGTCTGCATATCGAGTCTTTGGGAGAGGACGGAATCACGCAGGCTGTCGAGAAAAGCAATAGGGAAGGGAGGTTTCTCTTTGAAGCCCTGCCAGGCTTTCACTTCAACAGCGCGGTCGCCATCAGCCTTGCGGATGACTTTCAACGCCCTGAGAATCTCCATATGTTTATCCACCGTGAGTAGCAGCCCGGTGATAAGTCTCTGTCGTTTCTCCGATTCCTCCGGCGCTGCCATATGAGGCCCTGCCTCTGTTTCAGCCGTTTCGCTTGACAGTCGGCGAAAATATTCAAGTCTGGCTTTAAGCTGGGTTAGGGCCTTGTCAATCTCCTCATCCGTTGCAGGGAGCATGACCTTGCCCTGTGATACCGCTCTATTGTCTTTCTTCGCAATTGACTGTGGAAGCCGCTGAGACCACACAACCGAAGGTTGGACCATCAGGACGGCAAGAAAAAATAAAAGCAGAATACCCTGAACTTTCAATCTCGTCATGATAGCATTATCTCCCATAGAAACTGTAAAGAAAGAGAACATACAACGCTGCCACAACCATCTGGCAGAGCATGACCGGCAGGCCGTAGCGCATGAACCGTGCAAAAGAGACAGGCTTGCCATGAGATGCGCAGATGCCGGCGCTCACGATATTGGCAGACGCGCCGATAAGGGTGGCGTTGCCGCCAAGCGTGCCTGCGAACATGAGGGCGACAAATACCGGCAAAGTCTGCTCAGGCCAGCCCGCAAAGTTCTGGGCCAGCGCAATATCAGGCACCATCTCTGCCGTCACAAAATATCCCTTGGCAATAAGCGTTACCGCCGCAACAATGGGAATATTGGCGAGCACGCTCGACAGAATGCCTGTTCCTGCAAGCATGATCATCGCAATGATCAGAAGATTTGTTCCGAACCATAGATGCAGATTCAGGGAAAGACTGCCCAGCAGACCCGTCTTCTGGAAGGCCTCCACCATACAGAACATGCAGATCAGGAATATAAGCGTTCGCCAGTCTATGCCCCTGAGAATGTTTTCCGTTGTTTCGTGTTTGAGGCCGTGGAAAACGAGCAGAGCTAAAGATGCGCCGATAATAGAGACCGCTGGAGGCACCAAGTGAATCGGCATCATTTCGCCGAACAGAAACAGCAGGATCATAACAGCAAGTACAGAGATCGACAGAGCCGCAAAGACCGGATCTTTAATCGGAGCAGGCTTGAGGCCTTCGGGGAGTATCCGCTGCACCTGCCAGATGTTCCTCAGCAGCCACGGGATGAGAGGAAGGATCACGATGACAGCGAGCAGGCCGCCGGGACTGACCTTCCCTAGATACTGCATAAAGGAGATCCCTATTTCACTGCCCACGAGAAACGTCGCCGGATCACCCACCAACGTGAGAAGGCCCGCCGAGTTACTGATGACGGCGGTGAGCACCATGGGTCCGACATAATCAACCTCCAGGGCATCAGCAACACGGATGATGATGGGAGCGAGCAGTATCACGGTCGTTGCATTCGGCAGTACAGCGCAGAGTGGGGCAACCAGCAGCACAAGGCCCAGAAGGAACCGTTTTCCGCTACCCCGCGTCGCTATCAGATACCGGGTGCCAATATGATCGAATATCCCTGTCGGCGCAAGCGTCAATGCCACTACCATTCCGCCGAACAGCAGCGCGATCGGT
Source organism: Nitrospirota bacterium (assembly GCA_021811105.1). Classification (GTDB taxonomy): domain Bacteria; phylum Nitrospirota; class Thermodesulfovibrionia; order Thermodesulfovibrionales; family UBA6898; genus Sulfobium. Next base: position 242,961 of record JAJZPM010000001.1, on the reverse strand, counting down.
CCGCTCGCCGTACGCGTGACATCAAGCATGTCCTGCGTCGAAAAGATCCCGAACAGGGTGAGTACGCTCACACCGAGAAGCGCTGCGAGCAGCATGTCCATGAGATCAAAGGCAATCACCAGGATAACGCCGCCAAAGACAACAAAGGTGATAATCATCTGGAGTTTTGTCATAACAGGACCTGTCCCATCATGGTATGGCTTTTACTGGAATTGCGGCGCATACATCAATCCTCCCTGAGTCCAGAGTTTATTATGGCCCCGTTCGATCTTCAGATCGCTCTTTGCGCCAAAATGACGTTCGTAGATCTCACCGTAATTGCCGACGGAGCCGATGACCGAGGCGACCCAGTCAGGCCTGAGTCCAAGGGATTTGCCTGACTGCCCGCTTGAGATGAGGAAATCGCGCAACGTAGAAGATCCCGGATCTTTCAGCAACGTACGCACATTATCGCGCGTAAGGCCGAGTTCTTCTGCCTCGATCAACGCAAAAAGCACCCACCTCACAAGAGTGAACCATTCCTCGTCTCCGCGGCGAACCACCGGCCCTATGGGCTCCAAAGAAAAGGCACCGGGAATGATCTCAAACCTCGAAGGGCCGGCTGAAGTCGTTGCCTGAACAGCCGCCAGTTGGGACCGATCAGCGGTAACGGTCTGGCATTTACCCTTAATTAATGTATCAATAGCCTCGGATATTGAGCCTACAACAAGAGGGGTGTACTTCATATTATATTTTTGAAAAGTGTTTGCCAGATTTATCTGATGTGTCGTACCCTTTACCACGCAGACTGTCAAGCCGTTAAGGTCCCTGATCGTCCTAATTTTGGAGGAACGTTGAACCATGAACCCCTGTCCGTCAAAAAAGTATACGCCGGGGAACCGCACACCAATGCCTGCCTCACGGCCGAAGGTCATGGTAGCTGTATGGGCCAGCAGGTCGATCTTGCCGGAAAGGAGCACAGGAAAACGGCCTGCTGCGCTCAGCGATATAAACTCAACCTTATTGGCGTCACCCAATGCGGCAGCTGCCACGGCCCTGCAGAAATCAGGGCCGGCACCCTGCCAGTGACCGGCCCTGTCCTTCATAGAAAATCCGTCCGGCCCTTCACTGATGCCGCAGCGGACGGTCTTACGTGAGCGAACTTCATTGAGCGTATCTCCGGCGAAAGCAGAAGAATACTGCAGTACCAGGGTCAGCAGAACGATTTGAAGCAGTAATATGAGAATCGATACTGTCTGGATCTTCAATGAAAACAGTTCCTTCATCACGCAATGCATATCAGAACGCCCTGCCAAGGTAAAAGTACCCGGCATTAAACCCTCCGTCAGCGTGCCCGAAGGCAAGGTACAGAGGACCGATAATAGTATCGTAGCCGACGAAGAGACTTCCCGCCAGACGAAGGTTACCCAAATCAAACTGCTTTTCATTTTCTCCCCAGACGTTTCCGCTTTCGAGTGATCCCCCGAGGTAAAGGTCGCCGATGAACGATGTGCCGACCTTATGGTAGGTGATCAGCCTTCCGAGAGCCATACTCTGACCATGGATCTGGCGGGAGCGGAGACCCGAAAGCTTGAATAACCCGCCAAGCTCGAGCTGATCATAGAAAGGCAGCTCTTTGTTGCCTATGCGTGATCCGGCTGCCAAAGATACAAGGATCGTCTGCTTCCTGAAAGTATATGCTCCAATGACGCTTCCCTGAACCTTGTAGTATTCGTCATCCGAGCCAAGGGACTTCAGAGATGAAAGTACCCCGACCTGAGCAAGATAACCCTTATTTGGGAAATTCACGTTGTCCAACTGATCAAGCCTTCCTGCGGCGACAACAGCACCACGTGTTGCATTGTCTTCCGGCAGGTCTACCTCACCTGTCCTCGGGCTCGCCCTGAAGCTTCCGTAGCGGAGGCCGACCCTCGCCTCGCCATACATCCAGGGCTGGATGCCAAGATCGATCCCGCCTTCGTAGCTCTTGACGAGATACGAGGCGACCCTCTTCTTGCCGTCAAAAACATCATAGGGTTGCTGCTTCCATTCAACATGCGGCGATATAAATAATAGTCGCTTAACGCTAAGCGGCTGGTAGAATTCAGAGTAGATGCCGGTCGGATTGCCCAAATTGAACTGTGTCTTCCATTCAGCGCCCAGGCCGTTCATCCACCGCCGCGTGTAATCCAGGAGAATGTTGTAGCTGGTGCCTCCTTCGAAGTCGCTTTCGAGGGCCATACCAAAACGGAGGTAATTCGGACCCCAGGATTTTTCCTTCGCCTTCACGACGAGTTCGTAGCCGCCTTGCTCCTTCACGTACAGGTCCACGCGCTCAAAATCTCCTGTGCCGTAAACGATGCCGGCCTCTTCCTTCAGTTTATTGACATCGACCGTGTCGCCCGGCTTGACCGAAAGCCTGCTCGCCACGACCTCCGGCGGTATTTTTGTCTCTCCCTCCACCTCGATCTTCACGGAGGCGATCTTCACCTCTTTCACCTGCTCGCGGTGATGATGCGCAGTAAAGGCGGCATACTCGCTGTCTGAAACGGAATATCTCTTCAGACTGTCGATCTTTTCCCGGGCGGCCTTTTCTCCAAGACCGGAGATCTCTTTAGCCTTGCCAAAATCAACTGAGCCGAAAACTCCGAGATCGGGATTGATATAGACATCCTGCGGGCCGAGGGTTTTGACTTGCTCTCTGACGTTCTTCTTCATCATGATGTCGATCATCTGGTTAAGGATCGACAGGCTTCCGCTGAGGTCCTTCCTCTCGGGCAGGGGCTTGTCGACATCTATGCAGATGATGATATCGGCCCCCATTTCCCTTACGATGTCTACGGGCAAATTCCTTACAATGCCTCCGTCGATCAGAAGCCTGCCGTTCAGTTCCATAGGGGGGAATGCGCCGGGCACTGACATACTTGCCCGTGCGGCATCGGCAAGCTGCCCCCCTTTGATCACAACCATCTCACCGGTCTCTAGGTCTGCGGCAACGGCCCGATAGGGGATCGGCAGTTTGTCGAAATCCTCGATGTCCGACGTGTGAAGCATCAGCGTCTCAAAGAGAACATTCACCTTCTGGTCCTTGATAAGCCCCTTGGGCATAGCTATCTTGCCGTCCTTGAAGCCCACCGACAGACGGCTGAGAATCTCGTAGTCTTCGCGCTTCCTGCGGTAGTCGATGTCACGGCGGTCCGGATCACCGGAAAAAACATCATTCCAGTCGATCGTAGTGAGCACCTTCTCAAGTTCTTCGGCGGAAAGACCCGACGCATACAGTGCACCGACGATAGCGCCCATGCTGGTGCCGGCTATGTAATCGATCGGGATCTTCTGCTCCTCCAGAACCTTCAGCACCCCGATATGTGCCACCCCTTTTGCTCCCCCGCCTCCGAGCACGAGGCCTATCTTCGGACGCTGCAATGATACCTTTTCTTGCGCAGATGCGCCGGCAGACAACAGACCGGAGTAAATGATAAACGCCATGCAACAGCAGCAAGTAAATGACAGTGCCTTCCCTGTTTCACTCCGTAATGGCATCTTCCTCTCGCATAAAAAGTGTCTATTCTTCTTTGCTGATTTTATAAATAACCGGATATCTTGGCAATTGTCTCATTTCGTCACTTCACTTTCCGAGGAATGCCGCACCCCTGCCGGCTTCAAGAGCCTTCTGAGGGTCAAGAAATCCATAAAGCTGGATAAGCTTTGCCACCAGACCTGTCCACCCGGTCTGATGACTCGCACCGAGTCCCGCGCCGTTGTCGCCGTGAAAGTATTCATAGAAGAGGAGATGGTCGCGCCAGTGGGGATCTGTTTGGAACTTTTCCGTTCCGCCGTATACTGGTCGCCGGCCATGCTCGTCGCGGATGAGGATCCGGGTCAGTCGGTCGGCAATCTCCTTACTCACTTCGAAAAGGTTCATCATCTTGCCAGACCCCGTTGGGCATTCAATTTTGAAGTTGTCTCCGTAATAGAGGTAGAAGTTCAGGAGCGCCCGGATGATGATTGCGTTCACCGGCATCCAGACGGGCCCCCGCCAATTGGAGTTCCCGCCGAACATGCCCGTATTTGACTCCCCGGGCAGGTAGTCCACCCTATATTCCTGCCCCCCTGTGTGGAAAACGTAGGGGTTACGTTCGTGGAACTTGGAGAGCGAGCGGATGCCGTGAGGGCTCAGGAACTCGTTCTCGTCGAGCATCCTGGAGAGAATCCGGCGGAGCCGTTCCGGGTTGACCATGGCCAGTATCCCCCGCTCGGCCACGCCGAAATGCCCCATCCCGGTAGGGTGGATAGTATCCAGAAGTTCGGGCATCCGGCGCCAGCGCTCCCGCATCTGAGCCGCAACCCGCGGAATGCGCTCCCGCTGCCACTTTTCGACGACCATCGTGGCGCACACGGGCAGGAGCCCCACCAGCGAGCGCACCTTGAGCCGCGTGGCGCTCCCGTCGGGGAGCCGCAGCAGGTCGTAGTAAAAACCGTCCTCGTCGTCCCACATGCCGTCTTGACCGGGCCGGTTCATGGCTGCGGAGATATAGATGAAGTGCTCCACAAACTTAACAACCAAGTCCTCGTAGGCGCGGTCGCGGACGGCGATCTCGAAGGCGAGCTCAAGCATGTTCTGACTGAAGAGGGCCATCCAGGCCGTTCCGTCCGCCTGCTCAAGATAACCTCCCGTCGGAAGCGGGGCGCTTCGGTCGAAGACGCCGATGTTGTCGAGCCCGAGGAATCCTCCTTCGAAGACGTTCCTGCCGAAGCGGTCCTTGCGGTTCACCCACCAGGTGAAGTTCAGCAGCAGTTTGTTGAACGCCGACTTCAGGAAATCCATGTCCGTCTCACCGCGCAGGGCCTGCTCGGTGCGGTACAGGAAGAGCGTCGCAAAGGCATGGACCGGCGGGTTCACGTCGCTGAAGTTCCACTCGTACGCGGGCATCTGGCCGCTGGGGTGCAGGTAGAAGCCGCGGAGCATGATCTCCATCTGTTCTTTGGCAAAATCGGGGTCGACGATCGAGATGGGCAGCGTATGGAACGCGAGGTCCCAGGCCGCGTACCAGGGGTACTCCCACTTGTCCGGCATGGAGATGATATCCTCGTTCAGCATGTGGAACCACTCCGAGTTCCGGGAGTTGCGATATCCGCGATGGAGGGGGTGGGAGTGGTGCTCTTCCAGCCAGTTGTCACCGTCGAAGAAGAAGAACTGCTTGCTCCAGAGCATGCCGGCGATGGCTTGGCGCATCACATTGGCCGCGTCCGGCGGGACCGACGGCGGGGTAACGGATTTGTAGAACTCATCAGCCTCACGCAAGCGGGCGACGAATATCTCGTCGAAATCCTGCCCGAATGGGACGGCGCTCCCTTTGGCCTGCTTGCGCTGCTCGGCCGGGGCCTGGGCGGCGAGACGCAGCCGCACCGTCGCCGACTTACGCGGGCCGACCTTCAGCCGGTAATGTGCGGCGGCCTTGGTGCCTTGCCGCTCAGGGTTCACCGCCTCCCGTCGACCCTGGACCACATAGTCGTTGATGCCGTCCTTTAGGTACGGGCCGGCGTCCGGGTAATCGAGGTGAAGCCGCGCGTGGTTGGTTGAGTTCTCGGTAAAGAGCAGCGGCGCATCACCTTCGCAGGAAAGAGTGTATTCGCCCAGGATCGCATGCTTTGCCGCAAGCGTGCTCGTGCCTGCGGCTGTCTTTATCTGCCTGAGGTTTGGTTTCTCGGCTGCCCTGTTAGCTTCGGTGATCCACGGCGCCCAGTCGTTGCGGAACCACAGGGTCGGCAGCACATGCAGCTCGGCCTCCTCCGGGCCCTGGTTGACTGCGGTGATTTTTACCAGGATGTCTTCCGGACCGCCCTTGGCATACTCCACAAAGATGTCGAAGTAGCGATCCTCATTGAAGACGCCCGTGTCGAGAAGCTCATACTCCATCTCGTTGCGGCTGCGCCGACGGTTCGTCTCCACCAGGTCGGCATAGGGATAGGCCGCCTGCGGGTACTTGTAGAGAAACTTCATGTACGAGTGGGTCGGCGTGCTGTCGAGGTAGAAGTAATACTCTTTCACGTCCTCGCCGTGGTTGCCTTCGCTGTTGGTAAGGCCGAAGAGCCGCTCCTTCAGGATCGGGTCCTTGCCGTTCCACAGGGCGAGAGCGAAGCAAAGCCGCTGTTTGTCGTCGGAGATCCCTCCCAGGCCGTCCTCACCCCAGCGATACGCCCGGGAACGGGCATGATCGTGAGTGAAGAAGTTCCATGCGTCCCCGTTCTCGCTGTAATCCTCGCGCACCGTCCCCCATTGCCGCTCGCTCAGGTAGGGCCCCCATTTTTTCCAGGGAATATTTGCATCACGGGCCTCGGCAAGCCTCAGATTCTCCGCTGTCCTCTGGTCATGTTTCATTCTCTTTCTCCTTTTGGACTCTTTCTTTGCCTCATCGCACAGGTATGGTAATGATCGGGGCGCCTTCCTTCTCGCCCGTCTCAACCAGCGTAAAGATGAACATCAAAAAGGAAAATATCTGCTTGGAGTGAAGGTCCCTGTTATCGATCCAGAACCAGTGATTTCCATAGGGGATCGAGACAAGCGCATCCTCAGGCCTTTGCGGAGAACTGTGAATCCTGATAAGGGGCGCGACTGGTAAACCGCTGCTATTCTCCTCTTTGACTGTGGGTGCCACACGCTTTTGCATTATGTCGGTCTCGGGGACCTCAATGCGCGAGGCAATATCCACAAGAACCTGAAGCATCGACCGGCTCAGGATCGCTATCTCCTTGTTGTCTGACGGAAGCAGACCGTACACAACTTTGAGCTCCCGTGCTCCGGGGTCGAGACCGAGTATCTTTCTCACCTCTGCATCGGCCTCGATCTCTTCTCCGGCCTTGCCGCCAAAGACGAGCACGACGGCCGCACCCTCTTTGACCCTCTGGATCCTGATCCCTATTGCCCCGGATTGCTGGATCCGCCGCAGCTTTTCCAGAAGTGGATAAAACTCGGGATCAGCTGGCCTCCTCGTTGCACTTCCTCCGCCATGACTGTTCTTGATGCCGTTGACGGACTGGACCAGTGCCCTGAATACGATGTCAACCGGATACCCAGACTGGACGAGGCTCAGGATGGCTGAAGGGGGCACGGGGGCCATCAGGCTGCGGGCAAACTTTTCTCCTGTCAACGGACTATAGGTAATCGTCGGGCGGTTGGCAGTAAATATCTCTCCGCCGACATTGACGCCGGATTCATGCGCTGGACTGAATTTCCAGGATGCCCCTGCGGTTCCCTTGCCGGAGAGCTCATATGAATTGATCACAGAGGCGACATCAAGGAAGACAGGAGCATCACCATACCGCACTTTCACGATATTAACGAGCATCTGGCTCTTCCAAGAGTCGGAGAGCGCTGTCGTGTAGTCAAATCGGTCGCGGTTGATCGTCGAAGCGCCGACACCCACGCATCCTGCAGCAAACGGCAATAAGCACGCAAGCATTGCAACCACACCTGCACGGAACGTTATATTCCCCACTTCTCTTATCATATCTCACCTATTTTGGTAATTCCATATTGCTATACAATTTATAAGAATCTCATGGAATGGTTGTGCAGGCGCCGAAGATAATAAAGGTCGCATCCCATCCGGCAAAGGTGATCCTCACATTCCCTGTATGACGGTCAACAGCAAGCGTCCACCCCATATCTAGCTCATACCCCTGAAGCACAATCTGGTCCTCATTCTTTTCCATTGACCGGATCTGCGATGTCGTCAATGGACCGATAATCTCTTTTTTGGCAAAATCGATGCGCAGGAATTTAGGAGCTCCCATGATCTCCGGGATGCCTCTTTCGCACGGCTCTCCGGGATTGCAGTCAAGGGCCTCGATGTTCGCGCAGAGAAGCGGTTTTGTCGTATCAAGGACTTCACCTGCCTGCGCTGAAGCGGCAAATATCAGCAAAATTCCAACGGCCAAAAATAAATAGCTCTTCATGGTTTATTCCCCCCTTATTTTACGAGATAGCCGCGGGCTTCCATACATGCGCCGAAGGCCTTGTTGAAATGCTGAATTGTTGCTCCCTTGGCCTGTTCAGCCTGCTGCTGTTTGGCAGCCTTGTTCTTTCTGGCCTGGCGACCGCCGGCCATTGTGCCTGCAACTGCACCGATTCCAGCGCCCTTTCCGACATCTCCTGCGATAGCGCCGATCGCTGCACCGCCAAGCGCGCCCCGGGCAGCGCCGCGTACCCGCTCACCGCCACCAACTGCAGGACCAGGCTCCTGAGTGGGTGCGACTGCTACCGCCACGGGATCAATGCCTGTCTGCTCCTTTGCCCATGCATAGCACTTGCCCTCGTCCTTGTTTTGTTTGGCAGGAGACTGGCCCTTAGACGGATAGATGACGACTCCCAATGAGCCTGATAGAGAGGCCCCCTGGGCCCCAGAACCGAAGCCATGCAAAACAATTGATACAAAAACTGCTGCAGTGAGAATAGAGCGTATATCCTGCTTTGTCACTTTCATTTCAATCCTCCTTTTCTATCTCGCTATTTTTGACTTTAACTCTCTACATAATTATTACACCCTGTGGTCTCTGTCACAGTTCCAAATTGCTGTCATTCCGGCCTGCCCCGAATCTTTCCGGAAGGATTCCCGACGTGCTTTGCTTGCGGGAGTGACACAAAAAACGCTCAAATAATGGACGCACTGCAGTCTCTGCCACAGGGTTCTTCACTTCACCTCCCGTGCAAGCCTTACCAGTTCCCAGTAAGGCGGCACATAGCCGTATTTCTTTTTATATTCTTCGATCTTTGGAGTCAGACGTTTCCCAAGGCCTTCATGTTTGGCCATGTACTCCTTTGTGCGAAGTGCAGTGGTCGCAGACATGCCCTCTGGTATGGGTCCGGCTTTGCCGAACTGGTTCAGCAGCATGCTGTAAGCCTTCACAAGGCGGGCAAAGGGAAGCAGATACCATGCATAACCGATCTCATCGCCCTTTTCAGCCCCCTCAACCATCACCTCGGTGACGGCATTGTCGATACGGTCTTTCTTAAGCGTCTGCGGGTCACGCCACTCTGCTACAACACGCAACTGCGGGTCGTATTCGAGATCAGAGGGTTCCTGCGTCTCGAAATGCTTCACGCCAAAGGCAGCAAGCCATCTCCTCAGCCCGGGAGAAGATATATGTGAGACGCCTGCCCAGAGATTAATACCGAAGCGCTCATACGGCTCTGAAGCCACCTCGGAACAGAAGAGTTTTGAATGGTCCTTATAGTCCATGGTAAAGTCATAAGGCACATGTGTGCTCTTTGCCCTGTCATATGCATATTTCGCTGCCTTGTGCGGAATTATCGGATCCTTCCTTATTTGAGGCAGGTCGGCCCTCGGCCTCAGGAGCATCACCCTCATCTTTTTGTCTGAGAGGTACTGTTCGACAGTGGAAACGACAACACCCACTTCGATATGCGATTCGACAATCTTCGCCTCCTTTGTCTCAGGATCAACGTACACAAAGGCAATATGAGAAAAATTTCCCGGATAGTCATTGCCGCGTGCGATTAAGGCCGATGTCGGTGCTCCTCCGCGTGACACCAGGATGTCTCCGCTGTGCAGCCTGGCATTGCGCACCACTGCAGAGGGCGTTGCAGACGGCTCATCTGTGCCTTTCAGAAGTGCAGGAACCGACCCGGCTGTGACCTGCGTCATGATCTCCTCTATAGCCCCCCGTGACCCGTAAAGCAGCCGGTAAAGCGTAATCCGTGCAGCGTCGCTTTTTATATTCCAGTGTTCTGACTGCCGTTTGATCACAGTCCTCATGTCCGCTGCAACGTCAAGGTATTCCGCAATGACCGCGTTACAGGCGCTAACCAGCGGGGCCGCCTCGAACATCTGCCGTTCCAGTTCATCGAACTCACTGGCCTCGGGTCCAAACATTCTGGAATCAATGGTAGTCAGAAGTTTTTTCAGCCCATCAAGCCTTTGTTTGACATCAGCTTCTGCTCCCCTGCAGCCGGTCTGTCGCAGCTTTGCATATTTTCCCTCAAGTGTCTTCCAATAAGCATCCTGGTTCCAGGCAAAGGCCTGCTTCGCTGCAGATGAGGACTGCATTACTGCCTGACGGCCTGAGCACTCAGGGATTAACAGGAGCAGATAGGCTGCAGCAAGCGCCGCACCAATCATTGCAGCAAATCGTAGAGTTATTACTTGCTTCATATCTAAAATGCCTTTCCACAATACGGTAATTATTTCTCTTCTTCCCGTGGACTTCATCCAGACAGGCACGGAACTTCTTTGCCCAGAAGTCTAAGGCCTCCTTCACATACCCCACTCGGTATGCATCATTCCTTTCCCCATCATGTGGTGCCGTATGGTTGACTGTCTTTTGCCATGGGAGACCTCCTGCGCTGCTGCAACCTCCGCCTTCGAATCCTCCCCCTCCGGGCATCATGAGTAAAGACGGCTGACGGCATCGCCATAAGAAGGATGAGGCTGAGGACCATTACCCCCCCTAACAAATTCCTGATTTTCATAGTGTCTCCTCCGATGAACATTACGTTCGGTATCTGCCTGGATAATCATCTACTTACTGAGACAGACTTTATTCCTTCACCAATATCCCGACTGAGTTTCTCAAGAGCTCGGCTCATAGCCGAAACTCTTTCGCTATAATCTTTCCCCTTGATTTGCTCACGTATGTCTGATTCACGCATCAGAATTTGCTGCATCTCCTTACCCGCCACAACCCACTGGGCTTTTAGTTCAACATCTCCTTCCGGCATCACATCAAAGCGAATCACATTAACGGCTAACCTGTAATGAAACGGCATTCCCCCTTTTGTACTTACCACGGAAATAGTTTCCTGAGAAACGAGAATGGACAGGTTTTCAAGAAGAACGCGTTCAATATCTTCCCTCAGAGAGCCTGTCCACCTTTCGAACTCAGCGATGAGGAGTTCATTCTGCCCTGTTCTGGTCACTATCTGGGGCCGGTCGAGATAATCAGGTATTTCGACGGGACCCAGGCCGATTGAGATGTGTTTATCAGAAAAAGCCGTCCTCCGGACGTCCTGTGAGATCTTCATAGTGTTAAGAGCATAAAATTTCGACGGTTTGCTGCTCGCACACCCTGATAATAGAAACAGCAGCCCCCCGAGCAAAAATGAAAAAACCCAATAGTAAGAAATCTTTTTCATTTCATTCCTCCTTCCGAAGCCGGCTTGCCTTTGAGCAAGGCTTCCGGATGTCTCTCGACATAATCGGCCAGGAACCGAATGGAGCGCGCAGCTTCTGAAAGCTCTCTCAGTGTCCTGTTGAGTTCGTAACCGACATTACCCGCGTCCTTAGCGGTAATCTGGATTGTTGCAAGTGTCTTCTCCGCCTGTTCCAATGTCTTGTCGGCCTTCTTCATTGTTTCTCCAAGCTGCGCAGGGACCCCTTCTTCCATAGAAAAAGATTTCTCAATGTTCGCAAGTGTCCCGCGGGTGGCTTCCAATGTATTGCGCATGTCGGCAACGAGAGGGCCGATCCGCCCGTCAAGACTAACGATAAGCTTGTCGGCATCCTTCAGAGTATGGTTCAATGAAACCAGGCTTCCCTTCATTTCGGGGGAGTTGACTATTTCTTCAATCCCGTCTACAGCGCTTGTGATCTTTTTGAAGAGATCGTCGAGCTTCAACTCCTGAAGCGTTTTCGTGAGCTCCTGCATGCTGGTCGGCGTCGTCGGGATCTCGGGATACTTCTTGTCGAGTCCCGCCAATTTGATAGGTTTGTCGGGATAGAAGTCCAGATTAATCATCAACTGTCCTGTGACGAAGCTTTGCATTTGGAGTTGTGCCTTGAGACCCTTTTCAATGAGAGGTTTGATATACACATATTTCTTTTCCGTTTCTTTCATCAATGGTTTATGTTCTTCAGATACATCATATAGTCTTGGATTGATTTCGACATATACTGGAATGACGACGGTCAAGTCCTTTGGGTTGACGCGCAGCTTGATATCAGTCACCTCTCCTATTTTAACCCCTCGGAAAATGACCGGCGCACCCACATTAAGCCCTTTCACAGAGCCTTCAAAGACCATCACGAATTTCTTAACTGGAGAAAAAAATTTCCCTGAGCCGAAAATAAGCACAGCGATAACGATCAGGGTCGCAGCGCCCAGGACAAAAACTCCTATGAGCGTCTTGTTCACGGGTTTACTCATCATTGACCTCCGTCTTCTCCTTCATTTGCAGCCGGGTGCGTATATTTCATAGGGTATTCCTTGCGACTGCTTCGCCTCGTGTCAGGAAATTGAGCACCTTCATGTCCTTTGATTCGGCGAGCAGTCTTTTGGGGTCGCCGGCGGCGATCATTGTCCTTGTTTCCACGTCAAGATAAACCGAGTTGTTCCCGATCGCAAAAATGCTCGCCAGTTCATGGGTCACCACTACTACTGTAGTACCAAGAGAGTCCCTGAGTTGGATAATAAGGTCATCAAGCAGTCGGGCACTCACAGGGTCAAGACCGGCGGAGGGCTCATCGAAAAACAATATATCGGGATCAAGCGCCATTGCCCTGGCGAGACCCGCCCTTTTTCTCATGCCGCCGCTGATCTCGGATGGATAATAATCGTCAAACCCTCCAAGCCCCACAAGGGAAAGTTTCAAAGAAACGATCTCCCTGATCTGTCCGGCATTCAAATCCTTATACTGTTCGAGCGGAAGGGCCACATTTTCCGCAAGAGTCAGCGAGCTCCAGAGAGCCCCGCTTTGGTACAGGACGCCGAGCCTTCTTATGATCTTTTCCCGTTCTCCCGGATCGGTTTCCCACAGGCTTACATCTCCATACAGGACCTGTCCCCGGGCGGGTTCCTTCAGCCCTATCAGGATTTTCATCAGCGTGCTCTTGCCGCAGCCGCTTCCGCCCATGATGATAAAGATGTCGCCCCTGTTCACCGTGAAATTCAGGTCGCGCATCAGGACAAAGCTCCCGTAAGCCATGTCCAGATCACTCACTTTGATAACTGGTTGCGGAGATTTTTCCCGACCGTTCACCATATTCTCAAATTCCGAGTACCTCGCACGAAAAGGTTATAATGGCCGTCGCGCTGATGATGCTCACAATGGCCGTCACTACAGCCGATGTGGCCGCCTCTCCTACAGCGGAAGCGCTCCTTCCGCACTGCATTCCCCTAAGGCACCCTGAGAGGGCCACGAGGACCCCAAAAACGGCGCTGTGGAAGAGTCCAATCCCGACGTTGGTGAGATTGACCGCAGCCTTTGTCTGATGATAGTACTGCATGGGCGTGATATCGAGCATGCCGACACCCACAATGAAGCCTCCTAAAATTCCCATCAAATCGGCATACACACAGAGCAGCGGCATCATGAGCATGAGGGCGAGCATCCGGGGCAGCACGAGGAATTCCATCGGAGAGATTCCGAGCGTCTGGAGTGCATCGATTTCCTCGTTGGTCTGCATGGTGCCGAGCTGTGCAGCAAAGGAAGCGCCTGTCCGGCCCGCCATGATGATGCCTGTCATAATCGCGCCCATGACGCGCACCATCGCGATGCCGACAATGTCCGCAACGTATATCTGCGCTCCGAACATCTTCAACTGAATAGCCCCTACAAAGGCCAATATGAGGCCTACAAGCAACGTGATGAGTGAAACAATGGGCAGGGCCTGCGCCCCGCTTTCCTGCATCGTGAGGAACAGATCATGAGAACGAAACCTCGCCCTTCCGGTCAGCATCATGACGAAGGCGATGGTTGCCTCGCCGATGAAGGCGATCATCTCCTTTGCCGACTGCCAGAACGCAATGGCAGACTCTCCCACCCCTGCAAAAAAGGGAACGCGCTTTGCTTCTCTGCGGGCGCCTTTCCTCTCCGGAACTGCCGTCGCAAGGTCGAGCAGCCGCTGAACTCCCTGGGGCAGTCCTTCTTTGTCGATGTGGATATTGTTTGCATCGCAATATTCAATAACCTTGAGGAGGAAGGTCAGAAGACCGCTGTCCCAACCCGTGAGACCCTGCGCATCAAAGGCCATTTTTGCTGCTTTGGTTCCCGATTCAAGCTGTTTTTGCACCTCACCTGCTTCGGGGAGTTTACCGCTCAGTTTCCAATCACCCGCAAGATGGACGATGAACGTATAATTGTCAGGACGGTCAAAGCCCAATTCACTCAAAATAGTTCCCCCCTCGCCTCAGCCCCATCCTCGTTACATTGCCGCATATCTTCACTGTTTCTTGCCATGAACGCCATCAAGAAAAGTTTTCAATCTTCCCGCCCAAAACTCAAATGCCTCTTTGGAGGCGCTCCACTTCGCAAATCCCGACAGTTTGCCTCCAGGCTTATAATCAACCGCAGCGCCGATCCTTTCATTGGCGAGTGAATCAAGAAATTCTACCTCGATGCCGGTGCTGCCCACACCTGTATACTCTCCGGTAACTCCCTTCTTCACAAAACTTAATGCCAGACCCATAGGCATCACCGTCGAGGAAGCGGTCCGGGCAGGCTTGCTCGGCTTAAGATGCGTAATCGCTACCCGTACTCTCATAACATCGGGGCCGGCCTCGCCGACGAGCGGATAGTCCTTGCCAAGGGCGTCCACTGCCGCTTTATTAAAGGTATCCGAGAGTTCTTTCATATCTTCAGCGCTGATCCCTCTGTACTCTGCATCATCCGCCAGAAAAAAGACAACGCTGTCGAGCATGATCTTCCCGTATTTGGCAAAGTCTGTTCCCGCCTTCCGGTAAATCAATTGTGCTCCGTCTTTCGGACCTTCCTTCAATCCCTTGTAATTCTGGAGAAACCCCGAGAATTTTTTTTCTGCCGCCATCGCTCCCACTGACATCGCTGCAAGCAGCACTGCTGCAACTGCAATTATTGCAAGTTTTCTGATCATGATGATTTTTTCCTCTCTACTCCACCTTCTTCCATGTCTTATCGGGATCGAACGACTTCATCGCCTTTGCGGTATTAGCGGTGTTCTTTCCGAGGTCTTTCTGATATACCACCCCGTCATGATTCACAATAAAGGTCATCACCCCGGAATTTCCGTATTTTGCCGGATACGCAACGGCAGCGAACCCGCCGATCTGCTTACCCCTCACTATGTAATCGAAGGCCCCTTCGGGGGCATGTTTCCCCTGCTTCTTAAGCATCCTGAAATAATAGCCGTGAAAAGGCATGGGTTTCTTATTTGTCCCTGCCTTGGTATATCCCTCTGCCCTCGCATCCGCAACAAGTTGGCCGAGAGGGCTCGGTGGCTCCCCTTCCTTCGTCTCCCAGTAGAGACCGTTCTTCTTCCCGGGATCACTCATGAATTTCCCTGCGTACTCCAGGACTCCGGATTTGTTGCGGTCTTCCATCGCATATTCACGCTGGGCATCTACGATGGCAAGCATGACCTGTATAGTGTTCAGCTCGTTTTCTCCGATACGCCGGTTCAATATTTCATCCTTCCCTGCTTTCGTATCGAAATACCACTGCTCACCTTTTTTTACGAGCGGTATCGGGAAAGGCCAGTCGTTCTTTCCGATCACCATGACCATGCCACCTTTTTCGGAAACAAGACTGTGCTTTTCATCGTAGGCTTTCAGAAACCGCTCACGCCTTTGTCTGTCAGCAACGGCGTCTCCCGAAGAGATGAGATCCTTTGCCGATGGACCAAAGATGGCAATAAGCTCTTTATCATCATTGTTTTTCGCAGCCGTCACGGCAGCTTTCACCGCCTCATCGGTAGAAGAGAATGTTTTTTGTTTCATCGCTGCAAAGGATACGTCAGCAAACGCAACGCTCAATGCGATCGCGGTCAGGACTGCGATCTGGAACAGAAACCAGATCGATTTATCTCTATTCTTTATCTTTAGAACCATTGTTTCTTCCTCCTTAAAATAATTAATGACACCCGATGACGTCCCCGCTACCTGCGGCCTCTATCGCCACGTGCTCCCCCACCGCCGCTGAAGCCCCCTCTACCCGAGCTACGACTTCCCTTGGACGCGGACATGCTTTCACGGCTCGCTTGTCCCCGGCTGCTGGAGGCTTTGGCTGAACTTCCCCGGTCTACACCTTCAAAAGCGCCGCCGCGACTGCCGGAGTCCTTTCGCCCGGTCATCTGCTCAGCACCGCCCCGGCCCGCTTCCTGTCTTCCTTGCTCCGCACGACCCCGGTATGCCTCACGGGACTTCGCAGCTTCGCCCCCGGTCCCCCGGTTGTATTTCTGTGCAGTTCCCTGGTCGCGGTACGATACGCCCTTCCGGTGTTCTGCATTGTGCTGCCACTGGCCCTGACCTTTTCCCTTATATTGAGCCGTGTACTTACTGCGGTCGATGTTGCGGTTGATATTGACATTCCGGTTGATGTCGATGTCGATGTCGCCCCCATGCCAATTGGCATGACCCCACGCATAACCCCATGCTGCGCCGACAGCAACCCCCGCTACAAACGAAAATGCAGCCGCTCCTGGCACATATCCTGGAGGATAATAGGGATAGGGCGGATATGCAGGATACGCCCACACTCCATAGACTACAGTCGGATTATACGTCGGCACATAGATAACTTGAGGACTGGCAGACTCGATAATGATGATCTCTTTTTCGACCTTGACGACCTGCTCTTTGGTTGTTTTCAGGTTACCCGAGGCCTGTGCCTTTGCCCGAAGCTTCTGGACAGTGGCCATAACATCTTTTTGCTGGGCAAGAAAGGCATCTCCCAATTTCTGCGTCACATCGAGCTTCTCGCTCATCATCTGCAACACCTGCGGAAAGTTCACAAGGGACTTGACGCTCGGGTCCCAGGGCTGAGCTTCAAGGGCTTTTGCCAATGCGTCACCCTTCATATTCTTGTTCTGCTTTGCCCATCGGTCAGCCTGCACAACCTCAAGCGGATATGTGGAAGCCATCAGTATCTGGGTAAGCAGGGAGTCAGGGTAAAGCGCAATGGGCGCCAGCATCTGGTCAAGCTCCTCCTGCTTGAAAGTGGGTTTCCCTCCCGGCTCTTGAGCAAGAATCCCCGGCGGCACTGCTGTGAGCAGGACCAACGCCCAAATCATAAAGAAAACGAACTTCTGTTTCAGTTTCATGTCGCTTCCTCCTAGTTCCAAAAAGTTTCTCTATCTCTATTTGTCCATCCCTTATTCTCCCGCATTTATAACATAACAACAGATCAGGAACGGAAAAAGGATTTCTCGGTTAGAGGCTTCTCCTGAGAAGATTCTCTTCAAGCTTCTCCACTACAGCCCATCCCCTAGCCTCAAGGGCCTTGCGTGCCTTAGGATCAATCGTGCCGCCAATCCAGAGCTCTTTTCCCTTTACGCCTGGCATTTTCTTAATGGCCTCTGAGACTGCCATTTCCTTCATGTCAATGAGAGGTGTCCATGCAACATAGTCAAAAGGAAAGATCCCCACAACAGTCCCCTGACTTGTGAATAGGAGAGGGGCTCCATCGGCTTCGACAAAACGTTCGACAGACCCTTTGTTAGAGCTATAGAGGGCCATCAACTGAGCGCGCAGCCGCATGAAGATGGCCACCGTCTCCTGATTGGCAAGAGAGGCCGCGGTGATGAATGCTGCGCGGTCCTTCACTTTGGACATGGTTGCCAGCTCTCCGACGAGCGCGGTCTTTTCCTGCGGATCGTAATTAGGGTTCTTCAGGAATACCTTTGCCAGAGCTTCCGGAATTCCCATCTCCTTCAGCTTCTCTGCATTGATCTTCTCCAGCTCTGCGGGCGACTTGTCGCGCACCAGGCTTCTCATTCCTTCTGCTGTCCCTGACGTGGAAATCACAGTGCCTACGCCGCCAGGAATCGCTGCAAAGGCCACCTTTACGGTAAGACCGCCAAGACCTGCTGTTTGTGCAACCTCATCCAGCGCCTTCTGCAGGGGCTGATAGCTCGAATAAGGGTCGACCCCTAACTCATATGCGAACGCGCGTTTTGCCGATGCATAGCCGGTTGCAGTCTTAAGCACACCCGCCTGGTGCGGATCATCGCTTGTGATCGAACGGCCCACATCACCAAACCAGCGGCCGATGCCGCTCACCACAGCAGAGGTCGTTTCAACAGGGGCTGTGACAAGCCCTTCAACAGTCTTCAGTGGCGCTACCGCGGATTTTATTAAGGCGTCCTTGTAGACATCGCTTCCTTTAAGCTGCTCCATCCTGTCTATGGCCCTCAGTTCGTTGATACGAATCAGCAAAAGACCGGTGCTTTCAACTGTAAGGGGCCCGTACTTTGTTTCAAGCTGGTAGGTGTTGACCAACCCATCATTCACGACCGCCTCAGCGACCTTGTAATTCGGCCCAGCCGAGAGATTCTGCGGCAGAACTTCGGAGGCTTTGAGCATGATAGGAGGCTTCTGCACTTCCTGCGACAGAGCCGGCAGCGCCAGTACTGCCACCATCAGAGCCGCCATGATTACACCACTAAGTTTCTTCATAATTTTCATCTCCTTCCATTTGTTTTCGCATTTTGATTCCTTGTGATATGAATAGTCTCTTAACAAATCCATATCGCCCCTCACTTCCTCTATCCCTTCCCAGCGGCTGTGCTGGATTATTTTCGATGTGCTTCCAGCGCTTCTTTTTTTCATTTTGCCCCTAAAAGATCATCTGGAGTCTGAGGCCCATGATTGTAGCCGCATCTACGTCTTTTCCGCTGGCTATGACCTGTTTTTGTGCGGGTCTGATGAACTGTATGTCAGGCGTCAGCTTCATCCACGGTGTTATGGCGAAATTGTAGTAGGCCTCGCCCCCCTGCTCATCCCTCAGCAACTCACTGGTCGAAAACAGACCGGAAAACTTAGGTTGACTGATATCCATGTAGTAATAACCCACTCCGAAGCTGTCCAAAGGCCGGCCTGGAATTACTCCCTTGCAGCCGAGTCCGATGCTGTAAAAGTGATAAACGGGGTTTGGATTGCCGTCTGAAATCCCGAACCGTCCGAAGATGCCGATGCCCTGACCTTTCTTAGGCTCGTAGAGATACTGGTCGAAGTTGTAGAAAAAGGCCCATGACCCGTCCTCTTTTGCGATGGCGCGTGTTTCGATGATGAAGCGCAAGCTCTGATCAAGGGAGCTGAATTCCTTGGTCGAATAAGCCACACCCAATAGCTGGTGCCCGGTCATCCCGAAGAAGTTTGTCCTCACCCTGCCCTCTATGGCATAGGTATTATTGCCCTCGAATGCAGTGTCAAAGCCGCTCCTGTTTGCCTTACCGTTCGAGTCGATAACGCTAAGGGATATGACCGCAGCCTTAGGGTCTTTGGTCGGCAGGATCATCACCCCGGCGCCCAGAGTCGAGTTCGGCACTGTCAGGAGAGTTGCAGGATTGAAGTTGAATGCCAGATTCATAAACTGCGTGTCGCCCTTGCCATGGGCAAACTCGTTGGCATCACCTGAGGTGGTGTCAAGTTTCCCGATCACTATCCCAGCGTATTCGGAAAAGAACTGCATAAACGTCACCGCAGGTATATTTAACCCTCGACTGCCCGGCGTCGGAAACAGCTGGTTCGTGTTTACCGGCATAAGTGCGCCGGCATCCAGGTTGATGGATTTGTTATAATTGCCCTCCACCTCGACTGTGAAGAACCCGCCGGGCCACAATCCCATCTTATGGGTGTCGATGTTGAGCGTAAGGTTGCCGCGTCCGGCGTACTCCCATCCAATATTTTTCCCGCCGCTGATAACGCTCATTCCGGCCTGTGTGAGGCTCATATCAAAAGTTACGCCTTTTTTCGCAAGGTCATTGCGCGTTCCGCCCCAGTCACCCATCAGTGTGGAGCGCATCAAGAAATCACCAGAGTACGTCTCCACTGCCTCCTCAGCCGATGCCTGCATGCCAGAAAACAGTCCCATGGCAACCATAATTACTGCTGCTAATATTGTTCGTTTCATTTCACTTCCTCCTCTCCCAAGTCTACTTTATTTTCCTGTCAAGCCACAGACTGTTTGCTATTACCATCCCGGATATCATTTTTCATCAAGCTTCACCACCAACGGCCCCTTTATCACATCCATCACGTATGATGCGGGAAGCCCGTTTTCAAGCAATTGCGTCATCGCTCTCAGGTACTTGCGAATATAAAGAAAAAACTTCTTATACCCCGGACAGAGATAATGAAGCCCTGGTTCGTTATAATAGGTCTGTACAAAGCGATGTTTGGGGCAGCCTCCACGGCAGGCCGCCAGGACCTGGCATTCTCTGCACCAGCGCGGCAGGGCAGTTTCTTTTGTCACACCGAACCCGGTTTTGCACAACCGCTCAATCATCTGCGACAGCGAATCATTGACAATATTGCCAAGCCGGTATTCAGGATAGACGCAGTGATCACAGGCATAGACATCGCCGTTATGCTCAAGCACGACCGATCTGCCGCATTGCTCTGCATGGATACAGACCGGCGAAGGGTTGCCGATCCAGGCATTGAGCGCCCACTCGAAGTTCATCACAAAGACCTTGCCCACATCATGACGGACCCACTCTTCGTAAATGGCTATAAGGAAGTCTCCGTATTCTTCCGGGACCACAGTCCACGGAGTAACCTCCGTCTGTCGCTCCTGCTTGTCCAGTGCTGCTGGACCGGCGAGGCGCAGTCCGTGCTGCGAGCTGCCGGCATCGGGCATTCGCTCGACAACCGGCGAAAACTGTATGAATTCGACGCCCTCATCTCTCAGAAAACGATATACGTCAAGCGGTTGCTTTGCCGTCTCTTGGGCAACACAGGCCAGTACGTTATAATCCACTTTATATTTCTGCAGAAGCCTCAGACCCCGCATCACCTGATCATATGTCCCTTTGCCTTTACGGTTGCGGCGATAGCGGTCGTGGATATCTTTCGGTCCGTCAAGGCTGATTCCCACCATGAAATTGTGTTGTTTCAGGAATCTGCACCATTCGCCATTGAGCAGCGTTCCGTTCGTCTGTAACGAGTTATTGATAATTTTTACTCCAGAAAACTGCCTCTGCAGTTCTATGACCCTCTTGAAAAAATCTATCCCTAAAAGTGTCGGTTCCCCGCCCTGCCAGACAAACGCGACCTCAGGCGTGGGTTGAGAGCCAATGTAGTTACTAATGAAGGCGGAGAGAACTTGATCGCTCATCCTGAATTGTTCGCGTTCGCTGAACAACACATGCTTCTCCAGATAAAAGCAGTACTCACAGTTTAGGTTGCAGACCGGGCCTACAGGCTTGGCCACCACGTGGATACCCAAACCTGCTTTGCCGACACTCTCATTCACTTTCACTTGTTCGTTATTCATTGCATGCAATCTCATTTCATCCGCACAAACTCAATATCATAGGTTTCCTTCGCCACCGCCTGGAAATAGGTCCCTGTCAGCCGATCTGTCTTAGGGTTATACCGAAGGTTATAGTTCGAACCGGGATAATTGACATCGCGCAGTTCAATAAATAGTGTGATATTGCCTTCCTTGCGATGGAGTTCGGCACGGGAAACGTTTATCTGCTGCGGATTAAAGTAAGCCGCCTTCAGGCTACCATCCTTCCTAATCTCTTTTAGTTCGAGGACATATCCTCCATCAGGTCTGACCCATCGCCCATGCAGTCGTTGTTCATCAGTTTTTCGAATCGTTTGCGGCAGATCGGCAGCTGCAGCCGTCGGCCGGGTGAGAGTTGCCATACCCCCAACCAAAGGGGTCAGCAGCATGACCATTAAAATCAGCCTTCTTCCGTTAGAGAATTGGTAAGTAGCCAAGGATATCCCCTCTGTCAATTTCATCTATCTTCTGCCAACCATGCCCAGGCTCTGACGATTTCCTCCGGCTGAAAGTATTCGACAAGGCAATCACGGAAGCCCTTAACAGCAAAGACCAGCCCCAACTCCTTCCACCTCTTCTCCCCGACAATGGCCATCCTTTCCATAAACTGGTCGTTCTCCAGCATCGACGACAGGTCTCCCCAGTCACCTTCCTTCTCCCAACCTTGGAAATCCTCGGCGAGGACAAGAATACGCATCTTTCCCTGTTGGCGGAAAATCTTCGCCACGCTGCCTTGGACGGCAGCCAAATCGGGTTGAGACAGCTTTCCCGAAATCTTCAAGGTGATGATACCGTTCGCGACATTTACAATTTCAGCACTCATTGCGTGTTCTCTCCTCTTCTCTTGCTTAAGGAGGCAAAAGCAAAGAGCCCTTGCCTCCCTCTCGCATGTCATTTACTTCGTATATTTCACATTCACCTTTTCGATCGTGCCGTTGAACTTAAACGGCGCCTTGTCGTAATAGTCCGGCGAGACCGGAGAACCGAGGTCGCTTCCGATGTCGAGGCACTCATTGGCCGTGAACAGGAGCGGCGCTGAGACCGGCACCACACCTGAGGCTGCTTCCTTGCCGTTGACCTTCAATACGACCTTGAGCGGGCCCGCGGGTTTGGGCTCGACATAGGTCGTATCAACTTCTATTTTCACCTTGCCCCTGGGGAGATCTTCCTTTGAGCAGATACTGGTGCGCATGATCTCGAAGAGGTTGTACTCGTAACAGAGGGCGCTGTCCTTTACGTAGGTGGTGAGTCCTGCCGAAAACCCGCCCAGGGCATAGAGCACCCCGTTGGCTTTGTCCGGTATTTCGGCATAGATGGTGACAACATTCGGTCTGTTGCCGAGGGCCGGCGCCGTGAACTCGGGCATGCGCGTGATGTTGCCCACAAAGTTCCACTCCTTGTAGGGAGTGCTTATGCGCATCTCGGGATGGAAGATCGGGACCCATAGGCCGCCGCCGACCGGGAGCCCCTTGTTCTCAGCGATCTGCATCGCGAAGAGCTCCTTCATCTGCGCCAGTTTCTCGGGGTGCTTGCCGGCAAGGTCGTTGGCCTGCGACCAGTCTTCCTCTATGTTGTACAGTTCCCATTTGTCCTTATCAGGCGTCCATTCACGGATGCCGGGCGGCAGACCGGGGACCCACGGAATGCGGGGGCCGAAAGCAGAGGCCATCCAGCCGTCATGATAGATACCGCGGCTCCCCATGATCTCGAAATACTGGGTAAGCTTGCGGCCCTTGGCCTTGGCATCAGCAAAGGAGTAGGCAAAGCTGGTGCCGTCGAAGTGGTCTTGCGGAATGCCGTTCACCACGCTGGGAGGGGTGATGCCGACGATATCATAAATGGTCGGGACTACATCGTTTACGTGGGTGAACTGGGCACGCGGCGTCTTGTCTGCCTTGATCTTTTTGGGCCACGAAACGGCCATTGGATTGCGCGTGCCGCCGAAGTGCGAGGCAATCAGTTTGGTCGCCTGGTATGGAGTGCTGCCGGCCCAGGCCCAGCCCGCGTGGTACATATTGTCAGTCTTGGGGGAGCCGAGTACCTCGAGACCACCCAGTGAATTCAATGTAGCGATGTGCTGTTTCGTGGTCGAGGGGATACCGTTCTGCGCCAGCAGTTCGCTGATGGTTCCATTCTGGCCTTCCGCCGAGGAGCCATTATCACCCCAGATATAGAAAATCAAAGTGTTGTCTCCGTATCCGAGCTTCTCGACCTCATCAACGATCCGGCCGACCTGCACGTCCACGTGTTCCGTAAAGCCGGCAGCCACCTCCATCAGGCGGCGCTGGAAGGGCTTCTCGTCCTCGGGTATGCTGTCCCAGGAGGCCAGTGTCGCAGGACGAGGGGTGAGCTGCGCGTTTTGGGGAATCCATCCCATCTCTTTTGCGCGCTTGTACACACGTTCGCGGTACTTGTCCCAGCCATCGTCAAACTTGCCTTTATACTTGTCTGCCCATTCTTTCGCGACATGATGCGGTCCATGGACCGCGCCGCTGGCCCAGTACATAAAAAACGGCTTGTCGGGGGTGAATGCCTTGTGCTGACGCAGCCAACCGATGGCGTCATCGGCCAGGTCCTCCGACAGGTGGTAGCCCTGTTCCGGAGTCTTTGGTGGAGGGACTATGGTGGTATTCCGCACCAGATGCGGCTCGTACTGCGAAGCCTCGCCTGCAAGGAAGCCGTAGAAATACTCGAAGCCGTAGCCAGTCGGCCAGTAATCAAAGGGGCCGGCAGCCGTGGTCTGCTCAGCAGGAGTATTGTGCCACTTGCCCCAGGCGCCCGTGTGGTAGCCGTAAGCCTTCAAGACTTCAGGGATCATCGCGCTGCTCTTTGGCTGAATGCCTGAATAGCCGTCCCAGTCGTTCGCAAACTCTGCGATCTGGCCGGCGCTGACGCGGTGGTGGTTCCGTCCGGTCAGAAGCGACGCGCGCGTGGGCGAGCTCATGGCTGTGGTATGAAACCGGTTATAGGAGATGCCTTGCCCTGCGATCTTGCTGAGAGTCGGTGTGTTGACCTCGCCGCCGTATGTGCTCGGCAGACCTGGGCCGACATCGTCAATCAAAACAATGATGATATTAGGCGCGTCCTTTGGCAACCGGTTCACCGCCGGAGCAGGACTGTACACTGATTCCTGCATCGTGCGTCCTGCAATACTGCCCGATGCCTTAGGGGGGAACGGCAAGACCTCCTGGGCATTGGCCGTTGCTGCGCCAATACCGCTCATGAGCATAGCACCTGCAGATGCGCATGCTGTAAGTTGCAGCAATTTCTTCTCTTTCATAACTCTTCCTCCGTGATTTGTGTTTTGCTCTCAGTTACCATATATCTGCCCGATCTATTCGGATCATTTCAAAATTGTGATGGTCACCGATTCCAGCTTGCCGGTGAACTGGAACGAACCCTCATAGTCGTGGCTGACCGGCGTGGCCCAACCGCGGCCCACCTGCAATCCCTCGGCCGCCGCGGCGTAATCGTTGGCCGCCGTCTTGATGCCCGCCAGCTCGCCCGCCAGCTTGCCGTTGATGAAGAGACGGCCCGTGCCCACGTTCTCACCGGTCTTTGTGAACTCGTAGGCCAGGGTCGCCTTGCCCTTCGGCACATCGGTCGTGGACTTGATCTTGAACTCCTGTATCTTGAGGTAGTTGTGGGCGTACACGAGCTTCCCGTCCTTCACGAAGAGGCTCCAGCCGCCGAACTCCGTGCCGAGACAGAGCAGTATACCCTCAGCCCCTTTTGCCGGGATTTCGACTTCGGCGGTAATGCGGTGCGAGACATTCAGCACGCGCGGCGCCGCAACCACAGGGATGGGTGAGGTGCCGGGATAAAACGTGTAGCTCTCCTTCGGCAACGACGCCTTCGGACGCGTGGTGTCAGCGAGACGTTCGTAACGGCGGTCGTCTATAGGCAGCACACCGAATTTGCCGGCCTCGGTCCACCAGAGATCCTGCATTTCTCTCAGCTTGTCCGGGTGTTTGGCAGCCAGGTTGTTGCTCTGCGAAAAGTCCTCATCAAGATTGTACAGCTCCCACTGGTCGCGGTCGATGTCGTCGCCCTTCTTGTGCCAGACCGTAGCCATCCAGCCCTGGCTCCATATGGCTCGGCTGCCGAACATCTCGAAGTATTGCGCGGTCTTGCGGGTGGGCGCCTTGGCGTTGGCAAAGGTGTAGGCCATGCTCACGCCTTCCAGCGGTTTCTGGGCGACACCGTTGACCGACGACGGCATGGGGATGCCCGTCACCTCCAGCAGCGTCGGAACGATGTCGGTCAAGTGGTGGAACTGTGTGCGGATGGCGCCCTTGTCCTGGATGCCCTTCGGCCAATGGACGATGAAGGGGTCGGCTGTGCCGCCGCGATGTACGTCCTGCTTCCAGCGCTTGAATGGAGTATTGCCGGCCATGGACCAGCCGATCGGGTAACCCGGATCAGTCTTCCGCCCCCCGATGTCGTCGTACTCCTTCAGCATCTCCGCCACCGACATGGGCAGGTAGTTGCGGTAGCGGTCGGTGTTGGTCACGCCGTTCGGCCCGCTCTCCTGGCTGGCCCCGTTGTCGGAGACGACGACGATGAGCGTGTTGTCCATTAGCTTCATATCGCTCAGTGTAGTCAGCAGCCTGCCGATTTGGGCGTCGGCGTGGTCGACAAAGCCGGCGTAGGTCTCCTGCAGGCGTGCGAAGAGCCTCTTCTCATCAACGGACAACTCGGCCCACGGCTTGACGCCCGGGTTGCGCTCGGGCAGCACGGTGTTGGCCGGGACAATGCCCAGCTTCTTCTGCCGTTCGAGGACGAGCTCGCGCTCCCGGTCCCAGCCCTGGTCGAACTTGCCCTTGTATTTCTCGATATATGCTTTCGGCGCGTGCAACGGCGCGTGCGCGGCGCCGAAGGCGAGGTAAAGGAAGAACGGTCGTCCGGTGTTGGCCTGCTGTTGGTCGTGGATGAACTCGATGGACTTGTCCACGAGGTCTTCGCTCAGATGATAGCCGGGCCGGGTCGGCGTCGGGATGCGGTGATTGTCATACCAAAGGCCTGGTGCCCACTGGTCGGTTTCGCCGCTGAGAAAACCGTAGTAGCGTTCGAAACCCATGCCCAGCGGCCAGCGGTCGAACGGTCCGGCTGCCGTGTAGGACCAGTAAGGCGCCAGATGCCACTTGCCCAGGGCAAAGGTGTTGTAACCATTCTGCTTCAGCACCTCGGCCACGGTGGCGGAACTCTTAGGGATGGCGCCGTAGCTCGACGGGAAGCCGGTGCCGACTTCGGAGATCGTACTCATGGCCACCGAGTGATGGTTGCGCCCGGTGAGCAGGGCTGCCCGGGAGGGCGAGGACAGCGCCGCGGTGTGAAAGCTGTTGTAACGCAGCCCATCTGCGGCCAGCCTATCCATGTTTGGCGTCTGGATCGAACCGCCGTAGCTGCCCAACTGGCCGAAGCCGATGTCGTCCAGGACGATGACGACAATATTGGGGGCGTTCGCGGGCGGCAGCACCGGTGCGGCCGGCGACCAGTCCGGCGTGGAGTCCTTGTAGAAGCGGTCAATCTTTCCCTTGAAGGGTTGTTCTGGTCGGGGCAGGACTTCCTGCGCTCCTGTTTCTGACGGGCACACTGCGCCCAGGCCACTCATGAGCAAAGCGCCTGCAGAGGTGCATGCCATCAACTGTCTTAACTTCTTATCTTTCATAATTTTCCTCCTTTGCTTTTCCATCCGGTCTATTTTGGAAACGGTAATGTGACCTCAAACCGTATGCCACAGTCCGGTCCGTTGTCAGGCCGCACAGCGTAATAGATCGCGGAGAGGCCCAACTTGACCGGTTGCTTCCCGATTCTGATCAACTGACCGACCTTTACGCTGATCGGCACGGTCCATTCATGGGCTTCCCAGTCATAGGAAGACTCACTGCTTACTCCTACGGTCGTATGCGTCTTCTTGAACGCGCGGGAGAGGAACAGTTGGAGCCAAGTCTGATTCAAATCGCTTCGGCTGTCGCTACCTGCAAACGACCAGAGGTGATAGACCAGCGCGCCGTAGGTCCATCCTGCGTTCTGCTGGAGCGCCAACACCTGCGGCCCTGCACCCCACTTCTCGCCGCCCAGCGCATCGTCCGTGGCCGTGGGATACCGCAGAATAGGACCGAAAGCCAGAATCCAGCCGTTGACCGGTTTGACAGGCGATAACAGAAAACTCTGCGTAATGTCGCCCAGGCCTGACTTGTCGTCACCGCCCTCCACAGGCGATTCAGCGTAGATGTAGGGCACGATGGTGCGCGTGATCAGGTTCCAGTCCTTGCTCAACTCAAAGGGGATCACAGGCTGGACATTAAGCGTGTAACGCATGGCGTTGGCCGGGCCGATGCCGAAATCCCAGTTGTTCTGGAAGGGCACAGAGATCATGTTGGCCACAGGATTTTCCAGCTTCTTCTGCAGCTCGTAAGTCTTGTCTTTTTCACCGTCGCCCCCTTCCTCTGCCCATAAGGGAGCAGCCATACACAACAGCACCATAACAACTATTGATACAAGATTTACTTTATTCATAATTCCATATTCCCCTATTTATTCAGTCCGACATCCTTGATCGCCTGATTGCACCTTTTGGTGACCTTTGCCTTGTTCCTGTCAATGCAGTCAAGCAGTCTGCCTTCTCCAGGCTTGACAGCAGAGCAGTATGTCTTGAGGTCGTCCCGACATTCATTCGCCAGATAGGTTATAGCCGTGATCACCCTCTCAAGCTGTGAGGCCGCATCATAGAGCGCATATTCGCATCTGCCTGAGAGTTTGTCTTGTCTGGCATATAGACAGGCAAGGACTCGGCCCTCGCCCGGCTTTACGTCTTTACAATATGTATCAATCTCTTTCTTGCAGCCCTCGGCAACTGTCTCTACAATGCCCTTTTCCGCTGCAAACGCTGCTCCGGATAAAAGCCCGACCATACAGCAAACTGTCAATGCTACCGCAAATCTTTTCATGAATCCTCCTCTGTTTTGTTTGATAGTCTTTTTCATAGTTATCCTCCACTTATTTTTCCCGAGCTTTATATCGCAATCTCCGCGATCTTTTCGCCATCGTCAGGCAAGAGACTGAAGGTCACTTCCGACTTTGCCGCCAAGACCCTTAACGCTCCTATGAGCACCCTGAAGTTCTCTGAATGCAGATATTTATCCATACCCTCAGGTGTGGTCCACTCCACGATCAGGAGAAACCTTTCACGGTCTTCCATGTCCTGATAGAGGATTATTCTCTTTACACCCTCTACCTTCAGCATATCCTGCTTTAGAGTCCTAGCCGTCTGCAGAAACTCCTCGCGCTTTTCTGGGATGACTCTGACAATAACAATAATAGTGACCATGTTTACCTCATGATGAAGATAAGATTGCGATCAGTCAGATATAAAAGCAAGCAAAGCAAGAGCAGTGCCTGCTATATGAATATCAGGGAAATGGGAGTAGATCTGATTGAATTTAAAAGATTATTCTAAGATTGAAACTTACAGACCAAAACAGCAGGTATGTAATAAACAGCTAAATATGACGGCTACCGCCACATATGGCGGGCAAGCATTTGTTCTTTTACACTACGCCCCTGGCCGTTTTATTCCGAGTTTTCTTATCCTCGCCCTCAGGGTGCTCGGGTTCATGCCGAGCTTTGCAGCAGCCCCATTTGCGCCCTCCACCTTCCATCCCGAGGCTTTAAGCATTATCAGAATATGCTCCCGTTCCACACCGGCAAGCTCCGTGGCTGCGGGTGTTTTCTCTGTCTTCACCGCTGGCCTCTCCTCTGAACGGCCGGCGTGCAATTTGCTGTCAGGATCTGCCTGCAGCAAAGGATCTATCTGCACCATCGGACCCCGGCTGATGATGACAGCGCGTTCAAGAACATTCAGCAATTCCCTCACATTTCCTGGCCAGGAATATTCCTGCAGCCTTTTCATGGCATCTTCTGAAATTGCGAGATTCTGCTTTCCATGTCTCCTGCCAAACTCCTCCAGATACTGCTTTACAAGAAAAGGAATGTCATCCCTGCGCTGTCTGAGCGGAGGGATAGTGAGGGGGAATACGCTCAAACGGAAAAAAAGGTCCTGCCTGAACCTTCCCTGTCTTATCTCTTCCTCCAGATTTCTGTTTGTTGCTGCAATAAGCCGCACATCCACTTTTCTGGTCTGGGAACTGCCAAGACGTTCAAATTCTCCGTCTTCGATCACACGCAGCAACTTTACCTGGAGTTCCAGCGGCAACTCTCCTATCTCGTCAAGAAAAAGCGTGCCGCCGTCAGCAAACTCAAACCGGCCGATCTGCCGCTCCTGCGCGCCGGTAAAGGCGCCCTTCTCCCTTCCGAAGAGTTCGCTCTCGATCAGGTTTGCGGGAAGAGCTGCACAACCGACAGTAACAAAAGGTTTGTCCTTTCTTCCGCTCAGCTCATGGATCAGATGAGCAAATAGCCCCTTGCCTGTGCCGGTCTCACCGAAGATCAAGGCCGTGGCATTAGTGGGAGCGACCTGCTGCACCCGATATTTGACATACCTGATCGCATCACTCTGTTCGATGATTTTATTGAAGACCTCCTGTTTGGAGGCCTCTTTTCTGAGATATACGTTTTCGACCTTGAGCCTCTCATTCAGCTCTTCGATCTCTGATCGGGCCTTATTCATTTCTTCTTCAACTCGCCCGCGTTCAAGGGCATTTACAAATGCCTCTCCCAAAAGCCTGAGCCGCGGGATATAATCTTCCGGCCATGCGCATTCATGCAACATGGCATTGATGGCAAGAACGTAATCAGTATGTCCGCCCATCAGAATAGGGATGTCCAGGGTTGACCTGATGCCCCATTCACGGTATGTCTGCTTGTCAATGTCTGCCTCAGCAGGCAGCTCATCAACTGTATTAAGCTGATTGACTTCCTGTCTTTCCACAAGGCGTCTGGTGACCCACGGGAACAGACTCATAGGAAGTTCGGTCTTTTCAGGGGCCCTTGGAACACCCTCAGCATAGGCGGCAAAAGCAACCATCCATGTCTTCCTGTCACCCCATGTCTGAAGCAGGCCGCAGCGGTCAACCTGAAAAAATTCGAGCATCTTCTGCAGCGCGCGCTCAATCTCCTGATCCACCTTGTTGTGGGGCACTTTGATCAACCGCGCTGAAATGCCAGAGATGAGGGTCTCAAAACGAAATCTTTCCTCCAGCTCCAGACTGTTTTTATTCCTTTCAAGCGCTCCTACAAATACCTCGCCCAAGAGGCGGAGCCGGGGAATGCATTCCTCCTGCCATTTATTTCTGCCCATGGAAGAAGCGATAGAAATAATGTAATGGACAACTCCCACCACCTGAAGAGGGAGCAGCAGTATAGACCTGATGCCCAGGGACTCAAAACTGGCCTTATCAACGTTTGCCTCCTCAGGCAGCACCTCTACGACCTTGATCGGAAGGACGTTGCCTTTCAGCACCAACTCATCGTAGCACCAGGGGAAAAGCCTGACAGCATCCATATCAGGCGGCACCGGCATCTGCTCCGGCCTGTCGACCAGATAAAGGATCTCAACCACCTTTTTTATCTGGGAGACCTTGAAGAGAGCGCAGCGGTCAACATCGAAAAACTCAAGTATCTTCTGCAGGGCCTTCTCGATCTCAGGACCGACCTCAGTGCGGTCCAGTTTCATAAAATGAGAAGAAAGATCAGAGATCAGCTCCTCAAACCTCAGACGTTCTTCAGGATCACACATTCCCTGATCTGACAGATAACCCTTTTTCATACTTTGCCTCAGTCCCCTCTCCTGACATTTATTGCCTGTCAGAATTATAACGTAGTTATTGTTACGATTTCATCTCTGTGATAAGTTCGTGAAAAGTCTATATACTGCGCTGCGCTTCAAACCCCAAAGCTACGACAAAATCAAGCGCTATAGAATCGACATATGTCGTAAAAAAGTCTCGACATTTTCACGTACACTATCTGATTACTTACGACAGAGTGCGAGTGAGTATTGACATAAGGCCCTTCTGGAAAATAAGTCGTGATTTTTATATCGTCAGCGGGTATTGGGTTTTGAGGAATAATTTCAAAATATATAGCTGTTGAAGATGCAGCGAAAACTGGCACCGTCGTCAAAAGTGCGACAAGATATGCTACTTTCGGTCCGGCCTTACTTGACTTCAGGATCGCTGACTAGCAATCCATCTTTACTTTCCGCAGCCAAGAGTTCCTGGCCGCTGCTGATAAGAAGCGGGCATTCCTTAACATGTCGCTGAATGCTCACGGCCGTTGCAAGATAGACAGAGTCGGCTGCTTTCAGGCGATGGGCTTTGATCAGGTCCATTGGTGGCGCCTTCATGCTTGGTGGCATGCCGGCTGCCCTTGTCAATAAAGAAAGAACTGAACGGGCTGCCCACTCGCTTCTTATGCGAATATCTTATTGTTGCAGATGATCTCCGTCCGAAAAAAAAGTGCACGTATTTCTGGGATTTTTTACCGAAGATTCTCAAACGCAAAAAAAGGTTTTTTGATATGTGTCGCGACATCGCTTATTTTCCCAAGGCAAAAGAAAACCCTCTGAATCTCTTTTTTGTTCTTAGATTCAGAGGGTTACATGGTCGGGGCGACCTGATTTGAACAGGCGACCACTCGCACCCCAAGCGAACCTGAATAGTCTAACTATTTGATTTTATTAGGTTTATCTTCCCATAATTTGCCGTAATTTGCACTATTTTTCATAATTTTTGCGACAAAGTTGCGACATGAAAAATGCCCGGCTATCCGTTCTCATATCTCGATCCATTCCGATCTTTATCACCGGAGTCAGCCCCTGACTTCGACAAACTCGCGCCATGCAGTCCCGTCATGAATTAGTCGAATAATTCTGGAACAAACAGCCGCATTTTGTCCAGTACCCCTGCCCGGTTCTCCCATATTGCCATCTCTTCACTCATCCAATCTCGACGGTTTCCTCCGGATCAGACTGCTCTTTGAGCTCATTTCTCGACGGTCTTATGATTTTCCCACTGAGAATGTCAGACAATTCCCGAGAGGAACCACTGCCGGTTTCCTTGGAGAGGACCCTCCTCTTTATCGAGGACGTACGATTTGTTGATGCCTTTTTCTTCCCGATGGGCTCCTGATTATCGACATTCTTTCCTTTCTTACCATCTTTTTTCGGGGCTGAAGGAAAGTCATCCGCATAGGCAGTAACCATGTTTCTGCCTCTCTGCTTTGACTGATAGAGAGCGGCATCAGCCTTTTTGAAAAAATCGCTTAGCGTCTGGGCCTCATCCTGATGGAGCTCCGCC
Source organism: Nitrospirota bacterium (assembly GCA_021811105.1). Taxonomy (GTDB): domain Bacteria; phylum Nitrospirota; class Thermodesulfovibrionia; order Thermodesulfovibrionales; family UBA6898; genus Sulfobium. The sequence goes on along the minus strand of JAJZPM010000001.1, from coordinate 210,495 downwards.
ATACCCATGCTTATCTGGATGTGGTGTTTAACCTTCTTATACTCGAAAATTTCTTTGTCGACCTTCTGCCTGATCTTATCGAGAACGGTAAACGCTTCTTCCTTCTTTGTTTCAGGCAAAAGGATGGTAAATTCTTCTCCTCCGTACCTTGCCAGGACATCCGTTTTTCTTATAAGGGTGGACACGAATTTTGAAAGGGTTTTGAGCACATAATCGCCTATTTCGTGACCGAAGTCGTCATTAAATCTCTTAAAATGATCGATGTCGAGCATGCAGAGGCTAAACGGGTGCTTGTAGCGATCCGAGAGTTTCATGAGCTCGTAGGCCCGCTTGAACAGGGTTCGCCGGTTAAAAAGGCCGGTCAGCTGGTCCCGGGTCGCTGAGTACTGCGCTCTCTCATACATGACGGCGTTTCTGACTATTCCGGATAAGTCGCCGCTTATGTATCTATGAGCCTTGGATACACCCCTTCCGGAGACGGCATAGACCCCTACAGGGAGGAAGGAACGGCAGTTCATGCACCGGGCCGTCTTTTCTTTATATGTCTTGAGGTCATCTCCCCTGTATCTCTTATCGCTTTTTACCCAGCATTTATGTTCCTGCTTGTGATAGCAACTGCAGCCGGCGTCGTTGCAATCGTTTATTTGCCAGCAGGGCCCTTCCCACTTCATATTGATCGGCAGGAAGGACAGTTTTTTCCCGTATTTTTCCTTGATGAAATTGTCTGCCTCGTTGTCCCCGAGTTCGTCGTTGGGCGCAGGCTCCATCGTAAGAAAGGACCGTACCAGGGCGCTATGTTTCAAAACGGGGATCGCGTGATTGTCGTCCTCCAGCGACATGGTTTTCCTGTTTTTGACAAAAGTCCCTTTAAGTTTCAAGCCGAAACCGGCGAGTTCCTCGCCAATGGTCTTGAGCATCTTTTCGATGCCGTCTTCTGCATTAAGGTCGTTATAGATCTTCTTCAGTTTTGTATTCTGGAGATGCTTTCTATAGTACAGCAGAAAGAGAACAGTATTGGCGCCGAGGCTTACGACAAGAAAGGAGAGGACAAAAATGGAAAGCATCGCCCTACTCCTCCTTTTTTATGTCATCAGATTGATACTCTTAAGACATATTACGCTAAAGTCGGAGATAAGAATTGAAACATCAAGGTCATGCCGTCAGGTATCCCTCAAGCCAAGCTCTCTGCGGATAACGGTCGCGGCAAAACGTTCACCCGAGGTTTGTGATTCCACCAGTCTGCGGATGCACTCTAATGTCTCTCGTTTGCAGCCCATGTTTCAGCAGACCGAATTGTGGCGTGACACAGACCGAATTGTGGAGTTGTATGCCTCCCGAACTTTATGGTATTTTCCCGGATTTTATGCCCTCTAGGATATTTTTGGTTACATTTTGGTTACCAGTGACCATGAAGTCAAAGTCGTCATCCCGTAACGTTTTTCCCCATGCCTTGCTGAGTGCCACAACACATCACCGGGCCGAAGGAAGATTAAATGATGGGATTTTGCCGACAAAGCTCCTGAGTTCGTCAAGTGCCGCATTGAGAACACTAACCACGGCCGGATCAAAGATCCTGCCCGACTCCTTTTCGATTTCGGCAACCGCATCTTCAAACCGGAGCGCCTTTCGATAGGGCCTCGCCACAGTCAGGGCGTCAAGGGCATCGGCTACCGAAAAGACCCTCGCCCCCGGAGGAATGTCATCCCCTCGCAGGCCGAGCGGATAACCGCTGCCGTCGAAGTGCTCGTGATGTGCATGGATTATTTCCGCAGCATTCTTCAGATAGCCGATATGCCCTATGATCCGATAGCCGGTCACCGGGTGTTTGTGCATAACCTCCCCCTCTTCGGGACTCAGGGGCCCTTGTTTCAGCAAGACGGCATCAGGGACGCCGATCTTGCCGATATCATGCAGTAAGGCCCCGCAGTATAAATCTACCAGGTCCCGGCCGCGCATTCCGAAGCGGTAGCCGAGGATGACGGCAAATCTGGAAACCCTTAGTGAATGGTTCCCTGTTTCATGCTCGCGTGCGTCAATAGCGTTCACGAATGCTTCAATCGTGGCGAGGTAGCTCGCTTCGATGCGGTCCACAATACCGTCGAGATAGGTATCGCGAAAATAACACTCTTCCCCGATGTAGAGACCGCCTTCCTTCTCAATGAATGCAGCACCCTCGATCTTCGCTCCGCAGTGCATACATACCAGAGGCTTGTCTGTCATCTTTGCCTCACAGTTTTACCCTTCTCAGTCTGAGGGCATTGCCTACCACCGATACCGAGCTAAAACTCATCGCTGCGGCTGCAAAGATTGGGCTGAGGAGTATGCCCACAAAGGGATAAAGCACTCCGGCTGCTATCGGAACACCCAAGGCGTTGTAGACAAATGCAAAGAAGAGGTTCTGCTTGATGTTCCGCATCGTCGCCCTGCTCAATCTTCTCGCCCGTACGATTCCGCGCAGATCGCCCTTCACCAGTGTCACACCCGCGCTCTGCATCGCCACATCTGTCCCGGTGCCCATAGCAACACCAACATGTGCCTGGGCAAGGGCCGGCGCGTCATTAATGCCGTCTCCTGCCATCGCCACGATCCGTCCTTCATCCTGCAGCCGTTTGACCATCGCCGCCTTCTGGTCCGGCAGGATCTCGGCCAGCACTTCATCTATGCCAAGTTTTTTCCCAACAGCTTCAGCAGTCGTTCTGGAGTCGCCGGTTAACATAACGACCCTGATGCCTTCACTATGAAGCCTTTCGATAGCCTCTGCTGTCGTTGACTTGATCGGGTCTGCAACCCCGAGGAGCCCCGCAGCCCTGCCATCCACCGCGACGAACATGACGGTTTGTCCCTCCTTGCGCATGGACTCTGCCTTGTCAGGTAGTTCGCCCTGTATGATACCGAGTTCTTCCAAAAGCTTGCGATTACCCAGAGCGATCTTCCGTCCGTCAATCATACCCGTTACTCCGCGGCCGGTAAGCGACTCAAAGGACTCAACCTTTGAAGGGGAAATATCCTTTATTTTTGTACCGGCAATGATCGCTGCAGCCAAGGGGTGCTCGCTCCCCATCTCAATGCTTGCAGCGAGGTGGAGGAGCGACTTCTCGTCGAAACCTTCGGTGGGCACCACGCTTACCAGCTTCGGTTTCCCCTCGGTAAGCGTGCCGGTTTTATCTGTAACAAGGGTATCAACTGTCTTCATCACCTCGATAGCCTCTGCGTTTTTAAAAAGCACTCCGCCTGTTGCTCCCTTGCCCATCGCAACCATGATCGACATCGGCGTTGCCAGGCCGAGGGCACAGGGGCAGGCGATGATAAGCACCGCAACCGCATTGACAAGGGCGTAAGCCATGCGCGGCTCAGGTCCAATCCACGCCCAGACCACGAAGGTGAGAACCGCGATGCTCACCACTATCTGGACAAAATATCCAGCAACGATGTCTGCAAGTTTTTGAATTGGGGCGCGACTTCTTTGTGCTTCGGCAACCATATGGACGATCTGGGCAAGCAGCGTTTCGGCACCGACCTTCTCCGCCTTCATGACGAGCGTTCCGGTTCCGTTTATGGTAGCGCCGATCACCCGGTCACCTGACTGCTTCATCACCGGGATCGGCTCACCAGAGATCATGGATTCATCAACGCTGCTCAACCCTTCAGTGACAGTACCGTCAACCGGGATCTTTTCACCCGGTCTCACGCGGAGAAGATCACCTTTCTGGACCTGCTCAAGGGGAACATCCTCTTCATTCCCATTCCTCAGTATGCGGGCCGTCTTCGGGGCGAGGCCGAGCAGGGCTTTTATCGCAGCGCCCGTCTTGGTGCGCGCCCGAAGTTCGAGCACTTGGCCGAGCAAAACGAGGGTGACAATGACAGCAGCGGCTTCGAAATAAAGGCCTACTTCCCCGCTTTTGCCGCGGAACGACTCCGGAAAGAGCCAGGGGAAGATGGCGCCGATGACGCTGTAGAGATAGGCGACGCCGACGCCAAGCCCGATCAGGGTGAACATGTTCGGGTTCCAGGTGACGACCGACTGCACCCCCCTGACAAAGAAGGGCCAAGCTCCCCATAAGACAACCGGTGTGCCCAGGATCATTTCCAGCCATTTCAGAAGCTCAGGAGAGAGCAGGCGGTCGATAAATGAAAGTCCGGGAACATAATGGCGCATGGCGATAATTACCAAGGGGACCGTCAGCACGGTGCTGACCCAGAACCGCCGCGTCATGTCGATGAGTTCAGGGCTTCCCTCATCTTCTGCTGTGATCGTCTTTGGCTCCAGCGCCATGCCGCAGATTGGACAACTGCCCGGCACGTCTCGTACTATCTCCGGATGCATCGGGCATGTCCATTCGGTTTTAGTTGCCGCTATGGAAGGCGCAACCGGCTCAAGCGCCATTCCGCATTTCGGGCAAGAACCGGGGTCGGGCTGCCTGACCTCAGGATGCATAGGACAGGTATAGATATCTTCACTTTTTGGTGCCCTTTTTTCACCACCCGAAAATGGTTTTTTGCCAATAAAAGCTCCAGGATTTCGGACAAATTTATCTCTGCATGACGTCGAGCAGAAATAGTACGTCTCTCCTTTGTAGGTTGAGGTGCCTGCCGCTTCCTTGTCTTCGATCTGCATTCCGCAGACAGGATCTTTGACTTTCATCGCCTGACCTCCTTTATGACAATTATAACCTTGCTATTCTCTGCCTGATTGAACCTTTAGCTTGTACCATGCCAGATGCTCATAATAACTGGACCAGAGCATGCCGAAGGTGAATGCGAACAGCAGTTCTTCGGCGGGCACACCCAGCAATAGGATTCCCGACAGCGCCGAAAGCCGCCATACCCGCTCGACGTATCCAGGCATGAACAACGCCAAAGGGATGAAGTACAGAAAATAAAACAGCGTGAAGATAGTCCCGCTGACCCAGATCTTGCGCTTGAGATCAGGACGGCACCACAGCGCCGCAAGTCCACCAATAAACATGGAAATACTCGCATCGTATATCGGGTTCATGTCCGTTAGGAAATAGAGGAGAGAAAAGACGATAAAGGGAGATATCAGGGTCCAGAAATGGAAGCGGTGATGTCTGTCATGCTGCTCGGTCCAGTTCATTCTTTCGTGTTCTACTCGGAAGATGATGTCGTACAAAACCAAGCCGATACCGCCCAAAGCAAAGCAGAACAACAGACTTTCAATATCGAAGCCGGTCTTTTGAGCTAGGTCGAAGAGCGAAGGCGGGTTCCAATATTCTGGAACAAAAAGAGGTTCAGACAGGCCGAACAACATGGTCAGTAGGCTCGCCCGAAGCATCCGCCCCCGCGCTGTGCTGAAGAATGCAAAGACAGCCAGCCAGACCAAAAGAAGACCGAGTGACCATACAAACCAAACATAGGCTTCCGGCAATTTTCCCCTCACGCGCTAGTCTTTTCCACGACCGGATAGCTTTTTATCAATGTCCCTTTGTAAAAACCATACATACCCCGCAACAAGAAGACAGACTGCGGAAAACAAAAACGCAATCCAGGAACGCGTGGCCATCCCGAACACAGCAAGCGCGATTGCGATGGCAAGTGAAAAAAAAGAACCAATTATCCCCATGGGTTTCATGTCAACATTCGCCTCCTGGCCTGCGGAATAAACTGAGGCCCTTTCCATGTAGCGCCGGCATTCATTCCCAATGGCTCTGATACGCATGCGGCAACCGCATCCTCGTCCTCAATTGTCATCCTGCAGACCCAATCTTACTTTCATCTTTTCCTCCCCACACAAAATATCGCGATATCCCTAATTCGTCTCATGTTCAAGATTTCAATATCATTTTCCAGGAGCGCTGTTTTAAACTCTTCATAATCGAACTCACCACCTTCCGGATGGGTGGTAAGACTCCTGACAAGGAAATTCCTTAGGAAGGGTCTAAACGGCTCCTCGAAGAATAATTCACCTCCATGTTTCAGTACCCTCGCTATCTCCTTAACAGCTTTTCTCCAGTCCTCCATATGGTGCAGAACGCCGAACGAAAAGACAGCATCAAACTTCTCATCAGGCTCATCCAGCGCCATAGCGTCATCGAGTTTGAACTCTATTTTGTCCCTCAACTCCGGCATAAGATTGTCCCTGGCGCTTTCGATCTGCTCAGGGTCAATATCTGTTGCAAGTACCTTCCGTGCGCCAAACTGTTCCGCTATCACCTGAGCGCCTATGCCCGCGCCGCAGCCAATCTCAAGACAAAGCGGATACTCCGGCTGACTCCCCATATTCCTCAGCATAGGACCTTCTATATGTCTCTGAATATACGCCCTGACAGGGTTGTTGGTTATAAGCCTTTCGACAGGGTTTAATCTCATAACTTCATAAGCGTCATTGAACTGCGTATCTCACCTCCCTGAACGCTTCCTTATCGGAAAACCTAAAAAAAACATTAAATACATACGGTCCTTCATTTCTGAGCCGTACAAACTGGCCGAATCCTGCAAACCCGTCCATTGTCATGGGTTGAAGCTTAATCGTTTCAGGGCCGAACCTGCCGATAAATGTAACTCTCACATCGGCATTGTCGATCCGCCTGCCCGCATTTTTATCGTCAATAACAACGAGTATGTGATAGGTCCCTTTCTTGCCGCCCCCATGCATCTTTGCCGTCTCCCTGGCCATCTTATAATGATATTCTTCCGTGTGGGTTGCCGGTTTCACAGGGACATCCCTCTGGATCTGCTCCCAGGAGAGAATGCCGAAATTGACAACGTAATTGTCCACGGTCTTTTCCTGTGCAGCAACAGGCGCTGCAATTATGCAGATAAAGAACATTACAGCAATGCCCCGGGCCCTGTTCATCGTCAAACGTCCTTTATTCTACCGTCCCGCCAAACAATCCTCACGCCACAAACAGTTCACCTGGTCGCACTCTCCCGCAGTCGCGGAGCCATAGCATTGGAAATTGCCCTCTCGCCTCTGGCTTGCGCGAATCAAGTCTCCCTTTTCAAGGTTACCCGCTCTGATACCCTTTTCCTTTGCAATTGCCCTGACCTTTTGCAGTTTCATGTGGCGCCTCCTAGAAATTAAATGCCCTCTCTTTGACACCGGCGACATCTTTCACTACGACCGAGACCTCCTTTGTCTTCGGATTCTCGAATTCAATTAGCGCAGAACGGTGATGTCCGGAGCCTTCTTCGGATTTCACGCTACCCCTATATTCCTTTCCATCGGCCCTTAATACAACGATCTCGGCAAATTTATATTTATCGAGCTCAGCGGTATGCGTATCAAGGGCGACCTTGAACTTAAGAATCTCATTTCGATCTTCGAGCGTGACCTTGACAGTAACACCCGCCTCAGCCGCTTCCCGAGTTTTGCCGGCTGTGTTGCCCTTTTGCCCTTCCTTTGAAGGGGTCGCGGTTGAAGATGCGCCGCCCATCATGCCCTGCATCGTCATCCCGCGCATATCGGACATCATGCTGTCCATCTGTTCCATCATCTTGCCCATCTCCATCGTCATTTCTTTCTTTTCGCTCCGGCTCATGCCCATCATCATTTTTTTCTGCATCTTCATCATGTCCTTCATCATATGCATCATATCCTGCATCATCATGCCTTGTCCCATCATTTGCTTCATCATCGGCATGCACATCTGCATCATGGGCATCATGTCCTTCATCATGCCTTCCTGCATCATCATTCCCTGCTGTTCTTTTCCGCCTTTTTGCCCGCCCATCATTCCGCCGCTCATCATGCCAGTCTCTGCATATGCCGCGCCTGCCGTGACAAACAAAATCGCGGAAACGATAATTAACCTCTTCATGTGTTCCTCCTTTCTATTCTTCCAGTTTGTAACCAAGCTTCTCTATGCTGTCTTTTGTAAGCCTTTCAAGCTTTTCTTCGGTTATTTTGGCCCCGTCGAAAACAACGGCGATCTTCCCTTCTTCAACATCTATGGATTCGACGCCTTCCATGTTTCCGATAAACCTTCTTAAAGCCAGAGAGCATTCCTCGCAGAAATGTTTTTCAACATTAAAGGAAAGTTTCTCCATTAGCCTCGGCCTCCCAGTTTCGGTATGAACATCGGGGTCTTTTCGACATATCTCCTGTATTCATCCCCGAATAATTCAATCATCTCACGCTCTTCCCTCTTCGACAAGCGGTAATAGACATAAACAAGCACCGGGAACATCAAGGCCGTAATGATCGTCGGCCACTGGATCAGCATCCCTATCATGACGAGGAATAGCCCGGAGTACTGTGGATGACGGACATAGACGTACAGGCCTTCTGTCACCAAACCGCCCTTTGAGCCGTGAATTAGCTTCCAACCCTTCCACATGATTGCAAATCCGGCGATGGCCAGGCCGTTGCTGATAAGGTGGATCAGTGTCATCATCGCCGGCCCTCCGCCGAACCATACGAGCCAGAGATGACCGCTTGCGTGGGAAAAGGGGTTCAGGACTGGGTATTTACTGCCGAGAATGCCGGTAAGGATATAAATCGTCAGCGGGAACCCGTACATCTCCGTGAAAAGGGCTACGAAGAAGGCTAGGGTAACCCCCATGGAACGCCACTCCCTCTTCTTCACCGGCGTCAGGAAACTGAGAATAAAGAACCCGAAAAGAACAACGTTGACCACGACGAGGCTCCAAAAGCCATAAGCATATGGTATGTCCTCTCCATGCATTTCAGTCGTCCTCCACCTGCGTACCCCACTTCTTGCTAATGAAATTGTATATAGGCACGAAAACTATTCCTACATATACCCCGTAGAGAAAACTCTCAACGAGGCCGAGAACAAAGCCGCCGAAGGTAAGCCACTTGAAGGCAGGCAGCACCGCCTCAAGAAATGCCGACATGCCGTGAAGCCTCGGGGGCACGACCAGTCCGTAGAGGACACAGAGAATAAATGAAACCGCAAAGAATATTCCTAAAGACCAGCTGACAACCTTTATTTTCAGCAGCATCCCCCGCCTCCTTTCTTTTCCTCTTTCTCTCCCGGTCCCTTACCGTGTCCCTCATGCTCTCCACTTCCTCCGCCGTGCCCGCCGTGGCCTCCATGCCTACCATGGCCTCCGTGCATGCCGTGGCCGAAAAGATGCATCGCAATAAAAAAAATGAAAAAAAGGAGAAAAAACCAATTTTCCCTAATCCATTCCATAGCCACACCCCCTAACTGAAATAACGACAATCGTAAGAGTTCAAAGACCCTTCAATGGCAATCTGACGGCAAAGACAGCACCTTTCCCCGGCTCGCTCTTCACCGAAATAGTTCCTCTGTGGAGCTGGATTACCCTCTGTGTGAATTTCAGCCCAAGTCCCGGCCCATACATCTTGGATGTAAAAAAGGGATCGAATATGTATTTTATGCGGTCCTTGGGAATGCCCTTCCCTGTATCGGACACTTCGGCCTCGATATATTCATCCCTTATGCTCGTGGCTATCTTCAGGAGCTTGAACGGTTTCTCCATGGCCTCGACCGCATTCTTGATAAGAGCGGCAAAGGCCGCCTTGATCTTGTCCGTGTCCAGGGGAATGAGAGGACTGTCAGTCAGATCGAGCTCTACGTTTACTCCCTTCTCCGCAAATTCCTTCCCAAAAGAATCAACCGTTTCGGTAATGATCCGGTTGAAATCGGACGGTTCCGCATGGAAAGCCCCCAGTGTCTTCAGCTCCACGAGCTTTGTTATCATATTCTCAAGTCGAGCCACATTCTCGATGACGATCTCCAGGTATTTCCTGCCAGGATCATTTTCCGGAAGCACTCCATGAACTCTTCGCGCAAAGCCTCCGATGGATGTCAGGGGATTTCTGATCTCATGCGCCAATTCATCCGCCATTTGATCGAGAGACTCCGTTCTCTCCTCCTCTGAAACTTCTTCCCTCGCCGCTTTCATCGCAAAAACAGCATCAGCATCCTCCTCAAAAATCGACTTACACCGCTCCGAGCAGAAATAATAGTCCATCCCAAGATACGAAGATCTGATCGCAGAGTCTTTCCTGCTAATTGTCATCCCACAGACAGGGTCTATAATTCTATTTTTGTTTTTTTTCAAAACCGCCATTTGCGCCTATTTCTAAAGACTGTCTAAGAATGAATCAACCTCAATCACAAAACATGTCTTCGCTCTCCTCCCTTTATTGTCCGAAAGTATGCAAATAAAACGTGATACCTTCAGTTTTGCCGGCTCGTGTGATATCCACCTCGGTCTCCCAATCCCCCGCCATAGGGATCTTTATAACTCCCTTGTATTCATTGCCTTCAAGTTTCATATCCGCCTTAAAATGCATTGGGGGCAGATCGATTCCCTCAGGCATTTTGTACGTTACGGCAACTTTAGCATCGGACACATACTTGCCGGATTTGTCTTTAATTTCTATGGCAACGTTATTGGCGCCCACGCGGAGATTATCTATTTTGAATTCAACATAATAGTTGCCGGCCTTCTGCATCACCTCGAACTCTTTGGCATAGACAATGCCTGTCATTAGAAATACCACTGCAACAAATACGACTACCTTTTTCATCCTGCACCTCCTTGTTTGATATGCCCACAACGGGCTATTAATAATTCCCCACCCATAATTATTTGTATAAATACACTTTTTAGCATCATATCACCTTTTTTCTTTTTTGCAAACGCGATAGATGAAAATCAGAATGAGGAAAACCGGGTGGTTATTAATCATTGGCCGCTGTTTATCAACATTCCGATCATGCAGCGGAAGAGGATCAGCGAACTGAGCAGTATCCACCAGGGACCCCATTTTTGGAGAAAACGATCTGCCACACCTGCAGGCGTCGAGACCGGAATATGCCTGCGCAACTCAGCAGATAGTATTTCCACATTCGGTAAAATCTTTCATCATTCTTTTCTTTCAGTTTATGCCAGCTTGCGTCAAAATTCCTGAACCAGGCAATCAAGGTCCTATCATAGTCAGCTCCGAAATTATGCCAATCCTCTGCAACGAATAATTCCTCAACCGAAGCGCTGATCTGTTTCATCGACGGTATGATAGAGTTGGGAAAGATATATTTCTCAAACCAAGGATCATTAGAACCCATAGTATGTCGGTTTCCTATGGTGTGCAACAGGAACAGTCCCCCCTCCTTGAGGCAGCGACGAGTGGTTTTCATAAACATCTCGTAATTCTTGAATCCGACATGCTCGAACATGCCGACGGAGACAATATGATCGAACACTCCGCTGAGATCCCTGTAATCCTGCATCCTTATTTCGACAGGAAAGCCCTTGCACATTTCCTTTCCTAATTCCATTTGTTCTTTAGAAACAGTAATGCCCACAACTTCAACCCCATATTTTCCCGCCGCGTATTTTGCAAAACTGCCCCAGCCGCAGCCGATATCCAGTATTCTGTCTCCCGGATGCAGTGCTAATTTTCTGCAGATAAGGTCCAGTTTTGCCTCCTGGGCATCGTCGAGATTATCAGCATCCTTCCAATACGCGCAGCTATAAACCATTCTCCTGTCAAGCATATACTTAAAAAGATCGTTTCCTATGTCATAGTGCCTTTCCCCGATCTCAAATGCCCTTGATCTGCTGCTCCGGTTAATAATCGCCGAGCTGAAAAGATGAAAAAGCAATCTCCACTTCCTTTTGATCTTATCTTCAGGCCGGGACGGAATAATTCTGCCGAAGAATTCATCGAGCTTCTCACATTCCCACCATCCGTACATATAAGATTCGCCGAGCCCTAAACTCCCGTCATGCAGAACACGCTGATAGAAGTTCTCGTTCTTGACCCGAATGTCCCAAGGTTGACTTCCGTTGATGGTAATGCCTGCGGGAGTCAGAATATTCTGAACAATTTGTTTGGATTTGTCTGTTCTCATATTTTGGTCGGCCCGACTGATACCCTTCTCCCCGATGCTGTAAACAATATTTTTTTCATTTCAAAACGCCAACCCTTAAAGAACTCACTTACCTCCCTTTGCTTTGCCTAATGCGCTCTGTATGGCAATGAACTCGCCAACATTGTCCATCGTTATGAGCCCGACCAAACTTCCTTCTTGCAATACGAGCAGGATACGACCCTCAGAGGCCTGAAGCTTCGCCAATACTCGCTCCAACATCTCGGAGGCTTCGACGATCTGGAAATCATGGCTCATCACCTCGCCTACGGAAAGACCCTGTCCCCCTTTCGCCAGTGCAACGAGAAGATTGTTTTTTGTCAATACTCCAACCATCCGCTCATTTTCAGCTACGGGGAAGTCCTGCTGGGTACCTCTAAGGATAAATTCAATTGCTCTGGACAGCGGGTCATTTGGTGAAAGGCTATGAAACTCTGTGATCATCGCTTTGCTGACCGGTATTCCACCCACGGCTGACCTAGTCTCCACCATTCCTGCCTCCTGCACCGCTCCTATCCAAACAAAAAAAGCTATGAAGAGCAGGAACGGATTTGTAAAGAAGCCTATAAACCCAAAAACGAACGCCATCCCCTGCCCCATTGTTGCGGCCAAACGTGTGGCCCTGGCATAGTCCATTCTTAACGCCAAAAATGAACGCAGAACGCGGCCACCATCCATCGGGAATGCCGGGAGGACATTGAATATCGCAAGGACTATATTGACCACCATAAGACGTTGCATAAACGGGCCGCCGGCTACGCTCAACGTGTTCAACGGTTCCCAGCTCTCCGTGATGCGAATCCATACAAATAATGCGGCAGCGATAACCATGCTTACGGCAGGACCGGCCAGCGCGACCCGAAGTTCCTGCCTTGGATCTTCGGGCATCCGTTCCAGTCTTGCCATGCCGCCGATGGGCAGAAGGATGATGTCCTGAGTCTCAATACCATATCTCCTTGCCGTGAGCGCATGCCCCAGCTCATGAAGGACTACGCATGCAAACAAGGCTAAAATGAACGCCACTCCCACCATGGCATATCCCAGGGTATGTCCTGCCGTCCAATGACTCAACACCACCCATCCGATAAGTATGAGAAAGGTCGCGTGCATATAAACGCCTATCCCCGCGATCTTCCCTATTTTCCATGACCACTTCATGATATTCTCCTCAAACCGGGTTTCTTCTCATTTCACGTCTTCCATGTCTTCACGTTTGCAGCAGACATCTCCCTCGATTTGTTTCCCCTGTTGCAACTCTTTGTAAACCTGATACGCCTTCAGCGCCCACTGTTCTCCGGGACACCCGCCCTCAGTTATTGCCACATTAAGAAAATCCAAAAGCTCGGCAAGAGTAACCCCCGATTGATACGCCATTTTCGTATAAGCCCTGATGCAGGGCTCGCATTTGGTCACCACAACTACAACCAGTGCCGCCAGTATCTTGTATTTGGCCGGCACAGCGGCATCTTTGAATGCTTCCTCTCGCATTCTTACAAGCCCTCCGGTTACCTTCGGGCTCAGCCTTCGGAATTCCGGATAAAAATCCTCAGGCATTTTTCTCCCTTTTTCTTTCAACTTTCGGTATTAACATTGGCGTTTTCTCCTTATGCCTCTTATATTCATCCCCGAATGATTCAATCATCTCACGTTCTTCCCTCTTTGACAAGCAGACAACATGCAGGACCAAGCATCGAAACGTCCGGCAGATCACCCTCCTCGGAAGGCGTGGCTTATGATCCTTATTGTTTTGCTGCCCTGCGGAAAAAATCTTCTTACATGCGCTTTCTCAGTCGCAGAAGGCTCAGGGGGAATATCACCAGTCCGAAGAGGGACATAGCAAGAAATTGGGGCCAAAGAATGCCTAAACCGGTTCCCTTCAAGAATATCCCGAGAGATATCTCCATGTAGTAGCGTATGGGACTTAAGTACGATAGATACTGCATGGCAAGCGGCATGCTTTCTATAGGCACGAGCGTGCCGGAGAGGAACATAACTGGAAAAATAAAGAAGAACGACAGCAGGAGGGCCTGTTGCAGGTTGCGCGACAGGGTTGAGATGAATACCCCGATGCCCATGCTCGTGAATAGTGACACTGCCGATGCGAGGAAGAAAAGCGGGATGCTGCCTTTCATCGGCAGCCTGAACCAAAGGGCGATTAGGAGGCTCGGAAAGAGCGAGGCCATGCCAATGACAAAGGTTGGAACGATCTTAGCAAGGATGATCTCGTGTTTCCGGAGCGGGGTGATGATGAGCTGCTCCATCGTCCCGGTCTCCTTTTCCCGCACCATGGAGGCGGCCGCATGGACGATGCCTACAAGGAGACCTGCCACGACGATCATGGATATCACCATGAAATAGCGGAATTCCAGCGACGGGTTATACCAAATCCTTGTCTGTGGCTCTACGCCAGGAAGATCTATGAGACGGCCTCGTTTCTCCAGGTACTCCTTGAGAGCCTCGCGGGAAAATCCGTTCAGTATTGTGACGGCATATCCCCTGGCGACATTCGCCGTATTGGAGTTCGTGCCTCCCAGGATAATCTGGACGCTCGTTTCTCTCCCCTTGCCGATCAGGTCTGAAAAATCGGGGGGAATGATCATCCCCATGTCGGCCTTGCCGGAATCCAGGAGCCCGTCTATCTCCCCGGGTGCAGACACAAAAGAGGCGTGGCCAAAATAATCGCTTGCCGTGAACAACTCGATCAGTTTTCTGCTCAGCTGGCTTTTGTCCTGGTCGTACACTGCGAGGTGGAGATTTTTCACGTCAAAGGTCAGGGCGTATGCGCAGAGCACAACCTCAATCGTATAGGTCCAGAGGATAAGGACAATGAGCATCCGGTCCCTCGAGAACTGGAGAAACTCCTTTTTTATAGCCGCCGCCACTCTCTGCATCATGCCACCTTCTTCTTGAAGCGGAGGCTAGCTATCACAAGGAGTGCAGCGGTATAGAGGATCAGGAAGGCCATGTTCAGCCGGATATATTCAATTCCGACCCCCTTGAGGAACAGGTCCCTGCTGATGTCGTTGAAGTACCGCGCCGGGAAGACGTAGGTATAGAGCTGGAGCACATAGGGCATGGTGGAGATAGGGAAGAGAAAGCCAGAAAAAAGAAATGACGGCATTAGCGTAACGATCAGGGAAAGGAGCATAGCTGCAAGTTGAGTCTTAGTGATAGTGGAGACGAAGACGCCGATGCTCACGGTGCAGAACACGTAGATCAGTGACATGTTTATCAGGAGAATGGCACTCCCCTTAAAGGGTACGTGAAACCACAGGGTTCCGGTGAGGAGGATCAATAGCATTTCTCCAAAGGCTATGGCGGCGTAGGGTAGCACCTTTCCAAGAATAAAGGTGAAGGGACGAATAGGGGAAACGAAGATCTGCTGGATGGTGCCCCGCTCCTTTTCACGAACAATGGCCAATGCCGTGAGCATGGGTGGGAACGCCATCAGGAGGACGGCGAACAACCCCGGGACGATGTAGTTAACGCTCTTCATGGAAGGGTTATACCAGACCCGGGGAAGGATTCGTATTGGCCCCGGCGCGGCGATCCCCCTGCTCGCGAGCGCAGTCCGGCCCAGTTCGGTGGAATACCGGCCGACTACCGCTTCGGCATAATTCGAGACGATAAGCGCGGTGGCCGAAAAAGTGCCGTCCAGGAGCATCTGCACCTGTGCCGTTCTACCAAACTGGATATCTCTCGAAAACTCCGGCGGGATTACCACCACGATGGACGCCTTGCCGCGGTCGAGGACTTGGTCCACTTCCACAAAGGAATCAAGGTCGTATTCCCGCAGGAAGTATCCGCTGCTCGTGAATGACTCCAGGAACCTATCACTCTCCTGGCTTCTGTCCTGGTCGTACACTGCCATGGAGATGTCTGTCACGTCTAGTGATATGGCGTAGCCGAATATGAAGAGCATCACAAGAGGCAGAAAAATGGCCGTCCCAAGCGTGATCGGGTCACGGAGGATCTCTCTCGATTCCTTCTTAACGAGTTCTCTGATCGTCCTCATCAGCCTGCCCTATCAGTTTGATGAAGAGGTCTTCCATGGTCTCCGCGCCGTGCAGGGCCTTGAGCGCCTCCGGCGCATCTGCGGCCAGAAGCCTCCCCCGATGGAGGAGGGCGACCCTGTTGCAATTCTCCGCTTCGCCAAGATAGTGCGTCGTAACAAACACCGTCATGCCAGCGTCCGCCACAGCCCGTATCATATCCCAGAAGGACTTCCGGGAGACGGGATCGACTCCAGAGGTGGGTTCGTCCAGAAAAACCACGTCGGGATGATGCAGGAGGGCGCAGCCCAGTGCAAGCCGCTGCCGGAGCGCCCCCGAAAGGTCGCGGGTCAGTGTCCTTTCCTGTCCGCTGAGACCAGCCATCCCAGTTACCCATCGCTTCCGTTTCGCAAGCGTGTCCCGACCGGTTTCATAAACCCCTCCAAAAAAGTCGATGTTCTCCTCCACGGTCAGGTCGAGGTAGAGGGAAAAAAGCTGAGACATGTAGCCGATCCTGCCACGTGCATCCTCCGGCCGAACGGCCATGTTCGCGCCTGCGACACTCACCGTTCCGCCGGTCGGCGGGAGGATTCCGCAGAGGATGCGGATCGTCGTCGTTTTTCCTGAACCGTTGGGACCCAGAAACCCGAATATCTCCCCTCTTCTCACGCTGAAGCTGATACCGTCCACGGCGGTGAAGTCGCCGAACTTCTTAACCAGTCCCTCGACTTCCACAAGGACGTCCCTTTCCATGCGTTTCTCAAACGGCATTTCTGCACTCACTGCCGATTTCTTGATATGAGAGAAAAAGACGTCATCGAGACTTCCTCCCATGTCAGAGGGTCTGCCGCAAGTCAGGACCTTTCCCTCAAGCAGAAAAGCGACCCTCTGACACCCCATTGCCTCATCCATATAGGACGTGGCGACTACGATTGTCTTTCCCCTTGCGTGATAGTCGAGGATGATGTCCCACAGGTGACGACGCGAGAGTGGATCAACGCCCAGCGTCGGCTCATCAAGGACGAGAAGTCCAGGCTCATGAACGAGGTTGCAGCACAGTGCCAGCTTCTTCTGCATGCCTCCGGAGAGGCTCTTCGTCCTTCTCTTCAGGAATGGAGACAGACCGGAGAATTCCAGGAGACGCGCCCTTCGTTCGCGAAACGCAACGTCCGGCACATTTCTTATCCTGGCGAAGAACTCCAGGTTCTCCTCCACTGTAAGGTCTTCATACAGGGAGTAAGCCTGGGACATATAGCCGATACGCGACGTAATCGCTGCAGCATCCCTGACTGTGTCCGCTCCCCCCACGGTGATCGACCCCTCGGTCGGGTCGAGGATCGCGCAGACGGACTGTAAAAGCGTTGTCTTCCCGGCGCCGTCCGGCCCGACCACGCCGAAGAGTTCGCCTTTGTTTATAGTGAGATCTATGCCCTGCAATGCCCCGACTTTCCCGAACTTCCGGACAAGGCCCTCTACCTCTATAACTGCACTACCAGGGGACATCGCCCTTCCACTTTATTTTTACGTCCACGGGCATGCCCAGCTTCAGGTATCCTTTCGGATCATCGATCTTCACCTTGACGCCGAAAACGAGCTTTGTTCTCTCTTCCTTCATGTGGACCTCTTTCGGAGTGAACTCTGCCTTCTGGGAGATCTCTATGACAGTTGCCCCGAAGGGCCTCCCAGGAAAGGCATCGGAATAAATCCTCGCAGGGTTCCCAAGCCGTACCTTGCCGATCTCTTTCTCCGGAATGTATACTCTCGCGTAGATGTCTGACAGGTCGACCAGGGTGGCAAGGGGCGTACCCTGCGCAACTAACTCGCCTTTTTCCACAAGCTTGTTTATCACCGTCCCGTCGACCGACGCATAAATAGAGGTGTCCCTCAAAATCGCCTGCATCTCTTTCACGCCCGCAACAGCGGCATCGAGCTGGTTCTTCATCGAATCGTAAACCGCCAATCGTCTCCGTCTTTCATCGCGCAGCTTGTCGTACTCCTTTTCTTTTACACTGACTTCAAGAGATAGCGCCTCGGCTCTTTCCATGGCTGCCCTTGCTTCTTCCCGTGCCTTCTTAGCCGCATCGAGACTTGCCCGAGCGCCCTTAAAGCGGGTTTCGGACTCTTCGAACTGCTGCTTCGATATCAGATCCTTGACCATCAGCTGACGGTATCTTTCATAATCGTTTTTCGCCTGTTCCAGAAGCGACTGTGCATCGCGAACCTCGGCCTCAGATCTCTCAAAGGCCGCTCTTGCCTGGTGGATCCTGTGAAAAGAGTCCTCTTTCGCAAGCTTAATACTCACTTCCGCCAGTCCCAGGGATGTATCAGTTTCGGCAATCGTCGCCTGGATCTCTTTCAATCGGCTTCGTGCGGCCTCCGCTTCGGCAGTGGCCTGTTCAACCCTCGCTTCAATCTCTTTGGAGGAAATCGTCGCAATAAGATCACCTTTGCTGACAGCCTGGCCTTCTTGTATCAATAATTTCTCGACTTTTCCGGCCAGCTTGAAAGCGACGGTAACTTCAGTTCCTCTTACTTGTCCGCTGCCTTCCAGCACACCCTCAGGCGTTTCACCTTTTAGAAGATAAACAGCGAGAAGAGCGAGAATTACTGTGGCGGTTGCTGCTGCAATAACGAAATACCACCGGTGGCTCATTTCAGGTCTCCCGTCGTTTACACGCGCACAACCTCATCTCAACATGACCCCCATCTCTTGCATATGCTTCATGGTGTCCGATACCGGCCTGTGAAACATCAGGACAAGAATAATGACTACGACAAGAATAAAGATGACGGCGATCGCGAATATTGCAAACCTACGCATTGCGGGGTCGGAAAATCTCAAACGAAGCAGGGCATGTCCGATTCTGCGCCGGTCTTCCGAACTCTTTTCTTCATAGCAAGCCAGCACGAACAGCAGATCAGAAAGCCTGTTCAGATATTTCAAGACAAATGGACGCTCGATCAGCTTTTCGCCGCTCATCTTTACGGCTGTTCGCTCCGCTTTCCTGACCGCCGTCCGCGCAACATCCAGCTTGGCAGAACATTCTTCACCGCCGAAAGCCACGAAACCGGGAGGAAGCGCCAGAGCCTCTTCCATGTCGTCGATAAGCTTCTCCAGCCAGACCACCTCCGCCGGAGAGATCTCTTTCCTGAGCGTTTTCCCGTGGCCGCCGGCAGTCGACAACTCCGCTCCGATGATAAAGAGATGCTTCTGGACCTGCAAGAGGATGCGCTTGGTCCTCTTTTCCTTCGAAGACGCCCTTGCCAGCCCCAAGAGCGAGTTAGCCTCGTCGACATTCCCTACCGCTTCCGTAACAATGTGATATTTGGGCACCCTTTCGCCGCCAAGGGTGCCGGTATATCCGTCGTCCCCTTTTTTCGTGCTGATTCCCATCGAGGCTCCTATGCCTGACCGAAGTTTAACAGGAGCTGTGACACTTGCACGTTACTGCCTTCTTCTTGGCAAGCTTCGTAATCTTCATATCCCCTTCTCTTTTCCGCCTGTCATTATTTCAACAACTACTGAGCGAATTGAGTAAAATTATTGCAGTCGCGCCTCTTTGTTATGTTCTTTTTTACAATATAGCACAAAAAGTTGCCGATCCGAAGGCGGAAACCGTCTTGCTCGGGGAAAGGGAAAATTGGAGGCCGGGCGGCCCTTCACGGGGCAGCCCGGATTACAAAGAGACAACTCAAAAACTGATTGTGCCCTTTGCCTCCGCGGCCAATACAATGAGGCTCATGGCGCCCGCCGCCCGTGCACCGTCGATCAGATCGGTTTCGGACAAATGCTTGTTTGCCATCGACTGCGTGCAGCAGTGGATCTCCACCCCCGCGTCAAGTGCCTCATTCAGTCTCTGCGCAAGGGAGGGTACGCCGGGCTGGGGTCTTTCGTTCTTTTCCAGAGAGCCCCGGACCATAATATCTACCGCATTCTGGATACAGTAGAGGACCGTCTTATACCCGCCCGTGGCGGCGAGGGCAGCAAACATAAGGGCGGAACGGGCCCTCGCACTGTTTTCGAAGCCCGATGCGCATACGACAATAAAGAGCTCCCTCGTCCCTTCGGCGTTGGGATGGGCCTCTTCCGACGCGCTCAATGTCGCCCGCATTTACCAGACCTCCAGGTCGGCCTCGACCTTCACCGGCCTTGAGAGGGTCAGCCCAACTGGCGAGGTGCCCACTACATGTTTATGGAGATCCTGAAGCGCCTTCTCATCGACATCAGCCTTGATCTTCACCTTCGCCGTGATCGTCTTGAAGCCGGGAGCTTGTCCATATGCAGTCTTTCCGGTGGTTCGAGATCGAGGAACCCCGGCAGGTCTATCTCCCCTTCCAGATCGATCTTGATATCATCGAGCTTGATTCCCCTCACTGCAGCGTTCATTGCGTAACCATGCTGAGACAGGCGCCATACGCCTGGAGGACCATTTCAACGGGATTGGCCGCGGAATTCGTTCCGCAGAGCATTTCGGGCTCGTCAGCTGTAAGGGTAAATTCCCGGGAACACGTCTCGACCTTGAATCCCCCTTTCCAGGTGGTAGATGCCTTCCATACCGTCCTTCCCGTCTCCCAATTCTGCTTGACGGTCTCTACCACTTTCATCAATTTCTCCGTATCGAGTCCGTTTACTACTGTCAATACCTCCATACCGCTACCTCCTCTATGTTGTGATTGTTTATGTATGAAGACCTTGCAAATTGCCTGCCTATCGTTTCCCGGAGGCGACTCCGGGGAGCTGCGCCTCCGGATTACGCGCAGAATATATTTCTAATACACCGAAACCAACGACTTTTTCAGGATCTGGACCGAATGTTTTTTGGAAGAAATTTGCCGAGGGAGACGCTAACCTACTGAAGAACAATGAGTATGCACATGATTGCAAAATGCAATCCGCCGCTTGGGGCACTATTTCTTCAATTTCCTCCACAGCGTAGTGGAATCCAGCCCGAGAAGCATCGCGGCCTTCTTCTTGTTTCCATGGCGACATGCTCTTTGAAAAACTTCATCATCCGCTCGAAATATTCCTTCTCTTTCCGGTACTCTTGATAAAGCACTGTAACCATCGTCCCTTCCCCCTGGTGGACAAGAAGATAGGCATACCCTTTGGGCGCGATACGGTCGTCGAGCACTGCAGTCGCCTGGTCTTTCATCCCTGTTTGAAAGGTAATGCCTATCGCAACGGCATCGGCCCCCTTCGGACCCGTCCCGACAATGGCGGGTCCTTCAAAGGTCTCAACACGACGATTAAAAAGAATTTCAACTCCAGAAGAAAGTGCTTGCTCCTTCAGTCCTCTGTCGAGAGTTCCCTCCATTCCGCCCCTCTTGACGAGGTAGAAAAACGGTCGCTCGGACACAACGGTAACCGCTTTTCCATCAGGATCGTATATGATCCCTCCAAAGTAGGGTGCGCAAATAAAATTGATCTCAATCCCAAGCCCTCTCAGCGGTTCCGTTATGTCCTTCTCCGAACTCCAGTTTTCGATTCCCTGAAAACACCGTTCAGCCGGTGGCCCACATCCGGGGCCATTTCATAAACTTTGACTGGTAGCCCACCTTTGCGAAGCACGATGGCGGCCGTCAAACCCGCTGGTCCTGCACCTATGACGTTAATTGCATTTCTCATTCTTTTCTTCCCGGCCTCCGGATTCTCCACAGCAGACCCAGACCGAAGAGGCAGACCAGAACGAACAATAAACCGAAGATCCAGCCGCCGTATTCCTTCCAGCCCGGCGGGTGGTAGATCAGCATGAGCAGTCCGAGCCCTATTACAAGTGACGCCGTCAGGATGCTCGCAGAAATCCTGTTTGTCGCCCGTCTCACTTCCCTTAGTGTCTCTTCCCATCCTTCCAGACGAGTAACAGACGTCATCTCGCCCCGCTCTATCCGCCCCATCATGCGCCGGACATATGCTGGAAGATCAAGCCCGAGGGCCGTTAATTCCCGTGTTCCCTCCACTATCCTTTTTGTTTGCGCACCGAGGGAATGGCCCTTTAACCAGAAGCGCTCGAAATATGGTCCGGCGAATTCTAAAAGTCGGAATTCCGGATCGAGCTGAGCGCCCAGACCTTCGCTCATTGCAATGACCTTGAACAACATAATCAGGTCGCTCGGCAGCTGCAGCCGATGACGATATGCAATGGCGAATAATTCGTTATAACCCTTCGATGAAACAACATCCTTCAGGGGCTTGTCATAGAACTGCTGGATGAAATGGTCGAGGTCCCGCTTCAGGGAATGTCTCCTTAGAGGTCCGCGGGCGAAACCCAGCGCCATGAATTCCTCCGCCAGCCGGTTCGCGTCCTGATGGGTCAAGGCCAGAAAGAGACGTAATATTGCTTGCCTCAGGGCGTCATCCAGCCTGCCGACCATGCCATAATCAATAAGGCCGATTACCTCATGCGGCAGCACGAAAAAGTTGCCGGGATGCGGGTCGGCATGGAAGAAACCGTGGTCATACGTCATGGTCAGGGCAACGTGCGCAGCGTTTTCGGCAATGCGGCGTCGATTATATCCGGCTTTATCGATGGATTCGAAGTCGGTGATCTTTATCCCTGAGACCTTTTCCATTGTAAGCACACGCTTTGAGGTAAGTTCCCAATAAATGCGGGGGACGTAAATTCTTTTGTCATCCGCGAAGTTGCCGCGGATACGCTCGGCGTTCCTGCCCTCGCGGGTATAATCCAGCTCGCTCCTGAGAGTGAATGCAAATTCGTCTACCCAGCCCTCAATGTCATAGCGGGAACCAAATTCCGAACGTAGTGCGGCGTAGCGCGCTGCATGGGAAATTATATCGAGGTCCTCTTCCACGAGTTCCTCTACGCCGGGCCTTTGGACCTTCACGACAACAGGGGTATCATCGCGCAGGACTGCCGCATGCACCTGCCCTATCGACGCCGAGGCGAGCGGCTCTCGGGAGAACGACTTGAATATCTCTTCAGGGGGCGCGCCAAACTCCCGCCCTATGACCTCGGCCGCCTGATCGTATGGAAAAGGCGGCACGCTGTCCTGGAGTTTGCTGAATTGTTCTATATAATCCGGGGGCATGAGGTCGGGGCGGGTGCTCAGAATCTGGCCCATCTTTATAAAAGTTGTTCCCATATCCTCAAGGGCCATTCGAATATGCTCGGCCTGTGTATAGGGTTTTTTTCTTTTCGGATGGCCCAGCAAACCCCAGTGAAATGGGATGAACATGCCGAAATTAAGCTCCAGCGCAAGCCAGCCGAGGCCGTGGCGGCTCAGGGCTCCGGCTATCTCCCGATACCGCTTTCCATGGTGTGTCTGCCTCTTTACATTAAAGAACATATCTATTTGTTACCGGCAATCCCGTTATAAAGCCATGCCGCCAGCATGCCCATAATGAAAAGATCAAGAAACCCGTAAAATAACCCGAGGAGACTTCCCAATGGCGAAATAGAATACCCTGGAAATATGGAAACTGCCAGAGTATTTAAAAACAGCTTCCCGTATCCGGTGAAATAGGACAACCATGTTGTTATAAACAGGGCGCCTCCCCATACGGCGCCGAGGCTCAAACCAAGCGCAAAAGGTTTAATTTTCATCGTCACGTATCATTTCCTTTTAGACCCGCAAGCGCCCGCTTTTTCAGCCACATGTCGTAAAGCGAAAAAAATATCTGCACCGCAAGCGACAATCCCATGAGTGCGCCGCCGATAATGACAGTGTAGGCATAAACCGGTTTAATTTTTGTAATCCACCACGACCCGATGTCCATCAGTATCGCCGCAAAAGGTATGACGACAACAATGGATTTCAAAAGCCCGCGCAGGCTGCTCAAAACAAAGATCAGTCCCGTAGTTAAAAAGATCAAGCTGATCCCGAAAAGGTGGACATGAGAAACGCGGGCCAGAGTTTTAACGGATTCTCCGAGGTCTTTCCGAGTCACCCTTTTCACCTCTTCGAATTTTGTAAGGGGAATAAGATTTAATCCCGAAGTCGGGCTATGGCATTTTATGCAATCCCTGTCGAAGACAGGCTTCACCTTGGGGAAATCTTCGGCGGTAGCGCCGCTTTCAACCCATGCGAATATCTGTTCTTTTTCAGCAGGGGTCAGGTATGTCCCCATACTCCCTCTCACCATGCCTTCAAGACGCGTATCCCTGCGCCTGCCATAATATTTGTGGATAGTCCCCTGCAAAACACTCATGCCCATTTCCCGGTGCGGCTCCACATCGATGAGAAAGAGGTACAGGACGGCGATTAGGTAGCCGATACCGATTGTCAAAAGGTAGGCTGAAAAAAGCGCTTTTACCGGAAGCGGCAGACTTGCCAGACTCAGGAAACTTCTTGTATCTCCGTTCATCGCTTCACTTTTATAATGGTCTTATGCATATATCCCAAATCTATCACATCCCCCCAGTTTTGCAAGTTTCCTGCACGTTTGATCACTGTTTTTCGTGATACAATGTTTATTATCGATGCAGTATTAAATGAATCCGGAATATGACCTTTTTCAGGCATAAACATCCCGGCTTTCTTCTTTTCTGCCTGTTCATAGTCATGATTGGGTACGGACTGACATTGCCGGTTCTGGCTTTTGACATCGAACGTCTTGCCTTGGCCAACGGCTCATCGATTCAGAAGGCGTATCTGCATGTTGGTGTTTTGACAGGAGTATTTGCACTTATGCAGTTTTTTTTCGCCCCTCTCTGGGGCAGATTGTCGGACCGCGTGGGCCGACGACCTCTTTTTATGACCGGACTGGCCGGTTATGCCGTTTCTATGCTGCTCTTTGGAATTGGCACCAATCTGCTAATACTTTACGTCGCGCGCATTCTGGGAGGCATATTCGGTGCGGCCGTGCTCCCAGTGGCGAGCGCTTATGTCGCTGATACGACTTCAGAGTCAGACCGTGGCAAGGGAATGGCCCGGTTAAGCAGCGCAATAGGGTTCGGCGTTGTTACGGGCCCTGCACTGGGAGGATTTCTGTCCCGCCTTGACCTTCATTTCAAATTCGGCTTCGGGCATTTCCGTGCCGATGATTTTTCCACCCCTTTTTTTGCAGCTGCGATTCTCGCAATAATTTCTTTATTTGCCGCCGTGTACCTCATCCCTGAATCGCTTCAAAAATCCGAAACCGGTCTCCGTAAAAGACGGACTGAAAAATATAATGACAGCCAGCCTGGAGTCAACCGGTTAGTGACAGTAAGAACTTTCCGGGAATTGCTTATTCTGTCTTTTCTGGGCTATTTCGCACTGTCGCTCTTTGAGGGCACGTTTGCTCTTCATGGGAAAAGTGTGATGAATTTCGGCCCTCGACAGATGGGGGCCGTATTCATGGTCTGCGGACTGGTCATGGCCGTGGCTCAAATAGGCGTAGTAGGCCGCCTTATCGGACGCGTCGGGGAAAAGCCGTTGTTGTCGCCGGGCTTCGTATTGATGGGAGGCGCATTGTTTCTGTTGATGACAACTCATGACATGGCGCTGATCCTCTTCTACGTATCTTTATTGGCAGTCGGCATGGCATTAATAAATCCGAGTCTGTCTTCTCTGGTAAGCAAAAATGCGGGAGAACTCTCCGGGACCGCACTGGGCATGCAAAGCTCTGCCATCAGCCTCGGACAGACCGCCGGCCCTGTGGTCGGGGGACTTCTATTTGTATGGAACGTCCATGTGCCGTATTTGCTTGCTGCGGTGCTGCTTACCGGAACCGCAATAATTTTAATTTCGGGAATTAAAAAACGGTCTTAAAACAGGCATTTAAGTAAGGGGTCGGGGATTGCTATAACAATTTTCAAAAGAATCCGTTCCCTCTATAAGATGACTATTAATCCCCCTCATAGGCGAAGGCAGCAACCCAAAAGGCGTATGGTCATCCAGTCGTCGACCGAGACCGGCAACATGGGGACCGAAAGACATTTGCGGACGAATGCCATTCAACGTTCGGCAGTCATTTCTTTCTCTTTCCTGAGACTTAGCACGTACTGCCTTGCCGCCATTGCCGCTTTTGCGCCTTCGCCGCATGCTATTATTATTCTTTTACCGTAAGAATCGGTAACATCGCCTGCGGCAAAGATCCCCGGCAGCGATGTGGAACAATCGCTCTGCACCACTATTTCGCCCTTCTCATTCAATTCAATCATATGAGATACCGTTGCCGTATTGGGATGGAGCCCGATCGCTATGAAGACGCCGCTTACCGGTATTGTAATCGTTTGCTCTTCGGCCCTTTTCCTGAGAATGATCTGTTCGACCGAACCTTTCCCTGTGATTGCACTTACGACATGGTCTTCGTAAGTGCGCAGTTTTCGAGAATTGCGGACCCTCTCGATTATTACGGGATCTGCGATCAGCTTAGCGTTCGAGACAAGATGGATATTGCCGGCAACAGAATCGAGACTCTCGGCAATCTGCAGTGCCGAATTGCCTCCTCCCACAACCGCCACGTCCTTTCCCTGCACGAAGGAAAGGTCTTGTATGTTCCCATAAAAAACGCCTCTCCTCTGAAACTCCTCTTCACCGGGCACGCCGAGTTTTCTCCTTGTCATGCCCGTTGCAACAATCAGCGCCTTGGCCGAATACTTCTTAAGCTCCGCCGTAATGACCTGAAAGCCCTCTTCAGAAGGCTCGATTTTTTCAACCGTGCTCATTAGATGATCGATATAGCGAGACCCGACGAGTTGCATCCTGAACTTCTCGACAAGTTCAGGTCCCGTGATAAAGTCGAACCCCATATAATTCTCTATCTTGGTGCTGTCGATCGCCTGGCCGCCTAGGTCCTTTGCAATAAGCAACGCTTCCATCTTCAGGGTCGACGCATATGTGGCTGCAGTCAGTCCGGCCGGTCCGCCTCCTACTATGATCAGGTCGTAGGAAATGCGCTGACGCTTGCAGGCCCTTTCATCGAAAAACTTTTTTCTACAGCCTTCAGAACAGAAATAGTACGTTATGCCGTCACATTCCGCAGCGATAGCCTTGCTTTCATCGCACTCCATATTGCACACAGGATCTCTTTTCATTGCACTCTCCCTTTTTGTCTCATTCTCTAGTTTCGGGTTGAACATCCGAGTTCCACTTCTAAAACCGGGATTGTCTCCTGATACTTCAACCATCGTACGTTGCTCCTTATTCTCATTTCCTTCATATGACGCTGACAGCTACTTTCCCCGAGTCATTCATTTTCTTGAAGGATAGCACTAAACCAGTTCAAATCAAAGGGGAAACGTACGCTGTCGGGAAAAAGCGGGTCGCTATGATAAGATGGATTAGGAGAGGCGAAGTGTATGTTTCCGCAAGATGAAAAATGAAGAGTCATAATCAGTCTTTTGCCGAACGGTGCTATCTCCACACAGGGCAGACAACGTGCCATGACGCATCGGGCCGCGATATCGCCTGCCAGGGTAGCGGACAGGATGCGGAATTCAAAAGAGGCTTGCCTTGGCCTGTGCCAAGATTCGAACAAAAAGATGAGACAGTTTTAGACCGTCTCACAGGCCTGATATGGTCACTAGATGCTAACCTTACTGAATTCCCTGTGACTTGGCAGGAGGCGCTGGACTACATTTCAGGAATGAATAAAGAAAAGGCATTCGGTTGTTCAGACTGGCGGCTCCCCAACCGTCGCGAACTGCGAAGCCTTGTGAGTCACCAGACAAGAAAACCGGCATTGCCCGAAGGCCATCCTTTCAACAATATCTTTCTCGGCTGGTACTGGACATCGACGACCGCAGCAATCAATACAGCATACGCCTGGTATGTCCATATGGAAGGCGCCCGTACGTTTTACGGGAAGAAGGATCAGTTCTTTCTGCTCTGGCCGGTCAGGGGCAAGGCAAGCGGAGTGCTACCCGCCACGGGACAGACTCAGTGTTATGATTCCAGGGGACTGGTCATTCCCTGTGAAGGTTCAGGACAGGACGCCGAATTACGCTTCGGCCTTCCTTGGCCTGAAACCCGCTTTGACTTCATGGACGATTTGGTTATTGACCGCCTGACGTCGCTTTGTTGGTCAAGGAATGCTGACATTACCAACGGAGCCGTTACTTGGCATGATGCCCTCGCGGCCGTGGCACGTCTTAATCAAAGCGCAAAGGAAAAGGGCGGGTGGCGGCTACCCAATATCAATGAACTCGAATCGCTTGTGGACTGTAGTGCGCACGGTCCTGCCTTACCGGTCGGGCACCCTTTCGAATCTGTCAGGGAATCGTATTGGTCGTCAACAACCAGCATGTTCGAGCCGGATTGGGCATGGGCTTTGTACCTCACCAAAGGCGCCGTGGGAGTCGGACAGAAGCGGGGACCTCATTTCTTTGTATGGCCCGTATGTGGTCCAGCTAAATTCAATGCGTGATCTAATTTCTCCCAAGTCCATCGGACCGAAAACACAATCTTGACCGTCTTACACTAACCGATGCGCTCTCGGCTCATCTTGCAACTGTTCCGTCTTTACAATGTTTTTGCCTGCATTCTTCGCCAAGTAAAGCATTTCGTCCGCTTTTTTGACAACTTCGCCGGCGGTGCTTCCCTCGTCCGGGAAAGAAGCGACCCCGATGCTTACCGTCACCGAAGGCCCCTGCTTTTTGTTCGGCAGAATAAAAGTATGTTCTTCAATGCCCCGTCTGATTCTTTCAGCTGCCGTTATAGCGGTCGATTTGCCGGTTTCCGGAAAAACAATAAGAAATTCCTCTCCCCCGTAGCGAATGACTCTATCGATGCCTCTGGCGTTTCCTGCCAGTATTAACGATACGTCCTTTAACAGCTTGTCGCCGGCCTGATGTCCGTGCGAGTCGTTGTATTTTTTGAAATCGTCTATATCGATCATTGCCACAGACAGTAAGTGGCCATACCTGAGAGACCGGGCAACCTCGCCGTCAAAATATTTTTCAAGGTATCGCCTGTTATATAGTGATGTCAGCGCGTCTTTTATGGACAACTGTTCGGTTACCGCGTAGAGTTTCAGGACCGCCCTGTCAAAATAAAAAAGAACGGCTATGCCGATCACCAATGCAAAAACAAACTGTGCGACAAAATAAACATTCATTCTGGCTTCAATATCGTGGGCCTTTGCTTGAAGAGCAACAAGCCTGGCGCTATGGTGACGGTGCAATTCAAGGTAATAATTCTGGAAGATTTCATCAAACAAGCTGTGGGCTTCCGTTAAATCAGCTTTCTTTTTGTCAGGTCTGCTGAATACATTATCGGCTATGGACTTCCGGAAAAGCGCAAAATATTCGGTAATTATATTGATTACGTCTCTGTCTGATCCCCAATTATTATCCACGACTGCCGCATGACCCCCATGATACTTGAGCTTCTGCAATGCGTTATCTGCGCTTTCCGCCTGCTTCCTGTATTGCTCCTCGAAAGCCTCATCCCGCGTGTCGTGATATCGCGACGCTGATATAAGCATTTCATGCATTGCGGAATGAAATATTTCAGCCGTATGCATGTGCTCTGCAATGTCGATGGAGTCGTTGGTATAAGTGTGGAGAACGGCTATATTTCTTCTGTAAATGCCTTGGGAGACCAAATATACGCCAAGCAAGATTATAAGCCCTATGCCGAATTTTATCTTGAAGGTATTCATTTTCTTCCCTTGCTTATCAGATGAAGGTGTTGATCTATCGTTTACATACACTTAACTGTTCGAATTGGCAACGTCACTTTTGCCTCCATCCATCTTGCCGGAAAGACCATTTTGAACGTCGTCCCCTTTCCGGGTTCGCTCTCAACTTTTATCTCGCCGAGGTGCTCCGATATGATCTGTTTCACCAAAGGCAATCCCATTCCAAACCTCAGCCGCTTGGTACTGTAAAAGGGATCGAATACTTTGTCGATGTCTTCCGTCGGGATGCCCGATCCCGTATCCGACACCGTCAGGATGACCTTGTCTTCATCCCTAATGGTCGTCACCGCGATTCTGCCTGCTTCGCCTGTTGCCTCAATTGAGTTTCTGATAAGATGCAGTATGGCCGCCCTCAGCAAGTTCTTTTGGGTGTTGATCTTCAACGGCTGCTCCGAGAGATCTACATCGAGCCTTAGGCCCCTTTCTTCGGTCTCTTTTCCCACAACAGGGACAATCCCGCTTACAATCTCATTCAGATCCTCATACCTGTACATGGACTGTTTGCTCTTCAGCAGCGTCTCAAAATCCCTGACTATGGACTCCAGCTTCTGGGATTCGTCAAGCACATCTTTCAGGCCTTCCCTGATTTTCTCGGGTTCCCCTTCCTTTTCAAGAATCTTCTTGCATGTCCATCCTATCACCGCTGCGGGGTTTCTAACCCTGTCGGCCACCGTCAAGGCCATGAGGCTCATCGTCCTTTCCGCGACCATCGTCTCAAGCTAAGGGCGCCGCCCATGTCCAATGCCATAATGGGGAACAAAGGCAGCAGGGCGGCGACGACCGAACTTCTCCCCTCTTCTGATAGAAGCTCCCTTAGTCCTAGGACAAAGAAGAACATTGCGGGTACGCATAGTAAATGGTCGTATCTTGTTACGTAATAAAGGGATTCCCAGCCCTGTATCGAAATCCGCCGAAGAAAGTAGTCCCAACCCTCCTTTGCGCCGATTATCTGCGAGGGCTCGATCCAGAATTCGGTCACATGACCGGCAAACGTATCGACGTTCCAGAGTATGAAGAATATCTCTGAGAGAAATATGTACCGCCAGCCCCTTTTGCCCTGCAGATTATGATGCCAGATAACCCACATTATGAATATGCATGAGAGGATGAAGTACAGATGCCCCATCTGATGGATGTAGACCTCCGCATACGAATGCGGCACGAACGCCATGGCTCTGGAGGGGACCAAAAGGAAAATAATCGCAAACAGGAATTTCATGGTTGCTCTTTCTTCGGCTGCCAGGGTATTTCTATGGTTATCTCGGTCCCCTGTCCGGGCTTGCTTGTGATGTTTATCTTTCCCCTGTGACCTTCAACGATCTTCCGTGCTATCGGCATTCCGAGGCCGGTCCCGGAACTTTTCTTCGTGTAAAAAGGAATGAAAATGTTCTCAAGGGTTTCCTTGTCCATGCCGGCGCCGCTGTCCTTTATGCTGACAGTGAGACGCTGTCTCTCGGGTGTCACCTTTATTACGACATTCTGATCCCTGGACGAGGCGTCAATAGCATTGTTGATGAGATTGACAATAGCCCTTTCCAGATGCGTCCCATCGACATCGGCCGGCAATGGTTCCGGTGTCAGTTCAATGGTCAAGAAGACCCCTGCTTCCTGCGCCCTTGTCTTACATGAGTCGCAGGCCCGTCTGACCGTGTCCCTGAAGTCTTCCTCTGTCATTTTCAGGGTGACGGGCTTGGAGAAATCCAAGACGTCATGGACGATGCTTTGCATTGTCAAGGCCGATTCCCTTATCGCCTGGAGTGAGGTTTCTCTTCCGCCCTTTCCTTCTTCAAGCCGTTTCGCAAAACCCAAAATTGTAATAAGAGGGTTTCTGAGGTCGTGCACTATGGCGGCAGCGGCCTGGCCAATGCCGGCAAGATAACGGTCCTTTTCCTCCTGCAAAGCATGTTTTTTGTCGCGGTCGACAAAAAAACCCGCCAGGAATGCGAACAGACCTTGCAGCAGGAGGTGAAGAATCTTGTTCGCCTCGGTAGCGGGATCGCCGGTCCAGCTTGAAATCATATACGGAAAATACAAGACGCCAATCAGGAAGAACGTTGCTACGGCGCCTCTCAGGCCAAAAACGAGGGCGGCTACCAGTATGGGAATATAATATAGTTCCTTATATATGTCATGAAGAGCATGAATCGCGGAGATGGTTGAGTAGTGCAAATAGGTGACAACTGATACAAAGGCCACGATCACCAATGCAGTGTACACATATTTCCTACTCAGGACAGTCATTCTTGTCATCGAACCGGGCAAAGATATAAGGCTTCATTACGGCACCTTTCTGCTCGGTTCCCATATTCTGAATGAAGTTTACCAGGTCCCAAATCTGGGACTCAGTCAGGATTTCCTTCCACGCAGGCATGGGGCCGCGGCCGTTTGCGATCTTCCACGCCAGATCTCCAGCGGAGTGCATCATCCCCATTGTCCAAAGGTCGGAAGGCTTATGAGCAAGGGTGGCTCCTGCCGGTCCATCTCCTCTTCCCAAGTCGCCATGACAGGCCACACAGTGCTTCTGGTAGAGCTCACTGCCGCGCAGCAGGGAATCGCGGTCTGCCGGCACTGGGTTTCGCCGTTCGGAGGCTTCTTGCGGCGCTGTCCAGTGCTTCTCCATCCCGGGATGCCTCATGTCAGTCCCAGAGACCTGTGACAGAATAAAATACCCTTGGGGGTTTGCCTTACCAGCAGCCATTACCACAAGGAACGCTGTAATCAGCAATATCACAATGCAACTTGTTCTTACCATCGCCTCGCACACCTGTGCGGCAGTCACTAAGCCCCCGGCTCCACGCACAATACGTAAAGCCCGCGCCAAGTCCCACACTGCACTGTTTTAATTCGCCATTCAGCCGGTGGTTTCTCAGAACCGTAACCTCACACCGCCTCCCCATCCGAAGTCCGAGTGCCACTGGCCGACGACGGAAACGTTTTTGGCTATCGTGTATGAGAGACCGGCACGATTCTCCCATTTCTCATGCGTGTCATATTCAGCCTCACCATACAGCGAGAGTCGCGGAGTAAACTGGAACGCTTTAAGAATATTGACGCGGCCACCGCCGTCGGAATCCGCCCATATCCTCAACTGGAAGTTGAGCGGTAGGAGGTAGAAAAACCCCACAATGGCGCGGGTCTTGTCGAGCTTTTCACCGGCGCCAAGAAGATCGGCGCCTGCAAAAACAGTGAAAAACCGGTTGAAATAGCGCCCCCATGTGACCAGTGTTTCCCATTCGGCCGCCGCCACGTTCTGCCAGCCCAGTTCACCCCACGCGGATATGATATTGCGGGTATCCGAAGCAGTAATAGAGGCCTCGGCCATGTTACTAAATACGTCGGCATAGCCCCAGAAGTACCAGGACTCGCGGTAGAGTCCGGGCCGGACTGCGGCGAGGTCCGGATAAAGCGAAAAACCGTCATAATGGACCACACGCGCCATGCCGCTCTTCATGTGGTAAAGCAGATGACAGTGAAAAAACCAGTCGCCGGATTCATTGGCGTCGAACTCTATGACCGTCGTGGACATCGGCGCAACGTCGACGGTATGCTTCAGCGGAGAATAGTCGCCCTGATCACTGATGACCCTGAAGAAGTGCCCGTGCAGATGCATAGGATGATGCATCATCGTGCGGTTGATCATGATAAGTCTCACGACCTCGCCCTTTTTGATGAGAATCGAATCGCTCTCCGATAACGGTTTATTGTTGATGAACCAGACATATCGCTCCATGTCGCCGTCAAGCGTCAGACGAATTTCTCGCACCGGTCTGTCGGACGGAAAGGCCGTAGGTTTCACAGACCGTAGCTTTGCGTAGGGAGGCCACGGACGGGCCGGGTCCATCCCGTCTATCGCCATATTCCCATGAGAGGAAATATCCTCCTTGAGAAGTCCGAGAAAGCCACTGCCCCTTTTGGATGCAGCTGCCTCCCCACGCGGCATTTCCATCTGATGGCCGCCGTGACTCGCGTGCTCCATCTTCATCCCCCCGTGGTCCATTTCTTCCATTTTGTGCATCCCGCTCATCTCCATTCCCATCATGCCCGGCTCGTCGAAAACGCCCTCTTCAACATCATGATCGGACATTCCCATTGCCCCTGCAGGCGTAAGAGAGAAGATATTTTTCAGGCCGATATGTCCCATTCCCTTATACAGATTAGGTTTGGGAACATCAGGGGCGGGATGGCGCTCGCCGGAACCGATCCAGACCGAGGCGTGGCCCGATCCGTCGTGGGCAGTCGCCCGAAATTCGTAAGACCCTCCAACTGGGACCTGGAGCAACACATCATAGGTCTCGGCCACGGCGATGAGAAAACGCCCTTCTTCGAAAGGTTCCACATCCAGCCCGTCGGCTGCAATGACCGTCACAGGACCGCCCGCAAATTCGAGATGGAAGTTGGTAGTCGATGATCCATCTATGACGCGCAGCCGGACGGTCTCCCCGGGCTGTGCGTGAAGCTCTATTTCGGGTTTTCCATTGGCAAGGAACCGATCATAGGCCACATCCGAAATATCCATGGGAGGCATGCGCTGCAACTCCCGGGAAAAATATTCGCCTAGCATGCTGAGTCTAGCCGCCCCCATGATGCTCTGGGCGCTGCCTTTCCTTAATGAGTACCATTCGCTTCCTCGTTTAAGGGTGCGAAGGACCTCATGGGGGTCCTCATCGGTCCAGTCCGAAAAGAGAACAACGAATTCGTTCTCAGGGTCTGGGGGTTTCCCGGTCGGCTCGATCACTATGGCTCCGTATACGCCGCTCTGTTCCTGAAGGTCCGTATGCGAGTGATACCAGTAGGTTCCGCTCTGCCGTATCGGGAAGTCATACGTGAAGGTCGTGCCCGCCTTGACGGGAGGGAATGTGACATAAGGCACGCCGTCCATGGCGTTCGGCACGAGGACGCCGTGCCAGTGGACCGATGTGTCGACGCCCATCGTGTTATGGACACGGATGTGCGCAACGTCGCCCTCGGTGAACCGCAAGACCGGACCGGGTATGCCTCCATTGATGGTCATGCCGCGAACCCGGGTTCCCGTTATATCGACCTCTTGCAGGGCGATGGTAAGATCGTATTCTACCGTTTCCGCTCCGCTGACGCAAGGGAGACAGAATATCAGGACCGACAGGACGATAATACCCGAAGGCTGCACGACGCCTATCTCCCCCCTTTATTGACCAACCTCAGTTGTTTTTCTTCCGCAGGGCTTCGATCTCCCCGTTGATGGCCTTCATCCTTTCCTGCATTTTTTTGGATGTCGCCGCGTCCATCTCTCCCTTTTCCATATGCGCAGCCATCTCGTTCATTTCTGCAGCCATTTTGCGCATGACCTTTCCCAACTCGTACATCTGTGTATGGTCCGTGACAGTCATGTGGTGCATGGGATGAGAAAGTCTCTCCATCATCTCGTTCATCTGCTTCATCATCCCCGTCATACTTGTCATCATGTCCCGGCTCATCATCTGGCCGCCCTTCATTTGCGAAGAGCCCATGCCTTCCTTCTCCTTGCCGTCCATCTGTGCGAAGCTGTGAGAAGATGCCAGTGTTAAGACAATTGAAACAGCGAACACCCAAGCAATGATTTTGTTCATTTCAACACCTCCATAAGTAACTGAATTAAAGACAAATAAGCCCCCTATACCAACCTTGCCATTGTCATCTCATTCACCGACTTGCCTTCTGATCGTGGTCTCAATCGGTTAAATGCACGGACATATTGTCATGATACCATGGTCTCCTGTCTTTGCAAACAAGCTTTCAGCCGGCCGGCAGGAATCCTCAGGATTTTGGCAAGCTTTCTTCGATTGCTTCGACAATTCTCTCTCTGAGGCCGGGCAGATACCCTGGATATATACGGGTGATCATATGCTCTTTGTTCAAAATAAAAGAGGTCGGGATCTTATTGACCCCGTAAAACTTGCTTATACTGTCGTCGTCCATAAGCATCAGGTAGCTGAGATTGTACTGCTTGGCAAATTCCTTGACCTTATGTTCGGCGTCGCCCCCTGAATCCATACTGATGCCGAGGACCACAACACCCTTGCTCTCATAATCTTTGTGAATTTTCTCCAGTTCCTGTGTGGTCTTCTTGCACCACGAGCACCACGTTGCCCAGAAATCCATAACCACAATCTTGCCTTTAAAACCCGACAAACTCACATTATTCCCGTTCAGGTCCTTGAGCGTGAATATAGGAGCCCTGTTTCCAACTGCCGGAAGCGAAACTTCCTTCCCGGTAGTCGTTTTTTCTTTCTTACATGCTGGAACAAAGGCAAGGATCAAAGAAACCCCTATGGCAATAAAGGAGTTACGAACAAACGATCCGTCCGATAAAAACACTGAACTTTTCATGTTATGCTTCTCCCCACTGTCCCCTGGAAGACCTGAAGTTCGTCACCGTTATGTCTTGACATTGAGACG
Source organism: Nitrospirota bacterium (assembly GCA_021811105.1). GTDB lineage: Bacteria > Nitrospirota > Thermodesulfovibrionia > Thermodesulfovibrionales > UBA6898 > Sulfobium. Next base: position 174,673 of record JAJZPM010000001.1, on the reverse strand, counting down.
TTATAGGCCATTCCTTTTTCAGCGCCTTTCGGCAACAAAAGTCCATTTCTTTATGTATTTCTGCGGAAATCGTCTTTTTCCCTACTGAACCACACCCGACGGGCCAGCCAAATTGATAACAGACCGCTCGCGCTCAACTGAAGTAGGGGGGATATGCCAATGCCGAAAATTGTAGGCATCGCAGGCAGGTACGCCCACGTCTTCAGAACAACAACCTTTCTGTGTTCGATCAAAGCGGCAATTAGCAGTCCCAACGCGACAGTTGTGGAGGTCTGCTTTATATTCATTTCTTTCAGCCATAGCGCCTCCTTCCATAAAATCGCGACGAAAACGTACATTCCAACTATCAATAAGCCGTCCATGGCCGCTACATAATTCAGCATCAGAACATACTTTTCTGCCTTGAAGTCGTGATCCTGATAAAGAAAGACTGCATGGAAGGATTCCCAAACGTAGTTCATGAGATAGGCGAAGATGAATACGGTTGATAGCGCCAGCAAGGCATTCCCAAGTCTTACCCGGTCGATAATCATCAGTCGGATAGTCAAAAATGTTGTGGCTTGCCCTATATCCATAAACTCCTTGTAATGCACTCAATACAAGCGAGTCTATTTCCAAGAGGGCAAGCCTTGGTTAGCTACTGACTCATTCCCATCCCATCGAGGCTCTTCTGCATCTTCATCATCTTGCCCTGCAGCTTTTTCATCTCCTTTTGCGACGCCTTGCCCTTCGACATCATCTTCGACATCTCCATCATCTGTCCGGACATATCCTTCATCATCCCCGACATCTGCTTCATCTTGTCGGTGGGCATATCCTTCATCCTTGCCGACATCTTCCCCATCATGTCCGACATCTGACTCATCATCCCCATCATGTCGCCCATCATCTGGCCGTGCTCTATCATGCCCTTACCCTGCATCATCTGCCCGTGCTCCATTCCCGACTTCTGTCCCTCCATCATGCCGCTGTCCATCTCGGCGAAGCCGTAACCAGCCGACAGTATCAGAAAGGTGATACAACCTATCAAGAATGCCTTTTTCATATCGAACCTCCTCGTTGCTTTGTTATTCATCAGTGAATATTGGGTCCGCGGCCCTTTCTTCTGAAGAGATAGCGACTGTCACCTCCTTTGCCTCTGTCTTGTTAAGGAGACAGAAATCTTTCACATGGTATTTCGAAGGTATTTCAAAAGAATCATCTCTCTTATTCAGCAGGGTGTCAAGTCGCGCGTTGTCCCTCACGGCATGCTGCAAATGCAACTTCCACCCCGTGATCATTGATTAAGGAGCAGTTGCTCACAACAATTGTTCCCACAAAAACTATATTGTTATATTTCATCTCTGAAGAGGTTCGATCAATGACATACCAAAAGCAAATGATCAGGCAATGCAGATCGTCACAGAGCTTTATGCTATCCGGAAAGGACCATGGGTTTTCGCGCCTGGCGCAACACCGGTTAAGAGCATTTGAAAATCTTTAAAGGCTGCAGCCACAAATGCGGGGATTGAGAAGAATGTAACACCAAATATGTTGAGGCATACGTTCATCACTCATCTGTTTATGGCCGGTGCTGACGCTGAAGCCGTGCGCTAACTTGCCGGTCACAGGAGCCTTGAAACTACAACAAGATATACCCACAGTATCGACGATCATCTGAGAGCCACAGTAGAGAAACTTGATATAAATTGCGCCAAAATCGCGCCAAGGGAAAAAGAGTAGTGGAAAAAAGAAAAGCCCTTAAAATCTCCATCTTATTGGCATATAAAAGGTGTCGTAGAAGCATGAAAGATAAGATTCCACCTTTGCAAGCCCAGGTAGGGCAGCTATTGTCTGGGCGCCGGGTTATTCTGTGGGGACAGCAAACAAATTTCTATAGTTTCTTCTCGGACTTCCTGACTTCATAGATCATAACATGGTGAAGCCGCTGAAGATCGCGCTGCGTCAGTTCCTTCAGGGATCGGATCGGTTTCTTGAGCGCCAATCGCTCTTGCGCCAGCAAATAGAGATCGTCTTTGGAAATCCCAAGCTCGCCCGCGCGTGCGTAGATCGGCTTGTATAGACTCTCCTTCCATTTATCAGCGGCTTTCCTGCGGATTTTGGGTCTTGTCATCGCGACCTGAGCCTGAAGCCATTGAATCGCGCGGTCGGAATCCTGGGCGGGAATCTCCTTGTAACTGGTCACGTTGAATTCGTTTTTCAAGCTGCTCCAAATCCGTTGCGCGGCTCGCTGTGTGTCTTTGCCCGCCATCGTGTGGATATCGATATAATCCTTCACCAGTTCCTGGATTTTGCGAGCCACCGCGTTTGAAATGTGCTTGCCGCCCGGATCGGTCTGGACAATCGCCTTGCGAACCACCCGTTCGGTGCGAATGTTCAAGTCCCGTCCGGCAACCATGTTGCCCTTTCCTGAAACCGTCTGAATGACCTGGGGTGCATCGTGGGGAAGCGGCGTGAGCGTATTCATCTCTTCGACTTTCGAGAACCATGTGTCACGATGCTTCCGGAGTTCGCTCTCGGAAAACTTACGTCCTCTTGGATGCTGATCGTTGTAGTGTTCAACCTCCGCGTGGCAATCAAAGCACAGAGGTATACAGTTCTCAAAGCAGTCCTCTCCCCCTTTGGAAACAAAACGAATGTGGTGTGTCTCGATCCTGACACCACAGAACTTATGACATATGCAACAGCAGCGTCCCGAGGCGACAAGTGCCATATCAACGACTTCTTTTGAGAAGCTCATTGCCACCTCCGAAAATCCATCGGCTCTTGCACTCCGGACCAGGATGCCGCAGATGACAGGGAAATTTGACCCTGCCCTGGCTTACGGGTATTGTCAGACTCGAGGAACCTTGAAGGCACCGTTCTTACTGCCTCCACTTGTACATCCCATCCACCTGGAGGACGGCATTCGTCGAAACATGGCCTAGGGTCATTGGCCGCGAGTTGTTGCAGAAAGACTCGACAAACACCTTCAGCAGGCGGCTCTGGCGGAGGATATCCAGTTCTCCAGAAAGATGGTTGACCACCTCCTGCGTCACCAGGGTGATCAGCTTTGCCCTGGCGCGTGATGTCATCACATTGAACCGATTAAGGCTCATCAGGAATTCGTCCTCGTCCTGAATGGCATCCTGGTCACCCAGGGCAAAGGAGGCGATGATCACATCACGCTGCTGCCCTTGAAACCGCTCGACCGTGTCCACAGCGTCCCGGATAAGTTGATTCGATGCGCCTAATGGCCCGAATACCTGCTGGAGCCTCGCGACGATCAATGCCTGTTGAGCCCGATGTGGAGTGACGATGCCAATCCCACTGCGCCAGAACTCATCCATCGTGTATGGGGTGTGCGAAGCGGCTATCACGGCACCGGATGCTGTGTCTCTTTCATTTAGGAGCTGGTTGCCGAGGCGGCCATACAGCAGCAAGGCCAGGGCTGCCACCGAACCAGCTTCAAATGGATTCCATTGGCTGCTTCTGCCCTCGGGATACACAAAACAACTGACCGGAGCATCCGGATCAAGCAGAGATGACCACTCCGGTGTCCAGAATAGAGACTGCGGCCATCCAGCGGGTGTCGCCACAGTCGGGAATGGCGTGACTATATCGATTCGCATGTCTGGCGAGAAACTTGTCAGAGCCCTGTTGTAACCGGCCTCATGGGCGAGTTCAACGATTACGCGACTGGACCGGTAATTCTCTTCCAGAATGGCTGGTTGAACTTGATGGAGCTGTTCAAAGAAGACATAGATAGAGCCGACCATGCCCTCGAGCCCGACTGGTGCTTTTGCTTGATGGATTGGCGGCAACTGCTTCGGATCGCCAGCGACAACCACGATGCCGTCTGCAGCCAGGGAGGCGAACGGCAGGATTGAGTGACCGACATCCACCTGCGATGCTTCATCGAGAATGATGCAGTCGAAGAATTCCTGACGGGCGGCGGAGTTTCCAGTCACCAGAAGGTTGTGAGTCTGCTCCGGGGTAGCACCCACCACCGTAATGCCCGTGCTGTTCTGCAAGCGCTGCCGTAGCTGCTGTACCGCATTAGAGGGATTCCATTTGTTCAGTTCCAGATCGAGACCGGCAGGAATGTTCTGGTCGATTGGCCGGTAACTGGAGCGGAGGCGCACACACCGTAAATCGGGATGTTGGACTACCTGACTGATGTCCGCCACCGACTCCAATAGGACGTTGTCGAGAGCGTTGTACGTGGGAGCACAGACCAGAAGGCGCAAAGGGATATTGCGCTGCACCGCGTCAACAACCGCGCCGACCACCACCGCTCGGACTGTCCGGCTCTTCCCTGTTCCAGGAGGACCCCAAACGCTTTGAAGACGGTGGCTAAGCGATGCCTCCCATGCTGCCCACTGAGACTGATTGAGGGATATTCCATTTTGCTCGAGTTGCTGCCTGATCCCTGGCAGGTTTCTGGCAACAGCCGTGTTCGCCAGAGTGTTGCCGGACCACAATAGGTCTGCTGCAGGACTTCCAGCAGTCTGCCGGCCACTACGCCTTGTGGTCAGTCCCACCGCTCTACGCACAAGGGCGTTGTTCCGAGCATTCGGAGGATTGCCGATGGCATGCAATGTCTCTCGCAATTTCTTCGTGAAGGTGTCGACCCACATAGGATCGAGAACAACGTCTTGACTGAAATCCGCCAGTCCCTGTTGCTCCAGATCGTCAAGCATCGTTGGATAGCGGTTGTTGGGAAGGACAGCGATCAGGCCAGCGTCGCGGTCGATACCAACGATTCGGACCCCTGTTGCGGTCTCCATGTAAGTTCGCCATCCGGACCCATTGGGCGGTTCCAATGGAGTTCCTTGTGTTACCACTTGAAGCGACCTGTCGAGAAAGCCGGGCATGTTTTCGGGGGCCAGGGCAAAGCTGAAATCCCCCTCGCGCGCCTTCACTTCTCTTGACTCCGGCCTCATCTCGTAGACCCGAATCCTCGGCCGTTGCACAATCCCCAACTGGGCCAGCGCTGCCGTCTCTGCAGCGCCGGCAAGACGACGTGTCAGTCGTGCGCTGCAATACCTGGCCTCACGCTCCTCTGGCGGCATGGCCCTGATTTGGTGCACCTCCAGTTCGCCAAGGGCGGCGTTGAGCCGCGCGAATCCATACCACAACTGCCCATTAAAACTGATTCCCGATTGTCGTTGTGGCGGCTCTATGCGGATTTCTGGTGCGATCTGCTGGAGCGTAGGCCGGAGATCCTCTTCGAGCCGCCTGGTGATCGCCTCGAGAGCGCCGAGTTGCTTTGTCACGGTTTCACGCAGGGTCACAAGTTGGTCAGACCATGATCTTGGCCTTGTCACCCGCGCCCAGATTTCATGGGCCCGTTCACTCGGAATCTGGTCGCTCAGCGTGTCTTCAAACAGCGGGTGTACCGAGAACGCCGCCACCTGCTGGGGCAGAGAAGCCTGGTGGTAAACACGAGCCGTATGGAAGAGAGTGTAATAATGCGGAATCGGGGCGGCGAGCAAGGTCCGCACGACCTCTCGAACAATGGTAATTGGTGATCGTCGTGTTTCCATGGCAGCGTTGGGCAGCAGCTCCTCCGGCGGAAACAGCCAAGCGAGGTGCTGGATGGTTTGGTCCGCGAGGATAGCCTGCAAATGGCGGCCGATAATCCGCGTGAGATGCTTGTACTGGACTGAATCCCAGATGTAGAACTGGACCGTCGTGCCCGCGTTGCGGTTTCTGGCATCCGTCAAAATCGCGTTGATGTTGTTCAGGAACGCCAGGAGTTCCCGGCGCTCAACGGGCAGGTCCTTCTGGTCGATCACGTGGGTGTGAGGTCCATAGGCATGGTTGGCTCTCTGGCCAACATATCCAAACGGCTGGGGCTCGACCCAAAAGCCCTTCACACCCAAGGAGAACGTGATGGCACTGCCGAGGTCAAAATCGACCGAAAGGTAAACATGTAGGTCTGCGTATTTGGGCATGACCCCGGAGGTGCCGCTCTGTGGTGGAATCGCCGATTGCTGGGCTTGAAGAGATGTCGCTCTGCCCGCTACTACATTGCGTGTCGCTCTGAGCGAGTAGTGTGCATTGAAAACGGTGGAGTTCGGTTGAAGCTGCGCCAACGCCGAAACATCCGATATCCCTTGGTCACTCAGGGCGGCAGAAGCCCCACGAGAAATGAACGCGACTCTGCTGAGATGGTCGGTCTGAGCAGCAGTCGGCATGCAGTGAAGAGGAGCAGCAGTCGGCTGGCCGTTTCGATCAACCCACGGGTAGCCAAGGTAATCACATCCCTTGCACCGGTTGTCCACGTGCCAGGGGTGTTGCTGCCAGGGACATGCAAAAGCCCGGGGAAGATCGGCCATGAAGAAGTGCTTGACCCTGCCGACGAACACCTCGAAGGGAACTGCCTCGAGGTCTTCCTGCATCGCATCCCACATCTGGACATATGAGGGAGTGCCTCCTTGATCTTCGATCTCCCGGCAGGTTCGCACCAGGCATGAGGCGTCGTGCGAACCCGGCCAGATCGCTGCGTCTGGAACGACCACGTAACGATTGTCCAAACCTCGGTCAACGAGCCATCCAGCCAAGGCCATGGAGTAATAAGTGACTTCTGCGAAATATGAAGGAGATGGCTCAGCCGTGAGTTTGATGTCGATGACCCGAAGTTTGATCCGATGGTCGTCGGTAGCCAGCCACAGAACTGCGCCGGGCGGGGTGACATACCGGTCGATGTTCGAAGTGTGAGGTAACACTTCGATGAGATCGGGCCGCAATCGGGAGTAATTCAGTCCATAGCTCTGTCTATAACCCGCGATCCCCAGTGCGCCCTCGAAAGCAGGGCCCACGTCAAACTGGGATTCAACAAGGAAGGAGCCCTGCGGAGCGGTGGTCAGGTAGTTGACAAGTTCGATCTCCCGGAATCGTTCCTGGCCTGCCTGATTCGTGTAGCGGTCACCGATGACAACGGCGGTGCCGAAGGTATCCGAGAGGTCCGCGATTTTCTCTGCTTGCCACTCCTCGCCAGCTTGAGCCAGGTATTCAAGACCAGGACGGGGGGGCTGTACGGGTGGCATGCCAGCGGCCGTTCTTTCCTGCTGGAAAGCCTGGGCGTCAGGACTCAGGTTGAGCCTGAGCAGACGAAGGCATTCGGTTCTGATGAATTGCGAAAGGGCTTCTTTTCCAACCTGTGGCATGTGTCAGCGTCCTCCAGTTGAGTTCGTTTTCAAGGCGTCCGAGAGTGGCATAAGATCGGGATGGGTTGGAGCGATGACAGCCGATGCCACGATCATGGCGCGTTCGAGGTTCAGTCGATCCGGGTCGCGGAAACCGATCTGTCGGGTCTTAGCCAAATCTTCAGCGTATGCGGATGCCTGCTGTTTGGCCCGTTTTATAGCGATACGCGGAACCACCGCTTTATCCGAAGTCGCTGACGGCACCTGAGCGCCCTTACGACAGATAAACACAGCATCCCATTTGATGGTGCCATCGTAGGAATGCAGTCCACCCTGACCTTCGCCGCGCAGGGGCAAAACGGTCGCACACTTCAGCCCGGAACAAACAAGCGCATCCCCGAGAGCACCCCAAGCCACGGGCGACTTGTGGTGATAGGTAAAGACCATAATGCCGTCCATTTTGAGCACGCGCCGGCACTCGCAGAAAATTCGGTGCAAGCTGTTCCGGTAGACTTCGATAGACTGGTCGCCGCGATCTGTCAGAGCGAGGTTCTCCTTAATCGGCGCTGCAAGGGCCGGATTGTCGTAAGGAGGTTCAGCCACGCCGAGGGACTGGTGCCAGGCCAGGTAGAAGTCGGAAAGTTCTGAGTAGCTCAGATTGTCGAAATACGGCGGATCAGTGAGGATGAGGTCGATACTACCATCTGGAATCCCTTCGAGGTTCTCCGACGTCTTGGTGGATATCGAAGCCCGGGATGATCCTCCCAGCACTCTCCATGGGTGCGTTGAGACATCCTTTACGGCGGTTTGGCGATAGATCGTCGCTGGTTTTCGCCCACCCCTTGGGTCAAGATTGGTGGGCGCTGCAACGAACGCCACCGCCTTGGCAATCTTGCCGAGGACATTCGGGAAAGTGCCGCGTCCGATGCCGTCGAGCCATGGGTTGATCTCCACCGGCCTGGTGATGTGCCGGTACCCGTGGATTGAAAACATCGGGCTGATCCGCCGATACCCGAACGCATAGGCCGTATACATGCAGTTCGTTGTAAGGTGTTCGCTGAAGGCAATGGCCAGAAGCCTGCGCAACCTCGGATCGTCGACTCTGGTGATGGCTTGGCCCAACAGTGTCAGGTGGAGCAGTTGACGGTCGTTGAAGAGATCGCGGTATCGGGCGAAGCCGTGGATCAGTGGCCGCGCGTCGGACCGACCGTCTGTCGGAATGGCCCGGCTGGGTGCGAATCTACCGCCAGCCTTTTCAACATCCTCTAGAAGACTGCGCGCCCGACCGTAGCGAATACGGTCGCCTTTGCTCGCCGTTTTGAAGTGGCGTGTTACGCCGGTTGGAGTCTCTTCAAGATACTCCTGTGCGAAGAGCCGCCATTCAGGCCGCGTTGGCGCATCCCCACGCTCGCCGAGTCCCGACACGTCACCGCAGCCTGGGCATCTGACCTTTCCCTGGTCAAGGGTTCCTTGTGCGATCCTGGTACGCGTTCCGCATCCGCATCGGATTTCCTTGCGGGCAATAGGAATCTCAGAGACCTCATAGCAGGTCTTGCAGAACACCCACTGGAGAGCCTTTTCCTTGCTGTGCGCCAACTGGTAATGGGGATGAATTTCGAAGGTCGTCCCGCAGACTTCGCAGGTTCGACATTCAACCCAGAAGTGGTGTAGGACTACGCGTTCACCGACACCTGGGACGGTTGTCCGGTGAAAGGTGCCGATCTTTTCGGACACCGTTGCGCAGAGAGCGGCAATCTCCGGTGACAAAGAATCGTAAGATGCTGTTTCAAGTTCAAATCGCGTGATGAATGTGGCAACAGGATCGATGTCGTACCCAATCACGCGCGCACCACAGCGCCAGGCCTCGACAAGGCTGGTACCTCCGCCCACGAAGGGATCGAGCACGACCGCACCGTCAAGTGATAGGTCCCCGAGATACAGGTCCCAGAACCGGTCGGCTTCCTCGGGTTTTAGAGATAAGCCGGTCAGGATGGCCCGGAACTGTGAGCCAAGACGCCGTGCGAACCAGCGATGGACCCGGTAGGTCGGATTGGTGCATTGACCTTCACGAAGAGCGAGCTCGGCGAGCTCGGCAATGGGGACCTTGCCCGATTCAAGCAGAGTGCCTTCAGGAAAGGCAGTGAAAGTCGTTTGCTGACCGGGTTCGCCAGAAAACGGATTGATCTGGGAGGCGCGCTGGGCCAGGGTCATGGTGCGCCCCCTTTCGTCGTTTGCTTCCGCAGCATGACAAGGTCGTCGTCCAACCCGTGACGGAGAATGTCCAGTCTGGATGACACCGCAGCAAGTCTATCGGCGTGAACCTGTCTTATACGGAACGGAAAGAAGCCTGGGCTATCAGTCAGATCTCTCAAGGGTGCTGCGCCGTTGGCACGAGCATGGAGGACTGCTTCAATCAGCCATGAGGTCAATCGGAAATCGTCAATCTCCAGCGTCAGTCCAGAGGTGTAGATGCCCTTTTTCCCGGTTTCCTTAAGCACGCCCCAATCCAGATACGAACGCAGCACTCGGCGGGCTGCGCGGGAAACCGTCTCCCGTTCACCATATTGCTCACGCACCCGACGCTGGACATGTGCCGCGGCTGCAGAACCTTGCAGCCTCAAGAGCCGACCCACTTGCGTTGCCACACCCGACCAGAACGGATAGACAGCTGTTACCATGCCCCAATGTATAGCCAGGTGATCGGATCGAGGTCTATGTTTGAGCAGTTCCAGACCATCGACGCGCAGCTCATCGAGATCTTTCGGCACAATCAGCCATGTCTTCAATAGAATACTGATGATCTTCTCGCGATTGCCGCGCTCGGCTTGGCCCCCTACTGACACCTTGTCCTTAAGAAGTTCCTGCAAGGCATCGTTAACCGTTGCCCTGTCCCTCCCGGACAGCACCAGGTCAGCTGTCCGTTCAAGCCACTCCAGGCGTATCCGCTGGCTAAATCCAATCTGGTCTGTCCGCCTGGTCATTCGCATCTCCTCTCGATCTGAACCAGAGGGACAATCAGCTCCTCGATTGAGATGCCGCCGTGACAGACTGTATATTGCTTCTCCTGAACAAAGGCCTGCCTATCGGGGGCAATGAGAGCAAGGTAATCCTCTGGAAGACCAACAGTGCCCCATTCCAGCGCATCCTGGAAGTGTTTCTTCACCCTGCCACGAAGAGCAGCATCGGGATAGATTCGGACCCGTTCGCCGCGAAGATCCGCCACAGCACCTTCTGCTGGACGGCCGCAACCCTCTGCCTCGATGTTTCCATGATCAGAAGTCAGATAGACCCGGAAGCCCCCATCCAGAAGCAGATCAAGTAGGTTATTCATATAAGGCTGTTTGGACCACTGGCCGACCTGGTTGTGCATCCCGGCGATGCCCAATTCCATCCCGTGCATGATTTTGTCGATCTTGTCCACGACGAGCCCAGCAACCCTTGCCTTGGGATGGGAAAGCGCTTCGGAAACAGTCTCCAGCCCACCATCGCCCAGCCCCTTGATGTACACGACCTCGTTTGAAGTGATGCCATGATCCGCCCAGAACTGCGCCCAAAGGGCAGATTCTTTGTCTGTTGAATAGATGCTGTTAGGGAAGAAGATTGGAGCCCTACCGGCAAAGGCAGCTTGGCGTGAAACTGACGTGAGAGACGGAATCCATGCGAAGACAGCATGTTCCCTGAAACAGAAACCGGGCTGCCGAGCGGCGAGCGAGCTACGGACCACCAGCCACTGGTCAAAGGATAGGCCATCTACCACAATCAGTGCAATCTTACTATTATGGTCTTCGTCCATTTGACGGGCAAGAAACCGCGGCAGGTGATGCAACATCACCGGCGGTACTGGCGGCAGGTTGACCAGCCCGGCATATCGCTTGAAGAGCCATTTGGTAAAACCAGCGTCCACCCGTGACTGCAAGCTCTTCGCGTTCCCGCTCTCTTCCCCGATGACGGCATCGCATTGCTCATTCATGAGCAGAACCAGCTCCGCCCACCCACGGGCAAAGTGAAACCACTCCGTGTGTTTTGCGTCATCGGCCGGGACAGATGCCTGCAGACTGTCGACGAGCCTGCTCAGGCGGCGGGACCTATCCTCGACTGGAACAGTTCGAATGCCAATACCCACCCAAGTCTTAGACAGGGCGTCTGCATGATCATGCGGCACCGGGTGCAGCACCCCCTCGACGAACAGGTTGTCGATGTAGACCCGGATGTCATGGTGATCAAAGGGCAGATCAACAGGACCCTTAATGGCCATACCATAGGGCGTCTCTTCCTCTCGGGCTGTAGATACCTCTTTGGCTGCTTCGCGATCGAGGAAGATCGGCCATCGCTCCTGGAGGAACGCAAAGAATGCCTCCCGGTCCGTAACCAGCGTCTCAAGCGGCCAGTCGTCGAAATGCGCGCTCTGGCGCAATAGTTGGATGAACCGTTCATCCAGCACCATCGGGATGCGCTGCCCCCGGTAGTGACGGCGTAACAGCACCCGTAAGAGGTCAGACGGCTTTTTTATCAGCTCGGGCGCGATTTCAAATACGTGCCGGAGGACGAACTCTTTGGTAGCGTTCTCGCCCAATTGGCCGGGAGCATGTCTTTTTTGGGCCTCGAACAAAGCATCGAGATCCCCACGGTCCAAAGCGGTCACTACCGGGTAGCTGAGGTTCGGGAAAATGTCGCCGAGGCTGAACGAAAGCCTGCGACCGGCCTGAAGCAGATCGTAGGGTAACCCCCCGAGGTCGCTGGCTTGGGAGCGCAATACGACTACAAGATCCGTGTGTTCGCCCCGGTCCCAGCGGGATCGGAATTTAGATTCATAGGCATAGCGAAACGCGATGTGGTCTTCGAACGGGATCAGCTCAAAACCCCGTTCACGGACGCCTTCGAGAATCCCTTCTTCGAGGAGGAGTCCGTCAGGGTCGGCCACCAAAGTAAGTCGAGCGACCTTCGGAGTGAATTCCTTTAGAATTTGATGGCGCCAGTTACTCATGGCCACCGCCATCCACCCGAATTACAAGCAGCGGCACCATCTCCGGATAAGCAAAGGACTTATGGTCAAGCTGTTCTTGAAAGCTTCGCTCCTCCTGGGCCAGTAGGCTCAATCGATAGGTGCGGACCTGGGGCAGCCCAATTCTCTTAATGTTTCTGCGGCGGGCGTCGAAGGCGTAGCCAGCCTTCTCGCGTTCGCGAATGATGCGGGACTGGTGCTCCTGAACAAGCGCTTCGTAGATGGGCTTTCCATGTTCCTCCGCGGCGCTCTGTAGCTTTTCGAAGGCGGCTTCGGAAACAGAGGCTTCCAGAACAGACCTGACCTGCGTGCTTGTTGCGAGGAGTTGATCCCACACATACCTGGCCGTCGGCATGTAGACCACGCCGTTGTCAGCCAGGAAAAGAGGCATAATCTTCCGACGGTTCCACTCCATGGTAGCAATGGCTATCCGCCATAGGGACCAGATGCCTTGGACTTCATTGGAGATGCCGGGAATTGATACCACAGGGACCGGCTGGCCTGGGGCGAAACGGGGAAGCCGCATGGCCAGACCGCGGACCTTCGGCTCTTCCAGGGTGAGGTGCCGGGCGGCTGGAAGCCTTTCGGCTTCTTTGCCCGTGAAGACCACATTCTCGTATGTTTCGCCGTCCGGCCAGGCGAGGTTCCAGCTTTGGCTTTTTCTCTCGGCCTGGCCGCCATGCGCCTTGAGATAGCTCACGGTCATACGCTCGACCCAATGGGGCAAGGGGTGGGTCAGTAATCGTTGGGCTTCGCCGGGTTCCAGGTCCTCGGTTGCGCCGAGCACGGATGCTGTGGTCCGCGCCTCGTGCGCCTGCTCCTGTAAACGGGCAACTACGCTCTCGACTGAGTCCTCCACCTTTTCGGGGTTGAGAATCGCCTCGACATACATCTCGTCAAACATATGTCCCGCTTGAGCAGAGTCGAGGACGTCGCCGGTTTTGTCGATGCCGAACTCCTCAAAGATGATGGCGAGTTTCTGTTCCAGCACCTCCCGGACTCGGTGCTCGACCGATCCCTCAAAGACGAAATTGACTGCGCGGACGATGTGAGATTGTCCGATACGATCCACCCGGCCGATCCGCTGCTCCAGTCGCATCGGGTTCCAGGGGATGTCGTAGTTGATCACCACGTGGCAGAACTGGAGGTTCAAACCCTCCCCGCCTGCGTCGGTAGAAATAAGGATCCGGGATTCATTGCTGAAAGCCTCTTGGACCCGCTTGCGTTCTTCCATGTCCATGGAGCCGTTTAGGCAGACAACCGAGAAGCCGCGTTCCGCCAAGAACCGATGCAACATCTCCTGGGTAGGAACGAATTCGGTAAACACCAAAGCCTTGAGTTCTGGATCACCCTCCTCGGACTGGAGGCGGTAGAGCCAGTCGAGCAATGCTTCGGCCTTTGCATCCGGGCCGATCTGCTCGCAGCGGGCTGCGGAATCTAAGAGTAGTTTGACCTCAGCGCGCTCGTTTTTAAGCGCCTTGAGGCGGGTGTGAAGTAACACGTCGATCTGCTCTTGCCCATCAAGGTCGGCCCATTCTTCCTCGGACAGTGGGAAAAGAGACAATTGCTCCTGGGGTGCGGATAGCGCCTCCAACCTTCTTTCGAGAGTGGTGCGGATAGCGCTCGTGCTGGAGACCACCAGTCGCTGCATCAGGATCATCAGGAAGCCGATGTAGCTACGTTTCTCACGCATGGCCTGGTTGTAACCCTCACGGACATATTCGGTGACAGCCTCGTAAAGGAGCTGTTGATTTCGGTGACGCTCCTCCCAAGAGACCGGAGCAAGCTGTGTGCGCCGGGGCTTGAACAGGGGGTTCCCCTCAGCGTCGATGGCGCGGCGTTTCTCGGTGCGGATCACATGCGGCTGGATCCGCTCGCGGGTAACGCTGCTGATGTCCGGAAACTCCTGGGCGTCGATCAAAGACACCAGCCGGTGGAAAGCATCGGTCTTCCCCTGGTGAGGAGTGGCCGAGAGCAGCAGAAAATATGGTGCGGCCTCGGCAAGCCCCTGCCCCAGCTTGAAGCGGGCCACTTGGTCGGTGCTGCCGCCGAGGCGGTGAGCTTCGTCCACTATCACCAAATCCCAGCCGGCGGAGATCAGGTCCTCGAATCGCTCTCGGTTGTACTCGCCCACCTGAGCGGCGCTCCACCCACGTCGCTTGTCAAGAGGTTTGACCGAGTCCATAGGCACAACCACCTGCGAGAACATCTGCCAGGCGTTGGCGGGCAAAGACTCAAAGTCGTGATTCCAATTGTCCCCGTTTTCCGGAGCGGCTGTCGGGGCGATCCGTTTCAATGTCTTGATGTCTTCAGGAAGAACGAGCTGGAAGGTCTCCCCGAAGTGAAAGCGCATCTCGCTGACCCACTGGCTCACCAGTCCCTTCGGGGCGATAACCAGAACCCGCTTAATCAACCCGCGCAGCTTAAGCTCCCTCATGATAAGACCTGCCTCGATGGTCTTGCCCAAGCCGACTTCGTCCGCCAGGAGATAGCGCACTCGGTCGTTAGCGATGGCGCGAGACAGTGCCCTTATCTGGTGCGGAAGAGGAATAACGGAGGACTCAATTGGTGCGAGGAGGACGTCCTGAGTTAGGGCGTCGGCCACGCGTGCGGCAGCAGCGACGTAAGCGATATTGTCCGGCGAGCAGATACCGGCGCTCTCCAGGGGCTTGAGCCTGGATGCCGAGACACGGACCACGGAATCGCGCCCGGGCAACCAGACGCGGCAGGTCGTCTCTCCCCAGAGCGACTGGGCTTCGATGACCTGACAAAGCTGCCCGTGGTCTGGGCTGTAGTACCAGCTCTTTGAATCAATCTGAGTCATTTTTCTTTCGCATCGCACCGATTACCAAGTTATCAATTATCTTTAGCACAGAGGTGTCCCATGGATATAATCTGCTATTAGACATCCAACTCTCAGTCTTGTTCTGGAAGTCTTTGTTATCAGAGATAGAATAGTAAAACTCTCTATGTATTTTGCACATCAAAAGCCACTCCCGATCTAACCCGTTTTGGAACATCTTACTTCCAAAAAGATAATTGAGGGTATATTCTCTGTCTATCGGAGCAATCAAGTTAGGTATGAAGTGGGCTAACACCTTAGAATTTCCGACGATGGTGGTGCCACTTGCCATCACCTTTATTCTCTTAAACACTCTCTCAAGTGTTTGCCAATCAGAAAGCAAAAGATTGCGTGGAACAGCTTTTCTAAGCTTTTCTATTTCCGGTCTAACAGAAGAAATACTCTTTTCAAAAGACGAGAACGACTGCATCTTTGATCCGTTAGTCCCCATGCGGTGCATACCCCAAGATGCCAATACGGCATAGACTATCTCTACTTTTTCCGTCCAATTTGTACATTCCAGAGCGATAGCGCGATGGTGGAAATGCAAGGATGGACCGCTAAACGTCTCCGATGAATAATATTTCTCATGAAAGATATCTGCTTGCGAAAGGATGTCTTTAACCTTGAGGTCCAGATCCCGTTCTATCCATTTATCCGGCACCGATCATTCCTCCCCTGAGCGAGTGAGAGCCTGGTCGTACCACATGAGGAGCTTCGGGTCTTCCTGCAAAACGTTCTCGGGAATCTTACGGGCAACAGCGATAATGGTGGCGTAGTCTCTTTCCTGCCAGGCTTTCTTAAAGCCAGCGCGCACCGCCTCAAGGCGGAATACCTTCAGGCGCTTTTGGCTGGACGTCCGGTAGTCCTCGAACTCCTTGAGCAAAGACCTGTCGCGCAGCTTCTCAAGGTCGCCTGCCTTGTTGGGGTCGGGCACATACCAGCGGTCCTTGCCCTTGGCGCGCAGGCTCTCATCGTCCTTCGGGAGCTTGCGCAGCTCCTTAAAGTTGGTAGACAAGTAACTGTGGATCTGGTTCGGCACCTCCCCTTTGCCGTCGTAGCGCAGGAAGTTCTGTTCAAGCAGTTCTGACAACTCCAGCGGCTTCTCGTGTTTTTGCCAGCCTCCGATCTCCTTTATGAACTGTGGGTGAAGTTCCTGGAAGGTTTGAGGTTTGTTGATGAGCTGCTGTTTGAGCCATTGGATAGCCGAGGATTCGTCGGTGACAAAAAGCTTGAACTGCAGTATTTCCCGGACCGTCATGCGCTTCTTATCGTATTCGGCTACCTGTTCCGACAGAAAATACATACCATCCCGATCGGGGAAGCGTTGGGCAAGGCCGGAATGAAACTCTGTTGCGGACAGTGGTACCGTTACGCCATGCTGAACATGAAAGGCCACCATGCGGTCGAAGAGTAGATAATTCTGACGTTCAGCAATAATCTTGGCCTGATTATCCTTGGAAACGAATACCGGGAGTTGCTTAAGGTGAGTGCGGACAAAATCCCAGACTCCATCTTCAGTCCCAGCTTCGAGTTTAAAACGTTCTTCCAACCCGCCATTTGGCTTATATGCTGAAATTGCAAGATCTTGCTTAACTGCACCAGCGTAAACATTCGCATTGTAGCCACCCTGTTTCTTATCTAAAATGGCTACATTAGCAACGATGAAACCTGCTTGTTCAATGGCCTGCTGTAAAGAGGCCCACACGGATGCTTTGGTATTCGAAAACTCTACCGTAATCCATCTTCCAGGTTTTAGTATTCTATAGAATTCACGAAAGCATCTGGTAATAAGTGATTGGTACTCTAGAAGTGCTTTCCCTTGCCTATTGTTAACAATTGCTTCTTCCTCGATATTTGTTGAAACCCGAAGCCATGACTCCCAAATAGTATTAAGGTCGGAGTATGCTAAATTGGAGCCAAACGGCGGATCAATGAACATGTAATCAATGGAATTATCAGGCATAGGCATGGTCGTTGATGATCCGGTTCCTATAATAGTCGTGCCGATGCTGCGCAGTATTCGCGCGATTGCCTCCACTCGTATTGGCCAATATTTCAAAGGATTTTGTTCGAGAGATATGGTTGGCGGATGAAGCATCCCTTTCATATTTCCAGAAGCAGCTCCGCCACCACCAGTGAAGTAGTTTGAAATATGTAGGTTGCTGAGCTTTGAAAGGCGCGTGACAAGGCTCGTAAATACATATTTGCTTTTATTGCTGCCACAATAAGCCCATAAGGTACTCGCGCAAATTAGGTTGCGGCGAGTGAAAAACAAATCCTGATGGGTAATTCCAAGCCCACGCGGTTCATCTGTTTTAGACCCTGATGGAATTTCAGAATCTGGGAACCAATATTCAATATCTGTTTCGTCAACTTTTCTAAGAATGGACAAGTCATGCTCATCAAGGGGTTTTTTAAAGCTCTTATTACCAATTGTATAATTGATCTCAACGGGAACTTTTTTGGGTGTTCTGTCAATTCGACCCTTGACTCGGTCCATTGAAGATGACCATGCACGCTCCAATTCTCGTTTTGAAAGCGACGCTCTACAATGAGGACACTCAAAGCTATCTAAAGCACGTCCGTCCTTGTGGTCGATAGCGACTTCCCAAAAAACAAGTTCCCCTTCACAGGCACTACAAACAAATACATCACTCCAAATGACATAATTAATTTCACCAAATGTATCTGCTCCTGGGTGGCGCGTCTTGTACATCCAGGCGCATGCAGCCTCAGTCTTGTTGAGAATTTCTTTGCATTCAACACGAAACTGCTTTGTCAGAATTGGAAGATTATATCCTTGCGCAATAAAAGTTGCTGCCGGACTTAACTCGTTTTGGACTGCATACCTTTCCCCCCACTTGATATCTGGCATGTCTGCTGATATTTGTGCCCTTACCTCTGAATCTGGCTGACCGCATTCTCTTGCTGCCACTCCCGTCATTCCTGTCCCGCAGAATCCATCGAAGACCACCTCTCCCGGCTCGGTGTAATGCAAGATGTACCGCATAATGGCCTTATGCGGCACTTTGGTGTGATATGAGTGGGCGTTATAGATCGGGTCATTCTTGCCTTCACTTACGTCCGCGGCAAACGGCTCGCGACTGTATGGTTTGCTCGGGTCGTAGGGCTTTCCATAGTGCTTAATAAAGTCCCCGATAAAAGGATTCGGACAGGCCGTGTAGTATGGCGGATCAGAAAGAGCCAAAATATCCTCGTCAGAGCCGATGGGGAATCCCTCGATTTTCCGAAACTCGGTGTCCTTCAGCTTCTCGCGCAGTTTCTCAAGGAAATAATCTCTTCGGGCCTCTTCGTTGTCAAAGGAAATTCCAAGACATTCAATCTTCCGAGAACGCTTCTCCTCAACCTCCTGCTCATAGGACTTCTCGAACATCTCGCTTTGCTCAGAAGAAAATATAGGTCTTATAGCTGGCGCTGACTTTTTCTTTTTCGCCATAGTTCGCTTTCAATGATTGAATTCTGTTGGTGCACCATTTGACAATGGAACATACCATTTCCGATTACGCTCTTTTCCCCCTTCTATAGGGAACCATGCAAATTGCATATTCAGGGAATTTCCTCGGCTGACATCCCACACGACATTACTAACAAAATATGCGTGACCTAAATCATTCAATTCATAGGAATGCCATACTGGTCCCCCGTGCGGACTATGGACATCCTCTCCCTTTTCCCAAAAGCGGAAGAAAATATCCGGCCCGAATGAAAGCCAGTTTATGGTCCTCTTGAGGTCTCCATGGGACTTTAACTGAAGATGTTCAAGCACCCTTTTATGGATGTCATGCCCTCCTCTTTTTTCGTAAACAAATAAACCGGCCTTACAATGATCATTACCTTCTGAGCGGATCATTTCCACATTATCAGCGAGTTTTGTAATTACATCCTCAATTGCGTTACCGTCTAAAGACGTCTTCACTTCGATGACGGCATCGACAGAGTCCGGCGTTACCAAGACAAGTTCACCATCTTTGAAGAGTGTTGGCTTATTTCGGTCAGTGACGAGAATATCTGTTTGAGAAGAAGTTCTGTCATGACAACAGACAAAGCCTTTTCCAACATGAAGTGTCTCTGGAAGGTGTAGCCGCAAAGTCTTCCTCAGCACTGCCTCTTTATGCTCGCCATCTGACTGCCAATGGGCTGCACCAATCAAATTTCGTATTCTATCCTTGGTTGAGCGCAATTCCTCAGCAATGGATTTGTGATATTCTTTGAAATCTCTTCTCAATGGCATTAATACTCCAATACAATCCTTACCTTACCCGGTTCCTTACCCTTGGTAAGGCCGTCAAGGTATTCCTCGAACCGCTTCCTCATCTCCGCCGGGGTGGCCGGTGAGCCACCCGCGAGCAGGGCATTGCGAAGGTCCCCGATCTTGACCGAGACCTTGGTGAGCCCGGAGAGCACCTCTTGCAAGGCGTGTATGAAGTCCTGGTCCAACTCGTCCGGCAGGGTCCGCTTCTTTATAAAACCGTCCACAAGCTTACGCGGCCCAGGCTTGAGCAGGCTCAGATTGCCCTTGGTAGTCGGGTCTTCGAGGTCGGTAAGCAGCGTCTTGGTCCAGTTATCGACCAGTTTATCGAGTTCGCCGTCCAGTGCATCAAGCATCGTCGCTGCCGGAGTCCCGATTTCTCGTGATTCCGCGCCAGGTTTAAAGTTGCAGTGCGGACATACCGGTGATGCTTCCAGCTCCTGTTCGGTGAGGGCGAAGCAGCTCTTCAAGCCCGCAAGCCGGTTCTGGAAGTCTGCAAGGTGCTGACGCGGCATAAGGTCGATGGTGGAAAGCTTTTGCAGATCCTTGAGTCGCTCGTCGCCCATAAGCTGGGCTTTGCGCTTGTCCTCGTTTACCCCAAGGCGCGCTTTAGCATGCATGGAAATGTAGGCCAGTAGATAAGTCTTCTTGAGGTCGCCGAGTTTCCGCTGGGTTTGCTGGCGAAAGGTGGCCGTGCTCCGCTTGGCTGGGTCGCCGATCTGGGCCAAGACCTCGTCCCGTGCCGCTTTCATCTTATCGATCCACTCGTGTCCGGTAGGCAGGATCGCCTCGGCGGTGGATAGATAAGATGCCGTTGACCCGATGTCGACCACCAGTTCTTCAAGCGATTTGATCACAGCAAGGGAGCTGAGGCCTTCCCGATGGGAGGTCACTTCCGATGCGTCGTAGCGGAAATTCTTGAGCTTTCCAGTCGTAGAGTACGCTTGCAGGGATTCAAGGAATGCCTTGGTCCCATCCAGTTTTGCGCGAAGCTTCTGGGCTTCGTCCTCAGCCATGAGGCTGCGACCCCAAAAAAACAGTCCAGTTTGAAGGCTCTGATGTATGAGCACCAAGCGCTCTACAGCAGTTATTACGGCCTTCTGAAGCTCCTGAACCGGCTCGTCCTTGCCTTGCGTGACCAGTTGGGCCAAACCCGGTGTGAGCCCGAGCAGCTCGAAAAGCGCCTTTAGTGCTGGGAGGTTCCAATCCTTGGGGCTCTCGATATGTTTGAACTGGATCAACTCATCGATGCCGGTTCCGGCCAGTTGCGGCAAAGAGGTAGCGTCAAATTTCTTGCCCGGGATGGCGAGGACAACTTCTCCAGCATAGACCAAACCGGCCAACACCACCACGGACCATTCGGGTTCAAGCCTGAGCGACTGCGGCGCGAGGTACTCCACGCCGAGGACATCCTGAATCAGCTCTGAGCGGTTGACGACCTGACCTTGGCCCTTTTTCTTGGTGATGCCGAGGACGTGCTTGGCATACTTCGACCGATAGGGATCGAGCCGCTCACCATCGAGCAGCTCCAGAGCGTCCAGTACTGCGGCAGCCTGCTTTGTGCGGTTCTGTCCAGCAATAGCGCGAAGGGCGTCCTGCGCGGCCTGAGCCCGGTTTGCTCCGGTGATGAGTACCGAAAAAAATGGATATTCGGGTGCCTGGTCCTGAAATTTCGTCCCGAGACAGATGCCCGTGATGGTGTTAACCAGGTCCCGGAAATTGATTCGCTCGTGAGTGCTGATACCCGAAAGCTCACGAATGGACTTACCCTTGGCCCACTCGTTGAGAGACTTGGCACGCCCCTGGTAGGTGACCTCAAAAGCAGTGGTCATGTTCTTCTGGAGCCACTGCACGAGATCGCGCAAAAAGTTCGATGCCTTAGATTCGTAAGTGGCCTTGGCGTGGCCCGATGCAGTGGAGGCGAGATCAAGGGCCGCAGCGTAATTTCGGAGCGCGGTGCGGAATTCTTCGTCCGTGTTTGCCAGGCGCAGAAACAGCTCGTCGGGTTTCTTTTCATCCTTAAAGTGCGGTACGTCGAAGGGCTGGATGAAGTAGATGTAGAAGTCCCGCGGCGGCACTGCCGTGGAGCGCTCGTTGGGCGCACCGAAGAAGAGGTAACCCTGGCGCGCGGCCTTGCGCTCCAGCCATTCGAGCTCGTGCTGCCAGATCTTGTAGCCCGTCACGTAGGTCTGGTCGGTACACTCCATGACCCGACGGAGCGCTTCGTAGTAGTAGCGGTCGAGTTGCGTGGAATCGAGGCTCTCAGCTCGTTTCTCAATCAGGGCGTCGAAGTCGTCGGTCTTCTTGAGATCCAGGTAAAACTGACGGTTGTCCGGATTGGAGGAGATGAACTGACCGCTTACCGTCTTGTGGATTTCCCGCAAGACGGTTTCCACCTGGGAGAGCAGGTCGTCGGCCGGATCGCCGCCCAGTTCTTCGATGCCCGGCTGGAAGAGACACAGGCCGTCACGCAATTCCTCTGCTGTCGCACCCAGGGTGGCGTAAATGTCGCCGGTCGTGAGGCGATGGACCGACAATGCATGGATGAGTTGCAGGGCCATAGGTTTGTATGCCGGGCGGGTGAAAGCCTGCTGGATTCTGGATTCGAGCACCTGGCTACAGTCGATGACCGCCTTGATATCCGGGACGGCGCGGAAAGACGGGTTCTCTCGCAGGGTCGTCCAGTAGCCGTCATAAGCGATGACACCCGGCCGGTCGGCGGGCACATCCTGGCCCATCAGCTTTTTCATGGCCAGCGACAGAGTCTTGAGCACCTCGCGTTTTTCCACTGCGGTGACCCGCTCGAAGGTATCGATATAGTCCGGATGTACGGGGAATAGGCGCACGAACTCGTCCATGCGCTCGTTCATGCGGCCGTAGAACTTGGCAAAGGGAGTCAGATACTCCCGGATTTTTACCTGCTGGTCGGCGGTTTTCTTGAGCAGACGCTCGGCCACAACGAACTTGACGTCCTTGCGGGCGATGAGGATTTGCTCAAAGCGGTCCTTCACCCGGCGGATGCTGTCGGCCACGAATGAAAAGCGCGGACTGTCGAAGATGGCTTCCTGGACACCAGCTATAAAGCGGAACCGCAGGTCCTTGCAGACCTCGCCGATCTCACGCAGGAAATTGAGGTCGAGGATCAGCTCCTGGTCCTTGCGGGTGCGCAGATAGTCGAGCAGCTCGTCCACCACGAGGAGCAGCCCATGATCGGGGTACTCCTGGTGAAAAGCGGTCATCATTTCTTCGAAGGCGCGCTTGTTATTGGGGACCTTGTCCGACGGCGGGAAGGAATAGGACACGCCAATCGCGGCCAGATGCTCCTCCAGCTCGGCAACGAGGATGTCGCGCAGAGACATGGTCGTCGCGCCGATCTCAGTCCGAACCACCTTGAAGCGCCCACTGATCTTGTCCGCCGCTTTCGCCACATTCTTGTCGTTTAGGCTGGCGGCCAGATCGCCGTTCTCGGCCAAAGCGGAGATTACGGACATGAGGTGAGACTTACCGGTGCCGTAATTGCCAACGACCAGTAGCCCCTTGTTATCCATGGGCTGGTCGAACTGAAGCTGAGGAACAACCAAGCTGACGAGCTTCTCGGCCATCTCTGCGGAGATGACATAGGTCTGGACAAGTTGGCGGGCGGCAGCAGCCTCGTCGGCGGCCCGCAACTGGACCACGGATTCAATAGGTTCAAATTGGATCAGATCTCCGTATTTCATTACGTCTGCCCCCTTACGCTTTCGGTCCTTTTTTTCATGCAATGGCCTCCGAGTGCACTACCAAGAAATCTCGTACAGGATATCGTCTGTATTCGGGATGATCCGGTGCTGCGTAGACCATGTTCTCGCCGTCGACGAAGCCGCTCCACGCTGCGACTACTGTCTTGTTCCGCGAGAGTCCCTGCAGAAGCCGCAGCGGGTCTTGTTTGAGCGAGACGTCAAAGAGGACCTCGACGTTGTCCAGCAAAACCACATCTACTGAGAATCCGCCCACGATCTCCGAGAGAAGGCGGGGCAACTGCAATGCCCGCTGACGCTCGGTCAGGTCGAGCATTCGCCGTGACAGTTCGAGGTTGACATTGACCAGCGGAGCTGATGTGCGCTCGTGAACATCCTGTAGTGTAGCGGTCTTGCCCGTACCGGCAGGGGCCACCAGCACGACGAGGCGGTGGTAAAGCTCAGCAGCCTGGTCAATGCCTTCTATAACTCTATCAGCAAGTGGTTCTGCCATTACCGATCCTCTCCCAATAGAGTCCCCTCTGGTTTCACTTCCTCCAGCCACCTGTCGATAGCTGTTTTCCGGAAGCGCCAGTGACGGCCAACTTTCTGACAAGGGACTTTCCCCTCCCGAACAAGCTTGTAAAGCGTCGATTTTGGTATCTTCAGATAGGTTGACAACTCATCGATGGTTAGAACATCAATCGATTTTTCATCCATCAGTTTCGTATCTCCCATCGACTGCATATTTGTTATTCTTGAATACCATACAGATGCCTTATAATTTACAGTTAGTGATAGTTATAGTCAACTTGTTTGCAGTTGGTATGTCGACGGCGGTGACGTGAGAAAAGAGAGGTTCGATCAATGACATACCAAAAGCGATTCTTGATGGACTTATATATATGCAGCCGGTGTATAATTTCGGTTACAAAATAATCTTTACGGGAGGAAACATGACAAAGGTAGAGCTTATCGACAAAATGGCTTCGGATGCCAACATCTCAAAGGCAGCGGCCCAGAAGGCTATGGACTCATTGATGGATGGAATCAAAAAAGCACTAAAGAAAGGCAACAAGGTAACGTTAGTGGGTTTCGGAACATTCTCGGTGTCGAAACGCGCTGCAAGGAAGGGCAGAAATCCGCAGACAGGTGAAACCATTAAGATCAAGGCTTCCAAGTCTCCCAAATTCAAGGCAGGCAAGGCATTTAAAGACGCACTTTAGAGTAGTTTCAGTTCCAGTGGTGGGTGGCAAGAGGGAATATGGAATATCGTACCCTCATTATGTTATTTGTTTTCAGAAGTAATCTGAAAGTTTTATTGCTCACTCGATTTTTAAATTCCGTATCTTCGTCCATTAGCCCATACTTGCAGTAAGTATGGGCCGCAGGGCGAATCGCCAGCGGCGACCTCTTCTTTTCCTTTATAATCGAAAAATGGTTTAATAATGCTGACTATCGGGACAAATGACATTCAAATTCATCCATAGCGCAGACATCCATCTTGACAGCCCTCTCTGCGGGCTCGACCGGTACGAGGGGGCTCCTGCAGCGGAGATCCGCGTGGCAACCCGAGAGGCCTTCACGAACCTTGTCCGTCTTGCCATAGATGAGAATGTTTCGTTCGTTCTCATCTCAGGGGACCTCTATGACGGGGACTGGAAAGACTACAATACGGGTCTTTTCCTGTCAAAGCAGCTTTCAGAGCTCCGGGCGGCAGGGATTCGGGTTTTCATTGTGGCAGGAAATCATGATGCGGAAAGCAGGATCTCGCGCAGCTTGAGAATGCCCGAGAATGTCAAGATACTTTCTACCACCACTCCTGAGACAGTCATACTTGAAGACATAGGCGCGGCCGTCCATGGCCAGGGCTTCCCGGTTGGAGCGGTGACCAAGGACCTTGCTTCTACTTATCCTGACGCCGCCAAAGGGTTCTTCAACATAGGTCTGCTGCATACGAGCATCACCGGGCGAGAGGGCCACGAGAACTACGCGCCCTGCTCTCTTGAGACCCTCCTTTCAAAGAGCTATGACTACTGGGCCCTCGGTCACGTGCATAAGCGCGAGGTTCTTCACGAGAATCCGTGGGTCGTTTTCCCCGGCAATATCCAGGGCCGTTACGTCAGAGAGACCGGCCCAAAGGGCTGCACCATAGTGAGCGTCGAGGACGGTATCTGCAGGTCCGTGGAACACCGCGACCTCCACGTCATTCGCTGGGCCCGCTGCGAAGTCGACGTATCAGGATCAACTCATCCTGAGGACGTAGTAGACAGGGTACGTGTCACCGTGGAAGAAGAATTCACCAAGGAGAGCGGGGGGTTCCTTGCCGCCCGGATCCACATAGCGGGCCCCTGCAAGGCGCATGGCGCCCTTTCTGAGAACCCTGAAAAGTGGATAAATGAAATCCGATCCGCCGTTACGGACGCATGCGGAGGCTCGGTCTGGCTCGAAAAGATAAAAATAGGCACCTCCACCGAGGTTGACCTTGAGCAGATGATCAAGCGTAATGACTCTCTCGGCGATCTGCTTCGCTATATCGAGACCCTTGAATCAGCCGACACTCAGGAGTTAACGAGACTTGTCGCTGACGACCTTGCAGACCTCAAGGCAAAGCTGCCCTCTGAAGGCGGCAAGGACAGAATCAATCTTGAATCTCCGGAAAGAGTCCGTGAAATCCTGAAAGACGTTAAGCATGTCCTCATCTCGCGTTTGATTTCCACGGGGATCGAAAAATGAAGTTACTCTCTTTGAATATCAAGGCATTCGGCCCTTTCACGGGTAAGTGCCTTGACTTCTCCGGAGGGCAGGAAGGCTTTCACATAGTTTATGGGGCTAACGAGGTGGGCAAAACGGCAGCTCTGCGGGCGCTTAAGGCCCTTCTCTTCGGAATTCCCGAGAGGACTTCAGACGTCTTCGTGCATGAAGGCCGAAAGCTGCGTATAGGCGCCCGGATCTGTCACTCTGACGGCACGGCCCTTTCCTTCCAAAGGCGCAAAGGGCGATCCAAGACGCTCCTCAGTGAGGATGAAGTCGAGATCAGCGAATCTGAACTCGCAAAATTCCTCGGCAGCATCGACGAGGCAGCTTTCAGCCTGATGTTCGGTTTAGGCCACGAAGACCTTGTTCGAGGAGGGAGAGAAATCGTCGCCGGCAAGGGAGATCTCGGCCAAAGCCTCTTCGCTGCCGGTGCAGGCGTAAGCGGCCTCCAAAAGGTACTTTCGGGCCTTGAAGAGGAAGCGGACGGATTATTCAGGCCCCGCAGCCAGACCGCCTCGATCAATGCCGCAATCAGCAAGTTCAAGGAGTCAAAAAAAGAGGTCCAGTCTGCTTCGCTTCCGCCAAGAGAATGGGAGGAGCATGAGCATCGCCTCAATGCGGCGGTTCGTAAGAAAGAGGAGGTATCGGGAAGACTGAGGGATCTCAGGACGGAATTGAACCGACTCGAACGAATACAGAGGGCGCTACCATTGATCGGTGAGAGGAAGGAGATAATCGCCCGGAGGGAGAAACTCGGAGAGGTCCTGATCCTACCGGAATCTTTTTCCAAAGAACGCCTTGAGGTTATGAACACCCTGCTACTCGCTCAAGAGGAGAAGAAAAAGGCATCCGACCACCTCGATCGGACGACAACGAAGATCAATTCCCTGAAGGTGCCTGAAGAGTTACTCAATCAGGAGACAGTCATCACGGAGATCCACAAAAAGCTCGGAAGTCACTTGAAAGCCATGGGCGATCTGCCGCAGTTGAGGAGCGACATGAACGCTCTGCACAGAGAAGCAGAAAATATCCTCAAAGATCTCCGGCCTGGAACGGCACTTGGGGCCGCCGAATCCTTCCGCCTGAGTGTGACGAAACGGCAGCGCATTCTCTCGCTGGCTTCCGGGCATCAAGCTCTGACGGAAAGGCTTGGCAATGCCGGCGAACAGCTTCATTCCCTTGATGCGCGTAGATTAGCAGCAGAGGACGAACTCCGGGATATCGGAGAACCGGTCGATGTCGCAGAGTTACAAAGAGTGGTCGCGCATGTGCAGAAGGACGGGGAGATCGAGGACCAGGCAGCCGATGCTCGAACCGAGCAAAAGCAGGCAGAGGAGTTGACGCAAATAGAACTATGGAAGCTTCCGATGTGGAAAGGCACACTTGAGGAGCTTGAGGCCCTGGCCATCCCTCAGATGGAGACACTGGAGAGGTTTGAACGGGATTTCGCCGAGATGGAGAAGAAGATAATCAATCTCGAATCCCCGATAAAGGACAAACGGCGGGATATTTCGGAGATCGAGCGGAGTCTTGAGTCTCTCGATATCTCGGGGGCAGTTCCAACAGAGGCAATTCTGCTCGAATCCCGAAAGCGGCGCGATGCCGGTTGGCATCTCGTGAAAGCTTCGTGGCTTGAACATAAGACGGATGACGTTGAGATCAAGGCTTTCCATCCGGAGTTGCCGCTCGATCAAGCATACGAAAAGAGCGTCGGTGACGCTGACGAAATTGCCGACCGTCTGCGCCGGGAGGCAGAGCGCGTTACACAAAAAGCCCTGTGGCTGGCTTCCAGGAGCCAGCTTTTGAATGATATTGCGCAATTAGAGGCGGACAAGGAAGCAGTCCTCGCCGGTAAAGATAAGCTTCAGGAGGGATGGAATCAGATCTGGAACCCTCTGGGCGTTGCCCCACTCCCCCCTGTAGAGATGCGCGGCTGGATTCAGAAACAGCAGAATCTGGTGAAAGCTGCCGAAAGGAATCGTGCGCTTCAGGAAAAAGCGCGCCGCATCGAGGAGAAATTGTCGGGGCACTGCCTTGCCCTGACAGAATGTTTATCCCGGGTCGGATCAGAAAAGGCAACGGGGTCAGAGACTCTTCGCGGCCTCATTGACAGGAGCCTTTCCATAGTCGATATCAACAAGGATATCAAGCAGAGACGTGCGGTGCTTCAGCACTCCATAAGGGAGATCTCAACACAGCTTGCAGACGCAAAGAAGGCCGGTGAGGATGCCTCAAAAGACCTCGATCTTTGGAATAGCGAATGGGAAATCGCGATTGGCGAGTCAGGCATCGAGACTTCCATAGCCCCTTCAGCCGCTGTTGAATTCATCAATAGGAGCCAGGACCTGTTCGAGAAGTTGGACAGGTCCCTTAGCCTGGAGAAGCGGATTCTGGGAATCGAAAAGGAAGGAGAAAAATTTGCTTCAGAAGTGGGCGATTTGGCGACGCGGGTGGCGCAAGACCTTGCCGGACTCCCAGCCGAGCAGACGGCGGCCGAACTTCATGCCCGCCTCTCGAAGGCCCGCGAGGACTTCGCGACCCTCAGCAGTCTGAAACAGGAGCGCGAAAGCCATCAGAAAGATTTTGAAGAAGCTGCGGATACTATCAGCAGGATGGAAAACCGGCTCAAAATACTTCTCGGGCAGGCGGGGTGTGCAAATCCCGAAGAAATCGATGAGATAGAGAGGCGCTCAGCCCTGGCCCAAACCTTGGATGCAGATCTAAAGCAATTCGGCAAACAACTGCTTGCCCATGCCGCAGGCGGAACAATAGAGGAGTTTATTGCCGAGGCTGAGGCATTGAACGCCGATTCCCTTCCGCTTGAAATAAAGTCAGCCGAAAACAACATAAGAGGTATGGAAGAGGAACTTTCCGTCCTGGACATGACGATAGGAAGTGAACAGGCTGACCTGAGGAAGATGGATGGGACCTCTCTTGCGGCCGAAGCGGCTGAAAGAGCGCAGGCTGCACTCGCTCAGATCATCGATAACTCCGAAAGATATGTCAGAATGCGGCTTGCGTCTGCCATTCTCCGCAGTGAAATCGAGCGCTATCGCGCCCGGAACCAGGGGCCAGTCCTTGCGAGGGCGAGCGAGATTCTCTCCTCACTGACTATGGGGTCTTTCTCAAGGCTTAAGACGGCGTTTGATGAAAGCGATGCGCCGATCCTTGTCGGCGTCCGTCAGGGGCCGGATGAATCAGAGGTCAGGGTTGAGGGCATGAGCGACGGGACATGCGACCAGCTGTACCTCTCCCTCCGACTCGCAAGCATTGAGAGATATATGGAGCAAAATGAGCCCATGCCCTTCATCATTGACGACATCCTCGTCAACTTCGATGACGACAGATCTGAGGCGACCTTGAAGGTTCTGGCCGAGATCTCAAGGAAAACCCAAATTATCTTCTTCACTCACCATCGGCACCTTCTCGGCCTGGCCGAGAAGGCGCTGCCGTCCGAGCTTCTAAGATTGCACTATCTGTGAACGAATTGTTGTTCACGTGCCCATAGGATGTTCACGCTCACGACGGCGTAGGAGGTGCTCCCCATTGCGATGAACGCCTGATACTCGACACTATCGCGATGCTCCGGAATTTCACGGACTTCACCGACATATACGTAACATAACCTGCTTTTTATTTTATTTGCAGTTAGTTAAAACCTGCTATTCAGCATTCCTTTTTGGTCAATGCGAAGACGGCCCCTTGCCGTTCGTCATTACAAATTTACTCACCGCCCACAAAGAATGCATTTAGGTTTATGAGACCTTCTAACAATAACTGTTTTCTTTTGGCAATTCTTGCATGTGCTGATTTCTGTATTATCGGCGGCGTGGTATGCTGCAAATTCTTCTACGTCTATTTCATGGCCGCAATAGAGGCATTTTATTTCATTGGACTTTGTTAAGACCACGTTTTCTGTCCAACATTTCTGACATTCACGGTTTAGGTCGTTGTCTAGCTGATAAACATTGCCTTCTCTCCGCTTGGCAGATTCAAGACGGGCCAATACAAACTGATGAATATCAGAAAGATCCTCTTCAAAGCCTTCCGTCCTATCATTCTCATCATAGACTTCTTTCTTGAGATACGACCTATAGACCTCTATGAATATGTCGAGTCCCAAAGCAATGTAATTCAGTATTTCGTCTTCTGTAAAATCTGAGTAGTAATGGGTAAGCTTATTCCTAAGCACCCTAATTTCTTCTACTCTATTCTTAATTCGGGTATCAATACTTACATCGTGATGAGATTCTATAATATCTATGCAGTTCTCTAGATTTATGCTTCTGAAATCACCCTTGATTAAGGCATCACGCGAAACCTTCTTGTGATTGCTAAAAATAAGCTTCCAGCTTTTTACGGCAATCATCGATTTCAGGAGTAATTCAATTGCCGTCACTGTGCTTAGGAAAGAGGCGAGCAATTCAAATTCTTCTATGTTTTGCCTTCTTCCATAACCTTTCCTCTCATTTCTAAGTAGTTCAAAGGGGTGCTGCAAAATATTGAAAGCGCTGTCCAAGAGATTATTGCAAATCCCAAAGGAGAGCATATCATCAGCGGCCTTGGACAGTTTTTCTTTACTGTAGTATCTGTAACTCATCTTTTATTAAGAGAACAGCAATGAGTTCAGCGGGCGGGCTCCCCGGGAACGATTGGTTATAAGTTTTCACAAGTCTTGACAAGTTCACATCTTGGATTCTGCTGATTCTGTTGCAGAGATTTCCTTGTTGATGAATGCGACCATTGAATTGATACTTTTGACTTCCGCATCAGTAAATCCGGCCGATATCTCAGGCGGTTCCATTTGCTTTGACTTTATGAGGCCTTTGATCATATCCACATAGGAAAATTCTCTTTCTTGTCCGTGAATGACCTGAAATACGCTGATTTGGCTTTCCTCATCTTTCTTGAATATTAGTTTCATCAGTCCCCCTAAAATTCTTCAGGTTGTACTTTTTGACTCGTTTCTTCACCGAAATTTTTCCGCCATCCGTAGTTTCCGCTATTAAGTCAACAACATCTCTGCCATCGATTGCGCCTTCCAGTGGGTTTGATTTGATAGTGATCTTCTTGTCATCATTTCTGCACATAACAATATTCTGGGCATCGCCTAACATAGGTATTGTGGCATTATGCGACACAAGAATAATCTGCTTTTTGGTCTTGCATTTTTTTATTGCCCGAAGCAATCCGGAGTTTATGTAGCCCGTTGCCAGATTGTCCTCAGGCTGATCAATAATCAGGGGAGCGTTGTCGGTGTCCCCGCCGAGTATCAGATCGAGAATAACTGAAGTTTTCCATCCAGCACTCAACTTCTCGAAGTCCTTTCCTTCCTTTGTAATTATCCGATACTTCTTCTTGTTCATGCTCCTAAATCGCCCGTTTATCCGATTCTTGAAATCATCGTAGTCAGCCACCTTTGGATCACGTTTTCGAAACTTTCCCTCAAACAAAGTCTCAGGTCTGATATCACCAAAAGTCTTAATTGCATACTCCGGCTTAAGCATACTATTCACTGCTTCAAGAAATTTTTCTTTGGATAGCTCAAATTCGTTGTCAATAAATAGTTTGTGCCCCATAGACTTAATCTCTTTTGTTGTAATCTTGATAGAAAACTTGGAAATTGCTTCTAATGCTTCGTAAAACTCCTTGTGGAAGGTGAAATATCGTCTGATGCATTCCAGCAAGCTTTCAAACTGTTGTCTCTTGGTCGCAATTTCTCGGTTCTCAGTTTCTTGGGCGCTATCAATTTCTTTTTCATGAGTAGTGATTATCTGGCGAATGACCGACTCGATCTCTGAATAATCAAGGGCTATCTTGAGCTCGTCTTTCAGTCTTTCCACAAGGGTACCATCGTGGTTGATCAAAGGATTCCGAGACAAGAAGGTCTCAATATCATCAAGGTACTTAGTTTCGCGATTATACCTTGCCTTGCCATATGCAATTGATTCAACGGTCTTGTCATCGGGCAATATACGTTTGAGCGGATTGCCTTGAATAACGTCTGTGACGATAAGATGAGACAACTTTGGTATTCTCAATAAGCGATCTTGTAGTAATCCAATCTCCTTAACTGATTGGACCAGTATGCTTAGCCGGGAACTCAGTTCGAGAAGACCATTTTCGATTTCTTGGCGTTCTTCTTTGTCGGCGGGAAATACTCTCTTTAAAATTGATATATCATCGATGGTGTTTTCCTTATCTTTCTGGTCACATACCTTAATGATATAGTTTTGCGGAAGATAGTGGGGAGTTTGGCCTGCCGGGTTCTTTACCTGAATGTCTTGAATCCCATACGGTGTCTTAAGGTAGTCACTCTGATCAAGTTCGCCAGTAATCTTCCTATAGAGCGAGTCAACGAAAAGCGTTTTTCCGCTGGATGAACCGCCAATAACGACATTCAGTCCGGGGGTCAAAGTAGCATCAATGTCAATTTGGTCATTTTTTAGCCACACATTTTGAATGCACTCGGCCCATGAATCAGGTTTATCTCCATACCTCAGTCTTGATGATTCAGACAGCGACAGGCGCAAGCCGTTGAAAGTCGGGCTAGCCAGCATCCATGTCCGTACAAATGGAGCTGCATCGTCAGCTTTGGCGCCGGGATACTTTTGTGGTGAATAATTGTCTGACGAGGTGACGAGGTTAATGAATTCTTTTATCCCCAGTCGATCAAAGTATTCCAGTGTTTTGTCGAGACCGATATTGCTTCTTGCCGTAAACCCGTCAAAATGATTGTAGTAAATGCTTCGCTCTAAAGTATTGTCGAATCGAACATTACGAGGGATAGACTTATCAAAGGTTGAATGGTTCTGTCCTCCGTGAGGCAATAGCACAAATTCATAAGAATCGAGGTGCTTCGTTATTTGTTCCAAAGTGGGAATAGCTTTGTCATCAGGTGAAATGACTTTTTTGGGGTAGAGCTCGTCCAGTATAGAATTGATCGCGTCTATTGATAAGGCATCTATCTGTTTTAGGTTGAAATAGATATGGCAATGATAGGGTTTTTGATGATCGTAATTGCGCACATGCAACTCTACCCCTAGCAGCAGATTCTTAAATTTCTCGACAGCTTTTAAATAGACGTTTTTATTGATTGTATTGTGGTCCGTAAATGATATCAGGTAAGCCGAGCCCTCTGCAGTCTCTCCTATCTTTTCTTTCAAAAGATCCAGATCATAAGAATCAGTCGGGCTTTCTGGATTATCTGATGTGTGAATATGAAGGTCAATGAATACGGGTTCCACCTATTCCTCCCTTACGACTGCTGATAGCCATTCTTTCATTTTGTCAGCGTTGTCTCACTTATAATCGATAGTTTCTTGATATCTCCATACATTTCCATTGGCCACAGTCCGCCATAGACATCACTTTCGGCGTAACTGCTTGATTTAGCGTGCAATTAGGTTTCGCCAGCATTACTTTTGTGATGCTATCGAGTTTTCTGTCTAACATAACAGGCTCCCCATAGTAAGCACACTTTTTATACCTTGTGTGAGGTCCGTCAGTCAAGAAAACGAAATGCTTAGTAAGCTTAGAGGAAAAGCGTTGATTCCGATGATAAGTTACAGCCGATAGCAAGCTTGAGAAAAGCTCGATTTCAGGAAGGACGGTGTACGCCGCTGAAATGGCACGCCGCTGTCCCTTTCTGTAAGAAGTTGCATATCGAGTACTGCTGGCAAAAGGCAAAAAAAAGGGCCAAGTCTGGTGAAGTGCCTCAAATTGCTCCATTGCCCAGTGACCCCTAATCTTAAGGATTCGTTTCGCCGACTGTGGAATGCTGCTGGAAGCGACAAGCAGACAGGTTGAGCAAGCCTCAGTCTTTCACTGCATGTTTCAGGTCTTCTTGATCCTTCTGAGATACGCTCTCGCTCTTTTCGATAATTACCACAGGCGAAGACATTCCCTCGTCCTTCAAATCCCCGACAAATACCCGAAGGGCTTTTTCAACGGCATCGATGTTGAAGTAATCCCTTGAAACAGAGAATATAGCTATGTCCCCATCGCTATCGACGCCGACACTGACCTCGGCCCCGTAAAGCATGATAGACATGTTGTCTCCATGCTCCCGTCTCACGAGGTCGAGGGCCCTCTTCGCATAGGGATAGAGGGATTTACTTACAATTCTCACGCGCTTACTGTTTGATTCCAAAGCTTAAGCTTCCTCTCCTGGTGTTATTTCTTTCCTGCCGCCATCTTGAGGGTTCTCTCAAGTGATTTTAAACGATACTGCATTCGCATTGCCAACCCGAAAAGTCTTGCCTTCTCAAAGAGAGCCGAGAGCGCCCGAACAACGGGCAGGCTCTCGGCTCATCCCTTTACAGTTTTTTATCGCCTCCGATGGTTCGATTCTTCCTTAGAGCCTGGAACTGTGAAACCATCTCCTCGGCCTGCCTTTTGTGGTCTCCGCCGATCTTCCGCCACAGAACAAATCGCTTCTCCGAAAGGAGCGCGAGGTAGTCCTTGTATTTCCTGACCTCTACGTCCCTCTGTCGGGAGATGATCGGAGCTTTTTCAAGAAGAGACTCGATCATCGTCCGCGCGTTCAACTCCATATATGCCTTTGCCTCTTCACCCGTCCCCATATAGGAGATGAACTCGGCCGTCTCGATGGACGACCTGAGCATGAGAGAGCTGAAAACGATCTTGCGCGTGGCAGGGAACCTTTTTGCGAGAAAGCAGCCGAAAGGCTCAGATGTGCCTATCAGCTCATCAAGTGAGCCTCCCTTTCTCATAAAAGAATCTGGATCTTCCTCTTCAGGCAGGGTGACGACCGATCCCTTCATCTTCTGATCAAAAAGGAGTTTAACGGTTCTTTCGGCTGCGATCTTGCCGGCCCTATCGCCGTCAAAGAGCGGAACCACCGTCTCGGTATGTTTCCTCATGAGCAGCGCATGTTCCTCAGAGAGGGCGGTTCCAAGCGGCGAAGCCGCGTTCCTGAAGCCGTGCTGATGACAGGTGATCACATCCAGATACCCTTCCACGAGCAGCGCATAGCCCTTCGCCTGAATGGAACCCGAGTCGAGGCCGTAGAGCACCCTTTTCTTCTGGAATACTGGAGTCGCCGGCGAGTTGATGTATTTCGGCCCCTCGGTTGCGCCGAATATTCTTCCTCCGAATCCCAGGACCTTGCCACTCTTGATGATAGGGAAGATGATCCTGCCTCTGAAGAGGTCCCTGATATCCCCATCCTTCCTATAGACAAGACCGGCGGTGACGATCTCCTCATCTGTGAACCCTTGGCTCTTTAGAACAGGTATGACGGATACCCCGTTGGCGCTGCCCAGCCTGAACCTCTCTATCATCTCCATGTTGAGGCATCTTTCTTCAGTCAGATACTTAAGGGCTTTCGGGTTGCCGGTGAGAAGATTGTCCGTATAGATCCTCTGCGCGACGTTGTTGAGCTCGAAGAGCCTCTCAGAGGGATGGTTTGCTTCGCTGAAAGCAACCCCGGCCTTCTCCGCAAGGTGCTTCAGGGCGCCGAGGAAATCCAGGCCGTCTCTCTTCATGATGAAGTCGTAGGCCGAACCGGCCGAACCGCACCCGAAGCACCTGAAGGACTTATTGTCCTCGTACACCTGAAAAGAAGGAGCCGTGTCCTGGTGGAAAGGGCAAAGCATG
Organism: Nitrospirota bacterium; assembly: GCA_021811105.1. Taxonomy (GTDB): domain Bacteria; phylum Nitrospirota; class Thermodesulfovibrionia; order Thermodesulfovibrionales; family UBA6898; genus Sulfobium. The sequence continues at coordinate 139,329 of JAJZPM010000001.1, read as the reverse complement.
ACAAACCCCTTCGAATTCTTCTTGAGGGCAGCTCCGTAGACGTCCTGGGGCGACAGATGCTCTAAAATCCGGTCCTTATCCACTCTACACCTCCTTTCTTGTCAATCTAAAGAATATTACGCTGATGATTCTTTCTCCGTGGTCATGCTTTCCCCGGCATCTCCTTTGAGAGATTCTTTTCGAGCTTCTCGATCATCTCGATCCAGTGCCGATAGTTGACGTTAGCGGAATGTCTTTCGACCCATTCGATGAGGTCCTCCAGTTCGATATGTCCCTTACCGCCGAATTTTCTCTGCGCCTTGGATATCGTGGTGTTGAGCATCTTGGCGACAAAGGCAATAGGCACTTTATTCATTTCCCGCCTCCTGAAATCGTTCCACCGTTATCGAAAAGCGATGAATCGTCGCTGGAGTCCATATACACCTCGATAGCGGCATCCAGCTTTCTCACTGCGTCGGCCAGGTCGCCTCTTTCCCATCTGTTTACCACCGTCTTTGCCGCAGCAACCAAAGCCCCGTGTTTAAGACAGGCGATCTCCAAAGAATTCTTGATCAGTTCAGCTTTCTCCTTCGACGGACAATCCGCGAGACACTCAAGCCCTTTTTCGGGGACATGGCCGTAAACAGCCCAGGCGTGGAGCCCGGCATCATCCTCTTCACACTGTTCAAAGCATTCGTAGGGCGAGTCACCCCCGTCCACTTTCTTGACCGGATGGACCTCAAATGAATCAAACCTGATCTTCATCGATGTTTTCTCCCTTCTTCTAATGATGAATGTTAACGGTGCATAAGGTTCTAAGCCGCTTTCAGTACTCTCCCTGTGACAGCCTTTCTCTTCCTGTAGACCCAGCCCATACGCTCCCATGTGGCAGGATCGACTGGAAGCGGCCGGACGTGCATCGTTTTCAGATTCACATAGACGCCATGCACCGTTATGTACCCTTCCCTGAACCCCTTCCACAGGAGTTCGACCGCGAACTCGGCTACGATGCGGTTTATGAAAAGGTCCTGCTTTTCAAGGGCCTCCTTGATGCTGCAGGAAGGCCCCTGCCTCTCCTCCTTGTCCTGTGTTCCGATGTCCGGGTACAAATCCACGGTAGTAGGAAGATAACCTATGCAGCCTGCGCGCCTCGGCTGCTTGATCACGCCGCCCAGTACCCCGAGGATGCACTGGCCGGTCTCCCTGGAGTTGCCAATATCCAGGAAATAGAATGGACCGACATGTCTTAGACTGCTCCAGATCAGCAGTCTCGTCTCGGCGTTGTCCACCGCGGTTATGACGATTTGAAGGTTCCTCCGCCTGCAGAGCTCAGCCAGCTCGCCGATGTTCTCTTTGTCCACCCTCCAGGGGTACGCCTCCCACCTGAGGTCGAAGAAACAGTTGACCCTCGTCACAAGAGCCTCAGCCTTGTTTCTGCCCTTCTCGGCGCGTGAGAACAATTGTCTCCCTATGTTCGGCTCTTCGACCCTGTCGTCATCGAAGGCGTAAACATGCAGGCCCGCATGGCCGAGGGCGCGAAGCGCGACATGCATCCGCGCAAGCTCCGTCAGGACAGGGCCTCCGTTCCCACCGGTGCCGATCAGCGCCACTCCGACCGGCGCATGGGGCGCAGTGAGGGACGCGTCGAGGTAATGCCTAAAAGACGATGTCGATAAGTTTTGGATCATTTTCATGTGCCTCCTGACAGCAAGTAATATCGTCGGAGAAAATAAAGCCCTGGACGCAGTAGCGGGCCTTCCAGTCAAATCTCGGACCTTCCTCGCCTTCCCTGAAATTTCCAAGGACAACGGAAATCCTGGCCCCCATGCTATCGCTGTTGTCGTCGATTGGAGAGAACGAGGGGGCCATCCTGTGGTGGCTGTGGACATCGCCTACGATGTAGTGGCCTTCGGGCAATCTCGGCATCTGGATGTCCTCCGCGCGAATACAGGTAGCCTTGAAAGGGACCGGCAGGTAATAACACCCTCCTCCATCCCAGATCACAAGCCCGGCCCACTCTTCATTGTCACGGGCGTATATAGCAGCCTCCTTGATCATGCAATCCGATATTACGGGCATGATGTGGTTTTGCAAGATGGTCAGGAACTCATCGACTTCCTCCACTGTCCCGTAGGGTAGCGGCCGGATCCGGGAGGGGTTCCAGAGCCGTCTGATAAGCCTCCCCCAAGGCTGCTTCGTCTCCAGATACAGCCCGTCGGCGGCCATCAGGAACCTCGTCTCACCCACAGGGCACTCTGGCAGCGGATCTTCCCTCGGCGCCATAAGCGTCGGGAACCGCTTCCTGATTATTTCGTCCTTTGTCATTCATTCCTCCTGGATTATGTCTTTCAGTTTGCCCCGCCTCTTCAGGCACTCATACGGGAAGGCCGTGAGGCCGCTTCTCGTCAGGCCGCTCCACAACCTCTGACCGTCCGTGCCTTCCAGAGTGGGGGTCCCGTGGGCCGTAAATGCCCCTTGAAAGAAGAGCTCTTCAAGGTCTCTGGTCTCCTTCGGGGTGACCGAGACCGGGACCCTGGCGTTTCCCATGCAGCCGTCGTTATAGAAGGGGGTAAAATATACCTCTGTCTCGGGGTCCGGCCTTCTGTCTTCCTTCAGGGCCACGGTCCTGATGGAGCCCTGGTTGAAGATGAATACGAGGGGCGGCAGTGGCGCCTTCCCGCTTCTGATCTTCATCTCTTTCGAGAAAAAGAGCGTCTGAACCCCCGCAGGCCTCCACCAGACCATGACCGAGCCGTCCATGGTGTTATATGACAACACCTCGGCCGGCAGATAAATCGGCTTGGCTTTGAGCTTGGGCATCACAGTCCGGCAGAGTCGAAGAAGCTGCTTCTTCGTGATCGGTCTGCCCTCGCGCACCGTCCCACCATCTATGCGATGAAGGGTGACGTAATTCTGCAGGCCTTGCTCCTCGTGAGACAGATAGTTCACATCTCCACGTCTCAGGGAATAGAGTATCAAGGCATTGACAGCGTCGTAGCGCCATTCGTCGAGGGTTTTGACTGGTATCAACGCCATGTGCGACCTCCTGTGCTCAGCAGTTTCGCGAAAAGGCGGTACATCCTCAAAAGTCGGACGAACTTCCAGACATCCGCCTTCGACCTGACAACCACTCTCACCATGGGACCCATGACCTCACAACATTCGTATTCATGAATAGTCGAGTCGGATATATAGCTCCCTTCCTTCCAGAGGAGATTAAAGCAGCAGTTGAGGTCGATACGCTCCCCGTCCTCGGTGTCGTCGAAACGGTACTCCATATCCCCGGCCGCAAGGGCATGCTCGAACATCTCGATCGCGGTTTTGACCCACCTTTGCTCACGCGGCCTTAGCGATATCGAAACTTTCCTGTACATCTTCTTCAGTTTCAGGTTGAAGACCGCCGGGGGGATTTTGATCCATTTCACATGTCTGCGAAAATCTCTCTGCTCCAGCTTTATCTCCTTTACGGCCCCGTGCTCACCTGCGGCTGCAAGCTCGTCAAGCTCGTCGGAGTACATATCGAACCGTCTTTCGGAAATACTTGCGGCCGTCTCGCATGGCATGTAGGAGTGGATCCCTCCTACGATGAGACGAAGCAGTTTGTAAACAGCGGGCCTTCTCTTCTTGAGTCTATCGAGAAAATCCAGATAGAAGACGTAAAAGATGTGGAAGTCGACATTGAGAACGGCCTCCAGCGCTTCTCCTTTGAAGATGTTGCAGGAAACCAGGGGAAACGGCGGATCCATGGGCGAGGTTTCCGATGTCAGGCGTGTTATCTCTCTCCTCTTAATTTTCCGGGAAAGCAGTTCCTCGATTGCACCCGCGCGAGCGGCCAGAGAAGAGTTCTCACCTACGCACTCGGAGGATTTGCGCCCTCCGAGTGCAAGATAGAGATCCTTCGCCGATGACAGGGCCGCCGCGTGCTCCCCGGCGAATATCGTCCACAACGGGATCGACATTGGAACCCGGTCGAATTTCGGCAGTTCCATATCAGATAACCCCGAGTTCCCCGATCGGAATCTCCGTTGCCTCGTCCGGCTCCCACCCTCTCACGTCATCTAGGGCGCCGGCAACCGCGGCCATGAGCTCGAACTGCGAGTCCCCCCTTGTATTGCCCTTTGTGTCGACGGCCTTCCGGAAGGTGTAAACCATGAACCCGTCTTTGATTTCGGGCCCCTCGACAACGCCGTTTGAGAGATCGGTATAGAAGTCGGCATAGAAGGCCAGGGCCTCGTCGGGCGTGCCGGAGATGTCGTCGAGCGTCATGTTGTTATAGACGAACTTTCTCGGTAGCTGGGTCAGGGCTTCTGCCTTTTCCATTACGCTGCCTCCTTCTCTTCTTCCGCGTGCTCTTCGTCGGTCTCTCCCTCTCCTTCAGCCTCTTCATCCTCGGCATTCCCTTGCTCCTGCACCGTAGAGCCTGTGGCTCCAGGAGTCGCGCTCTCGCTCTTATCTTCCGACTTATCTCCTGCCTCGGTCTTTCCCGTGTCGGCCCCAACAGAGCCGAAGAGGCTGCCTATCGAAGGCTCGCTCTTCGCGGTCTTCTCCGCTGCCTTCGGGGACGTGTCCGCCGTCCCGCCGACTTTTGCCTTCTCTGTTGTCTTTGTCTTTGCCGCTGACGTCCTGATGGACTTTGCGGCTTCATCGAGGGCCTTTGTCCTGTCGGTGATCAACTCTACGAGAGACCTCGTGGAGTCGACCGGCTGGAGTATCTTCTCCTCGAAGCTTGCATTGAGATCTTCCGCGGTCGCCGAGAAGGCATAGGGTTGATCTAGAAGCTTTGTCGCCGCTTCGATCTGTTTCCCCTCCTCGGATGTCCTTGCGGAGGTGTTCTTCATTTGAGCAAGGTCGTGCTTCACTCTGAAAAGAACATCGAGCTTCTCGCCTTTTCCCTTCTTTAAGCTCAGAGAAAGGCTGCCTGTCTCCGGAATCAACTTCGAAAGTTCCTTGAAATCTATCAACATAACGTCCTCCTGAAAGAGTGATGTGGCCCTGCGCCGGCCTGCCAAGGGCAGAACCGGCCGGGCATGAGAGATGTTTTGGCCTCGATTTAAAGCCTGGTCCAAAGGTTTGAATATATATGGGCTTATGCGGAAAGGTACTGATATCTTGAGATCAGGCTGAGTTCCGTCAGATGAGGAACAACTGAGATACGGCAGGCTTGACCGAGTCGACCGAAAAGTTTTCTCCAAAGAGCTCGACATACTTGGCATCCAGAGATCGCCGGTGGTCCTCTTCGCTCAAAACCGCCAGCCCATTCTCAAGCTCCTCAGCTTCTTTCCGAAGACTCTCGATGCGCGCCTGAATGTTCTGCCTCTCTGCGAGATAGAGCTGATATGAGTTGATCGCGTCGGCATCGAAATGACCGCGGACTTCTTTAAGGAGGTCCACTTCAAGGCATTCCAGCTCCGTCTTGAGAACCATCATCATGGCCGCGCCGATGTCCCTGTAGTCTCCCCATATGCTGAACTGCCGGATAAAGCTCTTCCAGTTGTCGAAGGCTGCGGGAACAGAGCGGACAGAAAAGTTGTCCTCCTTGGCGTGACGGTGAAGATCGCGGGCATAGGCGCCCCAGTACTCGCCATAGTAGCCGTGCTTGTTGTAATGAGCGATATACCCGCAGTGCAGATGGAGGTGTTCGTAGATAGAGCCCGTGAAGAGAGTTTCAGCGAAACCGTTCTTCACGAAAGAGGTCCACTGTCTCAGGATCTTTCTCTTCTCATCCGCGCTCAGCCATTTCGTGTCGGTAAACCCGGCGGGCGGTATTTGAGCCTCGCGAATGATTTTCTCTTCCACGGCCCCGATCTGTCTCCTGAGGATACCGACTGACGAAGATATCTCACGGAGGCGCATCTTTTTGAAATCCCGGTTTTCCGCCTTCTGAAGGTCCTCCGGATAGTATTGGAGGCTCAGTCTGATCATCGGCGTCTCTTCCTTTCTGGTAATCTGTCTAACCTTTTGTGAATCACAAGATCCCCCTTTCTTTTATCGACATGAACCCTCCGTCATTGGCGATGATGATATGGTCGATCAGCTTGATCCCGACGATCTCGCCGGCATCGCGAAGCTTTTCGGTAACCTTCAGGTCATCACTGGACGGTTCGAGGTCCCCTGAAGGATGATTGTGGACACAGGCGATGGACGCCGCTCCTTTGGCGATCGCCCTGCGGAAGGTTTCGCGCGGGTGAATGAGCGCGGATGTGAGCGTGCCCAGGCTTACAAGCTCGATGTACAGGATCGACAACTTCACAGACATACCTATGACCCAGAAATGCTCCTTGTCCCTGTCTATGTCGTCCTCTCCCCGAAGGATCGAGGACATGACCTCTGCCAGCTTGTTTGGGTCCGACACCTTCTTTCCCTTGTGACTTGTTCTTACTTCCATAGCTGAATCTCCTTGTTTTCTGACTTCCGCTTCGTGCAACCCACGCCCTGACACAGGTCGGATCATGCAGGGCGTGGGGTCCTCATGGATATCAGTCGCCCCTGGAGGACTGATTCTCCGGGGTCATGTCCTCGACTACGAATCCGAGGTCTTTTGCGACGGAAAGAGCGGCAGGATCGTACACGTCGAGGGTCCCCGGCTCGATGCTCATCGTCTTAAGCTCGGAAGTGAGGGGGGCGAGGTCGGCCGTGGGCACGAAGAGTGTGATAATTCTCTCGTAGTCTTCGAGTTCTCTTTCGGTCCTGATGCCCCGCTTCTCAGCCAGTATCTCCGCCTGCCGAAGCCTGTTCAGGGAAACGATAAGACACTCCAGATCACCTTCCCTGAGATTTGCGGTGAAATAGAGACGGTTTAATTTGCCTTCCATGTTTCTTCTCCTTGTCTCTGTGATGGTTTCTCTCTCTCCGCACCCGTTTCACCCTGTGCGCATATCGTCCCGCCTCACAATCCAGGACAAAGTCGCGGAGAGCTGTCTTCACTTCCCTCGATAGAAACTGCGATAACTTCATGGATTCCTCCCGGATGTTTTTCCTAAGCCACCTGTTTCCTGCTCTCAAACGGCGGCGCACAGCTTGCAGCCACCGGCGTCTGCCTTTCCAGGGATCTTAAAGCGGCGGCCCTGCGCTCCGCTAAGAGTTCCCGTGAAATGCAGCCGAAAACCCCGGTCAGCGCCGTATCCTCGTCGAGGACCTCGAAGGCGACAGGCCAGATGCTTTTTTCGTCGCCACGGAAGGCGACTATTACCTGCCGGAAAGTATTCTTGTCGGTCCATATCTCTGCTGAGTAGCCATCCTTTTTGAAGAGGCGGAAGGTGCATGAATCCCATCCCTTGATGGTCTCCGCCAGCTTCATAATGAGCTCCGCGCTGGGAGAATACTCTTCCCGGCTGCCTGCCCCCTTGCGGCTTTCGCCGAGCTGGGCCAGCCCCACAAGAGAGGCGAAGAAACTCCTCAAGCTCTCGCTCAGCGGGGTGAGCGATCCCTTTTCCAATTTTTTCGACATTGCTCCTCCTCATGGAATGAGAAAAGCCACAGGCCTCCGATGAGGGATCCTGTGGCCCATTTCGATTGTTTTGCGTAATTCGATTGCGGTGACCGACGTTAAAAGGCCGGATGTCTGGTAAAGTGCCTCCTGAGGAAGAGCGCCACCATCCTGCCTACGTTCTGGCTGAGGTCCTCGGCATAGAAGTTCCGCATGAAGACGTCCTCCAATCTGTGGTTGGGGTTTCCGACATAGCCGGCGCCGACCTTGGCGATCTTGTTCAGCCCTCTCGCGTATCTCTTGTCTTCCTCTTCCACACAGGCGTCAGTGAGAAAAAGGGTGAACGAATAGCGAGTCGGGTCCGAACCGAGAGACCTGTAATTCTCGGAGCCTCCCCATGCCATGAATCCTCGCAGGGCATCGATATGTTTCAGGGGGACACGGATAGGGGTCTTACTCTTGTTCGTTGTAACGCAGATGTCGACCGGAAACACGAACGAGAGTATGTGCGCGAGGAAGCACCCGGCCAGGAACGGTCCGTACTGCATCGAGCCGCTTCCGTCCAGGGCGCAAAGGAGCCTCTTCAGGACAATTATGGACAGGGTCTCGGCGACTCCTTTGAAAGGCGCAAGGGGCGGATTCTCTATGCGCCTTGCGTCAAATCGTCTCCCGGTAAGGGTATAGACGTTTTCGGTCCGGGACCTTACCGCAAGGAGCTGCCTTAGTATTCTGGCCTGCTCCTGGATGAAGGGCATGTCCCATTCGAACCATGGGTCACCGAAGAAATCCGGCGACAACTCCCCGTCATCGCCGTGATCGTCTCTACCGCCCGCGCCCTCATCAGGGGACTTCGGCCCTTTTCCGGCCATGGCATCGGCCGACCCTTCGATTAAGCCCAGCGCCGGAGTATCGGAATCGTACCGGTCGAAAAGGAACTTCCATTTCTCGTACAGGTCCTGCGCATGTCCTCCCGTGTGTTCTGTCGAGCGGGCCTCGATGCTCAGGTCCAGGAACCGGTTCCAGTCCTCGATGAACTCCGCATACTGATCGTCGTCGAGCTCAGGGGGTTTTTCTGTCTTCGTCGCCACTCCCCATCTTTGCCATCTCAGAAGAATCCCTATGTTGAAGGGATTGGCAAAGGGGTTCTCCTCCCCTTCTTTTTCCAGGTAGATCTTCCGGTAGGAATGAGCGTGAAGCGGATGGAAGTCCCTTTCCCTTTTGGGCTCGATCCTGGCGTCTTCGAGGATGTTCAGGAGGTCGAAAGGGTAAGGCAGGGCCTTGAGGTCGATGTTCCTGCTCGTATGTATGACATGCCCCACTTCATGCTCCATCAGGAGCTCGGCGAGGACATCCACGTCCCTGCCCTCAATCCTTTTTAACCCTATCTGAATGACGAGTCTCTTGAAGTCCCAAGAGGACTCACCACTCTTTTGATTAATCCTGAGGGCGAACTTCTCCTCGCCCGTGTGAAACCCGGCCAAGAGTTCGAGCCTTTTCCGGAGGGAATCGAGTGTAATGCGAGCGGCAACTGCCGGGGCCGTCATAATCTGCTAAGCAGGTCGTTTATCGCCGAGAGCTGACCAGCCTCCGGGTACCCCATGTTGTCTCTTTCCACTACCCTGAAGAGCCATGTCAGCGAGGCCGCCTCCGGAATGTCAACTCCATTTGCCACCGCATCTGCCCATTCGATAAGGGACCCCGTGTCCAGAGGACAATTGAGCCGTCCCGTCCGGTACTGGGCCCTGATCTCCTTCGCTATCCTGCAGAGCTTCTTCGCTATCTCCGCCCCCACCCTCTCTTCGAGAATCTCGCGCTCCTTCTGGACGTTGTAGTCGTGAAAGATAAAGATGGGGAAGCGTCTTGCCAGCGCAGGGTCTATTTCGCTCGTGTCGGAATACCCCAGGTTCGCGGTTGCCATAAAGAGGATGTTCTCGGCCTTCACCGCGACCCTCTCGCCGGTGGTGATGTCGTGAAGGGTATAGAAGCCGTCCTCCCTGTCGAGGGCCTTGATCAGGAGATTGCGCAGAGACCTGGTGCTTCTGGTCAGTTCCTCGATCTGGACGATCGTCTTTTTCTCCCGGGCCAGATCGAAGGCGACCCTCAGTTCTCCCTTGCGCCGCTGCCAGCCTCCCTTGTCCGCGTCGGGAAGGAGCTTCTGCAGGACATCCACGTCCTCCAGGCCGTCGCTGACATGTATTTTGCAGACTTCATACCCGCTGTATTCCTGCAGAAGCCGGCGTAGCTCGTGTGTCTTTCCCGATCCGGTCGGTCCGAAGAGAAAGATGTTTTTCCACATCTTGAGTCCCAGTGAAAGCCGCTCGCCGTTGTCCGAAGCCGCCCACGTGTCTGCGAGCCTCTCTTCTATTTCGGCCTTCTTGGAGCTGTCGAGGTTCTCGTATGCGTAAACGATGTGCTTGCACATATACCCGTCGGGATCGAGCTGGGCGCGTTTCTTCCAGAACTCGCACTTGTCTTCCCTCTCGCCATCGGCCTTCACGATGCTCGAGTCCCCGCACCACATGGTAAACAGACCCGTGGACGGGTGTTTGCCTATCACGACATTGTGCAGGGTCGGCCCGCTGGAGGAGGGGCTCTTGTTGACCACCTTGAAGACCACTGCCGGGGATTCCGTTTTCATGCCCTTGAACTTCACGGCCACATCCTTCGTCTCCCTGAGGTACATGTCCGCGATCTTGCCCCTGTGGGTCGGGTAGTGTATGCCGTAAAGCCTCTCGACATCCTCCCATTGGTTGTTCATTATGACTGTCTCCTCCTTTTATTCTTTGTAACGTCGGCTTGCCGGACCGAATCCGATTGCCGGCCGGGGCATCTCCCTAATCATCTTCGAAGTTGATCGGCAGCTTCGCTTTCTTCCCGGCGATATCCGGATTCACCCTGCCTTTGTCCATGACATGATCGAAGTGGGTGACAGGGACACGCAGGAAGATGCCTGGCTGAAAGTCGTAGGAGACCTCTGCCATCGTCTGAGGGAACACCGTATATGTCGTATCCCCGAGTTTCCTCTGGTTGATGCCTGCGTTCGGTTCGGCGATCGTATAGGAATGGCCGAGGCAGTACTCGTCAATGGTCTCCAGGTGCTCGGGCTTCAGTTTCGGACAGTATTCGGGAAGAGGCATGTAGGAGTGCTCCCTGATAATCGCCATTGGGTGCACGAGAAACAACATCGACCCCCTCTCCAGCTTCTCGACCGGGAAATTATTCGGGATTCTCTTCGACACTCCGTAATGCCGTACCTCTTCCACGAAGTCTGAGCAGTAAGGATAGTACTCCGAGCCCACCCAGAGGATAAGATGGTTCTTCCCCTCCTTCTCGAATACGACGGGCGCCCTGAAAGGTCCGGTCTCGTAGGGCAGCGGAGGATCGATGATGAAATCCTCTATGGGACTGCCGTAAGGGCTCTGCCCGCTGCAGACGTAGAGGCCGCCCGGCACCCTTTTGCCGCATCCGCGTATGATCCCGGTAATGCTCTTTTCAGACATGGGCTTCCTCCCTTCTCAGGGCCTTGATGGCCTCCTCCAGGCTCTCTTTCTTTCCGTTCCTCGTTATGGACGCTGCCCGTTCGAGCTTGGCGAGCGCTTCTTTTATAAGGCCGTCCACCTCATCTTCCCCTGTCTGTTCGGGAAGTCGAAAGAGCTCGGCCGGGACAAAATGCTCAAGCTTTTTTGTCCGCAGAGCGCCCAAAACTGTCGATAGGGTCAATTTCTCTTCGCCGAGGAGTTCCCTCTGTTTTTCAGCCGGCAGCTCACGGAGCGCCTTCGCTACAGCAAGGGTGATCCTTCCATCCTTGAGCTGATCGAAGAACTCCGGTATGAGTTTGAAGAGCTTCAGCGAGGATTTGATGTGCGAAATGGGGATTCCCAGATGATCGGCAATGTCCTGCCGGCTCCATTTGTAGGCAGCCATCATGATGCTTAACGCCTCCGCCTCAACTGCCGGGTTCGGCCGCCTGTTCATGTTCTCCACGACTGTTATCGTCGCAAGAACTGCATCCGGAGTGCCCGCCTGAAGGACCAATGCCGGCACCGTGCTGAGTCCCGCCTGTCTTGCGGCCTGAACCCTCCGTCTGCCCGCCACGATCTTGTACATGTCCTCCTGACCGACAAGGACAACCTCCTGAAAGAGCATGCCTAGGTGGGAGACAGACTTGTAAGTCGGCGCTACCACTCCTGATTGCAGTTCTTCATCGATGATGATCTTCTCGATCTCGACTTCCTTTCGTTCCCATGTCTGAGGGATCTTGAAATCGAGCTGTTCCATGGTCTCCGAGGTCTCTGTCATCTCTTTTTATCTCCTTTCTGGAGGGGAGCTGAAATAATGGCTCCCCTCCAGCATCGGCATCGACCTGTCAGGCCGCGTTCTCCAGGGCCGTCGACGGCCCGGCCTGCTCCTCGGCGCTTTCCCTATTGTCGATGTCCAGTTTCTTGTTTATCTCGTACTGCTTCTTGAGAAGCCCCCTAAGCCTTTCCTCGTGCGGGAAGGGTTTCTCCAACTCCCCGGTAAGTCCCGCGAGGCGCTTTTCCATCTCGGCGAGTTCCGATGCGTACTTGGCGATCGTCGTCTCCATGTTCCGCAGGGCGATTTCAAGACTGCTTACCGTCCCTATGTCACTGTCAGAGACATTGCCCTTGTGCTCGGCCAACCCTCTTGCGATGACAAGCGGCTGCGAATACCCATGGACATGCGTCCGGATATAGAGGTCAAACCCGGCGTAGCTGCCGATCTTCTCATACGAGTCGGTCCCCTTGTTCAGGTTCGCAAGACTGATGATCCTGTCGCCGGCATGTTTTCTTTCCGTGTAAAGGGTCCCGTCGATCTCCATCCTGAAGGGATCGGGCATCCTGCGAGCGGCGAGGTCGTGTTTGCGCTTCTCGATCGTCTGCCTGTAATTCTCGATTCTGGCCGGCAATGCGCTGACTTCGTACTCGAGCCTGTAACGCTCGGATGAGTGCTGGGAACGGAGGGTTTCGAGCCTCTGCACTTCCAGGTCGACCTTGAATTTCTCCATGACGAGGGGATTGCCGCTTGCGAGGGCCTTCACCTCGGCGTAGCTCAACACGACGCCCTCCACGTCTTCGACAACCCTGGAAGAAACCTGGTTGCTTCTTAACTGGGCGATGAAACGTCCCTTCGCCTCGACGGCCTGCCACATGTAGGCGTCGAAGCTGCCCTCGGTGACATATCTGTAGATCCTGACGGTCTTGTTCGTGTTGCCCTGCCTCAGTATCCGCCCTTCTCTCTGCTCCACGTCCCGGGGTCTCCAGGGGACATCCAGATGGTGCTCGGCCCCGAGGAGCCTCTGAACGTTCGTGCCGGCCCCCATCTTCTCGGTGCTGCCGATAAGGACGCGCACCCTGCCGAAGTTCACCCTGACAAAGAGGGTCTTTTTCTTTTGGTCGGTGTCGGCCTCGTGAATGAAGGCGATCTCCTCCCTGGGTATGCCCTTACCGGCCAGCTTCTCCCTCATGTCCTCGTAGACGCTGAACCCGTCTCCCCTCGGCGTGGAAAGATCACAGAAGACCAGCTGCGTCCCTTTGATCTCCTCCATGTCCACCCATTCCTCGTAGATCTTCTGAACACAAGCGTTGACCTTGCTCATGTCGAAGTCTTCGGCCGTAGAATCCACGAGACGCATATCGAGCGCCGCCTTTCGTCCGTCGGTGGTGATCTTGAGCATGTTGTCCACTCTCGGATCGATACGGTCTCTTCTCAAGGCTTCCGCCCTTTTCACGAGCGACTTTATGTACTTCTTTTGCCCGTCGCTTCCCGGAGCAACTACCACAATGGGCTTGCCTCCGGCAAGCTGGGGTTTTTCGAGCTGGATCGTCGAGTCGGTCTGGACATCGGCCACCTGCCAGTACATCTGGAGAAGCTCGGGGACGTTCACGAACCGGGCGAATCTGCTCCTCATCCTGTAGCCGGCGCCATCGGGTGCTATCTCAAGCGAAGTGACTACTTCCCCGAAGGTCGCGGCCCAGGAATCGAAGTGGCTGATGTTATGCTCCACGAGCATCTCCGGCTGTTGGTAGCGCTGCATGGTGTACATCTCGGCGATGGTATTCGAGACAGGGGTGCCGGTTGCGAAGACGACGGGCTTTCTCCGTCTCAGAAGCCACTGGCTCTTCATGCTGAGGTCGAAGGCCCTTTTGCTGTCAGCGTTGGGGAGTCCCGCGATTCTGGACATCTTCGTCACGATGAAGAGGTTCTTGAAGAGGTCGGCCTCGTCAACAAACAGCATGTCCACACCGAGCTCCTCAAACGTCAGACCGTCGTCCTTCGCAGCCTCGTTCAGGCGCTCCTGTAATTTTTCAGCGAGCCTCTTCTTCGCCTTCTCGAGCTCCTTCACGATCCTGCTGCCCGAATTCTCCTCCCTCACCGAAAGGATCGCTTCTTCGAGTTCCCTTATCCGCCCTTCCATGTGCGACGCGATAACGGCCGCGGACAGCGGGATCTTCTCGAAACTGCTGTGGGCTATGATCACCGCGTCCCAGTGGTTGAGAGCGATCTTACCCAAGAAGGCCTTCCGCTTTGCGGGAGTGAAATCGTCATGGCCCGCGATCAGGACGTTAGCCATGGGGTATAGCCTCAGGAACATCGCCCCCCACTGCTCAAGGAGATGGTTCGGCACTGTTATCATCGCCTTCGAGACCAGACCGAGCCGTCTCATCTCCATGGCCGACGCTATCATCACAAACGACTTGCCGGCTCCCACAATATGGTCGATGAGCGTGGTCCCTGTCTGGATGATTCTCCAGGTCGCGTCCTTCTGGTGCTTCATCAAGGTCAGATGGGTCGACATCCCCGGGAGGTTCAGATGCAAGCCGTCGAACGTGCGGGCCCGCAGACAGTTGAAAGTGGCGTTATAGACTCTGGCGAGGCGCTCCCTCCTTTCCGGGTCTTTCCACAGCCACTCCTTGAAGTGTTCCCTCACGAGCAGCTGCTTCTCCCTCGCCGCCTCCGTCTCCTTTTCGTTGATCACGGGCTTTTCGTCCTCGTAATCTCTGACCGTGGACATCCGGTTGTTAAGGGCATCTCTGATAAGGGTGACTGCGTTACACCGGGCGGTCCCCCACTTGGTGGTGTTATTGACGCTGTCGTTGACCTCCCATCTCTTATACGAATCGACTTCGACGGTCCAGGTGCCTATGACGGGCGAGTAGGCCACCTCGCAGGCGTCCTTCACGTCGATCAGCTCGTTGATGAAGACCTCGACGTCCTTCGCCGGTATCCACGACGCACCAAGATTCGCGCGAATCTCCGTGAAATCGATCTCCTTCGGCTGGACCGCCCTGAGCGCCTCTACGTTCTTTCGGAAATCGGGGTCTGTCGCGGCCGCGAGTTCGGCTGTATCCAGCTTCTTCCGCACGTTTCCGCTCAGGTACTGATCTGCCGGTTCCCATCCGTCCTCGGGGTTCCTGAATATCAACCCTTCGAGCTCGTCCCGGATTTCGGGTTCGCTTTTCCCCGTCAGAGCGGACATCCTGTCGAAATCGACCCTGCCCAGCTCGTTCAGCGTTACGAGGAAGGCCTCCTCCACGGTCTCCACACTCTCCACCTTCCTGACCGGGTGGATCACCCTGCGCGAGAATACCTCCGCCTTCTCGGCCTTCTTCGATTCTTCATCGTAGAGCTCAAGGGACAGCAGCAGGGGATAGTCAGGGTCCTCTGAAAAGGCCGACTTGTTGCTTCTGGAATTGATATAACCGAACTCCTTTACGAACCGGTCGTAGGCCGAATTCAGCTGGATTCTCACGAAATCGATGCCCGCGTCATCCTCCGTCGTCATCTCGTCATGGAGGAGCTGCCTGGCGGTGTCGCGCAACCGCACCATCTTCTCGATCCGCTTCGCCGTTGTCGCGGGCAATTCCTGAAGGACAAGCGAGCCCCCGATGTTTCTGTAAAGCCTGCCTTCGTGGACGACAAAGGCCCCCTCCTTCACACTGTCGGGCGAGGGGATGGCCCTCTCGGTGCTCGACAGTGGAAGTTCCACTTCTGCATTGAAGATATCCGATGGGAAAAGGTGAAGCACTCCGGCGAGCGCCTCGGGCAGATCTCTCTCGTCGGGCTTGAGACTCAGGTCGTATCTGCCGTACATCCCGCATTCCCACGCCGGCTTCCCGAGCATCATATGGGGGTTCTTAACGAAGTACTCGTTGATATGAGCGTCCTCGGCATCACCGATCTCACAGGGGACCGCCTCCAGCCAGTCTCCGTCGCCCGGTATGCCGCCCTCTTCCCTTTTCTGCAGGAACACGATGTCGCTTGTGACCTCGGTGTTCGCGATCTCCTTGAAGGCGGTGCATGGAAGCCTGACAGCCCCGAGAAGGTCCGCCCTCTCGTAGATGTATTTCCTGACGTGGGAATCAGTCCTGTCCATGAGGTACCGGCTTGTTATGAAGGCGACGATACCTCCGGGCCGGACGAGATCGAGCGACTTCGCGAAGAAATACTCGTGGATGCTGAACTTGTGCTTCCGGTAGAGCGGATCGTGGAGCTTGTAGTCCCCGAAGGGAACATTGGACAGGACCAGGTCAAAGAAGTTCATCGGGAAACGGGCGTTCTCGAAGCCCATGACCCTTATGTCCGCGTCCGGGCAGAGCTGTTTGGCGATCCTTCCCGAGACGGAATCGAGCTCTATTCCCGAAAGTCTGCTGTTTGAGAGCATCTCCTCGGGCATAAGGCACAGGAAATACCCTATCCCCAGGGAAGGCTCCAGAACCCTGCCTACCTTGAACCCCATCCTTCCGAGGACCGCGTAAATGAACCGTATGACGTCAGGGGACGTGTAGTGGGCATTGAGAGTGCTGGCCCTGGCCGAGTCGTATTCCTCCTCTGTAAGAATTCTTTCGAGTTCCTCGTATTCCTTCTCCCATGAACTGTTGGCGTAATCGAAGGCCTGCGGCATCCCGCCCCAGCCGGTGTATTTCACCAGAACCGCCTGCTCTTCATGCGTTGCGGTGCGACCCTCTGTCTCCAGCTTTCTTAGCAGCTCGATCGCCCTGATGTTGTCCCTGAACTTTGCCTTCTGGTTCCCCTTCCCGAGCTGGTCCCTGTCCGTTATGCGGTAATTTCCGATTGTAGGGCGGTCATCGTCGGCCACAACGGGTATCGGCGGCGTCTGATCAACAACGCAGGGAGTCTCAGGCACGGACCACAAGAGATCCTCGAAGCTCAACTGACCTGCGTCCTCCCTGGCGCGCCGTTTTCCGTTGCCCTTCACTGCCGGACCTGCGGCCTTCGGACTCGTAGCCTGGGAGGGGCAGTTTTCTGCCTCTATTGCTAAACCCGGCATTCTTTTACCTCCTCTTCCTTCTCTCCGAAAAGCGGTTCGCTGCCCGTGGGATCCAATAGAAGCTTTTTCTTTCCGGCCACGCCGGGCAAGGGTATGGCGGTCCTGTATACAGGCCTGCCGTCCTTTTCCGCCCTGGCTATCTTCCCGCACGAGACCAGTTCCTCGAAGGTGCTTTGTATGAAAAGGCTCTCCACCTGCCGCAGTTCGCCCCTATGCGAGAAGTAGGCAAGCCCCGTTCTGATGTCCAGATCCGGGAACTTGAAGAGGTTTCTCCGCGGGGTCCTGAAGCGTTCGAGCAGCTGTCCTTCCAGTTCTTCTTTTCTTTCCGGGAGGGCCGCCTTCAGTTCCTCAACCGTGTAGTTGTAAGCATCCTCGTAGGTGTCCACGCGATAGAGCTTGAATGTGGCGCCTTTTCTCAGGACGTCGGCTATCTCCTCCACCTTGTCCTTCTTAACCCATCCCACAAGATCCTGGGGGTGACAGTACAGACTCTCGCAGGATCCCCTGAAGCCCTCGAAGCAACTTCCGCTGCCTGATTTCTTCCAGTTCTTGAAACCGATGGCATCGAGAATCCTTACTATTTCGAAGTAAAACGCCCAGCATTTTTCTTCGGGCATGCCCTGCCCCCAGACATAGCCGGACTCCACCCGAAAGTAGGTTCTCACGTAAATGTTTTCGTCTCTTGGCAAACCGGTTCTCCTTTCTACGCATTGTGGGGAAAAGAAAAAGGCCTCGGAACGGAAAGTCCCGAAGCCCTGTGATCCCCCTCTATCGTCAGTTACTTTTAAGGCTCCTCGATGGTCAGAAACTCCCATACTCCGGCAGGAAATTTGTCCGAAGGCTCGCCGTCTCTGGCGTGGAACTCATCGATCCAGGTGAAATCGAAGTACTTCTCGATTCCCTCGTTGACAGAGAAGGCGCCGTAGGGACTCCAGCTATCCAAAGGCACGGGACCCGCTAAGGTGCTTACGTGCGTGAACCCTTTCCTTTTCGCCTCCTCCACGAATGACCGAAACGCTTCCTTTGTCATCCATGCCTCCTTTTCTTGTTACTCTTCGTCCCTATCGATAGGGCTGACTGCTCCTCTGCCGTTGTCGCTGCTTCCGAGACGGCGTGTCTAATTTCATGAGGGAAGACCCCGACGGTATATCCACGGTCGGTTCTGACATGGAAGGGATGTCGAAAGATAGAGCTGTGTTTGCTTGTGATCGTTCCCTTGGTTCCGAAGATTCGCCACGTCAGAAGTTCCACTTCGTCTCCCACATCGAACTCCGGCGTCTCTGAACATTTCTCGTCTTGGTTGTCTTGCTCGCTATCGGGCATTTCTCCTCCTTCACCGTCATTGCCACGGTCGATCTGCAGAAAAGATGCGCTGACTCAGACAGACCGATCTTCATGCGAAGTCCTTCCTGCAAATATCGCATCCTCTTACGTGTTCCTTGAGGCACTCCGGGCAGAAGCTGCCGCAGTACGTTGACTGCACGTCTATATCGCTACCGCACGCGCAGTGTCCTTTGTCTAAGTCATCTTTGTCTTTTTCCTCGTACTCAAGTACGAACACCGGGACGATATCCCAGTTCATGTCGCCCGGAGACTCGACTCCGAACTCATCCAGTACCTTCTTCCGGCCTTCTTCATTGAGGTCGTCATAGTAGATTTCGACCATATATTCCTCCGATCATTCAGTGGTTTCTGCTACAGAAGCCTTGCCCTTTGCTGCTTATGCCGAAAACTGCCTGCTTCCTTTGGAAACTGCGATAGGGCCCAGGACAGAGCTGAAAAGGAATGTCTTGCGATCCACGACAAAGAGAGTGGAGTGGACATCCTTCTCAAATTCGTTTGAGACCCCAAACCTGACCCTGAAGTACAAGTTGGCGTCTGTGGAGCAGACAACCTCGGCTTCACTGAAACCACCCATTACCTGATTGAGCCTGCCGCCTGCATAGATGCTTTCGGCGGTCTTCTCCATGATCTTTTCGATTTCGCTGAACTCGTGACAGCTTAGAAGGGTCATCCTATCGGCTTGAAGTCCCGCAGAAAGTAAATGACACAGGCAATCTTGATCTGTATAGACAGATGATCATACTGAACCTCCGGTGACGTGATAAACGGCGAGATGTTTTTTCTGGTAGGCGGGTTCGCCTCCCTGGCTCGGATAATCAGTCCTCTTCAGGGAGCATTATGGTGATAACGGGAGAACCGTCGTCACCCGGACCGCACAGGGCCTTGAGAGGTATCCAGCGAAGGTGTCCCTGCAGGCGGTAGTAGACTTCGAAATTGAGCTTGCCGGGGTCCGCCTGCGGTCCTCCGACTGTTTCCTTCCTCTGATCGCTATACGGAGCATCCAGACGGTGTCCCATAACCTGCCCATGAGATCCTGTCCCCACTTCTCGCTGTCATGAGAGGACGGCTCGATGTATTCCTCCAATACCGATCTCGTGACTGCTACGGGGAAAAGTATGCCGGCCTCACGGGCCGTATCGGTCACGTCTACCAGGACTCCGTCAGCGATCGCCTCGGCACGGCTGTAAGTGTCGATGACCTCGAAGCCTGCAAAGGGCCCTTCGTTGATGATGTCTCCGGTTTTCATGGATTCTCCCTTGTTCTGTATCGGTCGATAATATCTTCAATGTAGGCATCGAGGGCATCGGGCGTTCTTATCTCGTCCGGAGACTGGAACTCACGAACAGCATCTATCTCAACTTCTTCGCTCAGATCCTCCGGCAGGTCTTCCGGATCGAGGCTGTCGTGGTCGATAACATTGACCATGACCTCCCCGTCCACCATAATGTTCGTGACCAGCCCTCCGCTCACTTCGATCAGGACCCTTGTCATCTCCAATCCTCCTCTCTTTTGTCGAGTTCCTCCCATATATGCCCGTCCCCGTCGAACTTTATCCAGATACAGTTCTTGCTTGCCGCGAACTCCAGGACCTTGACGAACGATTCCGAGAAGCCGTCGGAGCGCAAGTTAGCGAGGTACTCTTCCTTGTTCTTGAAGTCCTCGGCGATTTCAGGAGGCGACGGGACGTACACGAAGGCGCCGTACTCGTTGGGATATGCCAGGACCTCGGTGCTTCTTCCCTGGCCAGGGACTTCGCCTAGCAGATCCATGTCTGCGGGCCTTACGTGAACGGTGCTGCAATCGAGAATCTGGTGAATGCCTGCCCTTTCTATCAGTTCCTCGATGACAGTGGGTATTTCCGCGAACTCAAGCGCGTCCCTGAGAGCGTATACGACGCCGACAGGGTCTTTCGGAACGAAATCGTCAGGAATTTCTGCCGTGAATTTCATTCTACTTCTCCTTTCTCACCTAATAGCTTCTCGATACTGAGTATCTCGAAGCTGCCCGGGCAGTATTCTCCATCCGTCGCGCAATCGAGATCCTCGATGATCTTCACCGCTTCGTCTTGAGACGGGGCCTCGACGGTCTTCGTGAACTTGCATTCCCATGTGACACAATATTCGGGCATGGCAACCTCCTACGTGCAGTACGGCGTTGCGAACAGACAGTATTCCCGCCTGCCGATTTTGACTGTTTCAAACGGAACGCTGCCGGCGAATTCCACCAGATGATCGAACGAATCTTCGTACTCACCGGCTTTGGGCATCTGGCAGGGGAATCCCTGGCGCATCTTCTCCTTGACCTCGATTGCCTCCAGATGCATGTCGAGCCCGTTGATTCTGATATGCGTTTGCAGCCTGGCTTTGGGGTCTTCGGTCGGACCCGTCTCCTCCCATGCATCCCGAAGGATTGACATGGTAAATGGGGTATTTGCGTTGTGCATCGTCTTACTCCTCCTTTCTTAGAATAGATTCCTTCTTCACTCCACAGCTTCCAGCAGAAATCCCCGATCAAGGAGCTGTGCGCGAGAAAATCGACTTTCAAATTGTATAATTGGTCATTGCGATGGATACCATTGCGGGTTTGACAATTCACTCGTTGTTTGATATATACGAAATAGTCTCAAAGAAAGGAAGGTTTGATCATGAAGATGCAAGAAATTGTGGCGATTGCCCGCCAGAGGGCCGTTATGGCAGGAAAGATGAAAAAGGCGGAGCTTATACGAACGATCCAAAGAGCAGAAGGCAATAACGATTGCTTCGGTTCTGGATTGTCAGGAGAGTGTGATCAGACAAGCTGCCTCTGGCGGGGAGACTGTCTGATTGAGGATTCAAAGGGAAATCAACAATAGGTTTTTGTTACTGGGGAATATGGGGTCGACTCGGCTTTTCAAGGGCGGCAGATTAGAATGTGCATCCCTCAGCCACACATCACTTTCATCTTCTGCGCGTTTCTCATGGCATATCCTCCATGGCAGTTGTTGAACATCACATGCGTCTCCGTCGCCATCTTCGCCGAAGTCTCTATGTGAGGAATAAACTCCATCAGTTCCTTGTCTGAATACTCGTATGCGTATCTAAGTGACGTCTCCAAGCCCTTCTTTAGCCAGTTCTCCTTATTTCTTCCATGGAACCGATAATACGCCATATCCGCAGTTGTTTGGGGCACGAAAGGAACGGTTGCAAGCGTCCCGTATTGGGGTTCGTCCGCCACGACATGGATAATCTGGTTCTTGCGCAGGAAATGAAAGACCTTTTCCCGCACATCAGAAGCATACCAGCTCCCGTGGCGGAATTCGGCTGCCATTCGGTATCTACCAATCAATCCCTTGCGCTTCAGAATAAAATCAAGATTTTCGGATTTGTACGTGAACCAAGGGGGAAACTGGAACACCATAACGCCCAGCTTCCCGGCGCTCACGAGGGGATGCAGTGCTTCCATGAACTTATCCGTGATGGCTCGAACGAGTTCCGGCTCTTTCACCCAGACCTGCTTCAGCCCCTTGTCCTTCCCGGGAAGTTCGTTGCGGACATCCGGGGGCAATGTCCTGGGATCGACGGCATGGCCAGTCAATGCGCCGTACACCTTGATATGGAAAAGAAAGTCCTTTGGCGTCCTGTCAGCCCACAGGTAGGCGTTGCTCTTTGTGGGGATAGCGTAGTACGTGGAATCCACTTCGACGACGTTGAAATGCTCGGCGTAAAATTTTAACCGGGATTCTGCGGTTTTGACGTTTTTCGGATAAAATTCACCGCTCTGGATAAGGCTTTTTTCAGTCCATGAACATGTGCCGATGCGGATCAAGGAATTAATTGGCGATACATATCGCCAGTGCATCCTTATTCATATATGTCAGCATAATTGCAGTAAACCTGTCCCTCTCTCTTAGCACACACAATATGATCTTTGTTACTTTCTCTATTAGTGTCGGTTCGGAGAATTACTCGCTGGCTGTTTGTATAGCGGTTGATGACTGTATCCTTTGGGAGGTGATGCCTTGTGCTTGCGGAAATGATAGCGTATTTGGGATTGACGGCATCAATATATGCCTGGGTGCTCGCCGTCTCGCTTCCGTGGTGCGGCACTTTTAGAACGTCCGCCTTTAGCAAGCCGGGATTATTCCGTTCCAAATCGAGCAAAAGCTTTTCAACGTATTTCGGCGTTCCCGGCGAGTTTTCATCCCGTTCCTTGCCATTGGCATCGCCGGTAAACAGAAACTTTATTCCATCTATCTCGACTTTCATCACAATAGCGGCATTGTTTATTTGATAGGAACAGCTGTTACCGGATGGAGTGGAATCAGTATGAAGTACGGTAATCTTTGCGTGGGAAATGGTATTCAACGTGATTGATTGTGGATTGTTCGATGTCACAGCCGGAGCATGAAAATGTTCCAGCGGTCTTTTAAATCCACCTGCAGGAACTTTGGTTTTCACGCTGTTGATGAAGTCAAGATACGAAGCCCTTCCTGTATCGGAGGAAGAATTACAGTCCCGGTCATAACCCGGTTCCCAAAATTCCAAAGCGGCATATGGGGCATCAAGTACCCCGTCGGTCC
Source organism: Nitrospirota bacterium (assembly GCA_021811105.1). Taxonomy (GTDB): domain Bacteria; phylum Nitrospirota; class Thermodesulfovibrionia; order Thermodesulfovibrionales; family UBA6898; genus Sulfobium. The sequence continues at coordinate 116,712 of JAJZPM010000001.1, read as the reverse complement.
CAAGCAGTCTTGCCAATCCTTTCCAGTGGTCCGAATCCCCATGGGTCACAACCACCAATTCTATGGGACCATCTATCAATCCCACTCTCTTGACATAATCGGCTAAAACAGTTGTCGATTCACCGCCGTCGATCACAATTTCCTTGTCGCCCATGTCGATTATGATCGCATCGCCGGTTCCAACATCCACAAAATGAACAGCAAAGGGGATTGAACTTGGACTCTCCGGTGAATCCGGTATAAGAACAGTCCAGCTTTTGCTTACATATCCTTCTCTCCCATCATTCAAGAGAACCTTATGCCAATAGGGAACCGATTCCACAAACTTCAACTTGTCCCCTTTGGATAGGACTCCGATCACCGGCCCGTTCGAGGAAGCCGCTTCCCGAATATTTACACCCGATTCAACTCGATCACTTGTGGTAACCTGCTCAGCAAAAGAGCTAATCGGAATGCAACTTATAAAGGCGAAAACAAGAAAAAAGAGAATTGCAGCGCGGTTCTGTTTCATATCCAGGCCCTCCCGAAATATAATTTCGCTAAATTATGCAAAATTTACCTGAAGAGTTTTGACATATCCCGTGTTGTCCAGGAAAGCCCTTCAAGCTCAAGTTTTAATAACACATTGCATCTCACTTGTTTCTTTGAATCTCAGTACAGACCTTCTTTACATCGAGAAAGAATAAGCACGGAGACCCGGTGGGTCGCAGCGTATCAATCCGCGGTGTGCAAGTAACATCCTCAATATAGGCGACGTGGGCATCCTTGTCGCACAGCAAAATCACTCCCGTACCGTCCTGGATTTCGGCCTTAAGTGTATATCCTGCAAAAGGAGCAGTGAGAGACGGATCTTTCGCTGTTACAACACTGATAATTTGGTCGTCGCGTGAATCTGGCGGAAGGGTGTCGACTACGACATCTATGGCAGCAGAAAGCGCGTAAATAGAATCATCAAGAGAGGCGATAGTCTTCTGGTGCGGGTCAACGGGTGCCGTAACGCATCCGACCACCAGTGTGGCGCATAAAATCATGATGCAGAGTGTTTTCATCATGCCACCTCCCAGAATACCAGGGCATTCTCAGCCGACAAGTCCCTGCCAGTGTCAAGGTTCCATTCGCCACCGCGAAAGGATGTGAGTTCCTCGATTCCGAGAGCATGACGAAGAACGTCGCGCCATGCGAGTCTGACCTTTCCTACAGCAATGTCGAAGACATCGTCATAGTGCATCCGTCGGTCTATGCCTGCCGGAGCAGGAACCATCAGGTTTTCGACAAACCCTTTGTCGACCTTGTCGGTCTCAGGATAGATAAGACCCAGCCCGTCACATACATGGCGAGCGCATGGTAACAAGCTGCTTGATGTGGGAAGGAGTTTTTCCAGGATCACGTAACATTTATGATGCCAGGTGTCGATCTCAGGCGGTTCTGCGTTGAATAGCCCAGGATGGACCTGACGCAGAAGCCTTTCCCATATGCCCTTCACAGAGGGGTCAAGTTTATTGGGATCTTCAGCGCTGCCGCACTTCAGTATAGTGGCCCGAATGTGTTCAGCGGTCTGAGGCATTCCAAGCCCCAATCGAGGAAAAATAAAGGCATCCTGGTGCATTTCACACCGTCTGTGGTCCTTAGCGAAATTCTCGTAGGGTCCGACCTTGAGCTCAACTACCGGATGGATACACATATCACCGACCACATGCCCTGTGAAGCCCATGAGCCATGCAAGGCACTTCATCTTGCCTTCTCCCTCGGGCAGCACCCTGACGAGTTCGGCTGCAGCATAAACAGTATCCCCTGTGTGCGTATAGTGCATAGCGTCAGCCCATTTCTTGGAGTCCGTTGAGGTAATGTCAAGATAAGGATAATCAGGGCTCACAGCCCCGAGTTCGAGAAATTTCAAATAAAGGCCGGCAGCCTCGATTCCTTCACGAGGGAAGCCGTGAATCTTCTTGAGTTCTTTTTTTGCCCTTGCCTCACCGACCATCGTCAGGTGCGCGTAACTTCCTGGCATGGTTACTCACCTCCCCATGGCAAGCCCACCGTCGCCACTACGTGCTGACCTTTTCTTCCAGGCGCATCTGCGCCTCACGCTTTCCCATATTCCGGATGGCCGCGATACTCCTGACCTGTTCTCCTGTGGGTCGCGTCTGACCGCTCTCCCATGTCCCTATCATGCGACCGGAGACTCCGATGAGCATGCCGCATTCCTTTTTGGATAGCGCCAACTTCTTCCTCAGGGACTGGAGACCCTTTGCCGAGAACCTATGATTGTCAGAATCGTATTTGCCGTCGTCAGGGAGAGCCGATGACATCTGTCTCCGGATCGATGCGAGCTCCCGTTCCATCTCTTTCAGGCGGCTGCCGAGGTCAGCTATAGTCTTTCTATTACGGGCCGACGCCTTCCTGAGCGCCTCCGTTTCAGACCGCACCTGCTTCTTGGCGGTACGCTCGATCGTCTCCTTTAGGAGTCTTGCAATACTGGTCATGAAGGGGCCTCCTTTTTCTGGAATTTGATCGATATTATTGCGCTTTACGCATCTCCCGGTCAAGAAGCGCGGGCAACGCCACAGAGCGCTTTCCCATCCTATCGTCAGTCTTAGTAAAGACTTATTGTGACTGATGCTAATCAAAACCCCCTCGTATTGCGATCTTCGGCTCCCTAATTACGCTTATTTACAATTGCTCCTCGATGTCTTATCCTAAGTCATGTTGACAGCTATTTTGCTGGTGGTCATTCTTACTGCCGTCTTGAGTTTCCTGAAGCTCCCGGTGGTGAAGGGATGGTTCGGCGAAAAAATTACCTCAGCCGGAATGTGGACTTTTTTGGACGCGGACAAATACCGCAGAATTGACAACCTGATTGTGCCGTCGCTGAACGGCACGACTCAGATCGATCATGTGCTGATTTCTGCGTATGGCATTTTCGTTCTGGAGACCAAGAATATGAAAGGCTGGATTTTTGGATCTCCTGAAAACGATAAATGGACCCAGTCCATTTATGGGAAGAAAAGACATTTCCAAAATCCAATGAAGCAGAATTACAGACATGTGCGGTGCTTGATGGATTATTTGCACATTGAGGAAAAAATCTTCAGGCCTGTGGTTTTTTTTATAGGGAATTGCAAATTCAAGACCCCGATGCCTTCAAATGTGTTAAACGGCGGTCTCATCCCTTATGTTCAAAGCTTCAACATCGCATGTCTTACTACACAGCAAGTTGCAGATATAGAAGGGCGTTTAATCGCTCTAAGGAAAGACAGGTCACTCACTAAACAAGTACATCTTGCTTCGTTACGCGACCGCCACGAATCCACGACTACATGCCCCCGTTGCGGGGCGGAACTTGTGCGAAGAGTGGCGAAGAAAGGAAACTCAACGGGAGATCCGTTTCTCGGATGCAGTACGTTTCCGAAATGCAGGTTCACAAGACCAGTGTAAGTCCGGTCAAAGTCGGCATTAATATCACCTGATAACGAACACCACGGACATTTCAATAAGACCCTTGGTTTCCGAGGGAAACCTTCTGATTCTTAGCATCAAATATGCCTGTCAGTTTTCCGTGCGCCGAAGTGTCTTTCCCTTCCGAAGTTCACGGGAAGAGCTCCGGAACAGGCCGTTATTAGGCGGAATGGCGCCGGTATATGCACCTTATATGATGTAAGCGAGGTCTTGCGACCCTTGATAACCTCATGACGGAAGAGGGAAAAAACTACTTGTGAGATATCATAACTCAAGAAAGATACTTGACATTGCAAATGTGAGAGGTATAGTATATCTTATGAGATGAGATAGCTCACTTTTTTGGACAAGGAGGAGGATCAAGAATGGCTAAGCTAAGTGGTGTTAAAGTGGTTGAATTAGTTGCTTTTAAGTCTGATAATCTTGATACTATCTGTTACAGGGGGCACGCACCGCTTGCACACCTGTCACTCATTTCGCAACCCGATGTTTTTGATCAAGTCAGTAATCCCAGCGGCCTTCAGCGCGATCTTTCGCCTAAGCATGCAAGTGATGCTTACGAATATGCAACGCGACCTGCAGATAAGCGTTTCCCCCGTGCTTATCCAGAAGTAGTGCTGAATGTTCGAGACAAAAATTTTGTGGAGATAGAGGAAAGAGAAGGCGCTGATAAGGAGTCCATTGAGGTTAGATTATCTTTTGATCTTTCCAAAATACAACTCAACAAAGTGCATGTAAGTCGTGTGGACGGCAACCATCGACTCTTTTATGCAGCTGGAGATGACCGGCGAGACCCTATACTTAGCAACGTGCCCTTCCAAATTCACGTCGGCCTAACCCGTGATCAGGAGCGTTCCATTTTTGTTGATATTAATAGTAATCAGAAAGGGCTGAATACATCTCACTTAGATATCATGCAGAGTAGGTTAACTGCGGAGGAACAGGAAATTAAAGATCATCTTGACAGATGGATCGCCAAACGACTTTCTGAAGATCCTAAATCACCGTGGCATGGACTTATCCATCATGGCGGGTCGAAACAAGGTTCGCGGAGTCAAGGCTTAACGAGGCAGGTTAATTTTGTTAGCATCAAGAGCGGTACAAATAAGCTTTTGTCCAAGAGCCAATATATACATGATCTTACGGATCCGGAAGCACAATATGTTATCGTCCGAAATTATTGGAATGCGATAAAAACAGTTTTTGCTGAAGAATGGTCACGTCCTAAGGAATATCTTCTGTTAAAGAACGTCGGGGTTTGGAGCTTATCTTTTCTTGGAGGAACAATTATTGATAGGTGTCTACCAAAGGGTGAAGTTGACGCTGATGCCATGGAAGCATATCTGCAGCAGATTCGCGACACATTCGACTGGAGGAAGACAGCGACCGGGGATAAAAGTGTCGCCGGAATGTCTGGAAACCGCGCAGCAATGATACTTGCAGGCAGAATGGCTGAAGAATTAAGGGACGAAAAGGGCATAAGCTCAATCAAGAAACTTCAAGATAAACTAAAAGCTGAGGCAAAATGAGGGGCCAGCTTTGCGTTCTATTTTTCACAGCAAAAGGATAGAGAAATGAAAAGTTCTATGGAATGCTATTCTTGCCCTGGTTGTGGTTTAATCGGTAAAATGCTTTCGACTAATACAAGAAAATCTATAAGAAAGAAAGCCGAGACAGCTCCTGGCAGAGCGTCCCGGCTTCATAAAGGGGTGCGGAGACTCTTTCTCTGCGTCCCACTTGACAGTGAGAGCGGGTCGATGAAAGTCCCGGATTCCCCTGATTGCTTGAAGGAATCTTATCATCGGCCTAATCTCTTGTCAAGGATTTTTCTTGACAGGAGGTAACGCACGATGATCTTACTCTAATCTAACCTACCCGGTCTGGAATCGTCAAGGTAACGGCAGGGGTCGGGACCTACCCTATTTTTATGAATCCCTATTGTTTATGTCTTTACAAGGAAGTAAAAACATAAGCCAAAGAAGGAGACTATACATGGCCACAAAGAAAAGAGTTTTCATCAGTTTTGACTACGATCATGACGAAGACGCAAAGATAATGCTCGCCGGACAGGCAAAACTACCTGATAGTCCGTTCGACTTTAAAGACGCCTCGGTGAAGGAGCCGCTATCCGGTGACTGGAAGGACAAGGTTAGGCGCCGAATGGACAACATCGACGTGGTAATTGTCCTTTGTGGCGAGCACACAGATAAGGCAAGCGGTGTGGCTGCGGAACTTACGATTGCTCAGGAGAAGGATAAGTCGTATTTCCTCTTGGCGGCCTACGCAGACAAGACCTGTACAAAACCCACTTCAGCAAAGTCATCAGACAAGACCTACAAATGGACGTGGGACAATTTGAAGAAGCTGATCGGCGGAGGGAGATAACTAGCTATGCGAAAGGCACTTGTAGTCGGAATCAACTGCTATATGCACATCTCCCCGCTATACGGCTGCGTCAATGACGCTCACTCTGTAAAGAGCGTCTTGGAAAGAAACAGCGACGGCACTGTAAACTTCGGGGTCAAGCTCTTATCGGGAACTGGACCCGCTGCGCAAGTCTTGCGGTCAGACCTGAAAGAGCATATTCAGGATCTTTTCTCTGGTGATGGTGAGACTGCGCTTTTCTACTTTTCTGGGCATGGTCACATCGAGGCTACGGGGGGATATCTTGTCTCTAGCGATGCCAAGGCAGGTGATGAGGGCATTCCGCTGGGAGATATCCTTACGTTTGCAAATCAGTCTGCTGCCAGAAACAGAATCATAGTGCTGGATAGCTGCCATTCTGGTATTGCGGGGTCACGCCCCTCTGCTCCAGCAAGCGCCGAACTCAAAGAAGGTACTACGATCCTTACTGCATCTACGGCAGACCAATATGCGACCGAGAAGAACGGCGCCGGTGTATTCACAACGCTTTTTGTTGATGCTCTGAACGGGGCAGCAGGGAACCTAGTAGGAGAAGTGACTCCAGGCAGCGTTTACGCGCACATCGACCAGTCCCTTGGCCCCTGGGATCAGCGGCCCGTCTTCAAAACCAATGTTAAGAGCTTTGTATCCTTACGAAAAGTCCAACCACCGATAAGTCTACTGGAGCTTCAGCGAATCACAGAGTTCTTCCCATCTTCAGGGTTCGAATTTCGCCTCGACCCCTCGTTTGAACCGGAGCGCGAAAATCAGAACCCGGCTATCCCGAGTCCGAACCCGGTGAACACAGCTAAGTTTGCAATTCTGCAGAAGTACAACCGTGTAAACCTCGTTGTTCCAGTGGATGCGCCACACATGTGGCATGCCGCAATGGGGAGCAAAGCATGCAAATTGACAGTACTTGGCGAGCATTACCGCAGGCTTGTAGAACAAGGACGGATATAGAACTCACCTTGTGATTGATTAAAGGCTCTCCTCGGAGGCGGCGTTGTGGCTTAATCTGGTACAAGCTGGCTCCGAGGGGCCTTTACCCCTCACCTGGCAACCATAACGCTTTCCCCTCGTAACCTGCAGTATAATCACGATGCTCTGAAGTTTCGAGTACTGTGAGATACTGACGATAGATTCGTCGCGCAATTTAAGAAGAAAGTAAAGTGAATTGCGATGTTTATTCAGATAATGCAAATACACCGACATGATTTCATGACTACAAACAAGGGAAGGCAAGGCCGCGGAGGTCTGCCCCTCTCACGGCCTTACCTTGCTCACATTACTCTCAGTCTCTTACGATGAATTTAGAACGGTTCGAGTTCGGTCGTTTCTTCAGGAACCGCTTCTTCGGAATGCTGGGCTCCGGAGGCGGATCCATTTCCTTTCCCGCCGCCCATGAACCTTACGGAGTCGGCTACGATCTCCATCTTGCTCCGCTGCTGGCCGTCTGACTCCCATCTGCGTTCCTGGAGCCTCCCCTCCACGAGGGCCTTCCTGCCTTTCGCGAGGTACTGGCTGCAGTTCTCGGCCTGTTTGCCGAAGACGACGACATCGATGAAGAGCGTCTCGTCCTTATACCCGTCGCCGCTCTTGTGCTTCGTCGTCACCGCTATCCTGAAGTTGGCCACAGGCGTCCCCTGGGGTGTGTAACGGAGCTCGGGGTCCTTGGTGAGATTTCCGATCTGGATGACCTTGTTGTACATGCTTTTATGTCCTCCGTAATATATTATTTTGCAGCCATTTCCGACTGAAGGTCTTCGATCACCATGTCGACGACCTTCTTGTATATGCTCACGCTCGGAAGCTTGAACATGTTTCCGCTCTGCTCCCGGCCAAAGGTGTCGCCCCATCCTCTGGAGTCGGTGTCCTTCTCAGACAGCTCGAAACCATCGTGGACCGTCTCCAGGAGCTTGAGCCTCTCTTCGGCATCTGGATTCTTGAACATGAAATAGCAGAACGACCTGTTGCCCCTCCTGCCGATCCTGCCCCTGAGTTGATGCAGGGCCGCGAGGCCGAAGCATTCGGCGCCGGAGACAATCAGAATCGACGCCTCCGGTATGTCGATGCCGGTCTCGATCAGGGATGTCGCAACGAGAATCCGCTTTTCCATCGAGGTCCTGAACTCCGATACGATGTCCTCCTTCCCATCGGTCTTGCCGTGAACAAAGAGCGTCTCGTCGGGAAATGCCTTCTCCCAGAACTCCTTCGACGATTCGACCGACTTGTACTCCCCCTTTTCGTCATCGACCAGGGGATAGACGACGAGGGCCTTGCCGCCGTCGCCTATGACTTCCCTGATGTTAGAGAGTATTTCCGTGGTATGGGATTTCGATACCACCCTCGTCATGACTTCCCGCTTGAAAGGCAGGGAGTTGAGGGTCGAGATATCTATCGCCCCCTGGTAGATGAGACTTACCGTCCTCGGAATCGGGGTCGCCGTCAACTGCAGCGCATGGGCCCCGAGGGCGATCTGTGTTCTCTGTGAAACGCCGAACCGGTGCTGCTCGTCGATGACCACCAGTCCCACGTCATCGAACTTTCTGTTCAGAAGCGCGTGGGTGCCGATTATGATTCTTGCATTCCCGGTCTTCTCCCTGCCCGTGCAGAGTCCGACCTTCTCTTCTCCGAAGAGCTGGGAGAACTTCTCATAATGCTGCCTGGCCAAAACCGTGGAGGGGGTAAGGACGAGGGTTCGGTATCCGCAGATCATGCAGGCATATGCCGCGGCCTGGCTTACGACCGTTTTCCCCGAAGATACGTCTCCGACGAGTATGCGTCTCATGGCGGCGCCAGTCGACATGTCTTCGAGTATTTCGGCGATGGCCTTCATTTGGTCGTCCGTCAGCCCGAAGGGCAGCTTATCTATGAACGGTCGAATGTCGGCCTCGATGACGGGCGCCGCGGGTTTCCTGACTCCGGCCAGCCTTTTCTTCAGCTCGAAGACCTCCCTGTAGGCAAGCCTCGTAAAGGGCCGGGCGTCGGGGATCTGATAGGGCCGGTGGATCTGCTGGAGGGCTTCCCTTATGGTAGGAAAGTCCCTCCGGGCGAGGACCTCAGGGGGCACTTCGTCCCAAGTCGCGGACATGCCTTTTCTCGCCGCCTCCCATACATGGTCCCTGAACCTCTTCTGTCCGACGCCGCTCGGGGTTTTGTATATAGGGCATACGAGGCCGATCTCGTCGGGGAACCCGGGCTGATAGAACGTCCAGATATCCTTTTCCTTCTTCGGCGCTCCCCACATGCTGATGTAGCCGCCTCTTTCGAATCTCCTCAGATGCCAGTCCGTGAAGTGGAAGTATTTGACAATGAAGCTGCCACCGTCGCCTATCATGGAGACGACGAGCATCTTCTTGCCCGTCCAGGTCTCTTCTTCCCCGATCTTGTCGGGACAGCCTCTGAAGAGCACCTTTTCCCCTTTCTTGAACTGTCCCACGGGGACGTGCTTTCTGCGGTCTTCATAGCGGAGGGGGAGATAGCCGAAGGGATCGATGTCCGGTAGCCGTCTTTTTGCCATCAATTCCTCCTTCCGTTTGTAACGGGCGGGGCCGACCTCTGTCGGAAGGCAGCCCTCGCCGTCATTTTGCAGCCTGCTGTTTGTTGAGAGCCGTCATGTATCGATAGAGCTCTGCCCTGGTCTTGCTGTCGAGACCCCGATCCAACTGGATCTTCTTCCAGATAGCGGTCCTTTCCTCGCCAGAGCCCGCCTTATCGAACATCTGCATGTATTCAGGGGTATCGCCGACCTTCCCCTCGTCAACTTCCGAAGCTGGCGCAGGTCCCTGATGTTCGTCCGCAGAGACGGTTTTCTTCTCTCCGTGCCCCGCCTCTTCGCCGCCTGACGTATGAGAGAAAGAACCATTGTCGCCGGGGGCCTTCTCAGTCTCGTCAACCGATCCGCCTGCTTCGGACGTTAATCCGAGCTCCCTGAGTATCACGCCGCCTGTCCTCACTCCGAAGACCGCGGCAAGGGCCAAAAGGTTCACGACCGCTTTTCCCAGCGCCCTCTCGACGGCCTCCTTCCCTCCGTATTCGTCCAGGTCAAGGCCGACAGGCATCTCCGCCCTGGCCTTGTCAGAGTGGCAGAGGAGATCGAAAAGGTTGGTCCTTATCCGGGCCATGAACTTTTCGGCCTCCTCGGGGGTCTGCTCCCTGATCTTTCCCGAAGCGGCCTCTTCCAAAATCCTGATGTCCATGAAACCTCCTTTCCGGTTTATATCCTCATGGGCATGATCACGTTTTTGTGGTTCCCATCGCCGGTTGCATAAAGAACAGTCGGGGTTATTTCACTTTTGAGAGTAATCGTTACCTTTTCACTGTCAATCGCATTCAATGTCTCCATCAGAAATGCCGAATTGAAACCCACGGTCATCTTGTCCCCTGAGTATTCGCAACAGATCTTATCGCTTGCTTCGCCCGTATCTGAATGAGAAGCGGAAAGGTCCAGTAACTTTTCCGCAAACTCGATCCTGATGGCATGAGTCTGGCGGTTCATCAGTGAAACCCTTTTAATCCCCTTGTAAAGGTCTTCCCTGCCCACAACCACAGTCTTGTCGTTTTCTGCGGGTATTACCCCTTCATAGGCGGGGAACGCACCCTCAATATTTCTCGCTATAAACTGGATTCCGTCAGCGCTGAAGAGGGTATGGTTCTTTCCGAGGGTTATATCCACTTCTCCATCACCGGAGAGGAACTTCTTCAGTTCCCTTAAGGCCCTTGCCGGCACTATGACCTTTGTCTCCTCGACACTGTCCTCAATGGTCTCCCGCACAATCGCAAGCCTGTGGCCGTCCGTGGCCACTACGTTCAGGGCCTTATCCTTTACATGAAAAAGCAGCCCATTAAGAACATAACGGGCGTCATTGTCTCCGGCAGCGTAGCTCGTCTTTCGTATGATGTCTCCAAGTGTCTTCTTCGAAACTGTAAGTTTCTTTCCGTCTTCTACTGCGGGCCACGCCGGAAACTCCGTCATGTCAAGACATGCGATCTTGTATGTCGCCCCTCCGGATTGGATCTTCAGCGTATTCTTTGTAAGACTGAAGGAGATCTCTCCCGCAAGCTCCTTTACAATCTCAAACAGTTTCCTCCCCGGCACACAGACCCCTCCGCCCTGTGTCACCGTCGCTTCGAGGGGCTCTGCTACGGTTATGGCAAGGTCCGTGGCCGCAATCCCGCTTCTGCCGCCGTCACACTTGATAAGGACATGGCTCAATACTGGCATGGTGCCCTTGCACTCGACAATACCCTGTACAGGTGAAAGCTTTCTGCTTAACTCCCCCTGATCTATCTTGAATTCCATAGTTGATCCTCCTGTGAATCTTGCTGAATTATCAAGGGAGGGGAAGGCCCCTCCCGCGTTTCTACGCAAGGACCTCGACCCTGCTGGACGTGCCGTCCTTGGTCACGATGATCTTCTGGTCGAATACCTCCAGCAGCTTCTTGTCGTGCGCGACAACGAGCATGGTTTCGAACATTCCTGCGTCGACCAGCTTGTTGACGCACCTGCCGAAGTCCTTGAGGCCGCTCTCGTCGAGTCCTGCCGGCTCGTCGATGACGAGGGTGTTGATCTTGACGCCCGCCTTTCTCGAACTGAGTTCGGCGAGACCTACGGTGAGGGCGAGAACGAGCCTGGTCTTCTCTCCGCCCGAGTACTGGCAGATCGGCCTTTCTCCCATAACGTCCGAAACGATGATGTCCAATGTGTCCCTCACCGCCTTTGTGGTCTTCGTCACCTTCTCCGTACGAAACTCGATCCTCATCCCCGTGGAGCTGATCTCGTCGAGCACCTTGTTCGCCTCTTCCTCGACGATAGGGAGAATGTTGTCCAGGATGAAGAGGGGCACCTTCTCGCAAAAGTCCTCGATCACCTCCAGTATCTGAATATTACGCCGCAGGCCTTCGACTTCCTTCTCGTATCCCTTCTTCTTTACGCCGTTTTTCTCGATTTCATCGGCCTTTACGGTCAGGATGGACAACTCCTTGGAGGTATCGGCCTCGGACTTCTTCAGACAATCGAGTTCACCCCTGACGGCATCGAGTTCGGTCTGCAGAGAACGGAGATTTCTGCTGAGGGCATCAGCTCCCGATATCTTCTTCCTCAACTCGTCGAGGTTCTTCTCGATGGCGGATATTTCCAGGTCGAACGCCTTCGTGCTCTCCACGATCTTGAGGCGTTCGGCGACAACACTGACGAGAGAAAGCTCGCCGGACAGCGGTTCGAGCCCGGAGACCTCAGCGCGGACAGTGGTGATACGCTTCTCGATGCCGGCTATCTGGAGTTTGGTGGAAGCGATGAGAGCGGATGCTTCGGAGATCTCCTTCTCGGCGTTCTCTATCTCCGTCGCCTGCCTGGTCCAGGTGGACATGACATCGAGTTTCGCTTCTGTGTTCTTTATCGCCTCCTTCAGTGAAGCGAGATCCTTCTCCACATCTCCGACCCGCTGCTTTGCATCCGCGGGCAGGGACGAAAGCTGTTTCCGGAGAGCCTGAACCTGCGCATCCTCATCGTATGCGGGCCTTTTCGTCATTTTCTCGATCTCGTCTCTAATAGATGGCGTCGAGACCCTCGACTCAACTGCCTTCGCGATAAGAACACAGGAACTATACTCCCCTTCCCCCTTGCAGACGGTCTTTCCGAGCAGGGAGGCCTCCCTTTCCGCATTGGCGAGCCTCTCCTGGGCAGCCTTGAGGTTGGCCAGTCTCTCTTTTTCCTGTGACTTGATCTTCCCTTCGGAAACGGCGATGGCGGTTTCGATCTCCGAGGCCTTCCTCGCGGCTGCGTTCAGGTCGTCGAGCTGCCTCTGCAGGCTGTCAGCCTGGACTTTCAACGCCTTGAGCCGATCCTTCTCCTGCTTTTCCTGCTCGACTACCGAGAGGATCTTCTCCTTGTTGTCCACCACCTTCCTGTAGCGGGCAACCCTCTGTTCCGCATCCTGAATACCACTCTGAAGCGATACCTTGGAGGATTCGAGCGACTCTGCCTGCTTCTTCAGGGAATCGGAGTTCTTGAGGCTCGCTTCAATTTCAGCGACCCTGGACAGGGCTTCCTGCAGTGAAAGCTTCTCCATGAGAGCGTACCCCTCATATTGCTTCCCATCAGGAAACGCAGGCGCCTTCCTCTCGATCTCGTTTTTCCTCAGCGCCGCCTCGGCCCTGCTCTTCTCCAGTGAGGCGATCTCCTTCTCCACAGCCTCGAATTCCCCGAGTTTGCTCCTGAGCACGGCAATCCCGGAGGATTTCGAGGTCAGGAGGGCCTCCTTTTCCCTTATGACGTTGCAGAGGGTGACGAGCGTCTGTTGGAGGGTCTCCCGGCTTTTGAGGAGTTCGTCGGGATCCCCGATCTCTGCGGCAAGGCGGACTGTTTCCTCCTCGATAACAGAGACTTTGTCGGTCAGCCTGTTTTTCCTCCGGGTAAAGGCCTCTTTGTATTTCGAGTACCTGTCGAGTCCGAGGATATTGAACACGATCTGGAAGCGTTCCTTCGGCGTGGCAAGGATTATCTTTTCCTGCTGTCCCTGAAGGAGGAATGACGACGCCGTGAAGGTCTTGAAGTCCCTGCCGAGTATCTTCATGACGCTTCCGGTTACCGCGTCCCCGGTGGCGATTACATCCAGGGAGGATGGACCTCCGCCATTATAGATGCCCAACGCCATGTCGCTTTTGCCGCGGCCGGTGCTCACCCGTTTGCGCGAGGCGCGGTAGCACCTACCGGCCTGGATGAAGTCGAAGACCGCGCTCATCTCTGTCTCGCCGATCTTTACGAGGCTGTCCCCGGTCCCCCTCGAAGTCTGGCCGAAGAGGGCGTAGAGTATCCCGTCGAGGAGACCGCTTTTGCCTGCGCCGTTGTCGCCCTGGATACAGGCGGCCCTGATGCCGGCGAGGTCGATCTCAGTGTTCTTGTGGGACATCAGATTACTGAGCTTCAAGCGCAAAGGTTTCATGCTCTTCTTCTCCTTTACCGATTGATTCTCTGCCGACCGGCCCTCCCACCGATTCGTTGAATGTCTGAAGGCAGATGTTGATGAATTCCTCGTCGTAGCCCTTCTGCGCAAGATAACGCCTCATCGCGTCCTCTTCCTTGAGGTCCTCCGTCATCTTATCGTCCCTGACGCGCATCTCCCTCTTTACCGTGAGTTTGTAAAGAAGCGGCGTGATCTCCATAAACCTGTTGATGAAGGGCCTCAGCGCCTCGCGCTCCTCCTTCGAGACCTCTCCCTTGATCCGGTAGATGGTACCAGGGTCGACCTTGCTCTCCCAGTCGGGATCGCCGAAGAAGTCGGTGGTGAGGGTCCTGAATTCGCGGGCTGGCGTCCGGATGAACTCCGCCCTCGGGGTCCTTCCCTCGAAAGATGCTATGATGAACCCTTTTTCGTCTCCTTCCTCGTTGAAGTCGTTCCGGTCTACTGATCCGGCGTAATAGGCGTTGGCGGCGACCATCTGATGGATATGGATATGTCCGAGGGCGACATAATCGAAGCCTTCAAGGTCCTCGGGATAGAGGTGGGGATCGTACTTCGTCATCTCGGGGTTCTCTGCTCCTGTGGCGCCGATTACCGTGAGATGGGCCATGAGGATATTCGGGACCCTGTCGTCTATCTCTCCCCTGAATGACACGACTATCGTTCTGAGAGCCGCCGAGGCCGCCTTGTTCTGCTCTTCTATCGAGAGTCCCTCCGACTTGCCGTTCAGGATGGACCTTGAAGGGAACGGCAGCACGAATATCTTGGCGCAGTCCGCCTGCGGCCAGTTCTCCGATGGAGCAGCGCGCAGGATATTGCCCTCCAGGTAAAGAACCGTCGGCCTTTCGACTACGAAGACGTTCGGTCTTCCCTGCAGAAATGCAAGTGCGCTCGAATCCTTAGGGTTCTTTGATATGCCGTGGTTGCCGGGCTCGACGATCACCGGGATGCCGTTTTCGGTCAGCCTGAGGATGCTCGCAAGGAGATATCTCTCTTCGTTGGGTGTCGGCTGGTGGGTCTCCGTGGGCTCCGTGATGAGGGCGACCCTGCACTTCTCCTTGATCATCCGGTCTACCGCAAAGGATATGCACCTGTGCATGTCCAGCAGTCTCTCGTTCATACCTGTCTGCGGGTCTATGACGATCTTGCCCCCTGACGGCATGCTTTCGGATACGTGCAGGTCAGCGAGATGACCGATCTTGACGGGTCCTTCGAGCACGGCTCTTCGGCCGCCTTCCCCGAGGCAGTTTCCGACCCCGACCGCAAGCCCTTCCACCTGCCTTCTTACCGCCTCCGGGAGGAATTCGCACATGTCGGCCATGTCGCCGAGGTCGGTCAGCGCGTTTTCGATCCTGCTTAGCCGTTCTTCCCAGTAGGCGACCGCCTCGGCCGTCTCTCCGGAAGGCGCTTTGGTGCAGTTGTAAACGAGGAACCCCCAGGTAAGGTTCCCTTTCAGTTTGTCCTTGAGACCCTTGAGCATCTCTTCGGTCTTGAGAGTCCTGAAGACCCTCATGCAGTCGTAAAGGAATGTATCTCTTACCGTGATCCCGCTTGAGGTGAGCGCCTTTACGACGGCATCTATGTCACCCGCTTCCGACAGGACCTTGCCTATCCTGAAGTTTGTCTCCGCGACCTGGAAGTTCTTCTGAGACTTGCTCTTGAGCAACTTCCTCATCTGCTCAAGAATTTCCGTGTTTTCCATATGCAATCTCCTTGGGCGGTATTCTCCTTGGATTTACCGCCCTCTCCTTGGTTTACCGTCTCGTCCGCTTTTGTACGGTTATTCCTGAATACGCCATGAAGACCGTCTCTTTTACCTGCCAAGAAATGCCATGCAGACGGCCTCGGCCTCGTGGGAAGACAAATGTTTCTTTTCCTTCAGGGAGGAAGAGAGGGAACAGGCAAGCCTCTTCATGTCTTCTTTGCCCATATTCCTGCCCCTGACCAGCTTCCATGTGTGGGCGTTCCTCTCCTCGGTGGGTACGGTTCTTCTGCCGGCGACGGCCATGATCACGGCGGTGGCGTAGCCGTTCTTCATGAGGTCCTTGATATTGAGTTCCTTTCCGGTCCAAGAATCTCTCGACCGTGAATAGCTGAAGTGTGAGGCAACTTCGATCTCGCACTTCTCGGGCCCGTATGTATCGAACAGGGTCTCCGTCATTTCCATCAGATCGCCGAGCCTTTCGGCGAGACCGTTCCCCTTCGGTCTCAACGTGCCGGAAAAAAGAAGGGCGTCGCCCCTCACCACCGCGACGCCCGTGTCGGTCAATCCCGGGTCAAAGGCTATGACGGTCTTAGGCTGCCGCATGGACCCGTTCATAAAAGGATTTCCTTTCTTCCTCCGTCATGTGTTCCACTGGAAGGGGAGAGGAGACCCCTTTCGTCATGGCCAGTTTCCTGAGTATCTCCCTCTGCCTGTCGACCGGAAATTCCAGAAAGTCCTCCACCTGCGGGAGCCTCGCCTCCAGGCCCTTCCGAGATGTCCCTGAAGAGACCGATCTTATACATCTTTGCTCAGTTGCATGCGCGTGCGGTACATGGGGCAAGGCGCTTCCTGCGGGATAATAGATATCCCTGAGACCGATCGCGTTCAGGGTGACGACCTCCTTGATCCTCTGGTCTTCCATGTCTATGTCCGGAATGACGCTGAGGACGACGAACGGTTTTTTCAGGTCTCCGAATGGATAGGCCTGCTTCATTCCGAGAAGCTTCGTCACGACCCTGGCCTGAGCCCCGGATATAGCCCTTTCGACAGCGAACTTCTTGAGCTGGATCATGTAGGACTTCACGTTCATGTCTATGTATCGTCTCAGCCTCTCCTCCGTCCACTTTTCATTCCTGGCAAGCTCTTCCCCCCTCTTGCTGTACGTCTCCGTGATCTCGATCTCCCGTGCGGGTATGTTGATCGTCTTTCCGTCGCTCTGGACCCTCACCGTTCCCTCGATATCGAAACGGCTTCCCTTGACGTATGCGGTGACCGTCTCGAATTCGGGGTTTATGTCGATATCCGGCTTATCGAACTCTATCCTGCCTGCGTCGATGAAACGTTTGATGGCGGTGAAGGTGAAGGCGTACTTCCCGCCTGTGACAGGATATATGTCGCTTCCGATGATCTTTCCCCTGGAGTCCATGGCGGTATCGATCTCGACTATCCTGATGACGGGCTTGAAAAAGGGCGGCTTGGTCGTTATGACCGTGGTCCCCGGGATGTTGTAGCCCTTGTCCTTGAATCCGCCGAGTTCTGCATTGATCGTGCCGATGACATCGTTGCCCAATTCAACCTCCTTGAATGAAAAAAGGGAAAGTGGAGAATCTCCGCTTTCCCTTCGTAGGATTATAAATCTCAGATTTGTTCGGTATAGACCTACACTACCTCTTCCTCATCAGCTGCACTTGTTCCAGTCGCAAGAGGAACACTTCAGGCAACTCTCCTCCATGACGACCACTCCTCCGCATAAAGGGCATCCGGAGCCGGAGCCTACCCTGGCATCCTTGACGCCCACTGACCCCATCACCCTGAGAAGAGCCCTTTCGATATACGCGAGAGGATTGCTGACGCTCCCGTAACTCATGTTCGCTTTTCGCAACTGCTTCATGACGTCTCTGGGATCGATATTGCAGCGCAACATGATGCTCGACAGCCGGACCACCGCCTCGATGAGCGCGGCGGCGCTCTGCTCCAGGGGCGCATGCAGCCAGACCTCGCGGGGCTGGTTTTCCACGACAGTTACCTCGACCTCGTAGGCTCCTTCATTGGGGATCTCGACCTGGATAGCCCGTTTTACCCTCTCTTTGGGCAGCTCCATAGGTTTGATGTACCCATCGTCTTTGGCCTTGACCACGGCGCCGAGCTTTCCGGAATCACGGTACACCGTGCATCCCTTGAGTCCCTTTTCATAGGCGTACAGATAGGCGTCCCTGAAGTCCTCGAAGCTCGTATTGGGATCAAAGACAATCGTCTTCGAGATCGACGCGTCGAAGAATTCCTGGAAGGCCGCCATAATGTCGATATGGCCCCTGGCGGGTATCTGTGAGGAGATGAGCACTTCCGGGTCCTTCCCGTTGCCGTTTACGCTCTTCCAGACCCTGTAAGCGTAATCGTCTACGGTGACCTTCCTCTTCCTGTCGTCGGTCTCCCTGATCTCGCGATCCACCGTAAGGTAAAGGATAGGCTCGACTCCCGAGGAGATGTTCCCCCAAAGGAGGCTGGTCGTCCCTGTGGGGGCTATCGTAAGGAGATGGCTGTTCCGGATGCCGTGCTCTCGTATGCCATCCTTGATGTCGGACGGCAGCTTGTCCACGAAGGCGCCGGCAAGGTATTTGTCCTTGTCAAGGAGAGGGAACGCACCCTTCTCGGCCGCCAGCGCGATGGACGCCCGGTACGCAGTGTCCCTCATGAAGCGGCCGAGGTTTCTGCAGAACTCGACTGACTCCTGGGTGCCGTACTGCAGCCCAAGCATCCAAAGGGCGTCCCCGAGACCGGTGATGCCGAGCCCTATCCGTCTCTTGCCCCGCACTTCCTCAAGCTGCTCCCTCAGGGGCATGTGCGCAATCTCTATCACGTCGTCGAGATACCTGACGGCCAGGGCTACGCTCTCGCCACAGAGGTCCTCGTTGAAGCGCGCTTCGGGAGTGAAGGGGTTCTCGACGAATTTGGCGAGGTTCAGCGATCCGAGATTGCAGGCTCCGTTTGGAGGTAAAGGCTGCTCGCCGCAGGGATTCGTGCTCGTTATGTTCTCTTCGTACCAGAGATTATTGAACCCGTTCACTCTGTCGATGAACAGCACGCCCGGCTCGGCATAGTCGTATGCGTTCTGGAGTATCAGGTTCCAGAGGTCCTTCGCCGCAATCGTCCTGTGGACCTGCCCGTTGAAGACGAGGCTCCACTCCCTGTTTTCCCTGACCGCCTGGATGAAGCTGTCCGTTACAAGCACGGACAGGTTGAAGTTCTGAAGGGCCTTGTTCTCCTCACCCCTCTTCGCTGTCACGAACTCCTCGATGTCGGGGTGATCGACCCTCATGACAGCCATCATGGCTCCTCGGCGATGACCGGACGCGGCGATAGTCGAGCACATGGAATCGAATACCTTCATGAAAGAGATCGGGCCCGAGGATGTCGATCCCACTCCCTTGACGGTCGCGCCCTTCGGCCTGAGGGTGCTGAAATCAAACCCTACTCCTCCTCCAGCCTGCATCGTGAGGGCAGCCTTGTGAAGACTGTCGAATATCCCATCCATGCTGTCGTCGATCACCTGGGAAACGAAACAATTGAAGGACGTCGCCTTCCTCCTGTCGGTTCCGAGGGAGTTTATGGCGCGCCCTCCAGGCAGAAATACATCCATCAACCCGAGGAACTTCCGGGACCACGATTCGGAGTCCAGCTCCGCACCGGCCGCAGCGCGCGCTATCCGCTCTTTTGTGGCGTCGAGGGAGTCATCGGTTTCGTAACGGTATTTGCGGCTCCAGATGTACCGGATCAGGTCGTCGATCGACTCGTCCTGTTCTGTCACTGCAACTGCTGACATGGGAAAATGTCCTCCTTTCTTCGGGACTTTCTTCGGGAATTGATATGGCTATTTGCCTGTTGAACCGATTCCACCGTTTCTTTCCCCTTCGGCGTCATCTCCGTCCGCGAGAAGATACTTCTCGAATATCGCCTGCGCCACTCTTTCGCCTTTCTTTATGTGCAGGGGCGCATGCGCGTGGTTGACGATCCCGACAAGAATATGTCCCTCGTTATCGGGGTTGTTGTAGTAGTCGGCGTCGATAACGCCCACATCGTTCAGGAGAGACACGGTGTTCTTGAAGGACATGCCGCTTCTGACATGGACCTTCAGGACCTCGTCGTCCTGCATATAGGCCTTTATCCCTGTCTGGACTACCGCTTTACCTCCCGGTCCTGGCGGAACGGTTACGTCTTCGGCCGCCTCCAGATCGTACGCAGCCGATTTCTTCGTCTTTCTCCTGGGAAGATTGATCCCCTTCCCTTCATAGGTGGAAACCACCTCAAATCCTCGTATCCTCATGCTATCTTCACCTCCAGGATTGTTTTTTCAATTGCCGCATCTCACGTCCTGCTGACATGTCTATATTACTTGTTGGTTGCGGTTTGGGAACAGGACGGATGCACACGAGCGCGGGATTCTAATTCGATACCATCTTGAGGATATAACCCATTCGTGATTTCAGGATATTTCTTTAGGGGGCTGAGCAGGCGGGGAAATCATGTCTCCCGCGCCCACCCGTTATCGTCACCGCTCACCTTGTTTCCGCCATTTCCTCGGGGACCGGCGCCTCTTCCGAAAGCGACACATCGTGCGGGACAGAATCCTTTTGCGCCGAGGCTTCGGGAAGGCGCAGCTGGACAGGTTTTTTCTTCCCCGAGTTCCTGGCCGCCGAGGTCTTGAGACCCATGCAGGCAAGTTGCAGCCAGGTCCTCCCGTGAGCCTCCTCCCGGATTCCGTACTTTTCGATATCGCCGAGCATTCCGAGCCACCGGTCCACGTCCCTCAGTTGAAATACGAGAGGAGGCGGCATGGCGGACGGCTTGTCTATGCAATGTCTCAGCACGGCGGACTTCTGAGGGGACACCTCCTTGTCGAGTTCAAGGGGGATCAGCTTCATCTGGATGTCTTTTTCCAGCCTCGGAGGCGCCTCGTTGGATACGAAATTGATGAGGCAGGATACGAGTATGCACCCCTTGTCGATGTCCTGGAGTTCCGTGCTCTCCTTCAACTTCCTGGCGACCCCGATATACTTCATGTACGCCCTCGGAGAGATATAATAGCGTGCCAGGAGAGCGCCCTCCTTAGTCAGTGAATAGCGGCCGTCTTTTTCGGTCAGAATATTGCATCTAGAGAGGAAGTGAAAATACCTCTCGACGGTCTCCTCCGCTTTCTCCAGCGTGGTGAATGTGGCCGCATAGGTGCGGCGAAGCATATTCACGACGGCCGACTTGCTCGCGAGCCTCGCCGAAAGCACGGTTAGCGTCATGGACTCCACGGGCAGAGGCATAGTCTTGTCCAGCGCCTGCTTCATGGCGTGGAACAGCTCTATCTTGTCCCCGATGAGATAGGCAATAGCCTCGTCCTTGCCCCTGCCGGCCCTGCCGAACATCTGGTTGACTTCGACGGTATCGAGATAGTAAGAACCTCTTCTTGTTCCGAAGACGACAACGATATCGGCGGGCGTGTTCACGCCTTCGGACAGGGTGTTTGTCGCGAGAATGGTCTTGATGTTGCCCCTGTTGAACTCGGTCACGAGCCTGTCCTTCTCCTTTTCGTCTATGTCTGCGCAGTGGAAAGGAGCGACGAGGGACTCCTCGAGGCAGAATCCTATCGCCTTGGTCGGAACGAAAACGATTACGCTCGTTCCTTCGTGCCTCCTGAGGATATCCTTGAGGATGTTCAGCCTGAGGGATTCCCTGTTGTAGACATGGCCGCTGAGTGTCGGAGCCACGTTTTTTGGGGGCCTCTTGGGAGCGGGCTCCGCGTTGAAGTCGTCCGGCGCGTGAATCTTCTCCACGGTCAGCCTCGTTCGCCTGTAGTTCGAGATGAACAGGTCTGCCTTGAGCATCCGCGCGAGCTCCCTCTTGCAGGGAAAGGTGCCGGACGTCAGAAGGACAGTCCCTCCGAGGTCAAGAAAAACCGTGATCGCCACGTCGAGATCTCCACCTCTTGAGGCCTCCATGATGTTGTGCGCCTCGTCGACGATCAGGAGAGATCCCTTGCACCATTCCTTCTTGGACCGCACGGCGCTTATGTAGCCTTCCGGAGTGGTCACGATGAAGAACTTCTCGGCGACATCCTTGTCGCTGCCGGTGTTGATGCCCACTATCTTCGCGCCCCATATCTTGACGGAATCGCGGTAGAGGTTCTTCACCAGCTCCCTCGTGGGAGCGGTGACGATGACTCTCTTGCCATCCTCAAGGTGAGGTCTTGCCGCAATATAATGCACGGCCGTCTTTCCGGTGCCTGTCCCGGATTCGACCACGGTGTTCAGGGTCGGGTCATAGTTGTCTTTGAATGCGCTCTGCAGGGGATTGAGGTTCGGGAAAGGGAGGTCAGGGTCAGGGCATACGGGATAATTATCGTCTATCTCGAATACCCCTGGCATCCTCGGCTCCATTTTCCCGTCTTTCCGCTTGAAGAGCTTGAGAAGACCCTTTAATAGGGTCAACGCGAATCACTCCCTGGATTCATGGTACAACTCCTTTCTCATGGAATTCCCTTTCCTTTCTCATACGTGAAGCAGAATGTGATGTCCGCGTGCGAGTCACCTCCTTTCGGCCGGGCTGTACGGCATGAGATAGCAGACATAGTCTCCGGTCTCCGAGCTGACCGACAAGGGGCTCTTTTCATTGTTGAACCCGACTATCACCTGTCCGTCCGCGTTCTTCACGGCGTTTTTGAAGGACATCCTGTTGACCTTGATCTTCAGGTCTTCACCGCTCCATTGGAGATTCGAGATATGCTCCACAGAGCAGCCGAAGGGTTCCTTGAGGCAAAACCTCGCCGGCTGTTTCTCGTATCCCTTGAACCCCAAGATGATAGAGAGTTCGTTCGAGATGGCGGGACCATCGAGCATCGCCATGAACTCCTCCCTGGGGCCTCTCAGAAAGGTCTTCCAATCCTTCCTCAGCACCTCTTTGTAGTCTGGAAAGCTGTGCGTGTACTCGGGTAGGTATATGTCGATCATGAGCTCGCCGCTTACCGATATGCCGATGGCGTTCCTGTAGAAAGACAGTGTCGCGAGATCTCCCTCGACCTCTGTCACTATGCTCGCGCCGCTAGTAGGAAGCCGGAAGTTCCCGCTGTAGGGCGTCCCTTTGGCGATACTGTGCATTGCCATTATCCTGCGGTCGCACGCAACGGCCCGCATGTAGTCCGTGCCGCACTCAAGAAAGACCGCACGGTAGTCGTAGTGGACCTCCTCATCGCTTGAGGCGAAGAGAACCTTCTTGAAGAGTCTCTTTATCTCGGAAAGATCCGCGGTCACGCTCCCTATGTGAGTGTCGGCGGGAGGGACAACGCGCTCGAATTCCTTGATGACGGGTATAGATACGGCGCTTTTGCCGTCCGTGAGCGAAATGCCGCCTCTTTGGCTCATGACCGTCACGACGCCCTCCAGACAGGCAAGCAGGGGACAGTACTTGTTGAGGATCATCGCCTCGCCTGGTTGGCCGACCTCGGCTGAGAAGGAAATGAAGACCTTCTTTATTCCGTCAAAGAAGAGGACGCTGACACTCTGCGTCTCCCGGTCCGCTTTGAAGGTGATTGTCGTCTCGTTGTCGTCCTTCCTTACCCTCAGCAGCCTGCCGGTTTTCCTGAGCATGCCTGCGTCAATACTGAATTTCATGGGTCACCTCCTTTACAGCCCCCGCCCGATACATACGTATGGAGGCTTTCGTTAATGAGTTGTGCTTTTGGGCAGGCCTAAACAGCCAGCTTCCTTCTGAGAAGCGAGATGGCTTTCTTTTCCAGCTGCTCGGCCCTCTGCCTTGACACACCGAAGACCTTACCGATGTCGTCGAAAGACATATCGTCTGAATAACGCATCCTTATGACCTCCTGAAGGCGCGGGGGAAGGCGCTCAACGGAATGCCTTATCTCCTTGCCGAGGGCTTCGTCGAAAGGCGTTGGGAATTGCGAAGGGATCGTCTCACAGATCGAGGGAGGGTCATCGTCGTCGCTCGCATTGGCAGGGATGGCGGGCGCGTCGAGTGAAACAGCTTCCTGATCACCGAGTCCGCTTTTCTCAATCATGCGCCACCTGATGAGGTTATAGCAGTAGGTGCTGAGCTTGGAGCCGTTCTTAACGTCCTTGTACCTGTCGAGAGCGTCGTAGAGCGCCAGGTATCCGGTCTGGAGGAGGTCCTCCATCTCGAGTCTGCTGCCGAGTTGGAGAGACCGAGCGGCGAGAAGCACGATCATCTTCTTGTACTTCATCCCTATTTCCTCAACAAAGCGGCTGCTCCAGAGACCGCGGGACTCGAGCACTGTCTTCATCTCGCTCTCCGTGTTGTTGTAGAGCTTCTTCTTTCTGGGCATATTTCACCTCTTCAGTTTCCGCCGAAGTAAACATCGGGGAGAAAAGGCTGAAGCGGGCATCTGCATTGTCTCGCTTCGAATCCGTTGCTCCTCAGGTACCTGGCGAAGCAACAGCAAGAGTCGTATCCGGTCTTCTTGTAAAGGGCCCATAGCTTCCTCGCCTGCTCTTCTGTTGCGTCTGTGGCTATGAATCTCCGTTCATCGAAAAAAACTGTCATGTCGAACGCCTCCTTGTGCCGGTTCCTTCATGTCGTTTTCCTTTCTCCGATTATTCTTAAGCAAACACTGGTGGTATCTGATGCCGCTCTGAGATATCGCCGTGGTGGGCTGCATCGCGCATGGAAGAGATCAAGATATGGTTGGCGTGCAGTGACAAATAGGGAAGCTACCGATGTCTGCTTTGCAACTCTTGACCTGCGGGGAGATACTGATTGTTAAGAATTGTCAGAAGCTGACCAGGAGCTTATGCGATGCATTGTCAACGGCGTGATAACGGATATCTCAATCACGGCAAGTATTCTTTCGGCCTTGCGCCGGCTTTCAGCCGATATTCCAATAATAAAGGCAGCATTGGATTACAACCTGTTGGCTGTGAACAGATGAGGTAATTCGGCCGGGTAATCTGTCAGGAAAGCTTGATTATTCGGGGGTCGTAGGAGAAAGCCAGAGGACCGATCTTCTTTATCTTCTGGAAATCCGGGTGACCGGGGTTGAGGATGAAATTCTTCTCTTCGGGGATGATAATGGAGGGGACCGTCAGCGCTGCTGTCTCCCCTTTTGCAAGCCATTTAGTCCCTATATCCCTGGTGGAATCGGATGGGGGGATGCTTCTCCAGTCATTGGGCAGGTCTTTGAGTTTTAGATCCGTAATTCTGACCTCCTGAGGTATATGGAGCGCAAACAGCGAGAATTCCAAATTGATCACGTCTTCGTCACCGAGATTCACGTAAAGCTCAAGGGAGGCAAGAGCCCTGCTTTCCGCCGCATATACCGCGCGGTATCCCCTGTGATTCCACCTTCCCGGGTGTTCGGCAGCGCTATTGCCGGTAAGAGCGAAAGCCGCGTAATCCTTGATGACAAGTCTATAGCAGGAGATCATGCCACATCGCCATAGGCAATGCGATAGAGAAGCTCTTCAACGTCCTTGGCTCCGGACTCCGTCTTCATCATCTCGATAGGCACTTCTCCCCCAAGACCAAACTGAGGCCTGTGGAGCCATTTCCTTGCACGATCGTCGCTCTTCAGCACCTCACTTGCCAAGGCAAAGATGCGGGTCATGCGGAAGAGGCGATCGCTCTCTACCATCGTGAAGTGTTCGCCCTTCTTTTTCCTCCTCTGGAGGGTCTTTTCGCTCGTACCTATCGTTTCGGCGATTTCCCGATCAGATAGCCCTAGCTGCTCTTTGACATTGACTCCTGCCTTGAAAGAAAGACCTGATTTTATAACGGATGTAATCTGCTTTTTACCACCGCCATGCACTTTCTCCAAGCCTTTCTGGCTGAAAACGGTCAATACCCTCCTGATAAGCGCATCATCGCTGAGTGCCGTTGCTTCCATGTGTCCTTCTCCTTTCTGACTGGTCATTTGTCTTTATTATATTACCCAAATGACCTAACTGTCAATATAGAGCGTCTGTCGAACTCCTATTGATTCTGCGGCGGTTGCTGCTGAGGAAGCTCCCTGGAATAGGCATCCCACCGAAGCTGGCCTCTTATCCTTTTGGCCTCCTCCATGTTTTGCACTTTTATGCAGGAAGGGCAGTTGACGTCGGTATCGGCCCCTTTTCCGGCCTCAAGCCCCCCGGTTATCGTCCCGATTCCGTATCCGATCGCCGACCCCACTGCGGCGGCGCATCCGAAGTTCACGAGCATCAGTCCGACCAATAATATCCTGAATACTTTGCTCAATATCCGCTTTTTCATAAAATGCCTCCTTGGCTAATTCTCTTCTCTCTGTTCCGGATCCTTGAATGATGGTTCCGGCTTTATCCCGGCCTGCGAGGGCATAGTCTGGTTTGCGGGAGGGGCTATCGAGGCGGACGCCTTAAGGTGCTGGATGTTCCCTACGATATCTATGGCCGCCCGTATAATGACATCCCTTGCGACTTCCTCTACGGGAGTGCCTTTCAGAGAGCTGTATATCCCTCCGAAACCCAAACCGCTGAAGCCTCCGGCTGCGCCTATGCCGATTCCTGTCTTCTCGTTATTTCCCTCATAGGTATTGGTGAAGATAATCTTGCCTGTGGGGACGTGGACAAGACGGATATCGAAAGAGATGGCGATCCTGGTTTTCTTGACGTCGACGGAGGAAAGAACCGGAAGGACGCCTCCGCCGAGGTTTGTATTGGACTTTTCGACCCTGATGGAGTTGACCGACCCCATGATCATGTAATCTGCCGGGGTAATATTCATGGATAGACCTGAGAGGGCCATCTCCTTTTTGAGTTGCTCCATCCCCTCCCTCTCCATAATCTCCACGCATCCGGTCTTCTTAAGTGCCGTCAATAACATATCGGCCATGCCGTCTCCGATACCCTCCACGGACGGCTGGCCGCTCAGGGAGAGCAAGCCCTGAATAAATGCGTTCTGAGGGGTCTGCTCCTTATTGCAGGTGGCTGCCTTGCAAAGGACCTTGCCTACCATTACCGTTCCGGCAGGTGAGGCGCACTTCTGGATATCATAAGTTTTCTCTTTCACCGCCGTGTCCTCGGCAAATGCTTGCACGGCAAAAAGTATGCAGAGGATTACAACAACTGACTTCTTCATGGAAACCTCCTTGGAAAGATTAGTGGTGATGCGAACAATTGTATCTCTCGTCATGATCTTGGAACGGACTCAATGAACGGAATCACGATGCTTCCTCATAGAGAACCTTCCTATAATGTTCCCCGTCCCTGACATCGTGGATGACGCGCTTGTTGCCCTTGTTCACAGCCCCGTCACGTATTATTTCATCTACCATCTCCTGGGGGACCCTTATCCCGAACTCGTCGAGGACATTTCTGAAATGATCGAAAGACTTCGGGTGCGGTTCCCCCATGTCGAGATTGCTGAACAGGTATGGTCCGATAGGTCTATCCCCCGGATCTATTCTCTGGATCACAAGAAAAAAACCCTGCAATGGACGGTCCCACCCAGCCAGGACCTCGATCTTTTCACCATTGAGCATTGCATTGAAAACGTGCTGTGACATTCCCTTCCTCCTTAATTGAGACACTCTACTCATTTGCATATTACGCTGCGGTCAGGGAGGGTTTCTGAACGAGACTGCCTTAGCTTCCATGGCTCGCAGCGGTAATCGACTTCGGGAGCGCCGTAACAATGGTCAGGTGAAAAGATATGATGATCGGCTCATGCTCGTCCATCAGCGGATCTTTTAGAGGCACTAGGCATAAAACTCGATCGCAAGGAGGTTCCTTTCTCTCGGCAATCTCCTCAGCCACAGGTGCTTCCTGCAGAGGTCGTATTCCCTGTGATTGGACAAAGGGCTGTGCTCATGGATCCCTTTGCAGCCGCAGTCAAAGACCTTGACCGTGACATTTGTCGCCTCGGGTTTGAGAGTGCGGGGGCCGTTAAATGCAGTGCTCCAGAAGGTCTGAGTGGGTTTGCCTGCTTTTGCAAGATATGTTGCTTTTGTCATAGTACACCTCATCTTTGATTTGGTCTCGGCATACGTCACTTTATTTGACAGGGGTGGAAGTTTAGAAACCACCAGGGCTTCAGAAAAGATAAGCCGACATGCTCTTCTCTGTCGCGTTTTTCCAAATCATGGAAGTTGACCGGGACACCTGCCGGTCATAATGAGAAAATGTCGTATCTGTTTCGCAGCTTCCTCGTATGACCGTCATCGTCAACAACTGTGACGTCAGCGGCGACCGTGCCCTTCCCGATCCTGAGATTTGTCACTCTCACGTCGGAAAGGCTCATGCCTTTCTGATATCGCTCACAGGTTTCAATAGCCTTGCGAATACTGTCTCTGTCGATCTTGCTTGCCATATTCTTCTCCTTGTTGGTTGTCGTGCCTGACCTCAACTTGTCTGAAACAAATTGTTGGCCGGTTAAGGGTTATTGGATGCCTGGAGCCTTCTCCGGATGCGTTGCAGCCGGTTTCTGCAGCAGGCGGCCATGGGCGAGTGACTGCCGTTCGTCACTATCGGATCTTCGGAAAACAGGACCGTTGCCCCGCAGATTGCAGCGCCTGCTTCACCCCATGCGCGGTCAATGAAATGGCCGTTTTTCGTAAAGAACCCGCGCAGACCCTCAACTGTCCGAACCTTTTCGTTCCCGTGATTCTTGCCGAATGTCGGCATGTCCGAGCCGTACAAAGTGTGAAACTCGGGCATGTTCCTGATTACTACCGCCCTCTTGTGAGACAGCTTTTTCTTTGCTCTCATGTTTCACCTAGGGTCAGCAGTTCGCGACTCGAACGAACACGGTGGCGGCTGTGCCGGTTCTCTTCACGGAGAAGGAAAGGTTGTCCATCAGGAGATAGGCGGAGGGTCTATCTTCGTTGACGCCGAATAGCATTGCGGCGCGGTCGTGGGATATCTCGGCCTGAATGCCGTTCAAAAGTCTCTGGGCATCAACGCCGCCGAACCATCTTGAAAGCTGACTGGATGCTGTTCTCATTCCGTTCATCTGAAACCTCCGAATTGTCTTTTGACCAACTACATCACCTTTGATCAGGGTTTAGGACTGGGATGGCGGAACTTCCTTTCGAGTAAGTTGGCATGCCTCAAAAGGAATCGTGTGGCTGGAATACGGATGTGATACTGCGAAGCTTGCGTGAGGAGGGGCTATTGCTGGTTAAGGGCGTTTTCGACTTTTTCGATCTGCTTCTGCTGAAAGTCCTTGAGGACTTTACCGGCGTATAGTCCGAGACTGATGATCATCGAAAAAGCGAGAACCAGGACCAATACTTTTGTCTTCATGGGATCCTCCAAGGGAAAGATTGTTTATCTGGCGACTCACCACAGGTGAGCCGGGAGAAGGTTCAACTACGTCACTTTTTGCCAGAGTTTAGAACTGGAACTGCGGGACAAAGGGAAAGTAAGTTGACATGCCTTTCCCATTGCGGAGGGACGAAGTAATGCCTCTTGACGATGAAGGTTTGACGCGTGAATGAAAGGAATGGTGTAGATGAATCGGGGGTAGCGGATTCATGACTGTCGGAAACAAACGAAAAGCAGGATTGAAGCGATTGAAAAAACGAGTTGTGAAACTTCCGGGAATAAAAGGGCTGTCATGGAGGCGAATTTCGAATTCATGGCGAAAAACTGGGCGGGCGATCTTGACGAAAAGCTGATTCTTCTGTGGATAAGAAACGAGAGACAGGAGGGAAATGAGGGCAAGGAAATGGAAAGAGGTGGGACCGGCAATCGAGTTAGTTTCTGCCCGGCTGTGCGGCTTAATGGTCTTCTTCGCTAACCCATTAAATGACGCGACTGATCCTGCAAGCAGAATGAACTACCACCACTCAGGAAGCATGAGAATAAGGGAGGCTGTGAGGAAGAGTTACGGGAAGGACTTACATGTCGAATGGCGGGAAATCATGCCGTACGTTTACACCGGGGTTGTCAGTTTCCTGGGCTGGACAAATGATGCGGATGGCTGCCTTTGTCGTTGCCGGATAAAAAAGGGTTTGCAAAATGACTTTAGGACGACATTTACGTTTACGGACGGAGAAGCCGACTGTTGAGGTTACGAATTTATTGGAGATGGCCTGTTTAAGCCATCGGGGGAAGGAAAAAGAAGGGTCTGTCTGACCATCGGCACATAGGAGGTGCGTTTACTGAAGACCTGAGCTTTTACTCTTTCAAATAAATAATTACTTACTATTATAGGCCGCAAAGGCCCTTCCGTCAAGAAATGTCCTACCTAACTTATTGATATATATAGATAAAAGGAGTTGGACGCCCCTATCCGCAAATCGCCTGTTTTGGAAGGCAACCGCAGAGCCGTGCAAAATAATGGAATATCAATCGGTTACATTGAAATCCGACCCGCCGTACAAGCCGCCAACGAACCACAAAAAATGCATGGATGCGTGCAGACACACCGTAGAAGATAGACTCATGTTTCCTAAAATGGCCCTTTCCCTTTTGCTATCAAGACGTTACGGCGACTTAAACACGTAGAAGGTCAGGGATGACATCTATAGGCCGGATCAGGGGAAATCGCTTCGAAGGTAAGGGTACACGTCAGGTGAAGAAGGGATTTCGAAAAACGCCTGTATAAAACCGGAAAAGGTTTCCCGCCATCGAAGGTCCGATTTTCATTTCGTAATATTTTCGTAAAACCACATCAGGAGGCTTTACATGAAGCAATCGGACGGAAAGTCGGATGGTAAGAAAGTCGATACGGAGAAGCTCCAGTGCGGCGTTGACGAGATCCTGCCTGGAGAACAGGTCGTTTCGATTCCTTTGCACAAGATCAGGCCCAACCCATTCCAGCCCAGGAAGGTTTTCGACGACATCGATGAGATAGCCGAATCGATCAAGGAAGAGGGTGTATTGCAGCCCATCATCGTCAGGAAAGTCGCCGATCCGACCAGCGAGTTTCTCTTCGAGATCCTCTCCGGAGAAAGAAGATGGCGAGGTTCGAAGAAGGCAGGCAAGTCCCATATCCCGGCCATCGTAAGAGAGGCGACCGAGGAGGACATGAAGACGAAGGCGGCCCTTGAGAATACTGCCCGCAAGGACCTCAATTTCGTCGAGACCATGAACTGCTATCACATTCTCGTGGAGCACTACAGGGACACCGGACTGGTCGCCGGCAAGGTGGGCAAGAGCAGGAAGCACGTCAACGAATACCTGAAGATACGGGAAGAGATCTACAAGCATCCGAAGGTGGCCGAGATATTCGAGGCACAGGCAAGGTCGATCACATACAGTGCGGCGAAAGCCTTCGCGGAAGTTGCGGGCAAGGTGTACAGGCTTGAGAAGTCAAACAACAGAGAGTTCATGAGGGTCTTGAAAAACATGGAGGGCGGGATAATCCGCTGCATCGACTGGATGGTGAAAAAGGTCGTCAGATCCGACAGGGAAGAGGTTCAACCGGAGGCTGCGCCGTCTGCTCCCCGGTATCTGAGGGAAACCGAAAGCGAACTTGTCCTGTCGATAAGGCTGAGAAAAACTGTTCGCCTCCCAATGGAGACGAAGGAGGATATCTTCAAGAGCATCGAGGCGTTCAGGGAAAAGGTCTCCTCTCTTGCCACTTTGGGCCCTGCGGATGGCGTCTCCTCAAAGGAGTAGTTGAATGGGAAATGCAGATGTAACTTCGCGTGATTTGAATATCTTCAGGATACTGTCGAGCGGGCCCGCCCAACTCGGGTTTATTCAGCAACAGTTGGAGCTTTTCAAAAGAGGCAAGAGGTATCGCAGGCCTGCAGATGATCCCGATGATCCTGAAAGCGATCGGACGGAGATGACTGAAAAGCACGAGATCAAATCGCGACAGATATATCTTGCAAGAAGGGTCCTGGTTGTCAGGCTCTCACAGCTCAAAAAGAGCGGTCTTATCGCCTCCAGGCGTTACAGGGCTATGACCGGCAGGGGCATCTTCACTCTTTACTCACTCACCCCGACATCTCGCGACATCCTGGTGCTTGACGGCTATGCACGAGAACATATCCGGATGACCCTGCCTCACAAATACGGTGTCACTCACGAGCTTGCAGTGTCCGATATCGTGCGATCCATCAAGCGGGAGGCCGGGGCGGTTCATTATGGCTTTTCGATAAAGGATGAAAACACCTTGAGGAGCGAGTCAAAGAACAGAAGAGGACGATTCCCCGATCTCCTTGTCACAATAAGTATCCCGCGAAGACAGGAAGCCCCTTTAAAGAAGGTGCTCGCCCTGGAGTTCGATAATTCTACGGAGGACCCCGACTATGTCGTAGCCAAGGCCAGGGGGCTGGCTCAAAAGAAGAAGTTGCCATCCCTGATCCTGTGCAGGGAACCTCAGCGCATCGAGAAGCTGAGAAGAAAGTTCGACGAACTCGCCAAGGAAGACCTTCGTCTCATGGTCTTTTTTTCTCTTCTGAACGATTTCACCTCAAAGGGCTTTGTCGGAACGAAGTGGCTTATGATCGATGGCAGGGCTGCCGAGGTCATAAAGAACAAGTAAATCCGAGTTTGTCCCCATATGATACACACCGTCAAAGAGCTTGAGGGGATATCTATCGGCCTGCTCTCGAAAGATAAGATAGAAGCGCTTGCCAATGGAGAGGTAGAAACACACAAAACCGTCGATACGATAACAGGCCTGCCCGTTCCGGGAGGTCTCATGTGCCAGAAGATCTTCGGGCCAGTGGAGTATCTGAAGTGCGCATGCGGCAAAAGGTATTCCAGGAAGGGAATACAGTGCCCTGCATGCGGCGTCATAACCAATGATCCCATCGTAAGACGGCAGACTTTCGGTAAGATAACGCTTGCGCACCCCGTAGTTCATCCCTGGTTCAGAAGAATACTCGCTACGTACCTCAACGTGCCTCCCCGGAAGTTTGATCGGCTTGTGAACTGCGATATTTATCTTGTCATGGCGAGCGGCGAGAGCGGGTTCGTGAAAGGGTCGTTCATTTCGGCAGTCGAGTTCATTCAGTATAAGGCGGAGACTTCTACTGGGGAAACGAAGGATGAGCGTTTTAGGGCGGAGACAGGCGGGAATGCGGTCAAGGAGTTGATCCAGGGCTTGGACCCAGCTGAGGTGATAAACAGACTCAGGAGGCAGCCTCCTTCCAGGAGGAACAACAAGAGGCTGCTGCTCCTGCGGGATATTGCAAGAGGAGGCGTGGAGCCGGGCCGCATGGTCATCGACGTCCTTCCCGTACTCCCGGCGGGTTTGAGGCCTGTTCTTCGGTTCGATAATGGGACACTGGCGAGCTCGGAGCTCAATGACCTATATGGCCGAATAATCATAAAAAATAACAGGCTCAAGTTCTTCACCGAAAATCATGCCCTCCCCTTTTTTATCGTGCCTGCCAAAAAAGCGCTTCAGCAGTCTGTCGACGCCTTATTGGACAAGAAATACGAGACAAAGAACAGAACCGGGAAAAAGTCATTGAAATCGCTGACATCCCACATCGAGAGCAAAAACGGAAGGCTGCGCAGAAACCTGCTTGGCAAGAGGGTGGATTATTCGGGGAGATCGGTCATAACCGCGGGTCCTCTCCTGAAGATTCACCAGTGCGGAATTCCCCTGGAGTTGGCGATGGGGCTGGCGAGGCCCTTTGTCTACGGGAGAATGAGGCGTATCGGCATAGCCTACTCCCTGAAGCATGCGATGAGACTCTGCGATATGCTGCACGAATCCGCAATTCAGGCGCTGGAAGATGAGATGAAGAAGATGGTGGTGATACTGAACCGGGCCCCTTCCCTTCACAGGCTGTCAATGCAGGCTTTCGAGCCTGTGCTGGTACGGGAGCGCGCCATACGCCTGCATCCTCTTATCTGCTCCGGTTTCAACGCGGACTTCGACGGAGACCAGATGGGAGTGCATCTGCCGGTCTCGAAAGAGGCCCAGGAAGAGGCCCGGGCTCTCATGCTCTCTCCAAATAATCTTCTCTCACCGGCGAGCGGCAAAGTGGCGATGTCTCCAAGCCAGGATATGGTGCTCGGGCTTTACTGGCTCACAAAGGAAGACAAAATGTCCGAAGGCAGGGGGAAGGTCTTTGCCGATAAGGAAGATGCGCTCATCGCTCACAGCCATGGAGTCGTCGATCTGCAGGCCTCGATCAAGGTGAGAATCGACGGTGAGATGATTGAAACTACACCGGGGCGCATAATCTTCAGTGGGTTATTCCCAGAAACAATCGCTTTTAAAGATACGAACAGAAACGTCAGGAAAAAAGATATCGGCATCCTCATTGAAAAGACGATAGAGGTAGCCGGCAGGAACGAGGCCGTGCTCCTCCTGGACCGCTTGAAGGACGCGGGGTTCGAGTATGCAACGCTCTCCGGCATCTCCCTTTCGATCGCCGATGCAACGATCCCTAAGGAAAAGCAGCGGATCATCGAGGAGACTGAAAGAGAGGTGGATCGGGTCGGGAAAGAATTCAGGGCCGGCCTCATGGAGGAAAAGGAGAAGCACAACAAGATCGTTTCCCTCTGGTTGAAAGCGACCGACAGGATAGCCGACGCTATGATGGATAACTTCGGCGTTGCGGAGGGCGATCTCTCACCGGATGAAAAAAGGCGCGCCAGGGAATTCAATAGTCTATACATGATGGCCGATTCCGGCGCGCGGGGTTCGAGGGAACAGATAAGACAACTCGCGGGCATGAGAGGTTTGATGGCCAAGCCAAATGGAGATATCGTCGAGATGCCCATCAAGAGTAATTTCAAAGAGGGTCTTTCCTATTTCGAATACCTTCTTTCCTGTCACGGCGCGAGAAAAGGAAGGGCGGACGGAGCGCTCAAGACGGCAAATGCAGGCTATTTCACTCGACGGCTCGTGGATATCGCAAGCGATATCATCATCCACGAAGCGGACTGCGGAACATTCAAAGGTTTTACGATGAAAGCTCTGACCGAAAAAGATATCGTCATCATACCGCTGGAAGAGAGGACTACCGGCCGTATTTCGGTCATGGAAGTGAGAGACCCGCTGACAGGTGAAATTCTGATAGAAAAAAACGCGGTGATATCGAAGTCTATGGCCGAAAAGATCGTTTCACTGGGTATCACGCAGGTATCGGTAAGGTCCCCTCTCTTCTGTGACCTTGAGTACGGCATCTGCGCCATGTGCTACGGGCATGAGCTGTCGAGGAAGAAGTTGCCGGATATCGGCGTGGCCGTCGGGATCATGGCCGCTCAGTCCATCGGTGAGCCCGGGACCCAGCTCACCCTGAGGACCTTCCATTCGGGCGGCAGCGCTTCGGGTGGCGACCACAAGAACTCTATCGAGGCAAGGGAAGAAGGGACGGTGCTTATCAAAGACGCGGTGACCGTTACCGACAGGGAGGGGCAAAGGGTTATCGTCAACAGAAACGCCCGTCTGTTTCTCAAGACAAACGGCATTGAGCGCGAAGTGGGCCGGTTGCCATACGGCTCATATCTTTTTGCGAGCGAGAAAGAATCGGTAAATAAGGGGCAGCGCATAGCCGAATGGGATTCTTTCAATTTGCCCATTATATCCACGAGCGAAGGGGAGGCAAGGTTTGAAGGCGTCATAAGAGGCATAACCGCCAGGGAGGAGAACGATCCAATGACCGGCGTCACCAGGATTTTCATAAAGTCCATCCTGGCTGATGACGTCCCGAAGATAATCATCGGCGAGAGGGAATACCAGCTCCCGATAGGCGCCATGCCGGTTGTCCGTGAGGGTCAGGCCGTAAGTCCGGGCGATGTAATCGCCAAGATCCCCAAACAGGCGGCCAAGAATATTGACATTACCGGAGGACTTGCGCGGGTACTCGAGCTTCTGGAGGTAAGGAAGGTCAAGAACAAGGCTGTTATGGCAGAAATAGACGGTCAGGTGAGGATCGCTCCTCCCCGGCAGGGGTACGTGCCGGTAGAAGTGGTCGCCGATGGCGGTGAGAAGAGAGAATACCGTGTGGGCATGGGCGAACAGCTGAATTTTTATGACGGCGACCAGATAAAGGCGGGTGATCTGCTCCTCGACGGCGCTATTGCCATAGAAGATGTCCTGGGGGTCAAAGGGACCGAGGCCGCCGCTGCCTATATCATCGATGAGGTTCAAAAGGTCTACAGGATGCAGGGTGTCGAGACCAATGACAAGCATTTCGAGGTGATCCTGAGGAAGATGCTGAATAAGGTTGTTATTACCGATCCAGGAGACACGGATTTTGTCACCGGCGAAAGGATCCCCATGAAGGAATTCCTGCGTGAGAACCAGAGCACACTCGGCCGTAAGGCCCGGGCCATGACGGCCATTGTAAGTCTGACAAAGGCATCCCTTGAGGCCGAAAGCTGGATATCGGCATCATCGTTCCAGAATACCAAAGAGATCCTCTCTAACGCAGCGGTGAGGAACAAGGTCGATTATCTCAAGGGGACGAAAGAGAGGATCATACTGGGGGCGCCCGTGCCGATCGGCACCGGGCATCCGAGCAGGCTCTACCCGCGGATGCACCAAAGGTCTCTTTCGAAGAAGGAGAAGAAAAGATTGGAGGCCCTTGAGAAATTGGGGAGACTTTTTGGGGGTACGGGATTGACAACGGACTCGTGAAACCTAATATATCTTAAGAGAGAAAGAGGAAAGGATCATGGAAATTCTATACCAGGCGTTGGCAATCACGGGAATGTTCAGTCTGATAGTCGTCTCGCACGAATTCGGACACTTCGTGGCGGCAAGGGCGGCGGGGGTGAAGGTGAAGAAGTTCTCACTCGGGTTTGGTCCTGTCCTCTTCAGGACAAATGTCAGG
This sequence comes from Nitrospirota bacterium, assembly GCA_021811105.1. GTDB lineage: Bacteria > Nitrospirota > Thermodesulfovibrionia > Thermodesulfovibrionales > UBA6898 > Sulfobium. The sequence goes on along the minus strand of JAJZPM010000001.1, from coordinate 80,456 downwards.
GGAACGGAATTCGTGATATCTCTCATACAGCTCGGGGGATATGTCGAACTGCTGGGAGAGGACCCTGAAGAGGATGTTCCCCAACAAGAAGCCGCACAATCGTTCCGGCATCAGCCCGTCAGAAACAGGGCCTTGATTGTGCTCGCCGGGGCCTTCTTCAATATCGTCCTTGCGATCTTTCTGTTGACTGCCGTCTATTGGAGCGGCATCTCCGTCCTGTCGCCCGAGATTGGGACCGTTTCGAAGGGCTCACCAGCGGAAAAGGCCGGCATGCTTTCCGGAGACAGGATTACGGAAATCAACGGAACGCACGTTCTGATATATGAAGACGCCATAAGAGTCATTCAGGAAAATCCCGGGGTGTCTCTGCCTTTGAAGCTTCAGAGGGCCGGCAATGTCATCTTGACGACTGTAATACCCGAGAAGCGAATAGGATATGACGCCTTGAATCGGCCTTCGGAGACTGGCTTTCTCGGTGTCAGCCCGAAAGGGACAAAAACAGTCTACAGACAGGGTGTCATCGGCTCCTTAAGGACTGCGACGAGCAAGTCCTGGGAAATGACAAGTCTGGTCTTTTCGGCCTTCGTCATGCTTCTCAAGGGACAGTTGCCGCTTGCGGACCTCGCCGGTCCCATAATGATCGTCAAGACGGCAAGCCAGCAGATGAGCATAGGCATCGAGAATTTCATCTTCACGATAGCTTTTCTGAGCGTCAACATAGGTGTCTTCAATCTTATCCCCTTCCCTGCTTTGGATGGCGGATTCATGATCATTCTGCTTTTGGAGCTCCTGAGGGGCAAGCCTTTGAAGCCCAAGACAATGCTGCTCATCCAGAGACTGGGGGTTTCCTCCCTGGTCATGCTGGTCGTTTTCGTGTTTTACAACGATCTCCTGAAGCTCCTTAAATAGCGTGGACGCCTATGATCTCGGCATCGCGTTCCACAGGGAAGTAAAAGGGAAAAGTCGTCTTCTGAGGATATGTTATAATTTTTGGACTTCAACCTGGGAGGGGATATATGAAGCGCATGAAATCAATTACCATAGACTTCGGGGACTTCCTTGACCTATCGCGGGGCACGGCCTTCCCCTCACATGAGTTCCCCGCATGGATAAGCCACAGCGTCGACGATGGGATCGCGGTTTACGCAACGCTCAAAGGGGTGAACGGAAACCACGAGTCAAACTGGCTGAGGTTGCAACCAATAGAGTGACGCCGATAAGATGCCGCCTCCTCCTCGCAAGCACGGGATTGCTTCTTAGCCCTCACGCTGTCCGGCACTTCTGATTGGCATGCCTTTACGAATCCTTTTTCAGATATCCTTTGACTGCGGTGCCCATCGTGCTTACGACAAATATCCCTCCCTTTTCGGAGGACGCGATGATCGTCTCATGCTCGATCCCGCCAACCGCGTCAGCGCCGTTCTTACGGGCCAATTCGAGCATCTCCTTGGTAGCCTGGTCTTTTGCCTTGGCGAGGTCATCTGAATACCCTTCCACCTTCCCGCCAAAGATGTCCGCAATTTTAGCTCTTGTGTCTTTGAAGATACTTGTGCCCTGGGTCCCCTCTCCCATTACTACACCGAGGACCTCAGTCACTACGAAATTTGACGGCCAGCCGCCGATGAAAGGTAGTATGTCTTTGGGCATATCTTCTGTTCTATATTACTTTTTACAAGGCAGCCCCCTTGACAACCGGATAGTGGAACCTTATAAATAGGTATGAGCAACTCAGGGATGACTGAAATGGATAACAAGCCCGGAAAAGTATACGTACTGGACACGACGGTTCTTATTTACGACCCGTACATAATGTCTAAGACCGCTGAGGCTGACTGGGTAATCCCTCTTGTCGTTATCAGGGAACTTGATGGCTTGAAGAACAGCGACAAGGAGCTTGTGGCCAAGGCTGCAAGGCAAATTGCGAGGACACTGGACAGGCTCAGCAGTTATGGAGATCTGGTTACCGGTGTCAAGCTGCCGACGGGCAGGACTCTGAGGGTCTTTGCAGGGTATGAGAGCGTAGATGCGTTAGCCAGTGATGCCGACAATAAGATACTCGGGGCTTCTCTATCGCTGAAGAACGCCGGCGAGGACGTTACCCTCTTCACGACAGATACGAATATGCGGACCGTTGCTAGAGCTTATGGGGTAAAGGCTGAATATACACCTTTTTTTGATATCGAGCTCCCGCAGGCCACGGCTCCGGCAAGAAATACTGCAAAGGGTCGGAATGTGAAAGATAGATTCCCTCGACATTCTATTCCAAACCGCGGCGGAATGTCCTCATTACGTCGCCTGGGGTTTTCCGGGGTCTTCATGAGACTTTGTTTCTTGATTGCCATCGTTGGCTTCGTGGTCTTATTGCTTACACCGAAAACTTATTATGACACCGTTAATATGATTACAGGGTTCGCCTTACTCGGTGGAATTGCACTGATGGTGTATAGGGCACTTGTTTTGAGAGACTTTCGCCCTTCCAAGGCTGCGCGCGATGCAAGCATAGATGTAGTGACCAGCGCTGCTTATTCCGAATATTCCTTCAATATATGGCACAGAAAGGAAGAAGATTAGTTCGGTCATTGTATAGATTAGGCGTTGCCAGCTTGGGTCGCATTATTTGTGAATATAGGGACTTCACCATTACTGACAACTCATTTCCTCCTCACTCTTTGAAATCATCAGCCTCCTTGCTATGGTCTGAAACTTCCGCTGAAAAGCTTCCGTTAGTTCGACTCACAGTCCTACGCTCTGTTGCATCAAGAAAGCCGCTGATGAAACTGGGGGAACTCTCGACAATGAGCTCGCTGAGTATGCAGATGTCATCCCGTACCCAGTAGCCATTGCATTCCAAAAAACCATGCTGCCTCAGTATATCTTTTTTCCCTCGGTACTATCCATGCGCATTCATCCTCCTCCTCTACGTGCCCATGCAGCCTTCACTTCTCTCTCTATTTTCTCATCTTTCTTCCCCACCGTACGAAGATTCTACGGAGATTGTCACTGGTACTCCGTCAAGGAACGCAGCATATTTGTCTATCCCCTTCAAAAAAGTCGGTATCCTCGTGGGAATTCTCTTTGTCCTGTAGATCGGCTTAAACTCAAGCACACCTATTTCTCCATCCCCCAGGGCTATTTCAAATTCCACAGCGTATTTATCTTCGGGCAAACCAAAATATACCCTGTGCCTCCCTATAGCGAGGCGCAACTTTTTTTCAATAACATACTTGAGTCCTTCGCCTGCTTCGGGATCGCGGCTTGTCTTCCCATCCGCTTCATACGAAGGCTTTATATCCTTAACGCCAGCAAGCTTCCAAGTAATGCCTTGGCCGTCGATGTTAAAGACAAACGGATATCCCTGCTTGCCGTGCAGGGACTCCTTTGATTCGAGAACGTAGTAGCCTTCCACATGCGTCTTGATGTTCGCCTTAATAATTAGATCAGCAAATCCCTTGGGAATTGCACTCCCATTACTTACTTCCTTAAAGACATCCGTTTTCCCGCCAAGTGATCTCGACTGGATTTCCTTCGCAGCAGTTCCGCACCCCAAAAGGCTGCTCATCAAGAGCACCGTTCCAAGAGACAGTATTAGTTTTTTCATTGCTTTCCTCCTTTATCTTCATATCCAAACAATCTCAAGCTATTCATGATTACCAGCACAGTAACCCCGACATCGGCAAAGATCGCCATCGCCAGATTGCTCAATCCCACGATAGCCAGGAACAAGAAAAGGAATTTCACCGTTACAGCCGAGATTATGTTGTAGCGTATTTTCTTGGCACACGCCCTACCCAAGCCAACGAGGTAAGCCACCAGTCCGATCTTGTCGTTCATAAGTGCGATGTCTGCATTTTCGATGGCAACGTCCGAACCGATTGCGCCCATTGCAATGCCCACAGACGCAGTGGCAAGGGCGGGTGCATCATTTACTCCGTCACCCACCATGGCAACATGCTTGTACCGTTGAATAAGCCTTGATAGTTCTTCCACTTTTTCACTCGGGAGCAATGCTGCCTTCACAACCTCGATCTTAAGGTGTGATGCAACAAAATCCGCTGCTGCCTTATTATCCCCTGTCAGCATTACCGGTACGATATTCATCTTCAAAAGGGCATCTATCAGCGGCCTGCTCTCTTCCCTGATTTCATCGTCAATTCCGATTATCCCCTTGACTCTTTTGTTGTCGCTAATCACGATTGCTGTTTTCCCCTGTTCCTCGAACTCCTCAACTTTCTTTAAAACTGTTTCTTCTATCGCATGCTCCTCTGTGACAAACTTTATATTCCCCATGCAGTGGTGTTTATCGAAACAGACCATGCACTCACCCTTTAATCCCTTGCCTGGAATAGCCCTAAAATTCTCATACGCGTGGAGCCTGGCGCCTATTCTCTTTGATTTATCCAGGATGCCCTTTGCAATAGGATGTTCCGAAAATGCTTCCATCCCGGCAGCGCATGCGATTACCTCTTCTTCCGTGAACCCGTTGAAGGGGACAACGTTGGAGACCACGGGTTCACCTTTTGTTAACGTTCTGGTCTTATCGAAAGCAATGGCGTGCACCTTACCCATCTCCTCGATAAATCTTCCGCCTTTGATTAGCACTCCCTTCCCAGTCGCATTTCCTACAGCCGAGAAAATAGCGATGGGTGTGGATATTACCAAAGCGCATGGGCAGGCAATAATGAGCAGAGTCAATGCCTGTGTAAGCCAAGGGTCAAGCGGTTTGCCCAATAGTGCAACAGGAATCAGGATGAGCAAGAGAGAAGCAATTACTATTGAAGGAGTATAAATTTCCGCAAATCTTTCGATAAATTTTTGTGACGATGCTTTCTTCTCAGCAGATCTGAAGGTCAGTTCGATTATTTTCGCAAGTGCAGAGTCCTTTGCCTTCTTAATTACCTTCGCCTCCAGATAGCCCTGCATATTGACCGTGCCGGCATAAACGGTATCTCCGATGTACTTACTCGCCGGAAGGGGTTCGCCGGTTATTGTCGCTTCATCAAGAAGAGAGTTTCCAAAGATGATTTCTCCGTCCAATGGAATCTGGTCACCGGGTTTAATAATCATAATTTCGCCTATTTCGACATCTTCTATAGGAACCTCTTCGTTTTTTTCTTTGATGCGCGCTGACTTGGGAGTCTTGTCGATAAGGCCTTTTAGGGCTGCCTGACTTCTCTCTACGCCGAATTCCTCAAGGGTCTCTCCGAGTGCAAAGAGAACAACGATGATCGCTGCCTCCTCAAACTGTCGAAGATAAAGTGCGCCGAGAACTGCTATCGTCATCAGGAGGTCAATGTCGGCAAAGTTCAGTTTCATAAGACTTCTGATGCCGCCTATGAAGACCTTTCTGCCAAATACGACAATTACAGCAATCAGCAAAGGAAGCTCGATCCATAATGGAAGATGGATCGAGAAAAGAGACAATATCTCAAGAGGGACAATTGCCAGCAGCGCTGCCAATAACCATCTAACTTTTCTATCTCTGAAAAGTTCATTCATGAGATACCACAATCCCATATGACTGGGGCATTTAAGACCGCTATCCCCTCTTCCATGTCATTCCGCTCCATATGCATATTGAATCACGTTGAAAGGAGCTCCTCCAAAGCCTTAAGGACCGCCTTAGCTCCCACATATTTTTTCCTTTCACCGCCCCTTACGATGACTACTGTCGGCGTTGCGCTTACCTTGTCTGTTTTTATGGATTCGTTGTAAAATCTGCGAAATATTGACCGTGCCCTCTCCCTGTCAATACTTAGCTGGATACCCTTCGACTTCAGCAGGGCAATGACCCTGGTCTGATCGGTTTTCTTTGCAGCCAAGTCAAAAAGTAGCTCCCTCACCAAGAAAGCGTTTTCCAGGTTATTCCCGGAAACAAACCATGTATAGAGAAATATCTCCGAGTAATCAAGGGATTGTGGGTGAAGCGGCACATCAACAAAGAGTATTCTTGCTCGTTTCTTTATTTTACTCAGGATTATGTTCGTCTGCTGATCTATCCTTCTGCAGTATAAACAAAAATAATCCGAATAGACGATAAGCTCGATCGCCGCCTTGTCGGCACCAAACTGTGGGTATGCCTCATCCGCATATGAGGGAATGACGGACCCGTTGAAGGTGAAAGAGGTGAAGAGCAGCCCGGCCACGATCAGAAGGATTATGACCCATTTTCCCAGGTGCCGGGCGAGCAGGAAAAACAGGACAAGGAAAAAGAAACCTGAGATAAGACATTTCGGGCAATAGACGCTGTTTTCGACCTGGAACTTAATGAGGATCAACTCCGCCCCGACGCCCACGGCCACAACAGCGGCTATAACCTTTATGAGCCAATCCTTAGTATAAAAGTTTCTATATACCAAGAGTGAGACAAGCAGCAGGGAATAAAAAAGTATGCCGAAGATATTCAGGTCAATGCCGAGGATATCTCCCTGGATATAGGCACACTTTGCAGCGCATAGCTGCCCGATGATTATCGTGAGGATGCACAGAACCGGCAAAATCCACAGCCTTTTCTGCAAGCCGGAAACAACTCGTGTCGCGTTCATATCAGTCCTCTCTGATAAAGTAGCTTTCAGAATATCCGTCCGGCAATTATTACGATCCATATGCATGCAGCCCTGAAAGCAGCAGGTTAACTCCCAGATAGGTGAAGATCACGAGCACAAAACCTACAACCGCGACGACTGCGGCCTTCTTGCCCCTCCACCCCCTGAGCAGCCGCGCATGTAGAAAGAAGGCGTAGGCGAACCACGAGATCAGTGACCAGGTCTCTTTCGGGTCCCAGCTCCAGTACACGCCCCATGCCTGATCTGCCCATATCGCACCGAAGATAAGTCCTCCCAGCGTGAAGACAGGGAAGCCTATAGCGATGCTTTTGTAAGTGATATCGTCGAGTATATCTGCCGAGAGGGAGAAAGAGCCGATGACCTTCTTGAGTAGATGCCCGTATCGCCAGAGCATAAAGATGAAGACGACGGCGGCAATCCAGCTCAGGAGCGAGACAAGGGGAGAATTGCTGAGCAATGACGCCCTGAAAAGGAAGCTCTTGATCAGGACGTCTGGGTTCTTGATCATTACCTTGAAGGAGAGATAATCCAGTCCCATGGCCAATAGCACCACGAGGAATATCCCTGTGGAGACTGTCCAGAAGATGTAGGAAGGCTCGCTTCTCTTCTCCGTTTTCATGATGAGGTACATCAGGCCGGTGCTGAAGGCCAGGGCGAAGGTGGAATATGCGATGAAGCTCATCACCACATGTACCAGAAGCCAGTTGCTCTGAAGAGCAGGGACAAGCGGATGGATGCCCTTGTCCATGCCTGTGAGATCGATGAATGCAAGCGCAAGGCCGGCGATGGGTGTTACGAAAGCCCCGAACGACCTGTTCTTGTACTTGAATTCGATGATCAGATACCCCAGGATGAGACACCAGACAAAGAAGATGAGGGATTCATAAAGGTTTGTAAAGGGAGCAGCCCTCAGCCATCCCATCTGTCCGACGTTCTTGAATTCGACCCACCGCATCCCTATCGCAAAGGTCTGAGAGATGAAGCCGATTATCGTTACCGTTGTGGCGGTGATCCCTATCTGGGATTTCCCGAATGCGAGGTAGGTAATATAAATTATCATGGCAACGATATATGCCATGGTCGAGACCCCGAATAATGTTGAACTGTCCATTACTTATCTTCCTCCTTCCCTGTCTTTACTCAAAAGGCCCACCATCCTGTCGATCTTCTTCTCGAAGGCGTGCCTGTTCTTGTTTGCAGAAGCGCCGACCACGACACGGGTGACGTTCTTCTCTTCCACAAGTTTGATCCATATCTTTCTATGGCTCATAAAAAAGGCGGTGAACAGGCCGAAGGCCATGGCGATGCAGCCCAGATACACTACCCATACCCCCGGGTCTTTCCTCACCTGCAGGCCTGTGTGCTGCATTCCCCAGATGCCGGCGAACTCAAGCACAGTCCCATCGGGGATCTTCCATGTCTCCGGATATCTCTTCAGTATCCATCCGCCGAATTTTCGGTTTCCGCCTTCGAAGAAATTCATATATACTGCGGGATTGGTCAACTGCTCGGCATAGGTAAACGCCCTTCCCGTCCGTTCATCGAAACCGATGGCAGGAGAGAAGTCCTCGATCTTCCCTGTGAGGTTGGTGCCGGGGATGGCAAAGGTATTGCCGAACTTCAGGTCCAGGACTTCTGCCCGGCCATCCTTGGAAGAGACCTTGAATCTGAAGATGGCGTTTCCGCCGGCCCCAGGGATAAGTCCGTAGCTTGACTGATAAAAGGTGATCCCCTCATAAGTTAAAGGGTTGTTCACCTCGATCACCTTTTTCAAAACCTCTTTCCCGTCTTTTATCACGGTGAGCCAGCTCTTGTATGCCTTCGGCATGTCGGTGCCGCCATAGAAATCCACATTGAATTCGTCGCACCTGATCAGGAATCCAAGGGGTTGTATGCCGTATGTCCGCATCTTTGATCTCAATGTGCCTTCATCCAAGCCGAGCTGTTTTGCGGCGTACGACAGATTCCCGGCAGAGGTATCGAGCACGCCCAGAATTCTCTCGGACTCTGCGGAATCCGTCATATGGCTTCCCCGTGCAAATGCCACTGAATAGGGCCTGCCCTCGGGAAGGTTGAGAAAACCTTTGAACCCGAAAAATATCCCGATTACCGCCCCTGCAAGAATCACGAGGATGCTGAAGTGTGTGATATACACACCGAGACGGGTATAATTCCCCTTTTGCGAATAGAGCTGGTAGCCGTGAGCCTCCTTCACCTCTGTAAGATGAAACCCTAAAGCCTTACTTGCGGCATCAGAGACCGCTCCCTTCGTCTTGTCCGGGTTTCCCTTCAGCACGACCTCTTTCTTTATCCCGAATCCCTTAAAGTGATCTTCCGAAAGGGGCTTTAAGGGCTCCTTTACCAGCTTCACTATCCTTGGCAGGCGGTCTATGGAACAGATAATGAGATTCGCCGCAAAGAGGAGCAGGATGGCCACAAACCACCATGAGTGGTACATATTTGTGAAATGCATGCTATCAAGAACCCCTAACACGCGGTGCGCAGTTTCATGATCAAAACCGAACATTTTCACCAAGACCTTGACGTTCTTTTCCGGTTCAGCCTGCTGTTCCAGGAGAGTGCCGACAACCGACGTGGCGGATATCAGTGCAAATATGACAACCGCAAGCTTGACGGAAGCAAAGAGATCCCAGATCTTATCTGTAATATTTTTATCTTTTTCTTTTTCCACTGCTATCTCCTTTAGGCATATTCCTACTGTCTAACTCAGAGGATATCTCAAGGTGAAACAGCCTATCACGAGCAGCATCACCTGAGACCATGCAATTACTACATTATTCTATCCTGCCTTTCCCTATTTTCACGGCGCCAATAACGTCCATGACGTAGATCTTCCCGTCACCACGCAAACCTGTGACGGCATTCTTGCCAATGACATCGACGAGCTCTTCTACGAGGTCGTCATTGCAGAATATCTCTATCTTTGCATGCTCCGAAAAATCCATCAGATCATCGAGCTTTGGATGTTTCTCGGCAGCATCTCGATGGCCAAAACCACGTGCAAACAGCACGCTCATGCCGCGCAGCCCTTCAACGTGTTGAAGGGCCATGGTCACCTCCGACAATTTGTGAGATTTGATATATGCTTCGATCTTTTTCATCTTGATTTCTCCTATTTTTCTACAGTTTCTTCTTCAGGATTTATCGCAAACCATTTATACAGCGATGGGAGGACCAGGAGCGTCAATACCGTCGATGTGACGAGCCCGCCGATCACCACGGTTGCCAGAGGCCTCTGCACCTCACTGCCAGTGCCGCCCGACAGAACCATGGGGATCAGTCCGAGCGCAGCAGCCAGCGCGGTCATGAGCACAGGCCTCAGTCTCATGCAAGCTCCCTGTATGCAGGTTTCTTGCATGGAAATCCCCTTTCTCAACAGCTGATTGAGATAGGTGACAAGCACCATGCCGTTTGCAAGGGCTATGCCGAAGAGTGCTATGAAACCTACAGATGCCGGCACCGATAGGTTCTGTCTTGTGATCCATAAACCCACGATTCCGCCGACAAGTGCAAGCGGTATGTTCAGCAATATAAGGAAGGAATTCTTCATCGAGTTGAATGCTGAATATAGAAGCAGAAAAACGATCAGCAAAGTGACCGGAATAACAAGCATCAGTCGTTTGTTCGCCTCCTGCTGGAGCTGGAATTGCCCTCCCCAACTTGTCAAATAGCCGGGAGGCAGTTTAATGCTTGAGTCAATCGCTTTCTGTGCATCCCTGACAAAAGAGCCTATATCCCGGTTCCTCACGTTGCACTGCACGGTTATAAACCGCTGGTTATGCTCGCGCGTCACCTGCCTCGGTCCTACGATCTCCTCGATCTTCGCCAGCTCTCCAAGCGGGACTTTCGCACCTCCGGGCGCTGGAATGAGGATATTTCCAATAAGCTCTGCGCTGCGCCTCGCCTCAGGCGCGTATCTGACAAAGATGTCAAAACGCTTGATCCCTTCAAAGACTTGGCCTGCCTTGTCGCCGCCGACCGCAGTTCGAATGACCCCCTGAACATCTCCGACATTTATCCCGTACCGCGAAATAGCCTTACGGTCTACAGTAATTCGGAGTTGAGGCGTGCCTGATACCTGATCCTTCTGCACATCAGCAGCACCCGGCACTTTTTTAATTACGGCTTCAATTGCTTCAGCCTGCTCTTTAAGCTCCTCCATGTCAGGGCCGAAGATCTTTATAGCAAGGTCAGCCTTGATACCGGTCAGAAGCTCATCAACAGCGGCGGCAATAGGCTGCGTGAAATTGAATTGGACACCCGGGAAGTTTTCAAATTCCTCCCCCATCTTGAAATAGAGTTCTTCAAGACCCTTTGCCGATGTCCACTGATTCTGCGGCTTGAGTTCAACAAAGGCTTCAGCACTGTTGACAGGGTCTGAATGTGCACCGACCTCTCCCCTGCCGACACGGGTGACAACCCTTTTCACCTCAGGGAACTTTGCCATCAACCTTTTTTCAAATCTGAGCATATTGTCCCGCGACTCTTCAATCGAGATCGAAGGCGCCATGGTAGCTCTTACCAAAAGGTCGCCCTCGTTCAGTCTCGGAACAAATTCCGATCCGAGCAGCCCATAGAGCAGTCCGCCGACAGCAAGGAGGCTGACCGAAAGAATGACTGCTGCTTTAGGGGTCTGCACAAAATACGATACTGCAGGCCGGTAATATCTCAAGAGCCAGCGGAGGACAAAGATCTCCTTGTGCTCTCCTAAAGCCTTCGGTCTTTTCATAAGAAGGCTTGCCAGCACAGGCACAAATAACATCGCAAACAGCAGCGAGCCCAGCATGGCATAAGACATCGTTTGAGCAAGGGGTTTAAATGTCTTGCCCTCAACACCCTGGAGCGTGAAGAGCGGCAGAAAGACGATCACTATGATGAGCAGCGAAAAGAGTATCGGTCTTGCCACCTCAAAACAGGCCCGGGCTACAATATGAATCAGCGGCTCGTCAGTCCCGGCGTCCCGGAGATGGCTGTCTATGTTTTCGACCATGACAACAGCTCCGTCCACAAGCAGGCCCAGGGCAATAGCAAGCCCGCCAAGGGACATGAGGTTTGCCGAAAGGTTGAAATACCTCATGAGAAGGAAGGCAAAGGCCAGAGAAAACGGGATCGCGGCAAGGACAACTACACTCGGCCTCAGACCTCCAAGCATGACCAATTGGATGAGGATTATGAGAATAACCGCCTCGATCAGCGCTTTGGTAACGGTCTGGATGCATTTCTTCACAAGGGTGGCCTGGTCATAATAGGCAACCACCTTCACGCCTTGCGGAAGGACCTTGTTGATTTCGGCCAATTTTGCTTTGACATCTTCGATGACCGTGGACGTATTTGTCCCGATCAGCTTCAGCACCATACCGACTACAGCCTCGCCTTTACCGTTCATGGTGGCAAGACCCCGCCGAATCTCGCCGCCGATCACAACGCTTGCCACCTGGCTCAGAAACACCGGCGTGCCTTTCTTGGATTTCAGGACAACGGCCTCAAGATCGCTGATCTTTTCGGCAAGGCCGACAGATCGGACAATGTATTCCTCATTGTTCTTGACAATAAACTGTGCACCGACATTGGAATTGTTGGTTTTGATTGCCTCTATCACTTCCTTGAGTGATACATCGTAGCGGAGAAGGTCCTGAGACCGAACCTGAACCTGGAACTGCTTTACCTCGCCGCCAAGCGAGAGTACCTCGGTTACGCCGGGGACGGTCTGAATGTTGAACTTGATCAGCCAGTCCTGTATCTCCCGCATCTCTTCAGGTGTTCGCTTGCCGGTCTCGTCTTCGACAACATAAAAGAGAATCTGTCCCAAGCCCGTCGAAATCGGCCCCATCTCCGGATCGCCGAATCCCGCGGGTATCTCCTCGCGTGCACGTTGAAGGCGTTCATTTACCAGTTGTCGTGCAAAGTAGATATCGGTTTTGTCCTCAAAATATATGTTGATGACCGAAAGACCGAAGTTCGAGACCGAACGGATTTCCTTCAATTCAGGCAGCCCTGCCATGGCAGCCTCCACAGGGTAGGTGACATATTTCTCGACCTCTTCTGGCGCCAGTCCTTCGGTCTCGGTGAAGACCTGCACGAGATTCGGTGTGACATCCGGAAAGGCATCCACCGGAAGCTTGATATAGCTGTAATAGCCGGCAGCAAAAATGAGTACAGCGAGTACACCCATCAACAGCCGGTTTCGTAGAACAAAATAAATTATCTTCTGCATATCTTATCCTCCCGGTCCTAATGACCGTGTCCGTCGCCGAAGGCGCCCTTGGACATCTGGGCCTTAAGCGTAAAACCGCCCTTGGCAACATATTTCTGACCAGCCTTGAGTCCCTCGACAACCTCAGCGTATGTATCATTGCTCTTGCCGAGAGTGACTGCCTGAGGTTTGAACCCTTCTTCTGTTTGGATAAAGACCTCTGTCTTGCCGCCCTCGGACGCAAGCGCGGTTTTTGGTATAATTACAGGTGCTGATACTTCATCAACAGTAAGTCTGGCGGTTACAAAAAGCCCCGGTCTCAGAAGACCTTTAGGATTCGCTAAAACAACATGGGCAAGCGCGGTTCTGGCCTCGGTGCCGGCCACAGGTTCTATGAAAGATATAGTGCCGGTTACATCAGGCACTGTTTTGCCTGCAGATACGACCACCTGCTGGCCTTTCCTGACAGAGAGCATATCTTTCTGATAGACCTGGATATTCACCCATACCGTGCTCAAGTCAGCGATCACATAGGCATCCTTATCGTCTTTTAACAGTTCGCCAAGGGCTATATGTTTTTCTATGATCACACCACTGAAGGGAGCCTTCATCTCATATCTGGTAAATGCGACGTCCGGTTGAGACGGCAGTTTTGATATAGCGTCGTCAGAAAGGCTGAAGGTGTGAAGCTTCTGTTCGGCTGATTTCATCTCTATCTGTGCCTCGTCAAACGCCTTCTTCGCTTCGAGATAATCGAGTTCAGACGATATTTTCTTTTTATAAAGCGTATCCTCCCTCTTCAGGCTCGTCCCCGCAATCTCGACACGCTTTGAAGCAGCAAGATATAGTGCCTTCGCATCTGCAAGCTCCCTGCTATCGAGAATCGCAAGGGTCTCTCCAACTGATGCAAAATCGCCAAGGTTTTTCATTACCTGTCTGACTACGCCAGGAACTCTGGGGACAATATGCGCGAGCCTGTCGGGATTTGCGACGATCTCTCCCGGCAGCTCAAGCTGAACAGCGAGCTTGCCTGGCCCGGCCACCTTGACCTCAATGCCAAACTCCTTCATATCATCGTCATGGAGCTTGATCGCTTTTGCAGTCTCATCATGCCCCTTTTCCTCCTGATGCGAATCAGTCTTTACTTTTGATGTCTGAACACCTTGCGCCCCGAAATACCGAAACGCAACAATCGCAACGATAATCCCTGCGACAGCCACCGCGAGAAAATAAATCTTGTTCTTTGTCATATATCGATCTCCTTTATTTCGTTACCGTAGTGTTGCTGTATCGTTCTGCGGCTCTGCCGGTCAGTCTCTCGACATCAGCGTATGCCTTCCTGTAGGCAGCAAGCGATTCTATGAACTGTTTTTTTGATTCAGACAGGGACCGCTGGGCATCGAGCAGATCAAGGTAACTGAATTTGCCGTAGCGATATCCTTCCTGGATGGAGTCAAAAGCGGTCTGTAATCCCGGCAAGATAGACGTTTTCAGCGCCGTAGCCTCAACAAAGGAACTCGAAAGGGTAGCATATGCTTCTGTCAGAGAAGAATGCGCTTTCAGAAGAGCGGTTTTTTGTTCCTGTTCTGCCTTGGAAAGTCTGCTCTCTGCTTCAGCGACTGCTCCTGAATTCCTATTGAAGATTGGCAGCGGAAACGAGATGCCGGCAACCATTGCAGATGTCTCTGTCTCTCTGAAACGCTTGACGCCGATGCTTATGGACGGGTCCGGCAGTCTGTTTGCCCGTTCAAGGTTCATGACTGCCCTGCGCTGCTCGATTTCTGTTACCCATCGGGCAACATCCGGATTCCTGTTTATGTTCTGTGCAAGCTGATCAGAAGACGGGATATCAGCGGCAAGATCAAGTTGCCCCACTGCTTTTTCAAAAACGGGTGTGGGACTTCCCATAACTGTTGACAATCTCTTTCGCGCTGCATCCAAGGATCTTTTCGCACGTTCAAACTCTATCCTGGATTTTGACAGTTCGGCTGATGCCTTGATCTCTTCTATTGGTGAGACTTTTCCTGCCTGAACACGAGCAGAAACTGTATTCAGGGACTGCTCAGCAAGCTTGTATAACTCCTCTGAAACCTTCAGGCGTTCCTGTTCGGCAATGACATCAGTAAATGCCTTTGTCACCTCGTTGAGCAGGTCAAGTTTCTTGGCCTCATAGTCCCACTTGCCCAGATCGCGTTCAATACCTGCGGCATAGGCCCTTTTTAAACGCTTGCCGCCAAGCTCTATCAGTTGGGTAAGTGCCAGGGTATATTCAGCGCCGTCAAAGCCGCGAAGGTCTTTGTTCCCTCCGAAATTGTCCATATTAAAGGAAAGCTCAGGATTCGGCAGCGTGCTTGCCTGAGTAACCTTTCCTTCGCGCGCCCGAATTTCCCATGAAGAAGACGAAAGCTCGGGGTTTTTTTCAAGGGCAAGGGTGATTGCCTGCTCAAGCGTTAACTCAATCGTTTCAGCTGCAGCCACAGGCGCAATGTTTGTGAATAGTGCACACAAAATAATAAATAAGGCATAAATACGAACCATAAAATACGAACCTCCTTTAGTGCCTAAATGGGTAAAGACAAAGATTTCCTATCCACACTGAAGGGACAGGGAAAGGAGGAGTATCAGATCAGGAGAACTATGGATTTTAAATTGGCGAGAGTCTTATCAAGTGACTTTTCAGGCAGACTTATTGGACTATTGTGACGCACTTCTAATGGCAGCGATGGAGTAATCCAAGCCAAGGAAACCAGGTTGAGTGGTTGCGCGGCAGTGTAATTGAACGTCCTGTTAGTATAGGCAGGAATGCTTTGAAACTGGATATCATTACAGGGACCGCAGACATCGCATTCTGCTTCTGCTACCTGAGAACCTGAATCCGAACCATTGCATGCATCGACAAATTCTATTGCAACATGTCCGTCCTCGCCGAGGCAGAGAAGGGCACCCTCGAAACCAAAGAGAGAGAGACCAAGAAACAGCGTCAGCATGAAAACAGCCGACAACTTCTTTAGATACAGCGATTTATCCATAAAATACCTTAACGTAATGTTGAATAAACTGTCAATGTCAGGCGAGAATGCTAAGCCAATTACAGATAACCTTCACCTTTGCGCATGACCCATAAGGTAGGCCACTATCTCCTTCTTTTCCTCTTCCGTCACGACCCTTCTCCCCATCGCCTGCATATTGCTTTCCATGTTCTTTACAACAGCAGGCCAGTATTACGGCCCGATTTCAATTGGAAAGCTTATGCCAGGGACGAAATTCTCTTGTCACGCAAATTTTGGTTGAATCGGAGGCGTAAAAACCATAGACGACAGACGATAACTCCTATGAAAAAAGGCAAGGGAGATGATTTTAGACCATTCAGGAATAAGATGCATTAATTACCTTTCCCGAACAACATACGTCCTTCACCTCACATTACCTCATTTGATTGTGAAGCTATATTCTCCATTCGTCTTATGTCCGTCCCTTGATATAACGCTCCAGATTACGATATATTTTCCGGCGGGCAACTGGGGGAGATCTACCTCAAGGAGTTTGGGATCGGACGGGTTCACGCGACTATCCCTTTTGTCCACCATCTTGCCCTCCGCGGTGTGAACCATAAGGGTAGAAAATGCAGCTTCAATATAGCTATCGAACCAGATACGGACCCGAGGCGGCGAACCCTCGACTGTCGAACCGACTTTGGGATCTGAATGGTCAGGGAACGCGTGTCCCCATGAGACTTCTGATACGGCAATCAGGAACACAAGCGCGGTTATCATGACCCTCGCAATCATATTCACGCCCTTGATGAGTTCCGTTCTCAACAACTTTTTCTGCCAATCTTTGAAAATATCCATAACTCTTACCTCCCGAATTAGATTGTGGTTTTAAGTCGAAGCCACGAGCGTCCTCTTCCCTGCGGATTTACATGCGACGTGTCTTTTCTTCAAAATCTCAAGAGCAGACTCTCCGACGTGTTAGCAGGGTCTGTGACTTTTAAGGCGATATGTTCGGCAATAGCAATGAAGTAGATAGCATACTACTTTATGTAACTTTTACAACATTTGCCATGCCCGCCATCATATGGTAGAGGTTATGACAGTGGTGCATCCAGGCGCCGGGGTTGTCCGCGATGAACTCCACTGCTCCCTCGCCCATGTGCGCCGGGATGAGGAGAGTGTCTTTCCGTATTCTTGTGCGGGACGACCGACCGGAGCCGACGACCTCAAAAGAATGGCCGTGCAGATGCATCGGGTGAGCCATCATGCTCATGTTGAAAAACTCAAACCTGATGTGTTCGTTGCGTCTTACCGTTATGTTCTCCGTGTTCGGATAGACCTTTCCGTTTATTGTCCAGTAGGGAGAGCCCATCATCCCTCCCGAAAGAGTCATCCTGAAGGTTTTGTCAACCTTGCCGACAGGTTTCCCGTAGCTATTTTCCACCCCTTCAAGGAGGCTGTATTCATTCAGTCTGATTCTCGTCATGCTGTCATCATTGTAACTCTTCGATTCTATCCCCTGATACAGGACGGTGCCGAGAGACCAGCCACCCGCAGGACTTCCGTCATTGAGATTATAAATTTGCCATCTGCCGGGATTATTCGCCATGAATTCCACATCGTAACGCTCACCCATTCCAATCCTTAAGGCATCGACTTCGAGAGGCTTAACAGGCAGCCCATCGGCATGGGTAATAATCAGAGGATGCCCGGCGAGCCGGAGCACAAAGGTGGTAGCGGCTGCAGCGTTTATAATCCTGAGCCTCACCCGTTCGCCCTTTTTGACTTTAAGGGGTGGAGATGCCTTAAATATCTTTCCGTTCATGACATATGCATCATAGATGGGCTCTTGCAGCGGCTCACCCGCTTCGGGTTGCCTTCTCATCATGCCCATCATGCCTCCGCCCATGCCCATTCCGCCCATGCTCATCATGCCCGGCCGTGTTCTTCCCATCTTGGACGCCTCGGGGCCGCCGCCGTCCACTGCAGCCCAGTCATCGAACAAAAGAACGTATTCACGGTCATAGCTTCTTTCTTCTCTCTTAGGTTCAATGATTAACGGGCCGTACAAGCCTTGGTCCAACTGGTAAGAAACATGGGTATGATAAAAATAGGTCCCCGGCACAGATGCCTTAAATTCGTACGTGAAGGATTGTCCCGGTTGAACGGGCTTTTGCGTAATGTCGGGGACACCGTCCATTTTGTTGGGTACCGGCACACCATGCCAGTGAATGGTGGTTTCCTCCGGGAGATTATTCTTGAGATGAACACGCAGGGTTTCGCCCTCTTTCACCCTGATCTCAGTCCCCGGAGCGCTACTATTGTACGTCCACGTCTTTAAGGGCTTGCCGATTCCGATATCTACCTCTGTTATTGAAGCGGTCAGGCGTAATTCCTTCGTCTCTTCGGCGAAGGCGCTCTTCAGAATGCCCATCGAAGCGGAGTTCGACAGAAGCAAAGCGCCGCCGATTCCCGCGTATTTCAAGAAATCCCGTCTCTTGATGTCCTCCATGTCCATCCTCCTTGCACCGACATTGCCAAATCAATCCTCATGCTGTTCGGATATCCGATGTGGTCCTCTAAAATAGACGCCTTTCTGATACAATAACCTCCGCGTCAACCACAATGCCAACATCCCGGTCATGCTCAATTGAAGCAAAGGCGACATGCCGATCCCGAATATGGTAGGCATGAGCGGGTTATATGTCCATGCTTTCACCAGAAAAACTTTTCGGTACTCTATCATGGCGGCTATCACCATACCGAGTAAAAATACGGCTAATCCTTGTTTTTTGTTCATCTCTTTAAGCCACAGGATGTTTCGCCACACAACCGCTATAAAGAGATAAATTCCCAGAATGATCAGACCGTCAACGCCAGAGACATAACTGATCATGCGGACATATTTCTCTGCATTAAAGTCATGCCCCTCATAAAGAAAAACGGCGTGCAGCGACTCCCATATGAAATTTGCCGCATATGAAAAGAGGAACACCGACACTAAAACCATACCGAATTCCGCACTCTTCTTCGTCATACCAACCACATGGCCACAGCTATTACTATCTTCGTTTTACTTGTTCCTCAGCCCTTAATGTCATATTCTTCCTTGCTGATTTCCCCCTTGGCATATCGCTTCTTCAATATGTCAAGAGGGGATTCTTCTCCGTGGCCACGCTCATATCTGCCGGGTTGCTTCACAAGCCACACGATTAGCAGGACAACGCCGATAATAACGAGAATCCAGAAAAAGAAGTGAAAGAACATCCATCCACCATACGGTCCGTACATCATAGGTCCCATCATTATGATCGCCCCCTTTCTTTAAAGCATATCACTACAGTCCCTCAGGGACAAGAAAGATTTCGACACCGATTAACCCCTGTTCTTTTGACGAAGCAGACGCGAGGAGTTGGCAAGGATTCCGAGGTCCGGGAGCGACTGGAGCGCGGCTGCCAGCGTGACCGGCAACAGACCGAAGGCAGCCAGTGTCAGCCCTGCCAGATTGTAAAGTCCGGTAAAGACAAGGTTCAGTTTAACGACGCCCATGGTGTGCCCCGCGATTCGGAAAAGTTCAGGGACAAGCAGCCAATCTTCGCGCATCAAAGCAATGTGGGCTGCCTCAACCGCTATGTCAGTGCCGGCCGCGCCCATGGCAATCCCCACATCGGCTTGCGCCAGGGCCGGTGCGTCATTAACTCCATCGCCGACCATGACAACGACATGTCCTTTCGCCTGATATTCTTTTACTATGGTTATCTTATCTTCCGGGAGGAGATTGGCGAGATATTCGATGCCGAGTGTTTCCGCAAGATGAGCGGCAGTCCGTTCGTTATCGCCGGTGATTAACTTGATGTGTTTGATCCTCAGCGTTCTTAATTCTGCAATGGCCGTCGGCACTTCCGTCCTCAAGGTATCGGCAGCGGCCAGGACCCCGGCAAGCTTTCCATCGCAGAAGACAAACAACATGGTTTTTCCCTGGGCTTCAAGATTAGTTACATCGGGAGGATAATCCATCTTTGCGGCTAATGTATGACTGCCGACCTCGACAGTCCGATTATTGACCCTTGCCCTAACGCCCAATCCCGGAATGGCCTCAAAACTCTCGGTATCATGAAGGGGAAGACCGCGCTCCAGCGCCGCAGAGCGGACTGCATCGGCAAGTGGGTGTTCGGAATAGCGCTCTGCAGAGGCAGCCATCACAAGGAGTTCATTTTCGGTAAAGCCCGCAAGAGAAATGATATCGGTAATCCGGGGGCGACCCAATGTCAGAGTTCCAGTCTTGTCGAGCAACAACACGTCGACCCTATTGAGAGCTTCCAAATATTTCCCGCCTTTTATCAGTAACCCCCGACGCGCACCGGCGCCAATGGAGGCGATCATGGCAAGCGGTGTAGCAAGAGCAAATGAACAAGAACATACCACCACAAGGACCGCTGCCGTGGCAAGCGGATTACGGCTGATCAGGTATGTGAGAAGAGCAATCACACTAACTATAGGGAGAAAATACCCCGAGAAACGATCCGCAAAGCGTTGCATATCGGCCCGGTTGCCTTCCGCCTCTTCCACCAGTCTTATGACCCGCCCGAAGGTTGTATCCGCCCCGACGTGCCCGACCCTGATGCGCAGACTGCCAAGGGAAGCTATGGTTGCAGCAAAAACGTTTGCCCCCGGGCCGGCCTCAACCGGCATCGACTCGCCGGTAATGGTGGACTGATCGATTGTCGCCTGTCCGCCTGTGACCAGGCCGTCTACAGGGATTCTTTCTCCAGGCCTGACAATTACCGTCTGACCAACCCGCACTTGTGCTATCGGAAGCTCAACCTCAACACCGTCCCTTTCCACCCTCGCTGTCTGCGGGGCGAGGGCAGCAAGGTCTTTAACTGCGCGGCGGGCACGTTCTTCGGTAAAGTGCTCAACATAGTCTCCGACCCGCATGAAGAAAACTACGATCACAGCAGCGGCCCATTCTCCGACAGCTATCGCTGCCAGCATCCCCACCGTCATGAGGGTATGTGAAATGATTCGACCCCTAAGAGCTTTACGCAGAACATTTAGGAACACCGGATAACCGCCGATGAGCATCACTAAGAGCCATAAGGGCCACGGTATTTTTCTTGTGGCTGCTCCTAAAAGCCCCAGCCATTCCCCAATAACTACGATAAAGAGTACGGCGCCGAAAACCAAGCCGAAAAGGGTCAGAATGCTGCGGGTAAAGCTCCCGAGAGGCGTTTTCGAAGCGCTCTCAGCATTGGGAAGAGAAACGGAGTGCCCCGCTTTTACTATTGCCTTTTTGATGTCCGTCAGATTGGCTTTCGTGGGGTCAAGACGAATGACCGTCTTTTCCGCTGAGGCTACTGCATCAACTACTCCTGGTACCGACTGAATGGCACGCTCCACGTGCCGTGCGCAATTAGGTCAGTCCACCCCGCTCACAAAAAGTTCAATTGTTTCAGCTTTTTTGGTTGTCATAAATTATTTACTTGGCATCATCCACGATGCTTAACACTATTCTGTCAACATCTTCTGCTATTGCCCTTATGTCGGCTTGTGGATAAAAGTCCGAAATCACCTTTGGCCTTAAGGTACTTATATAAGTCTTACCGCCTTCTGCATAAACGCTTATCGGGCACGGAAGCATCAGCGATATCTTTATGTCCTTAACCAATACCTGACTTGCATACTTTGCGTTGCATATCTCGATGATCTTGAGGGGCTCCCTGTCAAACCCCTTGCTCGCAAGGGTTGCCTTCACATCATGGACATGAAGCACCCCGAACCCCTTCTCTTTGCTCTTGGCTTCAATGGCTGCAACTGCCTCATCAAAACCCTTTTTTGTTTCTACTGTGTAATCGAACCGTTCCATTTCTACCTCCAAAGTTAAATGTTATTTATAGGTAATCTACTTCAACCTCACGTAGACATCCTTTGCCATTTCTTCATCCATCGCTATCTGGGAATGGCCTATCTTAAGGACATAGGACGGAAATTTCTGTCTCACATCGATGGAGATCCCGGGCAATATGCCCATGGCCATCAGTTTCTGAAGTTTCTTATTGTCCCTGGTGTGGAGATAGGCGATCTTCCCCTTTGTGCCCTTTTTCATATCGGTAATGCTCGATACAACGCTTTTAGCTGTCCTCGCGGATTCTCTGCAGCACCTTCCCTGGGGGATCGGCTTGCCGTGAGGGCAGAGGGTCGGATGGCCAAGGAGTGTGCAGATACTCTCCTCCACCTCTTTATGGAGGAGGTGTTCGAAACGACACGCGGTCTCCTCCATGAGGCTTTTCTTGATATCGAGGACGTCCACCATCAAACGTTCTGCCAGTCGGTGGCGTCTCACCGCATTTTCAGCCTCTTTCATTCCCGCCTTCTTTAATGCCATACCGTCTTCCGAGACAGATATATATTCCTCCTCCTGGAGTTCTTTGAGCCCCGCTTCGTCTCTGCCGGTTTTCAAATCCTTGAAGGAAGAGAGCGCCTGGTTCAGCTCATAGGTGTTGATCCATAGCTGTTCGAGCAGCTCTTCCGCTTCATCGCTGAGTTTCATACTTCTTCTCCTTCCATTTCTTTAATGCCTTAATAAAACTTGGCTCCCTGGGGAGCTCGTAACCGCAATTCGGGCACTTGATCAAACTGCATGATCTGGACAAACTACACCCTTTGCATGCAGCCCCTGCCTGTTCTTCCCTGAATTCAAATCCGCAGAGATCGCACTTCACAACACCACCCCCAGGCCGGTCAGGAGCTTATTGACAAGAAAGCCGACAAAAAGGGCGAAGGGGAAGATGAAGGCGGCCATGCCGAGCGCCATCTTCAGACCTCTTTCCTTTATGGCGATCGACAACTGGGCGATGCACGGCATGAACAGGGCGATAGTAACCGCCGAGACCACGAGTGGCACACCATGGAGAATGCCTGCATTTTTCAGATCATAAAGGCCTGCTGCACCGAAGTCTCTCCTGAAGAACCCATAGAGAAAAGCTGAAGAGGCCTCCTTTGGCAGCCCGATCCATGTCACGGGATAGGAGAGGATATTTATAAGGAGGTCAAAAAGTCCGGTGAGTTTTCCAGCCCATATCATGATGCTCGCCAGAATAAAGAGAGGCAGTATCTCCTTGAAATACCACTCAACCCGCGTGTAGGTCTTGGTGAAGACATTCGAGAGTTTTGGCCATCTCAGCGGAGGCACTTCCATATAGAACATGGGTCTTTCTCCAGGCATGAGCTTCGCGGCCAGATATCCGACGAGAAGGAATATCGCCGCCATAGTTCCGATGAATATTCCTAGCCCCTTCGCACTGCCTGCAAGGAGCGCGAGGATCACGCCCATCTGAGCGGAGCACGGGATGGCGAGGGATAGAAGGAGCGTTGCGATGATCCGTTCTCTTTTCGTTTCGAGGGTTCGTGTCACCATCGTCGCCATGGTGTCACAGCCAAAGCCGAGGACGATAGGGATTACGGCCCTGCCGTTGAGACCTATTTTTTTAAAGAGCCGGTCGATGAGCATGGCCAAACGGGGAAGATATCCCGTGTCCTCGATAATCGAGAAGGCGATAAAGAAGGTAGTCACTATGGGAAGGATGATCGCAATGGCGTACCGGATACCCAAAGTAATGATGCCGTACTGGTGCACGAATAGGTCCTGCAACACCTGCCAGGGCACCACCGATGTGACTGCCTTTGTCACCAGAGGATTGATGTGTTCCTTGAATATCGCATTTTCGAGGAAGTCGACCAGAAACTGCGCCCCAAAAACACCGACGAACTCGTACAGGGCATAGATGATCAAAAGGAATATAGGAAGGCCTGCTATAGGGCTTGTCGTCAGGCGGCTGAGGCGTTCGTTAAAGCTCACCGACACCTCGCCTGTTCTTGTCGCCTTTTCGATTATTTTGTTGATTACCCGCTGGCGCGTAATAGTTATGATATAGTTCAACGGCTGGGTATATTCGCTCTGCGCCTGATGGATTGCCTCTTGCACATCTGTAAAGCCTCCTGCCATGTCCTCTCGCACCGAGGCGGTGATAGAGGGGTCCTCCTGAAGCAGGAGCAGGGCCATTGCCCTCTTCGATATGCGGTATTCGGCGGACAGCATGGCGGAGATGTTCCGAATAGCAGATTCGATGGCCTCATCATAAGTGAAGGCTAGGCTATTGCCCCTCCGGTATGAAGAAATTCGTTCCTTGAGCGCTTCCATTCCTCTGCCGGAAGTGGCTACAGTCGGGACAACAGGTATCCCCAGTTCTCGCTCGAGACGCTCCGCGTCGATGATCACGCCGAGTTTCTCCGCTTCGTCCATCAGGTTCAGATCAAGAATCACCGGCAGCCCGGTCTCGATGAGCTGCAAGGTCATATGGAGCATCCTCTGCAGGTTCTTCGCGTCAACGACCTGGACAACAACCTCCTGTCGTTCGTCCAGGAGCATAGACATTGCGACGCGTTCCTCCTCGGTGATGGCAAGAAGCGAATACATGCCAGGAGTATCTATCACCTCGAACTCCTTCCCTCCGGCCTTTCCCTTGCCGCGTGTCACTTCTACCGTGGTACCGGGATAATTCGAGACAGTCACGTATTTGCCGGTTAAGTTGTTAAAGATGACGCTCTTGCCCACATTAGGGTTTCCGACAAGGACCACCTTCCCAAGTCCTTCCAAAACGGCACAGGCTTCGGCATGACAGCCCTGTCCGGATTTTCTCACCACCGTGAACATAGTATATCCTCCCTTGCGATCCTCAATCAGTCTTGTTATCAGCTTGTCTCGTTAAAGCCATAGGTGAACATATATTCAACTATAGCAACTGAAGCTGATTGTTGTCAACTCGTTTTATCGACGATGTCAAGCCAAGGCTGGACTTGGAGGTAGCCAAAGGTCTGTGAGCCGTGAGAGTCGTCGTGCTCGACGCCCTTTTACCTAAATGTTATCTTATGGAAAAGAAACTGACGCGCATGAAAATGACCCGCCGTCCTTTCTCGGGCGAGTCAATTTTCTGGTTGTGAACCGCAGTTATTCCACTTTCAACTGCTGCCCCGTCATTCATCTCCTATTAATCAGGTAGTTAAGCAACGTTTGACAGGTAGCGAATTAGGTACAGTCCCAGTATGTCCGGGTAATTAGGTTGCTCAGTGCCGGAAGTAAGCGTATCCCTCCTTGGTCTGCAGTCGGATGATCTCGTTGACGGCGCCTGGCACTACTGTGGCTTGAGGAACCACAGCGTCAGCAGTCAGGCTACGTGATTTCAATGTATTGCTGCATACCTTAAAATGAACCCCCTTGATAGCCAGCGCCTGCAGCTGCTCGGCATATGGCTTGCCCGTGGTGTCATTCGCCCCCTTCAGCATGAAATCCACCCCCCCAGCATAACCGACCACCGCCACCTCTGCAGTCGGTTCGGCGATAAGGTAATTGCTGACGAAACGCAAGATAGTCGAGGCATCAGCGGCTTGATTGATTTGGAATACTACCTTTGGATGCACGGCAGTAGAAGGCGGATCGGCGACTTTTCCAGCAAGCACAGGGGACTCAAATGCAGATTGTGCCTGAAGTTGAGAGGCTGGCGTGAACTCAGCGGCCTCCGGAGTAGGTGTTGTGGCTCCGATAACGATATTGGGGCTGATCCAAACTGAGGTGACAATGCTGAGGGCAAGCTGCACGATTACAACCTTAACTAGTTTGTGGATCATCGTAATTCTCCTTTACTGTCAAACTCTATGCTAAGCCGTGCGGGCCTCTCATTGATGTCAGGTCTCAGCTGCCTGAGATATCAAGCAACACTGCTCGAGAGTGAAAGAACATATTTTATGCTCGTTCATCACGTCCTGTGTGCACCAATCCTCACAGGGTTCGAGGGTAAACGGACATATCTGTTGCTCTATTGCTGTTTTGGTAGACATCTACCCCTCCCCATCGGACATATACATGCTTTTATTGTGCTATTAGTAACACGAATCCAGGACGATTACAATAGGAAGAACTTCCTATTTTGACAGAAAAAGTTTCCTATGTGTGCACCGCCATTCAGGTGATTATGTCTTGTTGAACTTAAGCGTCATATCAGGTCTCGTCACCGATTGCTCTTCAAAGAATGAAAACGCCCGAATTTCTTTGATGACGTCAGGAAGCAATGTACAACATAGTCGATATCTTCTTCAGTTGTGTGCCTGCCGAGAGAGAATCTCAGGGAACCACCTGTCTTGTGGGAGGACACGCCGATAGCCTCTATGACGTGAGAGCCTGCCGCACTCTCGGAACTGCAGGCAGAGCCGCTGGAACAGGCAATTCCCCTACTGTCAAGGTGAAGCACCAGCAGTTCGCCCTCAGCGTTCTTGAACGATATGTTTACATTACCTGGAAATCGCACCTCGGGATGGCCGTTGAATTTCGTATATTATCAAAATGGCATGACCTCATAGGCGGTCCTACACTCGTTGATGCCATTTTGGACCGTATAGTCCATAATTCCCATAAGATCGAGTCAAAAGGAGAGTCCATGAGAAGAATTAAGGCGAGCCTGAAAATGGCCGCATGAGGACGGAAGACTCCTAACTGAGCTGGAATGATTATAGCATCCACATTATTGGTATCTTAGGTGTCCTGCAACAGCGCGGAATCACTGTCCGCAATACCCCCGGAATACCCATGTGTATTGCGGCAACTCTATGCAGATATGTTTACTCTCATAGTAATAACTGGGTGGACATTGCCACCGGACAGCTCCCTAATCTATTGACCTTATCCGACCGGTTCTTTTATCAACGATTACCACATCTATCAGCTTGTCGTTCTTATCTCTGATCTCCGTCTCGAAGAACCCCTGCCTTTCCTTGACCTTGCCTATCTTTACATCGGCATTCATGTAATATTCCCGCAGTATTTTTCTTGCCTCCTCGACTGTCTTGACCGTTTTCCTTGCTCCGTACCATCCCCAGTCAGAACCCTTGCAATACCCACCGAAGGGTCCGCAGCACCAGTCTTCCATTGCATATCCCTGCGACCCTGCACCGAGAAGGCCGACAGTAAAAACTATTATCAAAAATCTTTTTTTCAGTATTTGCATAATATAATTAATTAAATTGGGGAGGACATCATGCCTCCCCATCTTGTTGTTACCAGCCGCAGCCGCATCCGTAACCCGGGTATGAATACATTCCCCGGCCCCATCCGCGTCTAGGCATGCCGCCCATGTATCCGCCAGCGGGAGTGTTATAGTCGGCAGCAGCGTCCTGTATTTTCGCCTCAAGGGCGATAATCTCCTTCTTCAATGTGACGATACGCCTTGAGTCGGGGTTTGGCTTGTCGTACTCGTTTTGCAGTTCGATCTGCTTCGCCCCAAGCTCATCCCGAAGGCCAAGCGTATCCTTCTGGAACTTTTTCACGTTGTCAACATTCGCATACGGCCCGTAGCCCATTCCATAACCGCTCCAACCGTAATCGTCCCACCATGCGTAAACTGCCGTGCTCAGAAGCAGACCCGCCAGAACCGCGATGCCTATAGCCATGACTCGCTTCATCTTCATTCACCTCCTTTCCTCTTCGTCATGGTTTAAGCATACCAGCAAGATATGAAGCGGTTATGTGTGAGTTGTGAAAATCTGTTAAGACTCTATCGCCGGCAAACATACCGTAAAAGTCGAACCTCTTCCGAATTCGCTCCTGACCTCGATCCTGCCGTCATGGGCATCCACCAGTTCCTTGACAATCGCAAGGCCGATACCGAGGCCTCCCTCGGATGAGTGATAGAACCTCTCGAAGATGAAGGGGAGGTCGTCCTGCTTTATCCCGTGTCCGGTGTCTTCCACCTCGATACATATCTCCTTCTCTCTCCTGTATGCACGTATCCGAACGGTTCCGCCTTTTTCCGTTGCTTTCAAGGAATTGCTCACGAGATTGACGATAATCTGACCGAGTCTTGCGGCATCTGCATTTGCCGTCAGCTCGTCTTTGCACTGAAGCTCAAAAGTCACGCCCTTATCGAGGAACAGCTTTTCAAAGGTATTCTGGATATTGAGCAGCAGGGGTCTGAGCTTCTCAGCTTTTTTGTTGAGAAATAGGCTGGCTGCCTGAGCTCGGGACAACTCCTCTATCCCTTCGAGTATGCCTTCAAGCCGACCTGCCTCCTCATATAATGACTTGAGCTGTTCCTTGTCGTTCGGCATCAATCCGTCCATCATGCCCGCAATCTCTCCCTTTATGGCTGTCAGCGGTGTCCTGATCTCATGGGTAACGTTGGAGATGAGTCTTTTCCTAAGCGACTCCTGCGCTTCGAGAGAACGTACCATCTTGTTGAAGGAGATTGCCAGCCTCCCGATCTCATCTTTCCCTGAAGGAGGCACTCTGCGCTTCAGGTCGCCGTCGCTAATAGCCTCAGCAGTTGCCGCAAGCCGCTTGATAGGCCTGGCCAGCCTCCTCGAAAAGATAGTGCTCAGAACGAGCACGAGGCCGCCCATTCCGAGAAGGGAGAGAAGCATGAACATGTTGGATCGCTCGATAAAGACGTTTTCCCTCTCAGGACGGAGGAATTGCACTTCTAATGACCCTATCTCCTTGCCCGCCAGGAAGAGAGGGTACGGCACATAATGCTCTGATTTTTCTGCCCCTCTCATATGGGCTATAGCGGTGACCCGCTTTCTTGTCAGAGGCGGAAGGCCGCCCAGGGCTCTTTCTGTATTCATAACGACCGTTCCCCTGCTATCAAGAACTCTCACATCAAGGCCCAGCATCAGCGCCCAGATCGCGTCTTCCGAGACGATGTCCTCTTTCCATTCGCGGTGCTTTTCATAGGTTCCCTCAAGGTCTGCAATGACCCAGTAAACCCTGTCCTCAAGTTGTCCCTCGGCATATTCGCGGAAATCTCTGATCATCAATTCTCTGAGCACAAGAGCGGCTGAAAGAGCTATAAGGGAGACCCCGAGGAGAAGAATGAAGAACTTTATCCAGAGGCTTCTAAGCATCCTTTTCGCCGATGAACTTGTATCCCATTTTATAGACAGTGAGTATGAAGGTCGGATTCCTAGGATCATCTTCGATCTTTTGACGAATATTCTTTATGTGGACATCGATGCTCCTGTCATAGCCCTCGAAGGCATAGCCGAAGGCTTTCTCTATGAGATCCTCTCTGGTAAAAACCTTTTGCGGTGCAGCAGCAAGGGTCGAGAAGACCTTGAATTCAGTCGGCGTGAGGTTTATGGACACTCCTTTCTTTCTTACCTCATACCGGTGTACATCAACTATCAAGAGCCCCTTATTAAAGCTTATGACGGGTGTTTCGGGAGATTCCTCTTTCCGCGATCTCTTAAGAACAGCCCTTACTCTACAGACCATTTCTCTCGGATTAAAGGGCTTAACGATATAGTCGTCGGCTCCGAGGGCGAAGCCCGCGACCCTCTCTTCGGGCGCGGATTTGGCGGTAAGCAAGATCACAGGGAAATCGCCGATATCCTTCATCTCCTGGAGCACTTCTTCACCGTTCATATCCGGTAGCATGAGATCGAGGAGTACGAGGAGAGGCGGCTCTCTCTGGGCATTCTCGATTGCATCCTTACCTTTTTCAGAGTGGACCACTCTGAAGCCTGCCTCTTCCAGATACACCTTGATGACCCGTGCAATCTTTCTGTCGTCTTCTACAACAAGGACCGGCCGCAACGCTAATCCCCCTTCACATGCCTTAGTCCCTCGTCGAAGAGATTTCTGATGTGATCGTCATCGAGAGAATAAAAGGCCATCCTTCCGTCCTTGCGATACTTCACGAGTTTCATGTTGCGGAGGATCCTCAACTGGTGCGAGACGGCGGACTTGGTGGCACTAAGGAGGCTCGCGATGTCGCAAACGCAAAGCTCCGCCTGTGAAAGGGCGAAGATTATCTTGGTCCGTGTGGGGTCGCCGAGGACCTTAAAGGTCTCGGCAAGATGCTGGATTGTGATCTCTGAACTCATCTTCTTTCTGACGGAAGACACCTTTTTCTCATCTATAAAGGAAACTTCGCAGACTTCTCCTTTCGATCTGGTCATTGTCTCTCCTTCCTCAAGAGATATGTGAACAATAATGCAACTGTCTTAATATGACAAATTCAAGAATGTGTGTCAATGGTCGCTGAAGAACGGAACGCTGTGCGTGTAGCGGGATGAGCTACAGACGGAGAAGCGGAGCGAGTCTGATAAACAGGGGGCCCCTTGAGGTGTGGAGGTGACGGGCAGCGGGGTGATGACTTTGACAGCGCTCCTGCCAGTTACTCCGCTCGGCATTAAGTTCAATCTTTCCATCACTAATAGTCAATCTTTAATCGGTAGGCGGATGCGATGTTGCGCTGAAATTGTCGCCCTCTAAATTTACCAATGATGTTTATTTCCGGTTGCCCTCTTAATGTAATTTCGGCTTGAAAGCTTCAAGTAGTCGGTAAACCGCACGCGACTCTTTGGGACATTGTCCATTAGGTTAAGTAGTGACAACTACACATTATTCTTTTTCCAGAAATTGTAGATACCGCGGGCCTCTATAATTGCTTCCCTTGATAGGGCTATATTCAGCAGGGCTTCCTCAACATAATTACGACTGGAAAAAGGGTATATTGTAATGTTTCTATTGTCTATCAGGAAATCTAAGACGCTTTCTGGTATTGGGATGTGAAAATGAGCTGCTTTGATAACCAGCCCCGAAGTATTCATGCCAATCATTACATCTGCTGACTTTACCTGTACAACATCGTCTTCCGTGATGTCCGCAAGGACTATAATGCCATTTGAAACAATGAGAACTTTATACGCAATCATAGCGCCTCCGTATTAAGGTTCCTGTGGTGCCGTTGTCGTTGTTGAAATATCTGGCTTGTTAACTTCGACCCTATTGGGAGCCTCTTGTGCTGATGGCAGCCCTTTCCCCATCCCCTCGCCAGCAGCTTTGCCCTGATTGTACACACTCAGGACTGAACTGACTCTTTCAATTGCATTCTTTGCTGATCCCCCGATATATATGGCTGTTGTCTGTGCGGAATTAAGGTTCGTGAGATCTGATTGTGCAACGAACCCCATCGTGCTAACGTTCGCCCCTTTTTCAAAGTTCATTTTGAATTGGTGCCACCAGGTAACCTGTTGACCAGCATCGGCTTTTTGGTAAAGAGTAGTACCGTCAGGGGCGATTTTGCTTTCGGACGCATAACCGCCGGTGGCAATAGATTGAGTGCTCAGGGAGTTAAAGTGTGATACTTTTTGTCCAGTTGGAGAAATCTGTACTTTATCGACGCCGAATTGCCAGGTTTCCCGGCCGCGGTCGATGATCTTCTGTGCCGTGAATATTTCTCCGGTCTTCAAATTAGTGAAACTCGCAGAAATAGGGTCTGTGTGGTTTTTGTCATTTGGCGCATACTGGAAATTGCCAATGACTGCTATAGGTTGTCCGGTGTTGGGATCTGGAATAGTCTTAAATCCTGTCTCAGAATTCTCGTGGAATGTCTGATGTCTGCTCCCGTATGTCCCGAATTCCCCGATTGTGCTTGTAGTCCCCTTCTGGACGGTGTTCATCGCGTTCAACTCATCTCTATTATTGTGCTGCGAAACTGCTCCTCCCGTTGAATGGGCTGTGGCATACACCTTGGGGGGTCCACCGCCGACAGAGAAACTGTCACCATGTTGCGGCCTAAAATTGGGGTTATCCTTTTGAGCCTCTGTGATCATAGCCAAGTGGGCGGGGTTATTCATATCTATCTGTCCCCGTTGTTCTCTATATATCTCCTTTCCTTCATGATTCATTGAAAAAGTATTAATGCCGTCATTATTCGCATATTTGATGTCAACGCCGTGGTGGTCGCGAAGGAAATTTTGGAAACCCGCCATGGATAGGTTTCCATCTTTATCACCGTATCCACTGGCCACAGCTGCTCGCTGCAGCATCTCGAATTTTCCAAGCTCATTCTGCAACTTGCCGCCTTCGGAAATAAGAACTCCCCTATCTCCGAACCCCTGATAAAATTCAGAGGCTGCTATACTCTTAAGCGCAGAGATATTGCCCATGTATTGCCCCATGCTCTCCGCACTATACCCTTTTTCTTCCATTTTTTTGAGCTCTGCCGCGGCCTGAGTATTATGAAAGTTCGCCCTTTCGGTGAGCATTCCGGCCGTATCCCCGCCCCAGTGCTTGTCGGCGACGTTCTGGATAGATGCAGAGTCGGCGTAACTTCTTATGTTCGCCATCTCAGAGAGATACGATGCGTACTGCATTTCGCTGCCCTGGAATCCATGCGCTCTGGCCGTATCATAAGACCTCTGCCAGCCGAGATCTCCTCCATGCCTTCTGCTTGCTTCGATATTCGAGAATTCGGATGCTGCGGCGGCAACGGCTGTGTCGCGGTCCATACCGGGATTCTGCTCCTGATGATAGTCCGCCCGCGAATTCAGGGCATTCCTGTACGCCTGTTTGTCGTTGACGTTCCTGATCATCTCCGAGGAAGTGGTGGCTGTCAGCATATCCACCATCCCGCCGCCATTCCCGGCCGCTTTCCAGTTCTTCAATGCCCGGCTATATCCTTCCATGCGGGAGGTGTCCACTTGCCCTGCAAATGCGCCCAGAGCGCCTCCTGGACCGATAGTAGTCCCATACGAGATCGCTTTTTCATGCTGGTTTGAATGTGCCTGCGCGGCTGTCTCCACTCCTCCCTGATTGTTGATGGCTGAAGCACTCCCTATGTTGACGCTCATATCACTGAGGGCCTGGCCTTCACCAGCCTTCATCAACTGGGGATCGCTCATTCCCCCATAGGTCACATTTGCTCCCATGTCCTTGAATGCCTTGGCCGCCATCCCTGTGGTAACTATGTCCGCTCCACCATAGGCCTGGGCCGCCTTGTAATGTGCCGTTGCCTGAGCCATGCGGGCGGCGCCTTCAGTGCCCGTAACAGATCCGGCTGCCTGATTTTGTGTAAGGTTTGTACTTCCTTGGATGCTGCTTGCGAGATGGACCAGGGCCGAATCCGAGCCCTTTGCAATGGCAAAGGCGATCATCGGAACGGCCCACGCCATATATCCGGCCATCGCCACAAGATCGTTTGTGGATTCGTATACCAGAGGCATTGTTCCCATTGCAAAATAGTTTTGGGATGGTGACAGGACAGTTGCGGCGCGGACATTGACTATGAGATTCAGGATTGCATAAAGAGGGGACCACAGCATCAGCCAGAAAAGCATGATGAAATACATATGGAGGGTCTTCCCTCCGAGCGGAGTCAGCATCATGAGGAAGAGTACGGGGAACATCCCGTAGATGAACGCCTCCAGGATCTGCCGTATTATCGGCATATATTTCTTGGCCATTTCCCCGCCCGTTGCCCAGGCGCTGCGCTGTTGCTGCTGACTTAGAGCAGCCGCGTACGCCACGGCATCGGCGCCTATGCCGGTCATCGTTGCGGTTTCAGCCATGGCAGCCGATATCATATTTACGCCGATAGCGTGTTTCATCGCTGTTGTTGCATCCGTCCCCACGTTGAGCAGGTTTTGCAACACAGTGGGCGTCGCGCTCACTACATCCGCCTGCAGATAACTTTGCAAAGCGGCATATGACGCTGTGGTCGCGGCTCCAAATTGCCCGTCCAGAACTCCATAGGCGGTATTGCAGGTTGTCGCCTGGCCCGAGGGATCCGTGGCTGAGTAGGTCTTGGTATAGGAATTTTGTGAATGGGTGGTGGCCGTCATTTCTGCCCATATGTTATTAGAGTATATGACCGTGTTGATGTCCTTCTCCCCCCAAAGGACACTGGTGAAGAAGCAGTCTTTCACGTAATCGTTGAGTGATCTTTTGAAATAGGGGTCCGTAGGTGTGGCGTTCTTGAAGGAATCAAGAAGCATTACGGAAAAGGCGAATCCGGTTTTATTGAAGCGCATGTCATTGGGCAAGGCAAAGCTGTTTTCAATCAGCGTAGTCAGGCCTTTTTCCGTCGATGTGAATATATGAGAGAACAATGCCACCCCATAGGGTACATTGTTCACCGCCGGGGAGACATTCTTGATCTGGTCGTATATCACGACATCGGCCTTGGGAACGAGAAGCACGTAGAACATTACGATCACGAATATATACTGCCTGGCTATGCCCAAGAATATCTGGGTTACGTTCATGGAGAAGAAAAGCTGATAGAAAAGAATCAGGAACCCTAAAAGGATGGATATCCTCGTGAGAGTTGTAAAGCTCCCGCTCCCCATGAGGTCCCTGACGGCAGTGAAAATCTTTACCAGAAAGTCTGAATTCCCATATGTGAAGACTTCCATTAGGTGGGTTTACCTCATGCCTCTTGCGAAACGATAGCTATCGAGGAGTTTAGTCCGCGCCAACTCCTGGTGGATGATCTGCTCCATCATTACCGTTTTCTGGAACGAATCTCCTATACTATCCCTGAAGGCCTCCCACACCGCCTTCCTCCTGTCCTCGCTTGCCTGGAGTTCGGTATTGATCTTGTCCGGGATGCCTGCAATCTTGTCCTTGACTTCAGTGGTCATGCTCGCCTTCACGGCTTGCACCTGGGAGGTGAGATTGCGGGTCTTATGCAGTGCGTGCTGGCTTGCGAAATAGGCTATATCGTACGCGACCGGATATGCGAGCGTGTCGATAAGGCTGTCACTCAGAAGGTTATCGATCGAAGCATCACCGGTCTTGCCTCGGATATGTTCGACAGTGGCGGCAAGGGACATCAATCTAAAGACGGGAACGCGGGATGCGTTGATCAGGTCGATGTCCGCCTGGCCAAGGCCGCCCGTCGTACCGTTCTTGATGGCATCCCTTATCCTGACAAGCGACTGTCTCACCTTGTACCCCAGTCCCTGGGTCTCATCGTTGACATATGTGCAATTGGCATTGACCGTGTCGGATATGGTTGATTTCTCTGCATATTGACCGAAAACCATGGCGTCAACCAGGTACGGCGCCGATTTTGGCACGTTGCAGCCGGGATCGAAGTGAATGGGAGGAAGGGTACTATCGTCTCCTTCCGAAGACAGCTGATAGACGTCGCCATACCTGGCCCTCATGATGCTTTCAAAAGGAAAGGCGCTAAGATCTTCCTCGTTGAAGGCCTGTCTCATGAAGGGTACGAGAAACGATACAGTGCCAAGCTTTTTGGCGCAGTCCATATTCGTGCGCGATCCGGTATAGCCCGCGTAATAGTCATAGCAGCCGGCGTAAGTGTTGATCCAGCTCCTGTATTTTTGAGTCACGTTATTCATTGCGTCGGCCGCCGAGGCGAGCCATGAGTTGTTCTGCCCCGTACCCTGCCCGCTGCCTATGGAAAGTCCGAGCTGTTCTCCGGACCACCCGACGAGCGCCTTTGACGCCTGGCAACTGTTGACATTGATGTTGTTGATCATGTTAGCGAGGGCATCGAGGGAGTCAAGGATATTCTTGCAATCCGGACACAGCACCCCGAGTGCGAGTTGAAAGGCGAAGGCGGGGGCCGCGCTTAATATGGCCTGTAACTTCTGCACCAAATACTCGAAATTAAGGTAGCTGAATCCGCCCCACACGATATCTATCCCCCCGCAACCGACTTTCGCGCTTGGGGGCGTAAAGGATACAAGGGGCTGGTCCTGGAAATTGAATTGCATCGATGCCGTACCGCCGACGTAGTATCCTCTCTCCTGTCCCTGATATGATTTGGGCGCGGATGCCTTGATGTCGCTAAAGACCTGCGACATATAAGCGCCCATATCGGCCGATGACGTGGGGACTATCATGGAAAGGGAGAAGGCGATCAGGACGGCGACAACTATCCCTTTCTGCAGGATTCTCTTCATGGCTACCTCTTAACTTTCCGGGAACTTCCCTTTTTTTTGATATTCGTAATAAAAGACAAGCCTGTTCACTATATCGTCGAGTGTCACGATGCCGACGGAAATTGGCTGGAAGACGGGTCGAGCCTGATCGTCGCGGAAGACGGCGATAAGTGTCGGGGTGGACGTCACCTGAAATTTCTCGAAGAAGAAGGGTTCGACCACACAGTCTCCGAAAGCGGGCCCGCATGCATTGGAACTGACTGTCTTTATGGTCATTCCATAATCGGCCCGGAGAAAATCGATGATCTTGTTCTGTTCGTGGCAGTAGGGGCACTCGTTCGACACAAAGAAGATGAGGCCGGCCTTCTCCCTGATTTCTTCCATGATGGCCCGCTTTTCCTTCGCCACTATCTTGTTGCGGACCTGTGCCCCGAAATTGCTGGTGGGTTGCTTTACAGTCATATCGAGTTCAGGATGTTGCAGAAGCGTGTCTCTCCACGTATAGGCAAAGGCCATGGTCTTACCCTTCATGTAGTCCTGCATTCGGAGGTATGCCAGCATTTTGTCGCTGTCGGGATGATAAACGGCCTCTTCCTTGACGCGGTCGAGGAGATCCCTGAATTCGCCGGCTGTCAGTGTGTCGAGGTATTTCGGGTCCTGAACCTTTTCCCACTCGAGGGGCAGGTCTTTTGTCCGTTCCTTTCGCGCCGTCGATTCCTCCTCCCTTTTGTCTTTTTTTTCTTCAGTCTGAGGGGGCTTGCAGTGCTCTCGATAAAACCATCCCCTTTCCTTGTCCGTGAAATACTGTTCTTTGAGCGGGCGGCAGAGGAACAGGTCGGCATAGTTCTCCTCCCTGGCAAAGGCATATTGGGTCAGCATCAGAAGGGATACGACAATCCTAAGCCCTGTCATATCCCAATATTCCGTGAAGAAATTTCTCGGCCGACTCTTTAACGGTATTTTGTTCGGGGGGAAGTTCGATGTATTTATGCAGTTCTCTCCCTTCGTAGTCCCCTTTCCTCTTCTTTTTCTTCTTCCTGTCTTTTTCTTTCTCGCTTCGTCTGATTATCATGCCGCCCTCGCAATTGAGACTTTGCCACTCTAAGAATATTACTTTTGCCTTTTAAAGACAGCGTCTTAGATGACTTTGAAGACCGTGCCGATTACCCATTCGCTGCGCACAAATCCCCAGAACTTGGAATCGTAACTGTCCAGGGTCTCCCCGATCGCGAAGTATCTGCCTTTCGGGATTATCCCTTTGTACTTGAAGATCTCCAGTGGTTTTCCTTCCCTACTGACTTCCTTGGCTGTGCCGAGATATTTTCCGTTGCAATAGAATCGGCGCCCGATGTTTTCCAAATATTCCCCTTCAACGCACCCTAGGCGCTTGACGAAGCTCCGGCCATACCGGGGTTCGTTGGGAACGGAGAGAAAGCGGAATGCAAAGTATTCGCCCTTGACAGGGGAATGGTTGCCCTTGTCGATCATCCCCACCAGAAAGTTTACGCTGTAGTCTGTTTGAACAGCGAAGCGGTATCGCGGCTGTATCCAAAAGACAAACAGGGAGATGAGGAGGACTGAGAGGATAGCGGCTGCCGCCTTTTCGGTACGTCCTGCCTGTCTCCTTCTGAACCTATCTCTTATATTCGTGAGTGATATCCTTGAACTGTTTCGCATTAAGGACCGCCTCCTTGAGTAAAACAAGCTCTTTCCTCGCCTGAACA
Organism: Nitrospirota bacterium; assembly: GCA_021811105.1. Lineage (GTDB taxonomy): Bacteria > Nitrospirota > Thermodesulfovibrionia > Thermodesulfovibrionales > UBA6898 > Sulfobium. Next base: position 43,216 of record JAJZPM010000001.1, on the reverse strand, counting down.
TCCTTTGTAAAAGTGTCAAAGAAGATCCCTACTTCCTTTACGGCCTGCTCTCTGTCCATCTTCTGTGTCTTGAGTTGTTCATAGGCCACGAGTTCCTTCAAATCGACGACCACGATATCCCGCCGCAAGTATTTCCATGTCACTAAAGCGGAGATAGCCGCCGATACCGTTACGATCACGACAATGCCGAATGCTATCCGTAGGTTTCTATGCATTTCCGTATGCCATCCTCCAGTCCGTAATTTTCGACCATCTTTTTTCTCTTCGAGACGTCGTCTGCATCCGTCGTGTATATCCAGTAGAGTTGTCGCGGGATCTCCAGCCTGCCTACACCTCGGCCAAAGGGGGTAATAAAGAATATCTCCGAATAATATCCCTTCACTGTCTTGAGGCTGCCGAGCTGATCAAACTCGTATTCTGAGAGCGCGATCTTGCTCTCGTTCTTCAGCATGTTTATGCTCTCCTGCTTCTGGCTCAGGAGGAGCCAGTGCGCGGATTGGAACATCATCTCCAGGGTGCTCTCGTTTTTGTAGAAATCGTGGACGCCCTGCGTTATTGTTATCGCGCTGGAACCATGTTTGCGAAATGTCCTATATCCGCGTTCGATGAATTTCGCGACCTGCGGATCATCGAAAAATTGCCAGGCCTCATCGAAAATGAGCAGCTTTCTCTTGCTCCGGTCGTCGTCCATGTAGACAACCCTGTATATGTGGTAGAACAGGACCATCAGAATGACGTTCCGTAAATCCTCGCGGTGGCTGAGGTGCTTGAGTTCAAGCACGACGAACTTGTGGGCCAAATCTATGTTGTTCTTGCCGTTAAAGAACTTCCCGAAGACGCCGGCCGTGCTCCAGCGGAACAAGTTTGTCGAAAGAAGGTTTGTCACCTGCTTTTTGAGGAGGTCCCCGGTCGCCTCTGCAAGCTGCCTCAGTGATTCTATGACTTTATCGACATTCGTCTCCTGCCCGTGCTTAAGCCATGCGTCTTTTATAGCCTCCTCGATAACGGACTTCTCCGTGTCGGTGATCTTCTCGGTGGGTTTTGCCATCTTGGCTATGAGATTGATGAAGAGGTCCATGTCTTCATCTATGTCCCTGCAATCGGAAAACGGATTGAGGACGATATCCGCATCCTCGCGGAAATCGAGGAAAACCCCGCCCAGTGACTCGCAAAGGGTCTTATAGCTCTCCCCCACGTCTATGACCCATATGTTAGACACCTGCGGAAGCGTGTAATATGACGCGAGAATGTGCTGGATCAAAAAGCTCTTTCCCGAGCCTGTCTTGGCGGCAACGCAGGCATTGTATCCCTCGGCGCCGTCGAAGAGGCTGAAGAACATCTGCTGACCTCTTCTGGATACGAAAGGGACATGGGGAGACCCGGTCCCCTTCCAGTCGGCCTGGACTGGGCTCAGATGGGCGGCGTTGAAGTCGAACATGGTCCGTCCGCGCTTGATGAGCGCTTCGTCGATCTCGTAGGACAGATTCATGGGCGTTGCCGCAAGGAAAAGACCGAGGTTCATCGATCTTATTTCTTCCTGGACCTTATATCCGCGCATATTGAGCATGCTTTTGAGGATTTGGGCGCTCTTGCTGATAATGGTATAGTCGGGATGATACATCCACCAGACCAGATATGCTTTGATAAGCTTGTTGCCGTCGACCATCTTTTCCATGAGCCAGGCAGCCTCTTCCTGCTTTTTGGTCAGCTTGACGCTGAGGGCGTTGGCGGCCTTCTGCTTGTATAGGAATTCGGCCTTCTGCTGCTGGGAAGACCTTGTCTTGTCGTCTTGAAGCGTAATGTTGAGGGTGAGCAGGAAAGGAGAATTTATCTGCAGCTCGTTGCGATAGACATCTCCGAGGAAAGTCACGGCATCCACGATCGTGACTTCCTCGGGAAACTGTTTTATTGTAAGCGCCTTCCCATATACTCCGTCGTAACGGATCGATGTCCTGGCGATCTCGGTTTCCGTATCCGCTTCGACTATCTGCTTATAGATATACTCGTTCTCGTCGTAATGTGGGGCGAGGTTCTTGTCGTGGCCAGGATTGTAAAGGAGGCTCATGACATGTATATACTTCTCCGGCGTGACGAGCTCGGGGAAGAGATATGCAGTTTCCAGAGATGTCTTTATGTTCTTTATGGCTACGGCGATATCCGGCGCCTTTTCCCTGTAGGTCTGGGCGTCATAGGGAAGCTTGAACGATATGAAGAGCCGGAAGTTCCTGAACGGCACCGGGACTATGTCTGGGAAGGCCCCCTTCATTTTGTGTTCCGTAATGAAATTGGCGACGCTTTGACACCAGACCCTACTTTCATCGTTCTGGAAGTTTCCGTACCGATCAAGACGGGTATCGATGAACCTTCTGGCAAAAGGCTCGAGGTAATCGTCGGCCCACAACGTTATCTGGATGGCGGTGTGCTGCGGCAGGAAAACGGAGGAGAATATGTCCTGTAATGTCTTGATGGTTTCCTCCCCGGCGAGCGGTTTCGGATAGGCCTCGTAAACAAAGCCGACGGTATTGTCCCTGCAGAGATAACATCCGATCTCCTCGTCGTACGCGGCGGCGAGAAGATACTCCGATAGGGGCTTCCTGATGTAATAACTCTTGATTTCGTCAACAAGAAGGCCGCTGGTCGGCGGAAAGAGCCTATTCTTGAAGGAGGAGAATATCCCGGCGATTGCGCTCACCTACTGGATCTCCCTGGTCTTCTGATCCGGTTTCTTCTGCCCCTTGTTCCCGGCTGAATTCGCAGCGGCCGGCTTCTGAGTGTTCTCGATGGGGTTGATGATAACTCTGTCGACCCTGGCGGGCTCCATCAGATAATCTCCGATTACCCACTTTCCTTCCTCGACTTTCATGAAGGAATACTTATAGTTGTTCAGGACATTGTGCTGATCCACATATGGAAGAAACAGGACCCTCAATATCTTGTCGGGCATCTTCATGGGTATCGGGGGTTTCTTGAGCACAGAGATCATCCTCTGTTGCCGTTCAGCCTCGACCAGCGGCATCTCGTGCTGAGTCGCCTGCTGCGCGACCCCGGTATCGGGGATCGGTTTGACTCCTGCGCCAGACTCCCAGCGTCCATCCTCCGCAAAGGCGGTTCCCGTCGCCATAGAAAAGATCATGATAAAAAAGGCAGCAAGGATAGTTGTTCTCATTTCTTCGTGACCTCCAGGAGCACATTGAATTTCTGAACCTCGTTATCGCTCTCAAAGGCGATCGACATGGGGACGCTTACCTGAGAGATGGAGTACGATGCCTTAATATTCTCGCTTGCGGGAACGGCCGACTTGAACACCACGGTGACTTCGCCCGTGTTCCTGTTGTAGTACTGAATCTCGCCGGCCTGCGACGCGGTGAATACTTTCAGCGATCCGTCGACGATCGGAGAATATTTTGTCTTGAGATGGTAAAGGGTAGCCTTCCCGTCACCGGCGCCGATGACCTCTCCCCCCGATCCGTTATAGGGGGCTGCATGATACGAGACCGTAACAGCCGCGTTCTTGAATCCCCACGACTGAATGGGAAGGATAGCTGTGTCGGCGACCTGGGCATATGGGACCTTATCGGCCTCGTTTAGAAGATACGCCTTCCCGTTTATATCCTCCTGGGTCATCTTCAAGGCGCCGTACACCATTTTCATGTCATTTCCCTTCGGGACATTTTTCAGATCCGATAACGGCTGTATGTATGATGCGGTTATCAGCGCGTTGACCTGCGGCTCCTTTGAAAACGTGACTCTGAGATAGTTTTTGCTGTCTATAAAGCCGGAGCCGGACCCGCTCAGAACCCCGAACGTGGTTTCTTCGAGAACCTGGTCGCCGTCTGTGATCCTGAGGGTCCCCCGTGTGTAGCTGGGCAGATACCCTGCGTAGGACTTGACGCCCGCGCAGATCTCTTTTGTTGCGTCATTTGGATCTGGCGAGCATGTCTGCGAACCCGTCGCGAAGAGCGTGGAACCGATCTTTCCGACTGTCTCCGAATACGCAGTCCAATTGGAATTAGACATGGTCGGATTGGCGTCGGAAAGGTAGGAAAACGGTTCCAGTATGCGTTCCGAATCGGAAATGAGCGTCAGAGTGAACTTTTTGCTCTCGCCTATCTTTATCCTGTAATTCAGAGGATAGGTAAGAGACTCTCCTCCCCAGTTTACGGTGACGTCTTTAAGCAGGCACTCTTCGGCGAAGAGGTCGCCGCTGTTGCAGTCCGCTGTTACCTCTATGTTTTCGTCTCCCGTCAGTTTGTTCGAATAGATGTGATCGGTCGAAAGCGATATTGACAGGTCCGTTGGAGAATTGCCTGATCCGAGTCCGCCGCCTCCACAGGAGGCCAGCATTAATATCGCCGATATGACAAATATGACCCGCTTCATGGTTAAAACCCTATGATGAGCCCGGCCTTGATGTTGTTGAACTCGCTTTTGGAATACCCGGTAAAGTAAAGGCCCGCTCCGAGACTGAACCCCTTCTTCAGAAAGGTCTTGATCTCGAATCCCCCCGTTCCCACGGCCATGATCCTCTTTACTTTGGTGTCCATGTTCTTTGCGTACGCCACGCCTGGGGCGATAAGGGCGTCGAACTTCACGGATTCGTATATGCCGAGACGAATACTTACGGGAATCGTGGCGTCGACGGAAAGGACGTCCCCTACTGCGGTGGCTTCGACGCCTACGCCCACGAGAAAGGGATACTGCACGCGCTTCTGTGCGCGAAAGCCCACATATGCGGCGTCCCCGACAGCGTCTTTCATGAAATGTTTGTATCCTACCCCCAGGGTGTATTCCCATCCCTTTCCGACAGGCTCCACCACATCGAGCGCCGAAGCGATCATCGGGACGCCCATTACTGCCGCGATTATGGCTACCACAAAAAGACTCTTCTTCATGACTCTACCTCCTTTGTCCTGTGCCGCATATGCGGACATTTCTTTTATCGAGTGTTGCTCTTGTCCCCTGCGCAAGTACCGCCGACGCAGGCCTTTGCCTTTTTCCTGCCGGGAATCTCCTGACGAACATCCCTGGTTGTTTCCTCGTAGACTTCGGTGATTGAGCCGCAATATCCAGCGGCGGCTCCTTTCTTGCAAAGAGGGGTGTCGCTGTAAGGCATAACCGTGCTGGCGCAGCCGGTCAAGCCGGTCAGTATTGTCATTGCAAGGCCCAAAAGCGCATGCCTCATCACTTCACCTCGCTCAGGGAGAACTTGTTGATGAAGACGATCTCGACTTTTCTGCCGGCGGAAACTTCCACGACAGGGAACATTTCCTTACTCATGTCTATGTAGAATTTGCTGAGTTCCTCCGCAGCCTTCGACACCCCTCCCCCGAGTCCGGCCTGTGCGGTTTTATTCGGGTCAATGGTCGATGTGCTCCCGGTGGGACTGATATTCACAACCGTTGCGGACTGGGAAAACGCCTGGGACACGCCCTGCAGGAACCCCGCGGCCATGGTTCTTGCGAGCATGGCCCCCTGCTTTGTCACCACCTGCCCGGCCACCCCGAGTTTGCCGTCCTCGCCTACCACATATCCGGATACCTGGCCCTCTGCGACAGCGCCGTCTTTGGAATTGCAGGATATGGTGTTTATCCTGATGTTCGCCCGTTCGCTCGACAGTTCTCCATACGCCTCACCTATCGCGAAACACTCGCGGATGTCCGCTCTGAACTTATTGGGCAGCTGGGCGAGGTCTATGATCCTCAGCAGTACGGGATACGGACTTCCTTTCCCCTTTACGCCCGACGGAGCGTCAACACCGTTCATAAGCACAGCCCTGACAAACGCACCGGCTGAAATGGTTCCCGGACCCGGCTTGTTTCCCGTGCCTTGTCTCTGTCCGGCATCCGCCTCGGACTTCGCGCCTTCTTTTGTTTCGCTCTTTGAAGGCTTTCCGGTCTCGATGCCGATGAGGTTGGACATTTGCTTATCACGCATAGTCGCCTGCCCAATATGCTGACCCGGTTGTCCCGCCTGGGCCGGTTGCATGTAAGCGGTGTTAGGGGCGAATGGCACATTCGACGGAGTACCGATAGGTGGAGTCTGTGAAGATGGCGGAGGAGGCACCGGGGGCAGGGGCCCGGAGGGGTATCTCTGCTGGGAGGCTCCCGTCCCCGGTATTCCGCCTTTCTGCAACGTCGCGATTGCGTCCCTGAGCTCTTTTAACTCTTTGTCCTGTTCCTTGATCTGTTTATCCTGTTGCTGGATTTGGGTTGTGCTCTGTCTGATGAAGCTTTCCTTCGCCGTATCCTGCTTTCCGGTGACGTCGATCTTCGGTTTGGCGGGAGGAGGCTCATACTGTTTTTGAGATGACTGAATGAAATATGCCGCGCCAAGGAGAACTATCACAGTTCCCACGACGGCGATGACAAGAGTTTTTTTGCGTTTTTTCTCGTCTGACAGTATCTCACTCATGACTGTTCAACCTCACGACTATCACCCTGGTCTGCTGCTTGGCCTCCAGGACGTTGTCTGCCAGGGTTATGGCCAGGGGATTCTTGATCTTCAGCAAGTCGAGGAGTTCTATCTCGTCGAGGTTAAGCGCCTGCTTCGCGTATACGATATATTCCTGAACCCTGAGGTAGTCTCCGATATAGTCCCTGTTGTGGACGATGTCGCTCTCGTGGTAGTTCTTTACGAGCCTATTGATCTCGGAGACCTCATACCCGATGGGGACGTCCTCCCTGTATATGTCGCGTATAAGCCTCAGGATGGTGGTCTCGTAGTCGGCAGCCCGCTCGTACCTGTTTGCCTGTTCCTTGTCCCCCATTGTCGACTTGAGAAATATTGTCGTGGCCGGGATATCTCTGGGGATGAGAAGCAGCGAGTAGGTCTTGCCGCCGCACAGCACATAGACTTCCTTGGGTCTCTTGTCATACCTGAGCATCACGGCGCCCGTGGCCGGATCAACCGACTCGACCGGAAGATTCTTCACGAAGGCGTCTCTCCCCTGGGACTTGATTTCCATGCTCTTTTCCTTCGAATAGACGATATTGGCGATGTCAGCGGAACAGACTATGCGTGAAATGTCCTTCATCGCGATTTCCACGGGCTGAAAGCCCTCGTCGTATACCATCTGCGTCGCCTTGTTGTGAGAACGCAGTTTTTCGATGACGTCCTCTTCAGTGGAATTGTCGGCAGCCGCGACTGGGCCCCCTCTTCCTTCGTCATTGCCGTCGCCCCTCGCGACATCCTTGTTCGCTTTCTCCGTGACCGGAGGCCTGGCGGGATCGCGCGGTTTCTCGCTTGCAAAGTTTTCGAGCGCCTTGGTATCGATCTCGACTTCTTTTGACGGTTCCGTGCCGCCGGCCACACCAGGCTTGGAGCTGTCGCCGAATACGGCGGCGGGCTCGGGCTGGGGGAACTCTGTGTCGGTAGAAGGCCGTACATCAGAGGAGGCGGGAGGAACGGAATTCGCCGGGACAGCCGACTGCAGGCCGAAAAACTGCTCTTCAGCCCACCCCGCGGCAGCCAACAGCAGGCACATGGCAAGAATAAGACTGCTAATTCTCCGCTTGCCGGTCATTTCTATCAGGTATCTCGATTTTTTCATAGCTGGCAATCACAAACCTCCCTTGCTCGATATTGAATTTCATCCGATATTCGGCCTTCGCAACCAATAACTCCTTGTCCTGAGTGTATTTTCTGAGTAGACCGATGATTTGTATGTTGTTGTCCTGCATGACCATCTTCTGAGGGATAAAATACTGAGAGATCTTGTATGTTATGGCTTCGTCCACCATGACGAGAAGCGAGGTCGACACGTCCCTGTAGACGGTAGGAGAAATGAACCTCATGAACTCGTTGACCCTTTCTTTGACGGTATCGGGCGTAAAATTCGTTATCAGTTCGACCGAGTACTTCGCCATCATCTCGATATACTCAGTGGACGCCTTGTTGCCCTCCACATAGAACTTTCTGTCGAGGTAAGACGGGACTATAACGGTCCTTTCATTTTTTCTCATGTACGCCATAAGCAGCCCTTCAAGCAGCAGACCCATGGTGAGAATGACCACAACAAACCTGAGGAGGTTGTTTTCCTCGTTTTTGTTCGCCATCGTTTCGAAGAACTTCATTTTCTTCATGCCTGGTCTCCTCCTCCGGCGCCTGACAGCTCTCTGCGCATTTTCTTCAAATATTCCTCGGCATTGCGTATGCCGGCTTCGAGAACCTTTTGCCTATTCACCCTCAACGTCGTCCCAAACCTCATCAAACAGTCGGGCGGGATCTCTCCCTTTGCCACCCAGTACCAGAAGGTCCTCAATGAGACCTGCAGAAGCCTTGCAGCCTCGGCCGGCCTCAAATAGTTTTCATCCGCCCTCAATCTCCTTCACCTTTGCGCGAGATTGCACTGTATTGCATTGCCGCCTGATGAAATATTACGTTTCCATTTTCGAGCCTATGGGACACGCTATCTCTTCCTGTAGAGGTTCAGATGAAAGAGGTCAAACGGGAAGAAAAAGGGCAGGCTGGTCCTCTGCTCCAGGACAAAACCGCTTTTCTGAATGATCTCGTCTATTTGCCGCGCGTTATAGTAATGCTTCCCCGCGCAAGGGCCGGTTTCCTGGGAGTAAGTTCCCTTAAGGATAAGCCGGAGTGTTTTGTAGAGGGCAGATTCGGTGGGCTCGCTGGTTATCAGATATCCCCCGGGCTTGAGTATCCGGTCGATTTCGGCCATCGCTGTGTGGATCTGCTCGATATGTTCGAGCGTGTCGAGACAGGCGATGGCGTCAAAGGAGTAACTGAGGAAATCAGTCTGGAGGATGCTCTGTACGGAAAAAATGCCCTCCGCGATCGTCCGGTTTAGAGAAAGGACCGCCGGGTTCACGTCAATAGCAGCGATTTGATCGATGGCGATGCCTGCCGCCGGGATGCTGCGTATCAGCTTTCCTGAACCGCACCCGACGTCAAGAAGACTCGATGGGGATATTTTCCTTATGTAGCCGGTTGCGACGCTTATACGGCAGTTGAATAAGATTCGTGCAAGGGGATTGCTGCTCAGGTATTCCGGAACTATTTCGTCCAGATCGACGGGAATCTGTGCGGTTTTCTTCTCATCGGGCTTGCCTATGTCCTTTGTAAGTTCCATAATCGATCAGTCCGGTTTCTGGAATATTACTTTCGAGTTCCGGCGGTCTGATCTTCCATAGGCGTCTGCCTTGCTCGACAGCGACAAGGTCCAGGCAGTGATGAGGCTGTCCCCGCAGTTTGCTTTCAACGAGGTATTGGAATTTATAGAGCACCCTCTCGTTGCAGTCCAACTTGCCCTGGTTGATGCTCTTTATCATCTTCTGCACCTCCTTGTCCGTCCAACCATAGGCGTAGCAAGGGGAAACATGGAGAAAGGGCTTCCTGTATATGAGTTGATACATGACATTCATATCGTCGGTCAGGACATCGCTCCTGTCGGGCATTCTCGATGGGATTTCCGATAAGACCTCTTGAGTCCCCCAGGGGAATTGAACGAACAGGAGAAGGACTGCGCCGAGGACCATGACCGGAGTGACCCTTATCCTTGCCGGCACAAACCTGAAAAAGGATACCATCAGCGACATGACGGTTTCGACGTACCTGATCTGATTGCTCAACGACAGGAATAAGATAGAGAAAAGCGTTTTCAGGTCCCTCCTGCCAAAATAGATCATCGGCAGAGCGAAGAGAAACATTTTGAAATAAAATCCGATGATCGTCTTATTCTCTGAGACTGGCAGATTTTGATCTTTGAGGCTCGACACCACTGCGAGCGTTTCAGATAGGAAGGCGCCCTGGGAATAGGCAACCCAGAAGATGATGGCGGCCGCCAGGGGGACAAGGTATTTCCTGTCTTTAATGAGCAGTGGAATGAAATAAATGAAGGACAGATAATAGAGAATCCCCATGAATATGCCGGCCACAAACTTGCAGCCTCCCTCTAACTGCTCGTCATAGGCATAGAGGGTAAGCATAATGGACGAACACACGATCGAAGGCCGCCCCAGCATGATCCTGCCGGCAATGTACTGCATGGTGAACATGAGGAGGATAAGTTTTATGTTGTTGTCCGTGCCTTTGAGAAGACGATTCGTGGCAGTGAATGTCAGGACGAGAACGGTCAGTTGCGGAACGGCGAGGGCGTAATCTCCCAGGGACATATGCAACCATCCCATAATAATGTCGAAGCCGATGTAAGTGTCGAAGGTGGGAGTGAAAGACGTGAACCGATAGGGAATGCCGTAATCATAGTTCCAGAGGTAGGCTACTGCATGCCTTAGAAGATCGTCTTTTGGAAAGAATGACCCGACGTAGAACCCTACGCCCCATGTGACGACGAGAAAGATGAGGAGGTGATAGGGCCTGAAAATATCGTTTTCATATTGGAAGCGCCTGCTGAATGTCTCAAACGGGAATGTCCCGATACGGTCTGCCGTAACCCCGGCAGTCGCCGGGCTATGCAACGATGACGCCGTAAAGAGCACAAAATTATCGCGGAAGACGTCTTGCAGCGCGGCGAAGCGGGCAAGGCCGGCATCAGTGGCTACGACGACTATACACCTGACCGCATCAAGGGACGAGAGAAATGTCCATGATTGCTTTATGGCAAAGAGGTTGTTGAATGCCAATCCCCTGCCTTCCTCCATGTCGGTGAAAAGCAATATCGGCATCGCCTTACACTTCGCAAATTGGCGGGAAACAAATTTTGCATAGAGGAGAAGGAAAATCCGTAAGGCTCTTTTACCTGCCATTTCTATTTGGGGAGGATAAAGCTGTGGCGAATGTGACTGTCCGACCGGTTATCAGTGGGCCCCGGCAAGGACCCTTTTCCTCTTATTCTCGCGGGATACGAGAAGGCATATCTTCTCGTACATATAGGCTATCGCAAGGAAATCCATAAAGCCTATCTTCTTCCCTTCCCGCCTGGTCCTCGGTTTGTAAGGGATGTCGATCTCCTTGATGCGCAGCCCGCTGAGAACGGCCCTTATGGTCAGCTCCGTTTCTATCTCGAAACCTTTGGAAATGATGTTCAGCCCGTGTATTACACCCCTCTTATAACCGCGCTGGCCCGTAAAGACATCGGATAGCTTGACCTTGTACCTCTTTGTCATCATATGGAGAACGAGTTTGTTTGCGAGGTACGGCAAAAAGCCGAGATCGTAAGGCCTGCATACCCTGCAGCCATGGATTATGTCGTTATGCTCAAGCGCCTCGATTATATCGACAATATACCCTGGGTCATATTCCATATCCGCGTCCTGGAACACGATGTAATCCCCCTGCGCTGTCGCGAATCCGACCTTCATCGCGCTTGCCTTGCCCTGCTTCCAGGCCCTCTCCAGCCTGATCCCGCATCCGCGGCCGGGACCATCGATATAAGACCTTACTAACTCGTGGCTGTTGTCAGTTGAGTTGTTGTCCACTACGATGATTTCCTTGTGTATGGGCAGATCGCAGCATTTCTTGAGGGTCGTGAGTATATATTTTGATTCGTTGAAAACGGGGATGATAATTGATGTCAACGGATTATTGCTTGCCATAATATCCGCTCCTGAGCTGCCTGACAATGGCATTCAGCCTTTGATTGTTGGCTTTCCCATTAATCTTCTCCAGTGCGTACTCCAGGGAGACATCCCCATAGACAACATAGCTTTCCACAGGCTCTTGGAGGTTGTTGTCGAGTCCTTCGGACAGCTCCGGGTTCACAGCGGAGACCCCTCTCGCAAAGACGATGGCCGGCACCTGGCCGATCTGGTGGCGTCTGAACAGGAAGGGATCTATCTGGAATTCCGCCGTCCTCTTTACATCTTCCGTAGGGTTTATGATGCTTTTCATGAACTGGACCGTGGGCTTTATTTTGGAACAGGACTCGACGCACCCTCTAAGTATCAGCGCGATATGGGGGTCGCGCAGCCTATCCAGACCGTCTGCATAATTTGTGAGCGTTTTCATTGGTAGGCTCGATGATATGAAGATATAGATCCTTTCGTCATCCGCAAGGTATTTTTTTGTCGAGAAATTCTCCCTCTTCTCCTTCCTGGGTGACGGGCCCTTGTCCACGTAAAAATTGCCGTTGCCATCCGACCTGATTCGGCTTTTCCACCCCTCGACTTCTTTACCCCGTTTCCGTGAGTTTCCGAAGCCTTTCTCGGCCTCTTTCCGCATCTCCGCGCCGTTCTTGTTAGTGATGTCGATGTCCCCGTATTGCTCTGACCTTTGGAACGCCCGGTCAACATCGTCACCCACACCTGAAAAAGAGGGGCTTGCCGTGACTGCTGCCGCGAGAACAACAGCCACGGCAAGACCGGGGGAGGGAAAGTGAAGGAACTTCTTTTTCAAAAGATCGCCTCGATCTGTTTTGTGTCGAACCCGACGGTTCGTCTCCCGTCCGGGCCGATGAAAGTGGGCGTTCCATTGATTTCAAGGGACTCTCCAAGGGAAAGGGATTTGCTTACCTTATCCTCCCCTTCCCTGCAGAAAGTCCCGGAATAGTCGCCGTCTATGTACCTTATGTAATCCATCTTCGAACAGATGGCCTTTATCGCCTTTCCCCTTGCGCCGTCATGCATTGCAAGAGGGAAAAAGACGACTTTTATCTCGACCTTCCTTTTCTCGGCAAAGTCCCGTATCTGGTACTTTGCGAGTTCGCAGAACTGGCATTCGGGGTCGGTGAACATGTAAACGTATCTTTCGGCTCCTGAGGCCGGCTTATAGCTGAAGGCAATGACCTGATCGACCTCCTGCTTGATATCCGAGAAACCCTTTGCCTGTGTTTCGCCGATGGACTGCTGCGTTATATGCATCTTGTCTTTGAAAAGGTCGCCGGCGATGACATAGTCACCGAATACGTAAAGGGGCACATGTTCATTCATTACCTTGGCGATGACCTCACAGGTATCGGAGATGACTCTCTTCGTGACGATCGACACCTTGGGTAAAGGGATATGTCGCGTAATCGTATTCTCGTCGACTCCGTCACAGGGAGCTGCCCCTCCATAACCTGAAAGCGGGATAAGAATAATGAACAGTGCTACAATTGCGGCTGTCGTCTTCATAACCATCCTTTTACAGCAGGCTCTTTAGCTGCTCGGGTATGAAGCCCGACACCCTTCTTCCGTTGCCGTTTATAAAGGTGGGGGTCCCGTTGACACCCAGCTTCCTCACCATCTCTATGGATCTGCCGATCTTCTCCTCACCCTCCCCGCAGAGATCGCCGCTATAGCGGGAAGCGAGGTAATCATTGTAATCCATCTTGCCGCAGATCCCCTTGACGGCTTTGTCCTTTGCGCCGGGGTGAAACGGCAGGGGGTAGAAGACCACCCGGATTTCAAGCCCGTTCTCGTCGGCAAACCTCTTGACAGGTTCCTTGGCTTTTTCACAATAGGGGCAATCCGGATCGGTTATCATGTAGATAAGTCCCTTGATTCTGGTTGACGGCTTATAGGCAAAAGCGACCGTCTCCCTTATTTCTTTCTCGTATTTCTCGAAACCCTGCGCCTCTATGTGGTCGATGGCATTTCTCGAGAGGGGAGTCCTGTTTCTGAAGATGTCTCCGGCGATGACCGCGTCTTTCGTACCGGGCACGTAAAGCGGTGCGTCGTTGCCGTTTATCAGGATTATCACCTGGCACATATCGAGGTCTTTGAGGGGCTTCATCTCGATCACCTTTTCGAAGGGAAAAGGGATGTGCTTGACGAGGAGATCCTTGTCTATGCCGTCACAGACGCCGGCGGCTCCTGAAATCGAGGGACTCATAAACCACATGATCCCCATGACTGCCATCATAAGACTGAAAATTCTGACTGCTTTCACTTTGTTTACCTCCCTATTGTTTTTGACGGCCGGTGCGCTGTCGTCTGTTTACATATTACTTTTTGATTCGATGTGAAATGGAGAAGAGAATCCAAAGAAGCCGCTTACGCTACAAGGAGCAGACGAGACGAGCAGCGGGGTTATCTATAATTTACTCCCTATCAATGCTTTTAGTTGTTTCATGTCCTCAGCATTTAGAGGCGTTTTGTAAAGCTCATTGACTTGCCACAAGCCACTCTCTTTTATTCTCTCTTTTGGAGAATGCTGGCCCAACCAGTTGGCAGAGGACTTGCAGTTTTTGCAGAGTGAAATGGTAGAAACAAGTCTTGATTCCAATCGCAATCGTTCTGTCCTATTTTTCACTTCAATAACTGAGAAGGTCATTTTATGTCGAATGTAACGAGAGATTCTTTTTTCAAGTTGTTGCTGGAGAATCCGATCCACAAGGTGTGCATTCTTCTTTCTCTGATCTCTCGTTGTAAAGTCGAGTTCCCAGACCTTCAGGTAAGGATTAGATTCCTTATTAAGAAAACAACGACCAATGTTTTTCCTGAATATGCTCCGGTCCTTATTTTCATCGACAAAATGCTGATACAACCGAGACTGTAATTGATCATTGCCTGTATGAGTACCAACTCTAACAATTCTATCCATTTGATCGAAGGCTTCACCTTGTTCGAACAGAATATAGATACCATTTTGCGGAATTAGCGGAAGATCTTTGTCAAAAGGAAATCGGAATCTCCTTAACGAATTGATCCACGCATGTAGTGTATGACAGTTGTCGGTCATTTTAGCTTCTGAGTCAAAAACCTTAACTGCTTTCCTATTCCAAGTCCTTCCATCGGGATTTTATATCTCTTCACCCTTGGTGTAAGAAACCTGCGGTAATTCGTACCGGCAAGAAAGACAAACTCGTCTCTATCTAAATCTGCTTTATCTTCCAGTTGATCGGTCACCTTGTCTGCCCAGGCCTTGATCTCCCTTGTACTCATATCGTTAAGAGTCAGGTCATAGGGGCTAATAATTTGATCAAGAGAGACCAGGTGATACTTTGCTGACAGAATGAAGATATTGTGAGGGCTAAATGTATAGGCATAGGCTAACGCTTTCTTAAACAGTGGACTAATATAAAGATCTCGTGCCTTAGCCGACCGCTTTAGCTTCATGCTTACACATGATATTAACACGATCCTCTTCATCCCTCAGTTTCCTAAAAGCACTTTTGTATTCAACTTGCCTCATGCAAAGAAAGTTTATAATATTTTGCGGTTTTCATCTGATATTTTCGAGTCAAGTCCTTTTCGGAATCAAAATCCAGGAGAATCATCTTATCTCCCTCAATTTCATCTACAACGGTAACGCCAAGAACTGCAGAGAAAACATAATCTCCCTGTTCTGGCTGAGATATTCGATCTGGATATTTAGGTGATGTCTCAATTCGCCTTATTTTTTTTGCAAGCACGCTGAATCTCTCGTCGATCTGTCGTAAGTCTTTATCGTGAAGGCTTTCGTTCATACAAATGCCAGAAATGCAACTTGTATCAATACCTATTTTCCGACTATCAAGAAAGGCAGCTAATCTGGCACCGACAAGATCAGAATATAATGCCCCATAGTAAATTCCGTCGGTCTCTTCTTCCATGTTCTTTGATGCTTCATGAAGATATTTAGGAAACGTCAATGCTGCATATGTCATTGCCGTTCGTAAAAACTGAAGCGCCTTAATAGTCTCCGATCGGCCTATACTTTTCCATGTTTCAGATGGGCACCTCGCGATCAAGCCTCCTTTCTTTCCTCCAAATAGCATTCTCACCATCTCCAGGACGAATTCAGAATATCCGCGGTCATCTAATAGGATAATTTTAGAGCCCTCTGATGTCTCAATCTCTCGATTCAATATGGCAGCTCCAATCCTTGCCATTGCACAGCATCTAAGCAGCTGATGCCGGTCAAATGGAGCCTCTGCATCAAGACATTCTGCCACCCTTTCAAGAGCACCTTCGAGACGCCGCTTTAACTTTCTTTTAGCCTTTTCAACTACTATCGTGGATGGGATTTCTGTTTCTTTCTCCCTTCGTGGTACGCCAACAGGGCGCTCCTCTTCTGTGCCCCTGTTTACCTCCTCCTTGCGTGCTTCCTCATCAAGCAAAGCCTCTTCGTCTGACCAATCGGGTTCCTCTTTCGCTGGGCTCCTCTTAGGCATAGTTGGCCCGAAAAGTGATACCAGTAAATCTATATCGCTGGAATAGCCGCCACTTTTGCTTGATTCGCGGCGAGCCTGGCCCGCGTCCACTTCAATAGGTTTTCTTTGTTCCTGACTGGGATCTTCCTTTCGGCCTCTGTGGACAACGTGATCTTTCGAGACAGACTGGCTATAGAGATGGTCTGCCAGAAGTTCCACTATATCAACTATATCGATAGATATTCTGCCTCCGCTTATGTCATTTAGAGCTTTCTCATACTTGGCCTGAAGAGGCGGCATGCATGCTGAAATTATAGATGCTCGATCTGTTATCGCAACAAAGTTAGACTCCTGACCTTTTGATATGACCTTGGCAAAGTGGCAGTCCCTTGTAGATGAGCGGAAAGATGCAATATAGAGATTACTCTGGTTATCGAATCTCAGCGACAATTCCATCAGCTTTTCCTGATTAATCGAGAATAGCTGCAATCTCGCTTCGCTTGATAACGTTGCATCAACTTTTACTGTTAACAAGCTTTCTTCAATCTCAACTGCAATAAGCGCGATGTGACTATTATTGGAAGCTAATCTATCATCCGATAGCCATTTCTTTGAGATTAAGTCTGCAGTAATGGGGGCGCTGTCAACAGTCTGCTGCAGAGCAAGCCTTTTCCTTACTTCACCCTTCGGGAAACGTATTCCGATTAGAATTTCATAGTTCCCCGATAGCGGTTTCTTAAGTAGCGCCGCTCTACTGATATTTGCAGATCCATAAAATGCCAAATCTTCGTCGGGAAGTTCAAACAAGAGCAATTTTGCATGAAGAAAGGTCCTTTTGCTCAGCGACCATTCTTCATCACCGTAGGGAGCGTTGAAGTTGTACCACTGAAACTGTTTCCCCAGGTTACTGACGGCGGCACCGCTGAGATTGACAATATCAGATTGAACAATGATTGAAAACTTGCTTTTAGGGAATGCCGTTTTTAGTTGATTCAAGACTTCGAGCCTTTCATCCCAATAAGGTGATATTAAGACGATGTTCTTAGGAGACTTCTCATTTATTCGTTTGATAATCTGGTTATATAACGCATCTTTCGTATTGATGAGTAGTTCTCGGTTGTCTCCCACCATAAGAGAATTATCCAGCCACGCCGACATGTCTCTGGACTTTGATAACTGATATTGAACTGTTTCAGGCAATACGTTCTTCAAAGATTCAACAAGCCGCCATGCTTCACGGAATGCAGGATGTATCGGTTCATCGGCCAAAGCCTCAAACTCACCGAATATCTCCCAGTTCTTTAGAAAACCCCCCGTCGTTGCATTGCCACTTCCTACAATGAGCCTCCCACCTTCTTTGCCCAGCAGGAACAGTATTTTAGGATGGAATGCAGCTGTGGTAAAAATCGGGGACACGCTATATAATCGTCCGAGATCTTTTGCCGAAGATAAATCCCAACTGAGAGTTTGCTCATAACACCCAGCATCCATTAGAACAATCTGGTTATTTGCTCCCATTTGAGAGAGCCGCCGCCTAATAACCTGGCCATAAAAATCAGCATCAAACGAATATGTCAGAAGGATGCTTGAATGGTACCTGCCCTCTGTCGGCTTCAATCTGGAAAGCAGTTTATAGGGCATAGCAATCCTGAACGATCCTTTCCCCTTTGTCAGTCAGCCTCAGTCCCTGATCATCAAATGATATTAGATGAAGGTCACACAATATTCTAATGGCCTGTCTTAGTCTGGGACTTGTCAGTGTCGGCTGCACGGGTTTTTCAGAGATTCTTATTAGCCTTCCAGAGTCAGGTATGAATTTGAATGTGGATTGTCCTTGATGGCTTAACTTCCTTGCGGCAACCTTAAGATGTCTTTTTATGATGATTTCTTTCAGATGATGTTGGAGAAATACATCGATGGGGAGGTCATTCATGGCCTGTACCTTTTTAGGCATGTATTCTAGGTTCAATGGGTATCGTTTCAGGAAATCAATATCAAAATCGAATAAGCCATAAACAGGTGAAGCCACTCGTGACAATAATCTGCATAGCATATGTGTACCAAGCACCAAGGTCTCATCTATATCCTGGGCAGCTCTCAGTTTCTCAAAAATGTATCTGTCGCTATATTTGTCAAAAGGATCTCTGCCGTCTTCATCAGAAGATCGTTTCGAGTTGAACAGATAGTCCTTGACCGTTCTTGGCTTTACGGATTTCTTGATGTATTTTGTGGTTTCATGCAATAAGAATTGTTTGGTTACAGTGGCGATCATTTTTTGGATAAGGGCATCGATCTGAGCAGGCCATTCGTCGGGCTGGTCGAGTGCTTCGAGGATCGCCCACAAAAAGTTTTCGAGTGTATAATTAAAAACATCCTGCAATTGATAAATGCCCCACATGTTTCTTGTCACGGTCAATTTTTCATCAACAGTCCAAGGACGACCATTCGGAAGGCAATTGAACATAACGCACCACCTAAACTCATAAACCAGTTCGTCTATTGAGTGAGGCGCTGCTGCTTCCTTCAAGAATGAGAGAAGTAACAGGAGGGAATTGCGACGGGCAGATAGCTCCGTTTTGTCCTGCGACGTAAGTGCCGCCTCATCTAATCCGAAAAAACTATTACAGAGCATCTGTTCTTCTTTGGAGTCCTCTGGAACTTTCCAGGGCGGAACGAGATCAGAGAGTCGCTCCAATTCAGCAAAGGAGACGACGTCCTTACTTGCTAATTTGCTGAGCTCTTTAAACCCTGATTGGCTATCAACCGAGGCGGCAATCTGAGAGCCAACTTGTTTCACGATGTCTCTGTCCGGTATGCCGACTGAATCGGACTCGGTGGTTATTCTCAGAATATCAAGCTGCCTCTTATAGTATTGGTCATATCCACCTTCTTTGTTCTTAAAATAGCTCCCTTTTGCGCCTCTTTTCCCTTTTGAGTCGAGGGCTGTATAATCCTCCAAAGGGATCTTTCTTAATGCGGTGGAGGCTGCTATTGCATCTTTTGCTCTATCGGAGCCCACAACAGCGCCGCCATCGTATGTCGGGTCCGCCTTCCCCAAGTGCACTGCGTAATTAGACGCAAGGGACAGCAGGAATTCATGACGCCTTATGAAGATGTACCAGTTACCACTTTGCGCTGGGTCATATTTAGATAACAGCCATGGGTAAAAGCTAAAATAACGTGCTCTATCAGTGACGTTTGTTATTCCAGGAAGAAGCTTTGTATACATAGCAACAGATATGGCCTGTATACCCAGATGGTCCAAACCTTCAATTTGGTTTGAATCTCGATCCAACCAATCTATATCTTTATGCTCATCCATTTTCAGACAGCTTTAAGAAAAACCTGCACATTTCCAATTATTTATACTCTAAATAGATTTTAGGTATTATACGAGACTGTCAGAAGAAAATTGAACCAGTTCGTGTAGCATTGTCCGCAATATCTGACTTTATGTAATTTTGCCGATTACTCGCCTTGTGTCAAAGCTAAGGCGAAGGCGAGAACGATTATACCGACAAGAAAGATGCTATGGATGCAGTATTCGTCGAATTCAATGGCGGCATCTGATCATGCCGGGTGGCAAAATCATTATGAGAGGGGTTATATGAGTTTGACAGCCCTTACCTTCTGGATCGCTATGTCATACAGTGCAGATATGAGAGTTACCGAGCTGTAACTATATGGGAATACCTTGTACTGTGCAATGCATTGCTTCCGGAAATGGAGCACCGGGACATCCCTCAAAAGGATCATTTTGCCGTCCTCAATCCGGGGCAATGAATTGCGATAGGAAAGTGATGAGGACAGGGCATCCAGTCTTTTCCTGAATTCCCTGATATCCAAGGTCTGGATGACATTGGCCCTCTTGGGAATGCTCTGGGCTATCCAGAGCCTGAACTCTACATGATCCCTCTTCTTTTCCACGGTATACGGGTAAGGCCTGTCAGTAAATACCGCATTTCGGAGTTCGGTGTCTATAACTGCCCCCGCCTGGAGGTCCATATTGAATAGGTTTTCGTTGCAAATGAGCATATCCTGTGGGGTATCGGCGCCCTTTACGAGTTCTATCCCCTCGACGCCATAAAGAGAAGATTCGCGGTCGGTGACGTAATAACAAAACACTCCTGTAGCGGTTTGGTCTCCAGTTTTGCTGTTAAACAGGCGAAAAGAATGGGTCCCGCAGGTCAAGGCTCCCCTTTTTTCATCAAGTGGGTCTATTACGATTCGGTCGTAAACATTCCCGCCTATATTGATCTCCCGTTCCAGACGCCAGATACCGCCTACCAGGCTTATGGATATGATATTCTTCTTTTGAGGCAGATCGGCGTTGATATATGCCTTGTCTATGACTTGATCGGCGCCGTCGAGGATGACAATCTCGAAATAGTGCCTATCCCCTCTTTCCTTCTCTATATCTGAGAAAACAAGGGATGGCCCGTGTATCCTTCCACCCCCGGCATGCTCCCTGAGGGTTCTTGAGTTTGTCATGACGACCCGGATATTCTTCCCTTCCCTGGGCAAATTGTCGATATGAACGGTCAATTCCGTCTTTTCAGCCATCGTCATATACTCCCTTTAGGCAGAGTCTTCCCATAGGAGAGGCTGTATTTGATCGAGACTCCCTCGCCTGTCCTTACGGGCCTGAACTTGACGTAGTCAAACTCGACATTCCGCCAGTTGTCGCCGGCAAGGAGTTGTATGCGCTTCTCGTCCGCTCCCACGTCTCCAAAATGAGCCAGAAGCTCGACCAGCTCCGCCCCGGTAATGTCTGGGACATCTATAGAAAAAACCAGGGGGGAATTCTCCCGGTTGGAAGCCGCGTCTACGCCCATAAAAACGCTGTCGAGCCTGTCCGGATAGCATTTCCTAATATAGGGGGCGAAGGCTTTCGTGTTTTCCTTCTCGGCGTCGGAGAGATTTACCATAGCGTATGCGAATGCCAGCTTGAAGGGGATATTTACCCACAACCTCAGTATTTGTTCGCCGGTTGTGGGCCGCACCTTCAATGTAAATCCGGCTGACTGGATGTCCTTGCCTGCGAGATCGAGATAAGGCTGCAGCCGCTCAGGGACAAATATCATCTCAAAGGGGCGGGCTTCAAAAAGATCGCGCAACGCCCCGAGACCACGAAGCCTCTCCGAGAATCTGTAATAGATGGAAACGCGCTCCACACTTCCGTTATATCTGTCGCAGTCCATTTTGACCAGGGGATAATTCTGTACGATATCCGACGAGACGATCGCCGAGGACAATTCGTGGAGTGAGGGGCCCTTGATTTCCGAAACCATGGCGTCGATATACTTTGCCAGGCTGTCCCCTTCGGCTTCGTCGTTACGGTCAATAACCAGGGCAAAGCTATCCCTATCAAATGCGGTGAAGCCAACCTCCACCGTCGGAGTTGAGTTCTCGAAGCGAGTGTCCAGCAGGGTCACAATCGCGTCGACAGGTTTTCCGTTCCCTTCTTCTTGTCCAACTCTTTGAAGCCAGGACTTTTCACCCTGTATGATCGCCTCTTTGCTGACGGCTTCTCCCACGAAAATACGCTGGGGGTCTATCCAGTACTGGTTGCGTATCCCGAAGTTTCGGCGAATTCTGCTGAACTCCGGCAGGTCGAGGTCGCTATTGAGATAGTCCTGCACTATGCGCAGGGAATATTCTTTGTGGACGGCACAGAATTTCCGGAAATCGTCATCCGTCGGAAACTCCTTCATCGGATGGAACAACTCGGTAAAAAGAAGCCCTTTACTGCAGTCCTTGACGCGCATCGGACAGATTTCCTGACACTTGGCGTATTCGACAGGTATATCGTTGAATGTGACACTGCCGACTTCCCTATGGGGCCTTAGCAGGAGTTTGGATATCCAGGTTATATATGATGTCGAAAGCCGGGAGTGCATGAAGAATTCATAAATGCTGCCATAGACCTCGGGATCTATTTCGGTCGGCACCAGCGTAAAAGTGAAGCCGTCGAGGATGTTTATGTGGCGCAGGACTTTTTCCGTGTCGCGCGGCTCGAAGAGGACAAGCGCATGACATGCCGTGACGCAGCTTTGAAGCATGTAGAGTCGGTCGAGGAAATCCACCCCATACCTGTCGAAGATGTAGTAAGGCGCTGTTTCAGCCTTCGAGGGGGGCGCTGCCATCTCCTGAAGATATCGATACCGAAGAGTATTGTTGTTGAGCCCGATCGTTATCACGAACAAACCTCCCTGTGGTTCCTTCCGAGAAGAGTCTCAAAGATTCTCTTGTATACCTCGCAGTAATAATCGATGCCGGTTTCAGAACGCGCCGTGAAGTAGGGACATCCTCCCATGCAAAGAGTATAATAGGGACATTCGAGGCATTTCCCCTCACGGCTTCTGATGAAAAACTCAGCCGCGTATTTCTTATTGAGGCCGAAGATGTCCGTGTCTTCTGACAAGAACTCCCCGATCCTGATATGAGGGACATCGAAACCCAGGCTGTACATGATGAAACACGGCGTCACAATGCCGTCATTCGAAAAGTACATGCCCTTGTCAAAACAGTCATACCCCCTCCATCCCACAGCCGACTTATAATCGCCGCCGCAGTCCTGAGATTTATGGAAAAATCCTATTCCCGGTCCATCGAGCGAGACCTGGAGGTCCAGGAGGTCGTCAATGAGCCTGAGGTATGTGGCGGGAGGGATCAATTTTCTTGAGTAGAGGAACCCCAGATGAAACATCTCGGCGCCGAGATCCAGGGCCTGAGCATAATATCCGGCGACTTTCTCGGGAGTATCGCCGACCATCGGGGTATACGATACGTGCTTTTCAGGAGAGAGTCTCTTCAAATTGGAGAGAGCGAGTCCGGAGCTGAAGTTGGTTTGAGCGCCTCGATAAGAATCAATGCTGAACATCAGGGCATCAAATCGATTGAGGATATCGCTCCAGTCGTTATCGAGCTCTATCTGATATGTCGAATACAGGAGATTTCTCGTGCCGGGGTCCTCGAAACACTCAAGGGAAACCATACCTCTGAGATACCCTCGTCCCAGAATAAGAGGCTCCCCTCCCCCCCAGTTTATGTCCTGGGTCTTGTCGAACGACAGTATCTTGGCCGTGATCGCCCTAACAGTATCCATGCTCAGAAATTTGACGGCCTTTCTGTCCATGAAACAGTGGCCGCACCGGATCAGGCAGTCATTGGTGACGACGATATTGTATGCGGCGCCTTCACGCATGGACTGAACGATTCCTCCCTCTGACAAAGGAAAATATCTCTTTATAGGAACTGCAGTAGGGGTCTTTTCCCATACAGTCGCCTTTCTGAAAATAGGCCGCGGCCAGGCAGCCTCCCCTGCAGAGTCGCCAACACTCCTCGTCGCATTCCAGGGCAAGTCGCCTCTCTCGCTCAAAGAACATCTTTTCGGCTCCGATCAGCGCCTGGGCGTCGTCATTGAGAACATTGCCCAATGGAAAGAGTCCCTGCCCCGCCAAATCGGGACAGATGTAAACTGTCCCATCGGGGTCTATGGTCCTGAGGTTCCTCCCGCAATTACCCCCGTTGATTCCGCTGTGGGCCGCGAAACATGCCGCGCCCTCGATTCTTCGTCTGCTTTCATTTAGAGGGTGGTCATAAAACGTTTTTATGAAAGTCACATAGTCTTTCTTCGACACAGGCGGCGTCTTGACCGGTGTGACAAATTGGAGTCTGAAGGCTGTTCCCCCTGCCTCTTCAAAACGATCGAGGAGTCCGGCCAGCTCCTTTACCGTCATATCTGCCGTGATAGTAACCACGGCCGTCACGTGAATCGAGTTATTCGCCGCACGTCTGATGTTGGAAAGCCATCGGTCAATATAGGGCATCCTGGAAGTGTCAAGACTTGTACCTATTCTGCTGTCGAAGTGTTTCTTCAGAAGCGGGATCCATATGGGGCCGAAATCGATCATGTTGCTTTGCAGTAGGTAGGTACGATTGCCGAGGACCGAGATGGCTTCCTCGATATACTCGACCCCTGCCAGAGTGGGTTCGCCGCCGTGGAAAACAATAATGGACGAGGGAAACGACTGTGCGACTCTGGCGATGACCTGTGTCGCCATGTCCCCTTCGTACTCCCTGATGAAACAGTGACCGCACATTATGTTACAGCGGCGAGTTATCTTAAGATAGATCGTGCCCATTAATCTCCTCCCTCCTCTCATAAAGCGTGAACCACCAGTCGTTTACGTCGCCTTTTTCGCTCTGAAGCCTTCCTTCTATGTGCCGGAATATCTTCATGTAATCATCACAGAGGGAGGTCTCTTTGTATATGTCTCCGTGATAGCTATAGGCCTCAAGCCTGCAGCCTCCATTACAAACAGGAAAGTATGAACACTTATAGCAGTCATCGGGCAGCCTGTCGCCGCGCCTCGATGCCTCGATCCGGACAGGGGAGTTCATTACCTCCTGCAAGGTGTTGGTCAGCAGGTTCCCGTAATTGAATCCGGTGAAATCGTCGAACCCTCCGCAGGGAAATACCGATCCGTCTGGGTTGATGCTGATAAAGTGAAGGGCGCATTTCGCGGTAAACGGACATTTTCTCACGGAATTACCGATAACCAGGAAACTCAGTATCTCGGCACACGGGTCGACTATGATTTTCGCGCGGGGGGCCATAAACCACTGATCAAAGAGGTGGATTACAGCCTCGGCATACTTGAGGCGTCCATGGCGGAGTTGGCCGAATCTCGCCTTGGCGTATCCGATATTCTCGACGGGATTCAGGCGGAATGAGAGGTCCAGTGAATCGAAGAAGTCATACATGTCGCGGTGACTGTCTTCATTGCCCTGCCAGAGCATGCTGACGACATAGGGGTATATCCCCCTATTCTTGAGCTTCTTAATGTTAGCCAGCCAGAGGGCGGTATCGATAGGCCGAAGGGAGGCTGCAACGTCGAACGAGGTGCTCATTCTTCCTCTAAGGTCGTTTCCTATAAAATCCACCCAGCGGTCGTCGATGAGCATGAGGTTGGTTTGAATCGATGTGTGGAACTTCCCCCGGTGAGGGGCGAATATGTCCCTGTAATAATCTACCCCTAACAAGGTCGGTTCGCCGCCGTGCAATATCAATTCAGACCCGGCCGGGATCCTGGAGAGCACTTCGATGGCGTCCTCCCGCGACATATCCCGGTATGCGGTCCTCTGGTCCCCGACGAAGCAGTGAGTACACCGGATATTGCATCTGAGGGTAGGCTTG
Source organism: Nitrospirota bacterium (assembly GCA_021811105.1). GTDB lineage: Bacteria > Nitrospirota > Thermodesulfovibrionia > Thermodesulfovibrionales > UBA6898 > Sulfobium. Next base: position 18,050 of record JAJZPM010000001.1, on the reverse strand, counting down.
AATATCGTGATCATGTACTCATATTACTTCCGCCCTTCGGTGCTAATAGCCGGTATCGGTCGATCCGGGGCTGAAGGATTTGTTCTGAGAATTGCCGTTCTGGTTATTGAACCAGTTCTGCATCCCCTCGACAGCCTTCAACTGCCCGCCGGTGACATCCATCTCGGACTGCATGTCGTTGATGTACTCGCTAAGATCCAGGCGTGAGAAATCCAGTTTGGATAGCTCTTCCGGAGTGAACCCCTCGCAGTCGGGGTTTTTCGCCGATCCGAAGGATTTTCCTATCTGAGGGCGTCCTTGCTCGTTGATGATTCTTCCGAGCTTCGAGTTGAAACAACAGTATGTCTCTTTCTTCTTGATGCAGATTCCGAAGATGCGCTTTGCGCAGTAGTCCCCCACCTCGGTGCAGGTTCCGCCCATCCGCCTCTTCTTGAGCTCCCTCTCCTCGTTGCTGCACCAGCTCTTGAACCACCCGCTGAGGTTACAGCAATTGCTGAAGAGCGTTGCAAGAGATGTCGGAGTGCATCTCTTGTCATGCCCAGTGAAGACCTTGAAGTTCGTGCACTGCTTTGTCTGGTCGATGGGCTGCTCGGGACCGGACGGGGTATCGTCTTCGGTGGCCTGGTCGGCCGTCAGGCAGGGCGTGCACTTTATGCCAGACCATTTCACGACGCCGCGCAGGCTGGATACGGACCTGTACTCCACCGGGATGATCGCCTGCGTCGAATCCGCGCAAGTCGTCAGTACACGTGTCTTGGAATAAGCGTTTGTCCCGCAGACTATGGAGCCCGAGAAATCCTCCTGATGTATGTCGCATTTGTTGAGGCCGGGCTGCTGAAGTCCTGCCGTGCACGTTGGAACGGGGTCGCTTGTGCACGTCGACATGTCCGACGGGGTGAGCTTTGTATTTGTGAGCGTCTCGTTGAACGTCACTCCGCTACAGGACCGCGTGAAGGTCTCCTCCTTGATCGTTTTGCACAGGCACGACTCCTCATATCGCTCCCAGGAAAGAGTGGGGTTGCTGCAGGTCTTATTTACTGCGAAGTTTCTCGGCCGCCACTTTCTTGGGGGCGTGCTGCCTACGAAGTCCTGATAAGTACAATCGGCGATGTTCAGATAAACGTCCTGGTAAAGAATGGCGTTCTTGATCCAGAAAGGGCCCTGACCATAGTACTTCCATATATCTTCCTTATCGTCCAGAGTCGTCATGGCAGCCGCATAATCGTGATAGTTCGTCACAGTCTCGAATTCGCTGTATGTCATAGGGTTGACCGTGGTCGCGAAGGTCCAATACTCCCCTTGACTTACCTCCTTCCAGTTCTTGTTTCCATAGGGAGAGGTTTCCTTGCAGACCGGATCGGTGTCCCTGGGACATATCCAGTCTGTAGGCGGGCACTGCGGAGTCTGCTCGCATTTTTTTGTAGCTGCGTTGAAGACATAGTCCACCGGACACTCGGCTGTGCCGTTCAAGGTGCACATCTTAAGAATAGGATCGTAGGTATCGATGAAAGGGCACGGCTGCTGAGCATCGGGATTGCATTGATTGAGGTTTTTGTCCCAACACCCCTGAGAACACTGGGGGTTGGGGCAAGCTGCCGGCGATATGCAGTGGCCTGTCGCGGGCTCGTATCGAGTTCCGGATGGACACGCTATTTCCGCGACACTCTCACATATATCGAGCGTCGGGTTCAGGAGTGTGCCTTCCGGGCAGTAAGGATCTGTCTGGCATGTGCCCGTCGTGGGATTGAAAATAAAGTTCTCGCTGCAGGTCCAGCATACGCCGTGTTCCTGATCGAAATACGTAGGCAGGACCCTTCCGTCTTTCGTAGAAATAGCCTGGGGACATTCCGGGTTCTTCTGGCAGACTTTGCCGGTTCCGCTCCATGTGTAGCCGGCAGGACAAATTATCTGCGTGGGCGGTGCGGAGCATTTGTCGAGAGCGTTGTCTATTGCTCCGGGGGCAGGACAGGTCGGATTGTTGGGATTATAGCAAACGCGGTTTGCCTCATCGAGGGTATATCCATAACCGGTGAGACACCCTATTGTTCCTATATAACATCGATAATAGTCCTTGCTGATTGGCTGAACGGCTGCCGGACAGGTCGGGACGTTTTCGTTTGCGTAGCACGCCGACCCGCCCATGTATGAGTAGATATAATAGTTCCACCCATAATGGAATATGCAGTATGTATTCACGTCACACCACTTGAAGTCCGCGGGACAGTTGCCGCCAGTGCTCTCGTAGCACCGATAATAATCCTTCGATGTGAGTATGGCGTTGGGCGTTGCCGGGCAGGTCGGGACGTTTTCGTTTGCATAGCACGCCGACCCGCCCATGTATGAGTAGATATAATAGTTCCACCCATAATGGAATATGCAGTAAGCATTTACATCGCACCACTTGAAGTCCGCGGGACAGTTGCCGCCGGTGCTCTCGTAGCACCGATAATAATCCTTCGATGTGAGTATGGCGTTGGGCGTTGCCGGGCAAGTCGGGACGTTTTCGTTTGCATAGCACGCCGACCCGCCCATGTATGAGTAGATATAATAGTTCCACCCATAATGGAATATGCAGTAGGCATTCACATCGCACCACTTGAAGTCCGCCGGACAGACCCCTCCTGTGCTCTCGTAGCACCGATAATAATCCTTGGACGTGAGTATGGCATTGGGCGTTGCCGGGCAGGTCGGGGCGTTTTCATTGGCGTAGCATCCCGAACCGCCGTAATAGGAGTAAATATAGTTGTTCCACCCGTAATGATATGTGCAGTAGCTATTGACGTTGCACCACGTGAAATTGGTCGGGCAGCTGCTGAAGTAACATACGCCCCCGGCCGCATCTAACGTCCCTCCATTTGGGCATGTGGCCGAATAGTGGCAGACACCCAATGTGAGGTCCGCAATCGTTCCCGGCGGGCATGATATCATCCCGGCATAGTTCATCTGACACATATCTCTTAGCGTATTCAGCACTCCTCCGGCCGGGCAGGTCGCCGGGGCCGTACAGATGTCTGTCCCGAGTGTGTATCCGGCAGAACAGGCTTGAGCGCATGTGCGTGTGACCGTGCAAGTAGGAACCGGATCATTTGTGCATGCCGTCGTCCGGTCGAGGGGGCATTCGTATTTGGTCGATGAATCAGGCGTAAATGTCACAGCACCGGTAATGAAGTCCAGTGTAGGACCTCCGTTCGCTATCGGGCCATAGACGCGGTCGACGCCGGAGCCGCTGACGTTGCATCCGGCGATGTTAATTGCGCCAAGCAGATTGCTGTTCACGTCGAAGAAGCTTATGCTCCTGCTGGAAGCGCTGAACGACCTGGTCCCGGTTATCGTTGCACTGCCTGACGCGGTGCATCCGCTCAAGGTGATGAGATAGCTTTTATTATCCGATTGAACAAAGGTTATGCTCTTGCCGTCTACCGCCGCTGCGAAGCTCTTTATTTCGACTGCAAGAGGAGCTCCGCCCGATATCGACACGATTACCGGAACAGTGTCGCAGTTTACAGTTGCCGTACATTGGCCGGCGGAACACGCGTATGCCCCCAGAGGACATGTTTCCTGCGGTGTCATACGGCAAAGGTCAGTGGTAGTATCATAAACGCCGATATCCTGGCAGGTAGGTGTCTTTTCGCAATAAGGCGCGTTCCAGGTGAAGTCCGGGGGACAGTTGGTTGTGCCGTTAAACTCGCAACGCCCCCTACTTGAGACATATTGGCCGGACTGGTCGCACTCGGGTGCCTTCTCGCATCTCGAAGTGGAAGTATTGAAGGTGTATCCGAAAGCGGAACAGTTGCCATAGTTGGCGCCTGACGCAACACACGTGAGTGCGTATTGGTTCCAGGTGGAACCGGCAGGGCAGATATATGGGGCTACGCAGCGCTGGTAGCCGGCATCCCAGGAATACCCCGCATCGCAGGCGTTCTGCCCCCCGGCTTGAACGCAGGTGAGCGCGTACTGGTTCCAGGTGGAACCGGCAGGGCAGATATATGGGGCTATGCAACGCTGGTAGCCGGCATCCCACGTGTATCCCGCATCGCAGGCGTTCTGTCCCCCAGCTTGAACGCAGGTGAGCGCGTATTGGTTCCAGACAGAACCGGCAGGGCAGATATATGGGGCTATGCAACGCTGGTAGCCGGCATCCCACGTGTATCCCGCATCGCAGGCATTCTGTCCACCTGCTTGAACACAGGTGAGAGCGTATTGGTTCCAGACAGAACCGGTAGGACAGATATATGGGGCTATGCACCTCCCGTAGCTTTGACTGTAGGTATATCCCGGTTCGCAATAGTACGTGCCTGTTTGCTCACACCTGTCCCGTGTGGGGTTCCAGGCGGACGAGGACCCGCCGGGATAGCAATAGATGGGATACACGCAAACAGGTCCCTGGGCTGTATAGGGCGATTGGCAGACCGCCGTCCCTAGATTTTCGCATTTCCCCGTCTCGGGATTATATGTGCCGTTCGTGCATGTATAAGGAGCCTCGCACCTTCCGTTCCTCGCAATGTAGTTCTGAGGACAAGTTCCCCCGCCCCAGACGGTAGGCGCGACCCAGCACTTCTTGTCGTCCGCGTCGAGCGTCTCGCCGGTCTTGCAGGCCTTCCTTGTACAGATATTGTTCGGGACATCGGGAGTATAGTCGACCGGGCAGGGGCAGACAGAGTCGCAGGTATCCCTGTCATAGTTGGTCGCCGTCCGATCGCAGGCATAGGGTTTCCCGTAAACTATCCAGTGGTCGTAATTGCACCATCCGGACCCTCTGAATTCGTTCGAGACGATATTGATCCTGTACTGGCCGAGACAGATGTATGCCGCGGGGACTGCGGCTACATTCGTCATCACGGGTTTGCTGACACATGTTGTGCAGGGCCCGCACCAGTTTTCCTCAGCAAGACCCATGAAGATCTTCACGTAGTCCGTCTGCGTGTCGGTCGGGTCCAGGGGAGTGCATTTCCCCATCACCGTCTCGCACTGTTGGGTATCGGCGTTCAGCGGTATCGACCCGCAATCCGTCTCCCTTTCGCAGCGCCACACAGAGGAATTAAAAACATAATCAGCGGGGCAGGTTACGGATTCGCATTTGTCATTTTGCTTATTGTAGAAAGTCCCGTCCGGACACTGGGGCAGGGCCTGGCATTTTCCGGTCGAACTGTTATAGGTAAAGCCGGATGGACAAGTGTAGCTGGTGTCGGTGATGCAGGAATTGGTCTCCTCGTCATAGCGGCTGCCGGGAGGACAATAAATGGTGACCGCGCATATGCCGAGAGAAGGATCGAAGGGGATATTGGTCGGGCAGGGATTCGTTGATTCGATCTCGCATAGTTTAGTCTGGTCGTTGTAGAACCCGCCGGGAGAACAGGAGCATTGCCCTCCGCAACTTGACTGGCAGAGTTCTCCGGAAGCGTAGACGCTGCTGTCTTTTGAGCATGTGTACGACCATATGGGGGAGCACGTCTGATCCGGACAACCAAGATTCGTCGCGGGGTCAAAATTGTTGCAGGCCTCGAATTCAGTGCCGGGGGTAACGAATTCAGTCTTGGCGGGGTCAACACCGGCGGCATTGAATCCCTGGGCCAGATAATATATGCCTGTGCTGATGCATTTATAACCCACCGGATCCGCCGACTTGTCGCACCAACCGCCACTTTTAGGTTTCGAGCAGACAAACAGCTCGCTGCAGTCGTCGATACTTTCGTTTCCGTTTACGTCTACTGCGCACCTGACACCATCCCACTTTACCGTTCCGGTAATGGGATCGAACACCTTGCATGATGTGTCCTCGGCATAAACCTGAGAGGAGAATATGATGATCGCCAAAAGGAAAAGCTTCGTCAATAAGTTTCGCATCGCCCTTTCCTCACCTGATAACCAGTTCGGGGGACCCCTACGGCCCTTTCATTTTTATGTCCGCGGTCGCGCCCTCTCCGCCGGCGCTGTGGCATGCGAGCCTCGCGGACGAAGACTTTTCCATATGACGCCTGCACAAACGAATTCAGTCCTTTCTTACGCCTGCTGCCGCCTTTTACCATGTCTTTCGGCCGCAATCCGAATGACAATTGGTATAGCACCCCGCATGACAGCTGCAGTCTGCGGCCTCCAGTCGGCCATGACGCGATTCCCCGAGGACGATGGAAAACAACGCCACGCCGCCAGCTACGACTACCGTTTTTTTGAGGAATTGTCGCCGGGACAGCTTGTGACCATCGGTTACCTCGAGAATGAGCGTCTTGGCGCCGAAGCTGAGTTTTGGGGCGCCGCTCGCCAGCCCTTCTCTTTTCAATTCGTCCATACTATGTTTCCTTCACCCTTTCAGTCCTGATAAATGATTCAGTTCTTGCATTGTCTGTCCCGCGCAGCCTCGTAGACGGCGCCGAGGACGCCGATCGCCTGTCCCGACGTGTCTATGCAGCCGCAGTCTTTCACCTTCGTGTCACCGATCTGAAGTGGACATGAATATGTCGTCGTCCCCCCTATGGTCTTCTTGTCGCAGGGTTGAGCGTAATAGTCGTACTGCGAGTTCCCTTTCTGTTCCGCGCCGGCCACCCTTTTGACGAGGCATGACATCTCGCAGCTGTCTCCGGCAACGGCCGTCTGGTCCCAGGTATCGACCTTGCATTCGGCGCCTGGCTCTGAACACTCATCGCTGTTGTATGTAACTGTCGTGCCTGTCAGGGCTGTGGAACCGGTTACGGTATTGACGCGCGTAATGTCCGGATCGCTGTTTTTCTTGTTCTGGCAGTTATATGTCCTCTCCTTGACCCACCATGGTTTGCAGATTGTCCCCACGCCGGGGAATGTCTTGCATGTATCGGGGATCTCGTTGTGCGTCGGGTTGCCTCCGGAGACGATCGGGGTCCAGGTTCCGTTTGCGTCCTGCCAGCGCTCGTCCCTAAGCTTGCAGTTGTAGGTGCTCTCACTGCCGGAGTAGAGCGAGCAACCATCGTTTATTTCGTCGCCCACTGGCGGACTCACCCGGACGACAAAAGAGGCGCAGCTTGGGGCATTGTCGACTGTGAAGGCATAATCGCAGGAAGACTTGTCGGCCGCGCACACGGTGTTCATGTGGACATTGAGAGGATTGAGGTCCGAAAAACAACGGGCGTCGGCGGATAAGTCGTTCGGCGCCGTATTGGGCCCATCCATGCGGTAGTTGACGCTGAACTTTCCGATAATGGTGTCGCCAATGTCCGAATAGCCCACTTCCCTCGATATCTGATTGCTGGGAGGAAAGTTTGCCCTTGTCCCGCAGGGCGCCCCTTCCCAGGACGCCCAGCCTTCCACTTTGACGGCAGTCCCGTAGGGGTCGCATCTCATCTGTAGCTGCGAGGTGTAATCCCAGCGTGTCTGTAGCTGACACCACTTGTTCGATTCTGAATATCCGTTTGCGTAAAAGACCCTGTTTGCTTCGCATATCTTGCCGTTTTGCGGCCCTTTCGTGGTGGGCGTTTTTCGACTGATGGTGCAGGTCACGTCTCCGGAGCCGGAACTCATATTGTTGTTCGCCCCCTGCATTCCTTGATACGCGACACAAGAGGCCGAGTCCGATCCCGCGCATGCCGAAGCTTGATTTACTCCATCGCCTTCCATTGAGTAGGGATTGTCATAGTATTTGGTGACTGAAAGGTCTTGCGGCTGGTTGTTGCAATCCTTGACCTGTCCAGAGTAATAGGATATCTTTGTGGACTTCTGCCGCGATCCCATGATTGTTCGGCCGGTCTTCGCGGCATAGAGTTCCGCGATCTTCCCGCCTGCGTAGGAAGGAGGGGCGGATGCGGGGTTAACACAGCCGCCAAGCTTCCCGGATGAAGTTGCGGTGACTACGCCTGAATTCGAAACCTGCCACGCCAGGTACGTCGTTCCGACCTGCACGCCTTCCGTGCAGATATTGTCGATTGCCTGTGTCTGCACGCTGTCTATGAACCCATCCGCATTCGTATCCGTTCCGACCGTTATGGCAGTCGGTTCGAGCGTGACTTCTATCGCGAGTGCCTGGTCCTTCACGTCACCCTGTCCGCAAAATAACGGTGCGCTCTTTTTCTTGCTGCCATCGAGCGTCGTTAGTTCGGTAGTCGAGTCGGTCATAGGCATCTTGACCTTCATATCTATGTCGCTCTTGGTTTTATACTTGTCCGCCGCAAAACCTCCGGTGAGTTCACCGGCCTTCCTGCCTCCCGAATCGAGGGCGAAGGAGGAAGCGGCAAAAAAGAAAAGCGAGAGGCAGCAAACTGTCAATTGTTTCTTGCGCATACTTTTTTATTCCTCATGATTTTCTGTTCATTTCCATCGAGATAAACAACGATATCCTTTTCGGTGCGAATAATGGATCGCGTCTCCCTGTCGCAATCCAGAAAGAAAGCGTTCTTCTTGTAAAACAGATGCAGCTCCGTTGCGGTCTCCTCTCTGGCATCCAGCGAAAAACAGTAGGGATGCGGCACCGCGACATAACAGAGAGCTGAAATGGCGAAGATTATGGTCAGCTTAGAACGCACAGCAGTCCCTCGCTCTATAGATACCGAAGACATAGTTGGCGTTGAAAGGCATCGACTTGCCGACCCCCCAGAGTTTCGCCGTGCGGCCTATGGGCTGTCTGTTCGTGTTACGGCTTGGATAGAGAAGCAACGGGTTATATTGGGTTTTTTTCCATATGGGGAATGGGAATGCCTGACAGTAGCCTCTGAGCATCATCGGACCGCTGGTCAGCCACATGATCAGCTCCCTGTGCATTTTGTAGATGAATTTGCCCATGATGGCCGCGTTCGCCTGAAGATAATCCACGCTTGATGCGTTTTTGGACAACGGATATGCCCCTCCCCAGCAGCCCTGGCACCAGAACAGGAAATCGAGGGGGAACGATGCCGTTGAAGTGGCGCAGTCTATCGGGCAAGCAGCCTGCGCGACCTTGTTGGCGAACAGGTTAGCCTCGGGGCCGAGAAGAGACGCCCACATGTCGTTCTGCCAGAGGGGGTCTATCTCCGTCACGTAGAGATAATCGAAGCCGGTGCCAGCCTGAAAACATATCAAATCGACAAAGAGGCCAAGCATGTACCAGACGGGATAGGCGATAAGATGCGCTTGGGCTGCGGCCGTCTTGTCGTTCTGGGAGAGGCTGCTTTCGTCGCCAATGGCCTTCTTGTTGAAGCCAAGGCCAAGATTCAGTCCGATAGTGGGCGAACACCAGGGCTGCTGCACAGTCTCTATCACATCCGCCGGTTCCCAGAGATGAAGCGGAAACCCGACTCTTATGAAAATAGGGGGCGGCATTTGGCAGATACATATAAAGCCGCCTCCGCTGTCGTCGTGATCTTCGAGGTTGCCGAAATTCAGTATGGTAATGCCGGCGAATTTTATCGGGAATACATTGTGCAAAGTCGATATGTAGTTCATGAAAACGGTCATGAAGGTCCCGCTGGGACAGTTGCCCGAGCCGGGAATCATGTCCGCAGCGGCCTTATAAGGGGTGACCGCCTCGAAGCTGAGGAAGATCAAAAGAATGATTGACGCTACAATTTTATTTAACCGCATAGACATCCACCTGCATATTCTTCCCTTTTCGGTAGACTACGCTGACCGTATTTTTGAGGTTGAGCTTGTCGACGATGACTTGCTTGAGATAGTAGACCTGCTGTCCCATTTCCTTCGAGACCTCGACCCAGTCCCCCTGTGTCATGACGAGCATGAAACCGGGCCTGTTGCCGTAGTAGTACTTGACCCAGGAAACCTCTTTCCTGGACTGGCCGTCGAAGACCACCATGGGAGGTGGATCGCCGGGGAGAAATTCCACCGGATTATAAGTATGGCCTTTGGGGTAAAGGATGCCTACGATCTTCCCTTCCCCGTCCACCCTCGGGATGTCGTAGTCAAGGGTGTGGCGCATCTCTACCGGATATGAATAGCTCTTCCTGGCAGGCTCCAGCTTGGCCATATCGCGGGGCCTGTAGTTCTTGAACTTCTCCCTGAGCTCCAGCTCTATCTTTGATGTATCGATGTTTTTTGCCCTCTCCTCGATTTCCTGAAAGGCGTCCTTCTCTTTGATGTCATAGAGGTTTCCATAGGTCCCGAGAGGAACCACTGAAAGCAATGTGGCAAGGACAATACTCAGCATGGTTATTCCCTATACCTCGAAATATAGCCCTTTGGGACCTCGGTGTTCCTGGTCTTCGGATGCCAGATTCCCCAGTACCAAAGATAGTGAAGATAGAAAAACGCGGGAAGGGTTTCCTTGAGTTTGCTGTATCCCTTCGAGAGCAACCAACCGATGATCAGTCCGAGCCAGAGCTTGCGCGTCGGGAGGAAAAAGACAAAGCAGAGCATCATGGGAACGATCTCGTCCATCTCCCAGATCAAAAACTGCGGCGGGCTGTCTGCCCACCTTGGAAACCGTGTTTCTACCGCCATAATCTCTCCTCCTCATGAAATAAGCAGACGGGGAGAGGGGAAACCCTTCCCCCCGTCGATATCGGCAGCCGCCTGACTATATGGTGGCCCCGCCAAGACCTGCGATGATATTGGGCAGCAGGAATATCAGCGCTGCCACCAGGATTCCGGCGAGAGCCCAGACAAAGGACCCGGACTGGAAGGCCCTCATGATGGCCACGAGGGCGATACCGATCGCAATGATGATCGCCGGCATGCCGGTGGCCCACTTGACCACCATGTCATACAGGCTCTGGAACTCGGTGCCGTTTGAGGTGTTTGCAAGGGCCAGGGACGATAAGCACATGACCATAGCAATGACTAGAACGGCCGTCTTGAACTGCTTGTTGGTGAAAAGCATGTACATGCGTACAATTCCTCCTTAAAGGTTATTGTTGTGAGCCGATTTCAACCCGCCTGTTCGCAAAATGACGGGCCGGGTAAGTGTCTGCAAAGCAGCACTTCCCTTTGCCTTCAACGACTGCAATGTCGTCTCTCCGCAGGCCGCTCCGGATCAAGGCGCTCTTGACTGCCTGAGCCCTTTGAAGCGCGAGCCTGTCGTTGTGAGCCTGTGACCCAAGGTCACATGTATAGCCGGTTACCTTGAGGGGGGCTTTCGTTCGGAGAGACGGTACTGCGCCCTCGATTTTCTTTCTCTCACCTCCTTTGACCTGGGCGCTGTCAAGGTCGAAATTTACAGTTAGAAACGGCCCCGCCCCATGCCGATCCTCAATGGCGGGACCTTTTTGACCTGGTTTCGCAGGGATGTCCGGTTTTTCTGAAAACCTGATGGCTATTTTTGTGGGCCGGCGTTCCTCCACTACGTTCTCGTTCATCCGGGTGAGAGCGGGGCAGGTATCGCATATGGCGTACTGGTTGCGGGCCGGAACTGAAACGACATTTACCTCCTGTGGGAGAGTCATCTGGTATATGTCAGCGGCGGAGGCCGCGCGAACCAGGAGGACACAGAGCATGACAGCTACGGCCAGGGCACGCAGGAATTCGGTTGAATTGTCGGTCTTCAGAGCGCTTATTCTGCCCATTTGTCTCAATCTCCTTAACAAATGTCCAGGCTTTGATAAGCGCCCTGAGGATGGATATTCAGGGGTGGTGCGGCAAAAATGACTCTCCTGCTGTCAGGAGGTGAAAGCCTTATGCTTGAATATTACTTTTTCAACCTCAGTACGAATGGCCTGCCTCTGCCCGCCGGCTTTTCAATAGTCGCGTCTCCCTGCTTGAGCAACTGCCTCGCCTTTGCCGGGCGGCACTTGTAGCAGAGCTTCCCTGTCGGATCGAGCACCTGCACGGAATAGCCGCTATCGCCGGGAGACTCAGGACTTTCTTTTTCCATGCCCTGCTCCCCGGTTCACTTTCCGAAGGATCGTGTTTATCTTTTGAGCGTAAGCCGCCCCTCGTGACCTGTTCGGGCTGTTGTAGCACCCGACGGCCTCCCAGTTGTATCCATGCCGCCTTACGCAATCGGCGAGAATCCAGGCTCCGACCATGGTGCAGTAACACTTATTTGAAAGCAGCCTCCAATTTTCCCTTCCTATGACCTGCTTCCATCCGCTGTTTATCTGCATATGGCAGAAATCCACTGTCCCGTTTTTGTTTCTGTTGACAGCGAGGGGATCATGTCCGGACTCTTGCCTGGAAATGGACCAAAGCACCCTCGCATCGATGCCGTAGATCGCCTCGGCAGTCACAAAGCAGTAATCATCGTCATAGTACGTCGAATCGGATGTCGTCTGAACACGAGACGGAATCACTTTGATATCAAGGATGACTATGGAAGGATCCTCGTAGGCATGAGTCACCGTTGACAGAAGAAGAGTTATCGTCACGATGATCATGCTATGTCGCATGAGGCGGTCCATCCGCTTAAATGAACCTCTCGGAAAACGCCGGAGTCGAGTCGAACTGTTTCTTACCCACGAAATATGCTCACAATATTCGGAAGGAAATAGAGAAGCAGGGCTATCATGACTGAAAAAAACTTGACGATTACCGAGGAGATGATTCTCGATACCCACACAAGAGAAATAAGGACGACGGGCGCCAATATTCTGCAGAGCAAAATACCGTGCACTTTATAGTTGGCAAAGGCAAACAGGTTGTAATAGATCGCGTCATAGTTCATGCCTCCTCACCCTCTATGCCAAGGCCTCTGTTCTTTTTCTTGTGAAGCCTGAAAAAGAGCATGGAGCAGAAAGGCACCATGATCGCCGCGGAGCTGGCGATGAGGACTGTTATACCGGCTTCGAACAGCGCCCTCTTGACGTAGTTATGCAGGAAATAATAGATGTTGGTAGCAAAGTCCGCGTTTATTTTTGAGAGGTAAAGGTACATATTCTCGATTGCTGTATCGCTCATCGCGAATTTGAAGATTACTCCCATGATGAGAAAGGACACCAGCGAGAAGGAGATGAGAAACATGGCCCTGGTTATGAACAGGGTATTTATGGCGCGCTTCGGGGTCATGCCGGTGTAATAACGGGAGGTGAGAACGCAGATGGAAGTCGAGAAGAAAAGTCCTCCGAAAGACGCCATTTTGATGAACCAGTAAAGGGGTGAGCCGCTTACAGTCCATAACAGGAATTGCGTCGTGCGCTCAACGAGGTAATTTTCCTGGACGTAGTACACCACGGCGCCCACTATGACATAAAGTGAAAGCCAGACGATGCTGTCCCTGAACGCCGAGTGCAGCCCTACTTTGCTGAAACCCATCACATGGCTCATGGTAAAGAAGTCCTTGTGCAACGGCTGGCCCGACTGTTCGACGAGATAGTACTGCTGTATCTCGGACATCGCGTCTATCAATGTGGCGGGCGGGGTGAAATTCAAGCCTACGCTGCTTTGTTGTTGGTTCATGCCTGCTCCTTCATCCCAAATATATATTTATCGCGGAGAATCATCGGCGGTCATCGCGATTTCCTCATCCGTTCTGAGGCTGCCGTCATTGTAGCCCTCCGGCTGGACCTCGACGCTGTCGTGATTCCTGGGGAATCTGGCCTTTCCTCCTCCGATCCGGTCACGATGGCCTTTTTCGGTGATAAGCCCCTTGTTCTGTATCTCCACTCTATGCGGGCCCTTGATCGCCGATATGTCGTAGTCTCCGTCCTTGAGCGCCGGGAGCACGAGGTCGGCCAGTGGCTCCCGGGCATCGCCCCACAGCTCGTAGAGTTTTCTGATCTCCTTGGGCGGAGCCACCTTCATTCTCTGGAGCCACTTGCGCTTGTATATGCTGACCTTATTGGCTATGAAGGGATTGGTTTTAGCGGTGAAGCAGATTATCTTGTCCTCAGGTATGTTCGTGACCTTGTCCGGGTCAAGCAGGTTCAGGCTTTCCTGAGAGACCATGAGTCCTCTGAATAGCCTGTAAGATGCCACCCTCTCCTTCCCGAGACTGTCCGATATGTACTTGGCGGAATCGTAGTCGAGCCCTCGCATATAGATTCTCGTCCTGAAATTTGACATCAGCGAACCGTAATCGTCCCGGTAGTACTTCAGAAATCCCAAATCCGTGACGCTCGCGATAACGTGCGTCCGGGTCTCACGCGCGATGGACACGAGGTCCGGCAGACCGGTGACCTTCAAATTTCTCAACTCATCGAGATACAAATAGAGGTCGTTTGGCGTCATGGCCTTCTCGCCTCTCTGGATAGCCTGCTTCATCAGGGTCCTCTCCTCGAAGGCCATGTTGATCACGAGATTTATTATGAGACTCGTCAGTTTGGTGCCCGGCTCCTTCTTATGGATGGGGCAGCCCAGCACAAGAAGACACGGCTGGTTTTCCCTGAACAGCATGGAGAGGTCGAACTCTTTCCTGCTGAACGCCTTTCTGACGGGTTCCTCCATGAAGGGCTCGAGCTTTTCCCTGATACTCGTGAGCGCGTTGACCCTGGTCTCGCTGTTGAGCTTGTGAAAATCGTCGAAAATGGCCTGAATATAATCATCGGCGGTATTGATGAATTTCTCGAGGGTGGTGACCGATTCGCTTATCTTGAAGACCGTTGCGAGATTGCAGTATTCCGGCTTGAAAGTCTGAACCAGCTTAAGGATCGCGTAGAGCAGATATCTCGTCCTCGATTTGAAAAAGAGATCCTCCTTCCCTATGGCCTCCTCCTTCTCCCTGAGCATGACGTCGCATATCGTCAGGAGTTCCTGCTCGTCGGCGCCCAGCAGAGGATTGAGCGCAATTGTCTCGGGGTGCCAGGGATCGAAGAGGTAGACCTTCTTCCCGGACTTGAGCCACCTGCCGGCCACCCAGTTATAGAGCTCCGGTGATTTTGCATCCGGGACGACAGCCGAGCCGGGACTGTCGGCGTCGAAGAGCAGCGGCGGTATTATCAGGGCCGATGACTTGCCCTCGCCCGTGGGTCCTCCGATCAGGGTATGGAGAAAGCGCATCATCCTGGGAAGGCCGATCTTCTTGCCATCCACTTCGCCCAGGAAATAGTAGCCGCGGGAGAATGAAAGATTCTTGTAGATATGGAGGTATATCTTATCCCTTAGTTCCTCCGGGAACTCGTCGATCTCAAGCGACTCTATGTGAAGCAGAAAAGAGGAAAGAAGCATCATTGCGGCGCCGTCCATGACGACAAATGTCATGAAAAGGACGAACAACTCCGGGAGAATAGAAAAGTTCACAAAATAGATCGGGGTCGCGCCGATTATGGAGACACCGGCCTTGGCTCTATTGAGCATCTTCTCCGACGTGAGTATTTTCCCAAGGCGTGTCAATTCCCTGTTCGGGTTGACCTCGTGGAGGGCCCTGTCAGTCTGTGGGTTATCCGCGTCCTGTTCCCCCCTGGTTTCCTCCGGCTCGGTTCCATCGCCGCCGCTTTTGCCGCTCGATGGCCCATTGTCGGCGACGCCGGCTTCCGGGGTCTCCGAAGTCGGGGGTTTCCCGGGCGCCTTTATTCTCTGTGTTTTGTGCCGGAATGTCGAAGAGAGTTTGTGGTTAGGCAGCAGGATGTCGATCAGGACAAAAACGTAATAGGGCAAGGTCAGACAGATGATCGCCTTATGTAACGGAGAACAGATGAAATAGGTGAGAGTGGGTATGGCAGCGATTAACGATGATATCGCGACCTGACGGGAAAGCGCCTCTTTTTTGGTCAGCATATGATAGTGCCGGATGACTTCTTTTTGAGTCGCCCACCCCACTGCTACTTTTTCCCCTCGACACAGAGACAGCGCCCGCCTCTTTCCTGATTAACCATAACCACCGGGGACCTGTCCGCTGGGGAGTTGAATGCCAATGATATGTTGTTGAAGTTGGAGACGATGAGTCTCTTATCTTTTGAATAGGGGCCCTCTATGAGCACGTAGTCTTTTTCCCGGGTCGTCAGGACGCTCTGCGCCATGGACTCGTTCGCGAATATCTCGTGCTCCGTCTTTACCTCGGTCTCCGTAGTCACGAAGAACATGAAGCCCGAGCGGATGGGTTTGACCCTGGAAGAGACAAGGCCGTATACAGTGAGATGGTTCTTGTTCCTCAGGAAGGACATCTGTTGGTGCTCGAACGCTGCCGAAACATTGAAGAAGTCCCTGCAGATTATGAGCCTGTCCGGAGCCACGTATCCATCGATCATGATCGTGTCCAGCCTTTGTGTCTTGTTCACCTCGGCCAAATATCGTTCGGGCACAAAAACTACATGGTCGGCCTGGAACCTCTTCAGCCCCCTGACCTCTTCGTCGGTATTGACGACCATAATGGCGCCGTCCTGCGCCGGCGATACATCCGATATCATTGTGCCGTGAATCACGATGATGTTCCTGTGCTTAAGTCCCTTCATTTCGACGATATCTCCTTATGTGTATTACCCCGATGGATGAGTTACGTTGGACCGGTATTACACATCGTTATGCAAGGGCACACAACTCCTTTAGTTTCCCCGAGATGGTGTCCATCATGCGGAGTTCGAGCGTTTCGCCGTACGGGATGAGACGTTTTCTCGCCTCTTCCTCGGAGGGTGCCGCCACCAGAACGTTATTGCAGGTGCCGTTGACACATACCGCAACGTAAAGCCGATGCCCCGCCTGAGATGTCTCGTGGCAGAGGTTGCTTTTGAGAAGTCTGGAGACATCGCCTATCGAACGGCATGTTTCGAGAAGCCTTTCACAGTGCCTGCGGTTTCGATGCATCTTCCTTTCCGACAGGGCGCTGAGAACCATGTACAGGTCTGTCGACAAAAGCCCCTTGAAGCTCTCGAAACAGATAAGATATTTAGGCCCGTAGGAAACGGCCCTGGATCTGCCCGAATTGCCTTCTCTGGAGAACGTTTTTTCCTCTTCCCCTTCCATTGCGGACTCCTCCCTGTCTTCCTCCATCTCCTGAGGATCGATCAGCGAGGAACCATAAAGCATTTCTTCCTCCGGCTCAAGCGGCGACCCGCTGTCATGGAAATAACTGTCATGACTGATCCGATCAATCATGGTTTCGTTGAAATCCGGTAATTCCATGCTGTTCCCGTTTTCGGAATATCGCGCGCTGTCCCAGGTCTTGTCCGTCACGACGCCATGCCGGGAAGATCTGTCGAACTGCTTATTGAGAAACCAAATGTAGGACGACGTGTGCTTGGTAGGTTTTCTGCGGTTGTGATAGTACTTCATCCTGTCGTATGCTGCTGCCGCGTCCGACACTATTTCATCAAGGTCGAAATTGGCGCCGAATCTTTTTCGCGCCGTCTTGATGATGAGCCAGAAATTCTTTTCCAGAAAAATGCCCAGTTCGTCTTCTGAGTTGCTGAATCTCTCAAGATACTCTCTGTAATGATCGTCGGGCCTGCTTCGCTTCGTCATGTTACTCTCCTTTAATGACTCTTTATGATTGATAAAACACTCTGACCTCATCGATTCTCTGAACGATATCTTTCCTACTGCTGAAATCCAGGGACTCGATAACTTTCAGAAACTGGGGAAAATGCTTTGTCATGTTCAGCGTGCTGATTCCGTGGAGCTTGGCCCACTCAAAGTGGGAGATGGCCACATAGGCGGCATTGAGCGCCAGTTGGTTGATTGCCGGGTTGGCTTCCTTTGGCAGATCTATCGGTTTCTTTTTGATATCCAGCACATGTCCTTCCAGTAGGGCATTCCTGAGAACTTCGAGATTGTCTATGAGGTATTCCATCGAGCGGTCCAGCTCCTCTTTGAGCCAGTCTCGCGAATATTCACAGTCGCGCTTACATTCTTCCTGCCTTCTGATCAGTGCCTGTTCCAGCCTCTTTATTGTTTCATCCTTCCTGACGCTTTCCTCGTTCGATTTCTTGTGAAGGCCGTGCTCCTCGTCATAGAGGCCCTTGATCTCTTCGTAAAGGAGGGCGTATCCGCCCGTGGAAATGACCTTCTTC
This sequence comes from Nitrospirota bacterium, assembly GCA_021811105.1. Lineage (GTDB taxonomy): Bacteria > Nitrospirota > Thermodesulfovibrionia > Thermodesulfovibrionales > UBA6898 > Sulfobium. The sequence goes on along the minus strand of JAJZPM010000001.1, from coordinate 285 downwards.
AGTCTTTCGGACTTCCGCTCGAGTATCGGGAGGAAATGTACAATGGTCAGATCGTCGGCGTCGTCGAACCACTCAAGAGACCTGAGCACATCGCATATTTTTGTGAGTTTCGATATTATTTCCTCCTGTCTCTCTTCAGTCAGCTCGTCTTTCTTCGTTTCGTTGTCTGGAGACTTCTTATCAAGGCTGAGGTCCGGCAGGAGGTCGGTAGCGGGAAAGAGGGGTTTACAAAGTCTTAAGGCGACACTTCGTGCAGGGGGGTCAATTTTGGCCACATGGCCAAAA
>JAJZPM010000041.1 GCA_021811105.1 Nitrospirota bacterium | reverse complement strand
TTCCCTGCGTGCCTCAATGCCCTCAATCACATCCATAAGGGAACCTCCCTATTGTAGAGTAATGTCTACAATAGTATAGCCAATTCGCTGCCTTTATGCAAAAACCAAATTTCAGGACGCACACCCGGTACGCACGCCCATCTTGCAGCCGCACCTATGCTGTAGTAATATAAATCACAGTGATCATCATGGCCTTTTACTTCAAATGCGCGGCATATAGGGGAGAAAGCGGATGAGGATTTCGGCAGGGACACTGAAGGGCAGGAAGGTCGCCGCCGGCAAGCTATTGAAAAGAATCGACAGGGGCGAAATCAGGCCGACTTCGGCAAAGGTGCGGGAGGCGCTCTTCGATATCCTCAGAAACGACATTGCGAACGCATCGTTCCTGGACCTGTACGCCGGGACCGGTGCGGTCGGGTTCGAGGCCTTGTCGCGGGGCGCGTCGCGGGTTGCCTTTGTCGAGGCGGTACGGACCGTCTCGAAGGAGATCTCCGGGCATATAGAAAACATGGGGCTCGGGGAGAAGGCCGTGGTATACACGGAGGACGCCGGCAGCTTCATAAATAGGATGCTCAACACCGGGGTGAATTTCGATATTATCTTCGCCGACCCTCCCTATGCCTCTGACGAGACAGGAAAAATCCTGCCGATGCTCGATGCGGGCGGCTTGCTGAAAAAAGGCGGTTGCCTCGTCGTCGAAGGACCTTCGAAACAAGTCCCGCATGAGGGACTGCATTCGCTCAGACTGATCAAAAGATACCGCTACGGAGATACCTCACTCACCTTATACAGGAAGGAACCATGAAAAAGATTGCGATTTATCCGGGAACGTTCGATCCCTTCACCTACGGCCACCTCGACCTTGTCAGGAGGAGCCTTCGGACCTTCGATGAGGTCATCATCGCGGTCGCGCCGAGTCTCAAGAAGCAGCCGCTCTTCACGATCGAAGAGAGGTTCGCGATGATCGAGAATTCGCTGCGCGGATATAAGAGGGTCAGGATAGAGGCGTTCGAGGGTCTGCTCGTCGATTACGTGAGGAAGAAAAAAGGGATCGCGATCATCAGGGGGCTGCGGGCGGTCTCGGATTTCGAGTACGAACTCCAGATGGCGCTGATGAACCGGAGGCTCAACCAGCAAATAGAGACGGTCTTTCTGATGCCGAGCGAGGAATATTCTTTTCTCACCGCGACGATCGTCAAGGAAATCGCCTCCCTCGGCGGCCCGGTGAAAGACCTCGTGCCGAAGCCGGTAGAGAAAGAGCTGATGAAGAAGTTCGGCAGTTGCGCCTGATGCAAAGGGGAAAACTGACATGATCAGGACCGAGCTTCCGCTACCGCCGCACTTCGAGCCTGTGCGCACGGGCGAAGTGTGGAAGGTCCCCTATCTTGACAGGGAGCACGAAGCCAGGGCATGGGCGAAGCGTTATGCGGTCCGGCCTTCGTGCGACGACACTTTCAGAATATGCCTGATCGCCGTCGACGTGCAGAATACCTTCTGCATCCCGGGATACGACCTCTATGTGGCGGGGCGTTCGGGGACCGGCGCGGTCGACGACAGCCGGAGACTCTGCGACTTCATCTACCGGAACCTCGGGGCGATCACCCAGATATGCCCTACGATGGACTCTCATAACGCGATGCAGATCTTTCATCCGATCTTTCTCGTCAACGAAAAAGGCGAGCATCCCGCGCCGTTCACCATGGTCTCGGACGAGGACGTAAAAAACGGAGTCTGGAGGTTCAATCCCGATCTCTGCTTCAACTTCCGCATGGACGAGGAATACGGCCAGCGTCTTCTGCTGCACTACACGAAGCAGCTCAGGGAAGGCGGCAAGTACGACCTCACCATTTGGCCCTATCACGGGATGCTCGGCGGAATCGGACATGCCCTCGTCGCCTCGGTCGAGGAGGCGATATTCTTCCACTGCATGGCAAGGTACAGCCAGCCCGACTTTCATGTGAAGGGAGACAGGCCGTTTACCGAGCACTATTCGGTACTCGGGCCGGAGGTACGCGAAGGGCCGAAGGGGGAGGAGCTTGGGCTCAAGAGCGAGAAGTTCTACAGGAAGCTGCTCGACTTCGACGCGGTCCTCATAGCCGGACAGGCCAAGAGCCACTGCGTAGCGTGGACAATCGCCGACCTTCTCGAAGACATCCTAGCCCGGGACCACAAGCTTGTCGAGAAGGTCTATCTCCTGGAAGACTGCACTTCGCCCGTCGTAGTACCCGGGGTGATGGATTATACCGATGTTGCCGAGGCAGCCTTCCGCCGGTTCGCGGGTGCAGGCATGCACGTGGTGCGTTCGGTCGATCCGCTCCACACTTGGCCCGGTATTAGGGTCTAAGAGGCCTTGCCTTTTTACGCATTATTCCCTATGATGCGCGCCGTTAGCACGAATTGACGTGCCGTTACCGGCTGCGTTATAGTAAAAAGTCAGGTCCGAAAAGGAGGTTGATGCGCTATGCCTATATACGAATATGAGTGTGAAAAATGCGGAAAGCATCATGAGATAATGCAAAAGATAACTGCTTCGCCGTTGGCGGACTGCCCTGAATGCGGCGGAAAACTGAAAAAGATGATCTCGAACACGTCCTTCGTCCTCAAAGGCACCGGCTGGTACGCAACGGATTATGCCTCGAATAAAACAACGCCGAAGGCGGCCAAGGCCGGAAACGGGGGGAAACCGGAGGCAAAGGCCGCGAAGACGGAATCGAAGGTCGAAAAAAAGGCCGAGACAACGACACCGGCCTCGAAATAGTGACCTCGCCGCACGCGCACGTCCCCTTCAACCGGATCGCGGAATACCAGGACTATATCAAGAAGTACCGGCTGAACCTCGAGATATATTTCGGCTCGGCGGTCCTCGACACGATATCCATGACGGAAATCAGGGGCCTGGCTGACCTGCTCGACTATCACCCTTCCCTCTCGATTCACGCGCCGTTCATGGACCTTTCCCCGGGCGCGGTCGACTCAAAGGTGAGGCAGGCAACCATCGAGCGGTTCTTCCATGCCCTCGACATCGCCGAGGTCCTGGGTCCAAAGACGATCGTCTTTCATTCCGGCTACGAAAAGTGGAAATACGCGCTGAATGTCGACCTCTGGCTCGAGAAAAGTCTTCAGACCTGGCTGCCGGTCAACAGGAGGGCGGCCGCAATCGGCGTCAGGGTCGCGATTGAGAATATCTTCGAGGACGAGCCGTCGAACCTGAAGCTCCTCGCGCAGGAAATGGGTTCCGATAACTTTGGGATCTGTTTCGACACCGGCCACTGCCACCTCTTCTCGAAGGTGCCGCTTGAGGAATGGATGCAGTCCCTTAATCCGCATATCCTCGAGCTTCACCTCCACGACAACGACCGGTCGGCCGACCAGCACCTGCCGGTGGGAGAAGGGACCTTTGACTTCGATACTTTCTTCGGACTTCTCGGCCGAAAAGACTGCGTCTATACCCTCGAGGCCCATACCCCGGAGCACTTCATGAAGAGCATGGAGTTCCTTACCGCTAAAGGTATCGTGTCCGATTCCGAAGGGCAAACCCTCTGAGGGTCGGGGTCCCCTCTCCTTTATACTGCACCATCACCATGTGCGATTCCCCCATACCCTGGGGAAGGATCAGCTTCTTTATCCGCGCCAGTTCAAAGAGGTAGTCGCCCGACTCTTCGGAGAGTCTATGTATCTCTTCGTCTATGCCGAGAGAGGTGAGGTACGCTCCCTGGCCGCAAAAGCCTATCGTCCGCAACCCCATCTCTTCGCCCCATCTCTTGAGGGACGAAAAATTCACATGGGCGGTGATGTCCTGCCTGCCTACGTTGACAAGCGGGTCTTCGGCCAGCTGATGCCGGCGGTAACACATGAGCGTGCCCCTGTTTCTGTCCTCGCTGTAATACTCACGGCTGGTATAGCCGTAGTCTATCGTCAGTACAAACCCTTCCATGATCGCACGGCCCACGCTTCCCAGCCAGTCCCTGATCCTGAGGTTCACCTCGGTTTTGCAGCCCTTTTCGAGACCGACCGAAAGGTCCCTGAAATATCCCGCAAGGGCAGGATCGCTCGGCGGCCCGGGGACCTCCTTCAGGCGGCCGTCTTCCACAGTCACGTAAATCTCCTTTAACTCGTCCTCCATCATCACAAGGTGGACAGGAAAGGCGTCAAGAAGTTCATTCGACAGAAGGCAGCCGCGCATCTTACTGATTTCATCGAGTGAGGGAAACCAGCTCAACATCTCCCGGTATTCATCGAGGAGCTCCTCCTGTTCCCGCCTCCTTGAAGGATTGCGCTCTATAAGCGAGTATCTCATGGATTTGCCCAGGTCGCGCTCCTTAAGATAATCGAGCATGTCCCTGCAGAGATGACCGGCGCCGGGGCCCATCTCGACGACCTCGAAATGCTCCGGCCCTCCCATGTACTCCCAGAACTCCTCGACCTGCCGGCCCAGCATCCTGCCGAATACCGGATGCAGATGGGAACTCGTATAAAAATCCCCTGACCTGCCGACCCTTGCCTCTCCGGATGCATAGTATCCGCAATCGGGATCATACAGCGCCATCTGCATAAACCTTTCGAAGGTGATGGGCCCCTCGTCGCTGATTTTTTGGATAATCTTCTGCTTGAGCGCATTCGCGGCCATCGGCAATTATAGCCCCGCATCCATTTCTTTGACAACCGCAGGGTCCCTAAGCACCCGCTTGTCTTGCAGCGGATTCTTCTCCGATAAGAATGCTCACCTAAAGAGGTCTTTGAGTATTCCCTTTTCGATCTCCCGGCCGATCCCCTTTTTCATCTGTCTTCCGACAGCCGCCTTATTAAGCGCGACCGAAGGTTTTTCCGTTGTGCCGGTTATCTTCAGCGGTACCGTTACCCAACCGCTCTTGTCCTTCACGTAAGTGGCGATCTCCGCTATAGAGGAAAGTTTCGATGTCAGCGCCGGCGCGATCTTCATGTCCGCCAGGACAGACAGCCTCTTATCGAAATCCACAAAACCGGAAGGGTCGATTTTGATTTCGGGAGATTCGAGCTTACCGTCGAAATAAATCTTTCGGTCCCTGACCGTAAAGTTGAAACGGGTGGGCGCAAAACGGGGGTTGCGCATCTCTCCTATGCCCGTAAAAAGCGCGATCGCCTCGGCGATCTTCGACCTTCTCACCGCGATGTCGCGCAGATCTATTGTCCCCTTGCCGGCAAGGGAGTCCATTACGGATGCAGTCATGTTCCTGCTTTCGGGACCCACGACAAAGGCGAGTCCCGCGCGAAGGCTGCCCGCCGCGCTCACCTCTTGCCCTCCGCGGAAACTCAACTCGATGGGCTCTATCTGCGCAAAGCCCCGCTCATATCGGTATTTCAAGAGGAGGTTATTTACGGCATACTCCTTGTAACGGGCAGTCTCCAACCTTATCTGCCCGGACGCGGTGAGATTGCTCATGCCCGGGGAGCCTCCGCCTTTATGACTTCCGGCTTTCGCCGTCCCCCTGGCCGCGCCTCCTTCCTCTTTGCCTCCTGCCGCGGCCATCAGCTTACCGATGTCGATCTCTTTGGAAGAGATGTCGCAGGTGATTACAGGATTTTCCCGGTAGTCATCGATCCTGCCGGCCGCTTTTATGCTCTCCTTCCCGATGTCGGTGTTCAGCTGGAAGGCCGCCGACCGTGGCGTAATGTCAACCCTGCCGGATGTATTGGTTTCGATTCCGCCTATTGCGGCCTTCGCGCTTTTTATATTCAGCTCACCCGACAGACTTTCAGATACCTTGCGGGCGGGGGCGATCTTAAAGTCGCCATCCGCAACCACCGCAGCATCGAGACCGGTCTGATCGTCCCGGTACTCCAGTCTCGCATCCCCGATATGGAGGCTGTCCGCCGCCACCAAAAACCCCGGGCCGCCCGCTTGCTCCGTCCCGCCCGTCCTTTCAGCTTCCTCCCTCTTATTGAACGTATCGAGCATATCGCTGAAATTATACGTGCCGTCCTTTTTCTTCTCGATCCTCACTGAAGGGGATTCCAGCTCCAGCTTCTCTATGATAAGCTCTTTCTTCAGAAGGGGCAGAAGGCGGTAATCGAGGACAAGACTTCTGGCACTTAGAAAATCTCCCTCGCCCGACTTCCCCCTGATGCTGAACCCCTTGACGACAATCCCCCTGAAGAGGGAGACCTGAATCGAATCAATATTTACGCCCCTGCCCGTGACCTGTTCGATTCGGGGAACCAGGAGGGCCTTCAGCCTTTCGCCGCGGAGATAACTCTTGACGAAAAAGCTCAGGCCGATAAGGGCGATGAGCACTGCGGCCGCCGCAATGCCCAAGATTTTCAGGAACCTTTTCATACGGTCTCCTCCTTCCCGGGCCCTCCCGCCATCCGGACTCCTTGATACAAGTGTATCAAATTTTTATAATGGATGACAGGCGAATGCGGCCTCGCGCGCACGGACCGCCGCGCGATTTCCCCGCATGTTGCGCTCACCGCTCTTTTGTGATAAGAGTGTGTTAGCGGAGGAGCGGGGAAATGACAATAAATAATCCTGGATTTACCGAGGGGCAGAATGAACGACAAGGTACATGATGAGATTTCGGAAGACGATCTGATGGCAGCGCTGAAAGAGACAAAGACCTATGCGCAGATCAGCGCAGAAGACCTCAAAAAAATCTACTCCATCGCTTTCAAACACGCAAAGTCGAGACTGACGTCTAAGATACTGGTCCGCGACGTCATGTCGGAAAACGTCATCGCGGCGCAGAAGTTCGACGACATCACCAGCGCGGCAAGAATTCTTTCAGAAAATAACATCAGCGGTCTCCCGGTTGTCGACAAAGAGAACCACGTTATCGGGATCATCTCCGAGGCCGATGTCCTTGCGATGATGGGGACCCAGAGGCAGCATACCTTCAAGGACTTCATCATGCACCTCTTCGGCCACCCCCTTCCCGAAAGGAAGATGGGAGATCTGGTCGGCGACATCATGACTCCTACCCCCATCACGATCAGACCCGATGCCGACATCAGCGAAGCCGCAAAGATAATGGACGAAAAAAGGATCCGGCGGCTGGCGGTAGTCGATCCGGAAAACAGGCTGGTCGGTGTCATTTCGAGAAGGGACATCCTGAAGGCGATCAGCCGAAAATAAACAGCCTCCCGGGCCCGGTCAGGTTGCCGGATGACATCAGGAGACGTCCGCCGTAGGATTACCTCTATCTTTCGATGATCCTCTCTTCCTGACTCTCGAAGATGTCCTTTGCCAGCAGGTCCGCCACGTACCCCTTGAGCAACCGCAGGTCCGCTTCGGGCAGCTCCTTGAACTTTATGGCCATTCCCGGCGGGAGGACCAAATAATCGCTGTAAAGGTCTTTGGTATAAATCACGTCGCCCTTAGCGGCCATCGTCGCTCCTTCAAGGGGGAGGGTCAGTCCGACCTCGGTACCAATCGGGAAAGGATCCCGCGTCCTGAGATATATACCACCTTCCGACAGCGTTTCGGAATAAAACTCGTAACGCTTTCCGTCGTGGCTGACGGGGATTTTCCGGATGAACCGTTCCCTCAGGTGCCGCCGGTTCGTGCCTATGTGGCCGAAGAAACACTCTTGCAGGACTCCGTGCAGTCTGTCGATCTTCACCGGTTTCGTGAGATAATCATAGCAGCCGAAACCCTTGCATTTTTGGATGGTCTCGGGACTCGAATCAATCGACAGGACGATCACCGGGATCCTTGACATCTGCTTATCTTCCTTCATATGCTTAAGGACTTTCGTGCCGTCCATCATCGGCATCTCGATGTCGAGCAGCACCGCATCCGGCTTGCCGAACTTCAAAAGCCTGAAAAATTCCACCCCATTTTCCGCGGGAATGACCTTGAAGTTCAGCCTCTTCAAGAGAAGGCCGGTGTACATTAAAAAGGTAGGACTGTCATCGACAACAATTATCTTCTTCATCACGCATCCCCTTCTGATGAATTTTTTTTATCCGCCCCCGGAAGAAGTAGGCCACCAATTCCAAGTGCTACATTATACATTTTTTTTCATAAGATTTCTCTTCCGGTCTTTGTGCGTGAAGAGGATATAAAAAAAAAAAGAGGCCGTGATTTGTTATCACGTCCTCTTTTTGACCGGTTATAAGCCAAAAAAGGTGGCGCGCCCTGAGGGAGTCGAACCCCCGACCTGCGGATTCGTAGTCCGACGCTCTATCCAGCTGAGCTAAGGGCGCAGACTGCTGCCGTACTTCCTATCCCTTCTTTATGCCGTTTTTGAGCGCCAACCCGTACTTCTGGTGCTCGAAGGGATGGATCGTCGGAAACTTCTGGTACAGCCATCCCTTAAAGATCTCTTTGCCGTCTTCGAACACCTTCACCCTTACCGCCGGGTTGTTCGGCTCGTTCGACGTTGAGGTGATCGTCAGACCCTCCATCTTGAAGTCAGGAAGAAAATCTCCCACCTCCACTTTCAGATTGGAATCCGGGATCTTCAGATCGCTATGCAGATTCACCGTATAGTCCTTCGACTTCTTCGTTGCCTTGTCTTCCACGACAAGTACCACACCCTTCCATTTTCCCTTCACCGAGTCAGGGACGCTGACGGTTGTCTCACCCTTCGGCATCACCACACCACCGGGCGCCCCGCCCTGCTCGCCCATCGGAGGATGTCCGGCAGGAAGCTGTTGTCCGGGCATACCCGTCTGAGGTGCCGGCTGTTCCTGTTTCTTTTTGCAGGCCCCTACCGCCAAGAGCAGCGAAAGACTGCAGACCACCGCCAAAACTTTCTTCTTCATATGGACCTCCTTGTCCTACTCCTTCGTGATATTTATTTTACTGTCGACAGCCACCGCACACTAATGCTCCGGCGCCGTCCAATAAACCGCGTAATGGCGGAGAGGCAGGGATTCGAACCCTGGGTGAAGTTTTACCCCCACAACCGCTTAGCAGGCGGCTGCCTTCGACCTACTCGGCCACCTCTCCCAAAACGGTATATAATACCAACAACTTTTCTTCTTTGTAAAGGAAGCTGAACAGGCCGGCAGAATGTGCATGTGGGACTCTGTCCTTTTGCACAACAGCAAGGTTTACTGACGCACTACTTTATGGAAGTAACCTGGAGTTTATTGAGCCACACGATATGGCTCTTTTCCTCTTCGATGATATGGGAAAGCACATCTTTTTCCTTGATGAGGTCCCTGACGCCATAAAAATAAAGCAGCGTCTCCTTCTCGAACCCGACTGCAAATTTCACCGCATCGGCCACGGTCTTCACGCGGTCCAGAGAAGGCAGGGATTTACCCTTTCCAAGGAAGAACTCGGACTCGACGATCGCCCTCAGATACATCGAGACCTCTTCCCAGTCCACCTCGCCCGACTCTTTTACACCGTCCATAAGGTCCGAGAACGTCTTTTCGTGAACGCGCTCTTTTTCCGCCAAGGTCTCACACAGCTCTTTCATCCCGCTATTCTCCTTGAACTTCTCCCCCATGGCCCGGTAGAACTCGTATCCCAGTTTTTCCGTCTGTATCGCCTGTTCGACCGCCTCGCGCAATGAAAAGTTTTCCATAATTCCCCCTTGAATAAAATACTATGTAAAGCTTAATCCATATCCCTGAGGTCGTCAAGAGACACCGTTCGGGACTCAAGAAGCTGCCCTATCAGGAGATAGCCGCCGCAAGGCGGCGCCTCCTTGTTTACGGCGAAGTCGCAGTCGTACGCGAAAAAAGGGCACCTCCGGCATAAAGCCTCTTCGAGGGCATCCACGGTCTCTGGGCCAAAGGCTTTTCCTGACCTTTCGAACGATATCTTCTTCCCACGCCGGATCAGGCGCTCCACCATGCGGTAGCCCCCGCAGGCCAGTTCCTCGCGCTTCGACGGCTTGTAATAAAAGCAGAAACGCCGGCAGAGACTTTGTTCGAGAGTCATATTTAATAGTATCTCTCCAAAAAGTGCAATTGCAAAAAAACTTGTGGACATAATGATGCGTCTTTCTCTTGGTGGCACTACAATGACGGGCATGGCATGCCTGCCCCTAACCTTTAAATCAGACGCCTCTCCGCAGTACAATAAGGCATGCATTATTTCCTGTCCGGCAAATGCGTGCTTAAATGGCTCGAAACGCCGTCGGTATACGATATCGGGGCAGACGAGCTTTATGAAGTCGACGAAGACGCCTTCGACTTTCTGAAGCACTGCGCGCTGACCGAGGGCTGCTCTTCAGAGGCCGGCATTTTCATCGACTACTGCATAAAAGAAGACATCCTGACGACGCAGAGGGTCTCCGCGCGGCGGCCTGCCGTCCTGAAGTCGCCCGTCCCTTCCCTCAGGTATCTTGAGCTGCAGATCACCGACAAGTGCAACCTCAGGTGCCGGCACTGCTACATCGGTGAGAGCGGGTCGAACGAACTCTCCCTGAAGGAGATACGGGCCGTCCTTTCGGAGTTCGAGGCCATGCAGGGTCTGCGTGTGTTGATCACGGGCGGAGAACCTCTTCTGCACAGCGGATATACTGACCTGAACGAAATGCTCCCTGAATTTTCCCTTAGGAAAATCCTCTTCACTAACGGCGCGCTCCTCGATAAGGGAAAAATTGCGCAACTGAAGGTGGACGAGGTCCAGATCAGCATTGACGGACTTGAAAACGCCCATGATGCGCTCCGGGGGCAGGGATCCTTTGCAGTCGCGGTAAATGCCGTAAGAAAATGCCGCGATGAGGGACTCGATGTCTCGGTCTCGACGATGGTCCATGCGAAGAACCTCTGTGACTTCGACGCCATGCAGAGGCTCTTCGACGAACTCGGGGTGAAAGACTGGACTGTAGACGTGCCGTGCACGACGGGGAGACTGGAATTGAATAGGGACTTCCTTGTCGATCCGGAAACCGGCGGGAAATATCTTGCCTACGGCCGCGGAGAAGGACTTCATGCGAGCACTCCCGGCTTTGCCTGCGGTCTCCATCTCATGTCGGTGAATGCAGCAGGAGCAGTTTCAAAATGCACGTTCTATTCCGACCGCTCCGTGGGAACGATCAGGGACGGGCTTGGTGAATGCTGGAAAAGGATCCCGCCTGTGAGGCTCGACGCGCTGAGATGCCACTGCCGCTACATCGAGCAGTGCAGGGGCGGCTGCAGATACAGGGCGGAGACCCTCGACGGCCCCTTCGGCAGGGACCTTTTCCGCTGCGCCCTTTACAGCCATCCGTCGTGTGATATAATGGAGTCATAGGCGGCGTGAAGCCGCAATCCTCCTACGAAAGGACGGTGTGGCTATGACGATAAAGAAGGTCCAGAAGAAATGTGCGACGACCTGCAAATGCAAGAGTTCCTGCTAACGTAAATATGCCTTACAAGAAAAATCCCCTCAACCCGTCCGGGCTGAGGGGGTTTTTCCTGCGACATTCTACGTCGGCACCTGGCCGTAGTTCAGATAGGCGAGAACAACATCCGGAGGCTTGGGAAGTCCCGCGATCTTCCATGCCTTGAGAGGGTGCATAAATTCCTGCTTCACGCACTTGTCGGGCTGGTGAACATGAAGACAGACCGACCCCAGGATCGGGAAGTAGTTGTACTGTTTGTAATAGTCCCGCATGAACCTGATGATCGCCATCCTGTCATCCGTCAGTTCGTCGATGCCCTCCTGCTCCGCGAGCGCGCATGCCACTTTTTCGTTCCAGTCGTCCATGCTGACAAGATACCCTTCATCATCCACAGTGACCTGGCGGCCGCCAATTTCCATGTCCGCCATTATTCCTCCTTTCCCAGCACCCTCGACCCGGCCGCCGCCCAGTCGATGTTCTTGAAGAACGATTCGATATAATCGGCCCTCTTCAGCCCGTAATCGATCATAAAGGCATGTTCAAATACATCCATGATCAGTATCGGCGCGCACCCGGCGGGATGCGAAACATCGTGCTCGTTTATCCAGAAGTTGAAGAGTCTCCGGTTCACGCTGTCCTGATACAGCACCGCCCATCCGATGCCCCGCATCGACCCTGTTGCCCTGAAATCCTTCTCCCACATCTCATAGCTGCCGAAATCGCACTGCATCTGCTTGCCCAGAGGGCCGTACTTGTCGAGGGGAGCCTTGCCGCCGAGATTTTCGAAATAATACTCATGCAGCCTCATGCCGTTGAACTCCCACCCGAGCCTCCTCTTGATTTCCGCATACTCAGGCACACCCGTCTTGCCGTCTTTCAGCATCTGGTCCAAAATATCGAGCGCCTTGTTCGTGTTCGTCACATACCCCTGATACAGGGTAAAATGGTTCTTCAGGAGCGTTTCGCTGAATCCCGCCATCCCTATCAGTTTGCTGTAATCTTTTGCAACATAAGACATCGTTTTCTCCTCCTTTGGCGTTGGGTAGGGACTGCGCGCATCGCCATGCAGGCGTCTCCCTCTGATAGAAGCTTATCATAGCAGTCGGCTTTGTCAACGATGGTCCGAAGCCCCGAAAAGGAAATTGCCGCATTTGAGCGACCCGTAGAATGGGAGGGCGACGGTCAGGCCCCGTTCCTCTTTTTGAACTCAAACCCCTGTGCCGCGAGGTCGGCAAGGATTTCGTCGAGGTGCCCCTTCCCTCTCGTTTCAACGGTGAAGATGACCTTCGTCTTGACCACGGGCAGATCATGGGCGAGTCTTTCATGGACCACATTCAGGATATTCCCCCGCCGGCCGGCGATAATCCCCGACAGCGTATGCAGCCTCCCCGGCACGTCGTCCACGGTCACCTCGAACACTCCTATCCTCCCGCTCGTCACAAGCCCTTTATGGATGATCCTGTCGATAAGAGTGAAGTCGATATTGCCCCCGCTTATGACGAGCACGACTTTTTTGCCGGAAAATCTCTCCCTGTTCCCGAACAAGGCCGCCAAAGGCACAGCGCCTGCGCCCTCGACCACGAGCTTCTTCCTCTCGAGAAAATAGAGAATGGACATCGCAACCGCGTCTTCTTCGACCAGGACCATGTCATCCACATTGCCGGCAATGATGCCGAAGGACTTCTCACCCACCTGACCGACCGCGATCCCGTCTGCGATCGTCGGCAGAGGCGCCCGGCCGGAAATCTTCCTTTCGTTAAAAGAGACGAAAGCCGACGGCGCCGCAGCAGCCTGCACCCCGATGACCCTGGTCTTCGGAGACAGGGCCTTCATCACAACAGCGACCCCCGCAATTAGGCCGCCGCCCCCGACCGGAACCAAAACGCAGTCCGCATCAGCCATATCCGCGGCGATTTCCATCCCGACCGTACCCTGACCCGCAATTATCCCTTCGTCGTCAAAGGCATGGATAAATTCATACCCCTTTTGCGAGCGGGCATATTCCAGCGCCTCGGCGAAACTTTCGCCGAAAAGCACGACCTCGGCGCCGTATCCCTCTGTCGCTTCCTGTTTGACGATCGGCGCGGTCACCGGCATCACTATCTTTGCGGACTTCCCCAGCCTCCCGGCGGCAAAAGCAACGCCCTGTGCATGGTTTCCCATCGATGCGGCAACCACCCTGTCGTTCCTTACTTCCATGATCTTGTTGAAAGCTCCCCTGACCTTGAAGGAACCGGTCTTTTGAAGGTTTTCGGCCTTTAGATATACCTCGGCCCCGGTCAGTCTGCTGAAGGAGTCCGAACGGATCAAGGGAGTCTTGTGGACAAAGGCGCCAATCCTGTCCGCGGCCCTGCGTATATCCTCTATCTGAACCATGCGTTTCTCGATGCCCCCTGACAAATGAATTTACCGATGGCCTATTGTACCGCCCCGGATCGGTGCTGCCAAGAGCATTGTTGTCAAGAACCCTGCCGCAGAGACACGGCCTCCCAGGCTTGCGCAAAAAGAAAGAATACCGTATCATTACCATGCAGGGACAACGGAGTTGGGTGAGGGAACCAATCATACTGCAACAGAAGGCAACCGGGAAAAAATTCCGATCGATGCCAAACTGCTTTCCGATGCGATCATCGAACTGAATATCTCCAGGAGAAGTGTCGGGCTTTATCCCAGGGAACACCCGATCACGCGTGAGTCGATCGAGAGGGCCTTCGGCTTTCTCGGAAAGCTCTTTGAGTTCCGTAACAGCATAACCCTTGGGATCGCCAAAGACAGCCTCATTATCGACGACAACATCCTCGACAGGAAAAATCCTGTCTTCAGGGAGTTCGCCCTCAGCCTTCACGGTAAAGGGATCGCTGCCGTTTCCTTCAGGGCCGGAACCACTCTTGAGGAACTCCTGGACCTCCATGAAATCATCATCTCCAAAGACCCCGCGACCGGGAAGACAGTCGCCGAGCTCGCCGAAAGAAAGGGGCTTCATCACATTATGCTCATCCCCCTCGACGTATCCAGGCTTTCTTTTGCCGAAGGCCGCCGCCGGGAGGACGACGTAGATATCGGGCTCTGGGAAAATTATGTCTCGGGCCTCGTCGAAGGGAAGCTGGCTGACAGCGACGCCGAGGGGCTAATTCTGAATGCCGCGCCCGAAGATATCGCCCTCTTCGTCAACAAACAGGTACCCTCCGAAGCAGCAGACGAGACATACGACCGGGTCATCACCTCCTATCTCAGGAGGAAAGAACACCCAGGGATCAGGAGCGAGTTTTTCAGCAGGTTCCTGTCGCTGGTCAGCAATCTCAGTCCTGAACTCAAGCAGCAATTCCTGAGAAGGGCACTTAGTCATCCGTCGGTAGAAGCGATCGAGGCCGAAAAACTTCTGGGCGAACTCTCTCCACGAGATATAGAAAAGATAACAGCGGTCTTAAAGGAAAACCCATCCATAATCCCGGATAGTGTCAGGAACCTGCTCGACAAACTGAAAAGCACACAGACTGAAGGCGATTTCTTCGAGAAGCTTTCGCATGAAAAGAAGGCCTTTTTCGACGATATCGAGATAGACCAGAATATCACCGACCTCCTCGAGGGTGACCATTTCAAGTCATTCGTGAATGCCGACTACCAGAATGAACTCGACAGAATGATGAGCGCCACCAGGGCGCCGCTACCGGTCATCACGAAAGGACTGGGGGAGGAACTCAGGGATGGGACTATTGAGCGGAGATTCGCGGAGATCGCCCTCGAACTGCTCGACGCGGACTCCCGGGACAGGGACGATTATCTTGCATCCCTCACCCGGATATCCGAATTTGCCGAGGATTTTCTCGAGACAGGGCGATTCAGCGAGGTGTCGGAAATTTACAATGTCGTCTACACCCAGTCGCTGGCCGGCAGATTCAGGGACGAGGCCGGGAGCATGATAGAGTACTTCTTCCGCTCCGAGGCGTTCATCGACAAGTTCATGGACGCGATCAGGCTCTGGGGCAGACATGACAGGGAAGGCGTCTTCCGTCTCGCAAACGTGCAAAAACGCCATCTGCTAGACCGCCTCTTCGAGGCCCTTGCCGCTGAGGAAGACGCCTCGATCAGGAAATTCTACCTTCAGCTGCTGTCGGCCATGGGAAGCGACGTAGCGGAGGAAGCCGCGAAAAGACTGGACGACGACCGCTGGTATGTCTTGCGGAACATGATCTATCTGCTGCGGGAAGCAGGCGGGGTAAAGTATGCCAACTACATACGGAAATTCGCAAAGAACAAGAACGGCAAGATATGCGTGGAGGCCGTAAAGGCCCTTCTCGACCTTAAAACGCCTGATGCATTCTCCCATATCAGGCTGCAGCTGCAAAGCCGGGATCCCCGGTTGAGGGAGCAGGCGATAAAGCTCGCAGGCGTGCACCGGTGTTCCGACGCGGTCCCGGATCTCGTCGACATGCTCAGGAAGAGGGACCTCTTCGGGACCGAGTCGTACTACCGGATACCCGCAGTGCGGGCGCTCGGCGAGATAGGGGACCCGGCCGCGATCGACGCGCTCGTGAAACTCTGCAGGTCGACAACGCTGCTCTACCGCTCCTCCTTTGAAGAACTGAAAGTGGAGATATTCAGGAGCCTGAAGAATTACCCGCGCGAGCGCATCGCGCCCCTACTCGACATCGGCATGAAATCGAGAAACGAAGAGATACGGTCCATCACCTGCAGCCTCCTGAGGGGCGGCGAAGATAATGCTGCAAACAAAGGTCTCTGAGTTCGTCTCTCATGTCATGACCGCCCTGTCGGGCTGCACGCTTTATTCGGAGCAGCACCCGGTCTTTGCCGAGTACGCCGAAAAGGCGGCCGCACTGCTGGAAGACCTTTTTGTCGAAGGTTCCGTCAGTTTCCTCATGATCGGAGAGAGTCTCATCGTAAACGACACTCCCTTCCTTGAAAAGAGCTTCTCGGTGGCAAACTTCCTCAAACGGCTCAGGAAGAAAAAGATCGAAAAGATTGTAATAAGGAAAGGGACGGACATCGAGGAATTCAGACAGTTCATTGCCGGATTGGCCTCCCGCGGCGAAGTTACCCCGAGCCCCAATATCTCGGTCGGCATCGTCGAGATAAAACTCAAGTCCTCCGGCACCGATGCCGCCGCGCTTCTGAATAAGGGATTGTCGAAAGTAAAGAGCTCTTTTCAGGGGTTTTCCCGGTTCAAACGGCTCGACATTGTGAGCCTGGAGGACGCGGTGCTCGACTTCATTTCGACCCTGAAAAAAGAGATAAACGTTCTCCGCATCGTCAGTCCCGTGAAATCTCACAGCGAATATACGTATATTCATGCGACCAATGTTGCCGTGCTCACCCTCTTCCAGGCAGAGGCCCTGGGAATCAGAGGGGAAGACCTTCACGACATCGGCCTGGCCGGTCTTCTCCACGACGTCGGCAAGATGTTCGTCCCCGCCGAGGTGCTGGAAAAAAAATCGGCCCTTACTCCCGAAGAATGGCTCGAAATGAAAAAGCATCCGATCCACGGAGCCATCTACCTGTCGAGGATGAAGGATGTCCCGCCGCTCGCACCGATCGTCGCATTCGAACATCACATGAAATACAACGGCAGCGGCTATCCTGACACAAAGCGGATGAGCCGGAAGCAGCATATTGTCAGCCAGATGGTCACAGTAGCCGATTTTTTTGATGCACTGCGGACCGAAAGGCCCTACCGGCAGTCGCTCGACGTCCGGACCGTGACGGGACTGCTGAAAGAGGGGGCAAACAAGGATTTCAATCCTGAACTTGTGGGGTCCTTTCTTTCCGGGCTCGCGAGGGTCTCCGACACCCTTTAAAGAAAGGCGGACTCCCGGCAGGCAAGCGCAGCTGGCACCATTATCGCATGAATACATGGAACGCTGGAAGGACGCCGTGACGGCCGCCCATACCCGGAACGCCGCATTGGGTCCCCATAACGGAAGGAAAGTATCGGGTGGCCGGCGGAGTAGCGACAATTTTGTAGATATGACATTATTGTCATATCTGGAGTATCCCTCTGTTTTTACGGCTTAAAGTCTCTCAAATAGCGCCAGGCCACTACATTTTTGTAACTTTGCGTCAATTCACGTCTGGCAAATACTCCTCAATAACAGAGGGTTTTGCATCTGGCATGCCTTTGGCTAAATCTCACGGAAGCGTTCTGCACCGTACGAAATACGAGATACGAGGAGTCATCAATGAAAAGAAGGCCTTTCCCTTTCGCCATAGTTATGGCGCTCGCCATACTGCTTCTTACGCCCCTGAGTGCACTTGCGCAGGCCGATGCAAAAGTCGACTCCGGCGACACCGCATTTGTCCTTATTTCAGCCGCGCTCGTCATGCTTATGACCCCCGGCCTGGCGATGTTCTACGGCGGCATGGTAAGGAGAAAGAACGTGCTCGGCACGATCATGCACAGTTTTATCGCAATCGCTGTCGTGAGCGTCCAATGGATACTGATAGGCTACAGCCTCTCCTTCGGTCCGGACATCAAGGGGATCATAGGCGGGCTGGACTGGATCGGGCTCAGCGGGGTCGGACTTGCGCCGAACCCGGACTATGCCCCCACCGTGCCCCATATGGCGTTCATGATCTACCAGGCGATGTTTGCGGTCATCACCCCTGCACTGATCAGCGGTGCGATCGCAGAGAGAATGAAATTTTCGGCCTACCTGCTTTTCATTCTCCTCTGGACGACTCTCGTCTACGACCCGGTCGCCCACTGGATATGGGGCGCAGGGGGATGGATGAAGGGCCTCGGCACGCTGGATTTTGCGGGCGGAATCGTCGTCCACCTCACCTCCGGGATCTCGGCGTTGGCGGCCGCGGTCTTCCTGGGAAGGAGAAAAAACTATCTCCGGGAGCCGATGCCGCCCCATAACCTGCCGCTGACAGTCCTGGGGGCCGGTCTCCTCTGGTTCGGTTGGTTCGGGTTCAACGCGGGCAGCGCGCTCTCCTCCGGAGGGCTCAGCACGGTCGCCTTTGTCACCACCCATATTGCCGCGGTTTCGGCCACGCTCATGTGGGTGATCATCGAATGGCTCCACCGCGGCAAACCGACGATGTTCGGGGCAGCAACCGGTGCAATCGCCGGACTCGCAACGATTACCCCGGCCTCAGGGTTTGTCGGGCCGATGCCCGCCCTCCTGATCGGGCTCTCCGCAGGGGCGGTCTGTTATGCCTCGCTGAACCTCAAGGGCAGACTCGGGTATGATGATTCCCTCGACGCCTTCGGAGTTCACGGGATCGGGGGGATCCTGGGTACCTGCGGGGTCGGTTTTTTCGCGTCGAAGGTCATCAATGCCGCCGGCGCCGACGGTCTCTTCTTCGGAAACCCGCACCAGCTGGCAGTCCAGTGCATTTCCCTCCTTGTGACCGCCCTTTATGCATTTGGGGTCACACTGGTCCTGCTCGTACTCATCAATAAAACGATCGGACTCCGCGTGTCTGAAGAAGAGGAGGTCATGGGTCTCGATCTCAGCCAGCACGAGGAGAGCGGATACACGTGGTAGCGAGATTACGAAGTCAGATGAGGATGTCCCAGTCCGTGTTCTCGATAATATTCTTTCTCACGGCTTCCTTCAAACCGAGGTCGTACACATCGACGGGATTATAGTCGTCGGAGAGTATGATCGCCGGCGTCCCTTCAGGAAATGCATACTCCCTGCCGAGGAACCTGCTTACAATGTCGACTGCCAGCGGATGGACCGGGAAATCCTTCACGCGGCCCGGATCGAATGAAAGAGGGGAATAGTCGGAGGCGATGACGGCGATATTCCCGAAGCCTTCTCCCTCCCCTGGGGTGAATTCAGGATATATCTTCACGGTCCGAAAGACCTCTCCGAGCGTCTTCACGACCGACGCCATCACAAACGGCTCCCTGAGGCTCCCGATCAGATTAAACGCCACAATGCCGCGATCGGTCAGCCGTTCACGGAGTAGACGGAACGCCTCCAGACTCAGCAGATGTCCCGGCGTCGTGTCGCCGTTGAAGACGTCCACAACTATGTAATCGAACTTCTTCTTCGTTGAGGCCAGATAGTACCGGGCGTCCGAAATTACAACGCCGTTCTCAGTCCAAAACCCGAAATACTTTTGGGCGATGCCGACCACCTTCGGATCGATATCTACCACCTCCGTCCTTACGCCTCTTTCCCGATACCACTTCGGAATGAGTCCGGCGCCCAAACCGATGACAAGGCAATCCTTGCCCGCCGGATTCATTCCATAAGGCAGAAAATCCATAAAGTATGCGTACTCATAGACGGACAGCCCGGTCCGGATGTCAACGCCGCCCTGGATAAGACCGTCTATTATCATTTCCCTTGTGTGGTCCGGGCCATAGGAGTAATCCACCACCTTCAGGTTCCCGTAAAAACTGTCGGTCGAAAGCAGCCTTGTGACCGTTGTCCCGTTCGGCATCTGCTTTTGGATACGGACACCTTCATGCGGCTGGAGCAGCGGCAGGAAGAGCACCGGGAGAAGAAGCCACTTCTTTCTAAAAACAATAAAATAGAACACCGAAAGGACAAGAAGCGAAAGGCCGATGAATTCGAAGATCCTTCCTACCCTGAAATAGGCGATCAGGACGAAGCCCGTCAGCACGGTACCGATAAAACTTCCTGCCGTGGAAAAAGCATAGAATACGCCGACCGTCCTCCCTATATTCTTCATCTCCCCGGCCGCGAGTCTGATCACATAGGGAGAGACACACCCCAGCAGAAAAAGGGCCGGGCCGAACAGCAGTGCGGAACTCGCGAGTGCGCCGGAACGAAGTCCGAAAGACATGCAGGACTTCAAAACAAAATCCTTTGCATACGGGACCGCGAGAGTAAGGAGACCCGCGGCGAAGATCAGGCCGTAGAGATAGTCGGGGTCGCTCCGCTTGTCCGAAAGCACGCCTCCTACGGCATAGCCGGATGCAAGCGCGATGAGTGTCACCGTGATCAAGGAAGTCCAGACAAAGAGACTGACCCCGAAAAAGGGGCTTATCACCCTTGAGCCGAGCACCTCTATCACCATGACCAGTCCCCCGCAGAGGACCGCGGTCACAACAAGATAGGCCACAAACGCCGTCGGCCGGGATTCCCGTCCTGTCACTGGGCTATTCACCTGTTACGGCCCGCATCTACGTCGTTATCGCAAAAAGACATTTAGGTTGTCCCGCCTTCAACAGGACCTATTATACTTCATTTCGCAGACAGTCCGCCCGCCGGCTCCCCGATGGTAGATCTCGCGGATTTTGGGGAGGTGTACAAAAATACCGAATAGAGATATTATTCACTAAGAACCTAAACGGACCCGGATGAGGCGCGCGGACGAGGGGGTGATGGCTTGAACTGGATCAAGAGGAAAAGAAACAGGGTGATCGTCTCGTATCCGCTCGCAGTCTGGACATATGGCCTCATATTCGCCACGATAAGCGACGTCTATCCGTCGACGGCCATGGAGTTGCTGCAGTTTGCGTTCCTGCCGGTCTTGCTCACTCTTCAGATCCCGTTTCTTTTCATGAAAGGGAGCGGATGGCTTTTCGTAATCGTTGCGGGACTGCTCTGGACGGGCTTTTATTATGCACTCAAGAAGATCGCCGGGAGAACTTATTAACGGTCTCTGAACTCTGCCCCTACAAATCCATCCCGAGGGCTTCATTC
The DNA here is from genome assembly GCA_021811105.1 of Nitrospirota bacterium. Taxonomy (GTDB): domain Bacteria; phylum Nitrospirota; class Thermodesulfovibrionia; order Thermodesulfovibrionales; family UBA6898; genus Sulfobium. Next base: position 14,424 of record JAJZPM010000041.1, on the reverse strand, counting down.
GTCATCCGCTCCGCGGCCTCGAAAACCGCCTTCTTTCCTTCTTCGGTCCTCGCCTCGATATAGAACCGGACTTTGGGTTCCGTGCCGGAAGGCCGGACCATCAGCCATGAACCGTCGTCGAAGACGAGCTTCGTCCCGTCGACGGTGATCACCTTTTTCACGGTCCTCCTGTTTCCTCCTATATCCAGGGTCGTGCCCTCTTTATAGCGATCTCTCAGAACGGACAATTTTCTCAGCAGGGGTCCTCCGACAAGGGAGCGGTCCACCGATATGCCGGAGCGGTCGGGGTAGTAATGCCCGAATTCGTCCATGATCTCATCGAGATAATCGCCGAGGTTCTTTCCGGTGACCGCAATCATCTCCAGGGCGAGGACCAGCCCGAAGATAGCGTCCTTTTCGAGCGTGTGGTTATATCCCGAAATGCCGTCAGACTCTTCAAAGGCGACGATCGCCCTCTCCCGGGCCTTCCTCAACATATAAGGTCTGAAGTTCTTGAACCCGACCTTCGTCTCCCTGATCCCCACCCCGAGTTTCTCGGCGATGGCATTCACCAGATTGCTCGTGCCGACGGACTTCGCCACGACCCCGGAAATGCCCTTATGCAGATGGAGAAAATGGAGGGCCATCGCGCCAAAATAGTTCATCGGTATCTGCCTGTTGCCGTCGCTATAACGTATCCGGTCGCCGTCGGGGTCCATGATCACGCCCAGTCTGAATTTCGCGGAGCTGCCTTTCAGGACCCTCTCGACCCCCTCCATGTTCTTCTCGGAAGGTTCAGGCGCCACCCCGCCAAAGAGGTAATCGTCCGCGGTCCTCAGGTATACCACTTTTTCACCTTCCCCCAGAATCCTCTGCACGCGCCCCCTCGTCGCGCCGTGGACGTTGTCGATGCATACGATGCAATCGGCCACGGCCAAAAAATCGCGGACCCTGCCGATATCGACTGTTTTTCGTTCACGTATGTATTGGATATACAGTGACGTAAGATCCGTCTTTTCGGTGCCGGAGGAAGTTTCCGCGGCGTCGGGAGAATGTCCCGCCATCATCCTGTTAGCGATCTCCTCTATCTTTGCCGTGATTTCCGAGCCGGCGGGGCCGCCGTCAGAAGGATTAAATTTGAAGCCGGCATAATTCGCGGGGTTGTGTGAAGGCGTGAGGTTGATCGAGCAGGCGGCATGCAGCATCTCGATCCCCGCCGAAAACTCCGGCGTCGGCGCCTCTCCCGCATACCACGTCCTGATCCCTTCTTTTTGAAGAAGGCCGATCACCTCCATCGAGAATGCCTCTCCCAGGAACCGGTTGTCATGGCCGACGATTACACCCCGCTTCCGTATCTCCGGGAAATCGGACACCCCCATCGCCTGCATCACATCCGCATCTGCGTGCTTGAACATCTCGATGATCGCCGCAGTAACGACCCGCACGTTGCTGAACGTAAAGTCAGTGCCGATCTCGCCTCGCCAGCCGGACGTGCCGAAGACGATCTTCGCTGGCGCGGTGTTCTCCCGCGCGAACTTCCCTATTTCAGAAAGGAGACCCCTGTTCTTCGAGACATCGGAGAGTATCGCCCTCCAGCAAGTCGCCGCGTCTTTATATTCCTGAGCCATGAAGCCCTCCCGGTCAGTAATTTGGTAGGTCTATTGTACCCTAAGAGGTATATAGCGGCAACCTGGGCTGCGCCGCGAGCACATCTCTTCTAAGAACCTCGTTATATATGATAATATATGGGACTTTTTTGATTTCAGGAGGAAGAGATGTCCAAAACATATAAGATCGCAGTTATTCCGGGGGACGGTACAGGACCGGAGGTGGTTTCCGAAGGGATAAAGGTCTTAGACGCGGCGGCCCGGCGGTTCGGCTTCACGACCGACCTGCACTATTTCGATTTCGGCGGCAGCAGGTATCTGAAGACCGGAGAAACGCTTCCCGACAGCGCAATCGACGGATTTAAAAAGTGCGATTCGATCTTTCTCGGCGCAATCGGGCACCCCGAGGTGAAACCCGGAATACTTGAAGCCGGGATCCTCCTCAAGATACGTTTCTCGCTCGACCAGTATATCAACCTCCGGCCGGTGAAGCTCTATCCCAACGTAGAGACGCCGCTTAAGGACAAGGGGCCGGAGCATATCGATTTTGTGGTCATCAGGGAAAACACGGGAGGCATCTACACAGGGCTCGGCGGGGCGACCCGGGTCGGCACGCAGGACGAGATCGCTACGCAGCTCATGGTGTACGACCGGCGTACGGTGGACCGCTGTTTGAAGTACGCCTTCGAGCTGAAGAGGAGACGCAACGCCGCTAACCCCCGCTATGCGGAAAAACCGATCACCCTCATCCACAAGCGCAATGTGCTCACCCACTGCGGAGACCTCTGGTTCCGGGCCTTCGAGGAGATGGGATCCGGGGAGTATCCGGAACTCAGGCGGGATTACAATCACGTCGATGCCGCAAACATGTGGTTCGTGAAGAACCCCGAATGGTTCGACGTGGCCGTGACAGAAAATCTTTTCGGGGACATCATCACCGACTTGGGAGCGATGATCCAGGGGGGGCTCGGCGTTGCGGCAGGGGGAAACATCAATCCCGACGGGGTCTCGATGTTCGAACCCATGGGCGGCAGCGCCCCCAAGTATGCGGGACAAAACGTGATCAACCCGATGGCCGCGATCGGCGCCGTGATGATGATGCTCGATTCGCTCGGCGAATCCGGTGCGTCGCAGATGATCGAGGCCGCTATAATTGCAGTCATGCAAAAGATGAAGAGCCAGAACGCAGGCAAGATGGGAATGGGGACCACCGAAGTCGGCGACAAGGTCTCAACGCTCGTCGCAACGATCTGAGCCGGGAATCAGCGATACGGCGTCCGCAGGAACTTCCCGGCCGGCAGGGTCAGCCCGTTGCGTCTGACTTCGACAGCGCCGCTCTGATCGCGACGCCGATATCGTCGCGGGAGAAGGGCTTCTGCAGAAAACCTGCGGCGCCATCCTTCACGAGGTTCTCCACCCCTTCGTGTCCGTCCCGGATATACCCCGAACAGAGCAATATGTTTACGTCCGCACGTATGGACTTCAATAACCGGAATGCCTCGTTCCCGCTCATCACGGGCATCACCATATCCAGGATCACCAGCGATACTTCATTCTGCTTTTCCCTGAACGTCTTGATGCCGGCCGCGCCCCCCTCTGCGGCGATTACCGTGTAGCCAAGGGGAGTCAGCATATCCTTATAGATGTCCCTCACTGATGCGTCGTCATCAATGACAAGAACGGTTTCCGATCCTGCGATCTGCAGGCTTCCGGACGGTGTCTCGGTGACCTCGCCCTGTTTCACGGGAAGATATACGTTGAACCGGGTGCCCATTCCGGGTTCGCTATAGACATTGATGTAACCGCCGTGATTCTCGACGATCGAATATACCATATAAAGACCGAGGCCTGTCCCTTTTCCCGCCTCCTTTGTCGTGAAAAAGGGCTCAAATATTCTCGTCTGCGTTGCCTTGTCCATTCCTATCCCGGCATCCGAAATACTGAGTTTAACAAACCGTTCGTCCTCTGTCCGGCCGGAAACTGCAGCGCCGTACTCCTTTCCGACGACCGCTGTCTCGATCGTCAATCGTCCGCCGTCGGGCATCGCGTCGCGGGCGTTCACGGTCAGGTTCAGGATCACCTGCTGCAGATGTGAGGGATCGGCCATTATTGCCGGCATATCTTTACCGAGGTCCACCACGATCTCGATGGATTTGGGGATGCTTCTCCCGAGCAGTTCCACGGCGCCCTTCACCACCTCATTGATATCGACATTCCTGATCTCCATTTTTTCTTTGCGGGTGACCGACAGTATCGTCTTCGTCAGTTCGGCCCCCCTTTTTGCGGCATTATGGATGATCTTCACCGGGTTGCGGAAGGTGTCCCCTTCCTTCGACATGTCGAGCAGCATCTCCGAATAGCCGAGTATCGCCTGGAGAAGGTTGTTGAAGTCGTGTGCGATGCCTCCGGCAAGGGTGCCGACCGCCGTAAGTTTCTGCGACCTGAGCAGCCTTTCTTCCAGGCCCTTTTTCTCCGTGATGTCGATAATGTAGCCGTCAAAACCTTTCAGGCTCCCCTTCTGGTCGGTCTCGGGATAAAGGGACAGCAGGACAATGCGTTCGGCATCGCCTTTCCCGCGGGCATTTTCTTCCTGATGCACGCCGTTTCTGGAAACCGCTTTTTGAAAACAGGCGGCTACCCGCTCCTCGCCGTAGAGGATATCCGAGAACTTCTCCGCATCTTCGAACAGGTCACGAAACTTCGAATTTGCCTCGACGACGACGCCCTTCGTATCAAGCCTGAAGATCGCATGTTCGACCCGCTCAAAAAGCTCCCGTATCCTGTTTTCAGAATCCACCAGCCTCGATTCCCTCTCCTTTATCGCCACGCTCATCCTGTTAAAGGCCGCCCCGAGTTCGCCGATCTCATCCGAAGTAGATATCTCCCTGATCTCGGGATATTCGCCTTTTTCGAGCTTTCTTGCTGCATGAGAAAGCGTCATGAGCGGCCTGGTGGCTATTGTGATGAGAATGAAGACAGCGATGCTGCTGCCTACGGTGAAAACGACTGCGAGCAGAAAACCCCGCAGGACGACTTTTCTGGTGGTCTCGTTCATTGCAGCCTTCGAAAAACCGAGCCTGACCCATCCGATATTTTCCCTTGCCTCTCTGGACTGGATGCCGCCATGAAAGATGTCGATATCATCCCCGGCCCTCACGGTAAAGACCGGAGCGTAAAAAACAAAGAAATTCCCCTCGTCGAACATGGTGATAGGCCTGTCGGGAGAAAGCGCCGGCAATCGGCCTGAGATCGGGACACCCTCCTGGATGAGCGGGTTCATTTTCGTATCGAAAAAGGCGACTGAGGAGATCTCCGAATTCGCCCTGAGCGACGATACCACCCCTTTCAGCAGTTCGGGATTACTGGAGAGGACCGGCAGTTCCCCTGTTCTTGTCGCCAGCGTTGTGATCGCCTCGGCCCTCTTGATGATCTCGGTCCGCACTATCTCTTTTTCGGTCTTGATCGCATCATAGGTATAGACCGCCGACACGATGCCGAGGATCGGCAGTATGAGGAGAAGCGCCTTCTTTCTGAAAGTCAGTCTCATTGTAATCCTTTACGGATAAGTCTTCTTTGCCTTTTTCAGCAGTTCCGCCGAGACGCGTATCTTCATCTTCTTGGCTGTGCTCCTGTTTATATAGAGTTCGAATTTCCGTGGAGGCGAAGGGGATATCTGCCCCACGTCGACCCCTCGCATCGCACTGGATGCAACTTCCCCGATATGCCTGCCGACGCTCACCGGGTCGAAAACAAGCGCGAGGAGCGCCCCTTCCTTCACGCTTCTTTCGGATATGCCGAGGACCGGGACCCCTCTTCTGAACGAGTAGAGATAAATCTCCTCGAGGGACGAAGAAGTCAGAAGCGAGACATCCGGCAACAGCAGTATCGCATCAGGCGCATCGAGTTTTTTGACGGCCTCGACGAGCTCAAAAGAAGTTTTCACCCTGTGAGGGATCACCTGAGGATCGTCATCGCCTTCCACGGTCCTGATCATATCGGCGCTGCCGACTACCGCGATCCGCCTTATCGACGGCAGGTATTTCCGCACGATCGCGGCATACTCCCTGACCGGCGTTGCCATATAAAAGCCTGTGGTATTCGCCCTGGTAACAGCCGGGGGGGTGATGACAAGGTCATAGATTACCGGAATGGAAGACGGGAGACGGAGGGCCTCATCGAGTGCTTCCCTGCCGAGCGCCACAACCACCTTTGCATCCTCTCTCTCGGCAATTTCCTTCAGCCTGTCTTTCACGCCCGAAGGCGAATATACCTTCACCGGAGTTTCAAGGGTCTCCCTGATACCCGAAATGATTTCCACGACAGGAGCAAGATGCGTATCTCCGATTACGATCACCTTCGCAGCTTCGGCCCGCGCAGAGAAGAGGAAAAGAGTGAGAAATAAGGCGCGGACGGCCTGCCGCCATCTGATCGCACTCAGAATCATGTTGCAGAACATATGTTTTGCCCCGGTGCCCCCCGATTCAATAAGTTGCATATTATATACCCACCCGGGGGAAAAGCTCAATCGTTTGCCGGCACCCGTATGAAAAGGAGAAGTGCCGTCGAGCATACGATAACGATCGCCCCGAAATAGAATATCGACTTCAGTCCATAATACTTCGCAACATATCCGCCAAGGATAAAACCGGCAGCAGTAAATACGCTCACCAGCGCGTTGAACCTGCCGATTTCAGACCCTCTTCTGTCGGCCCTTGTGAGGTCCGCAAGCAGCGATCCCCTGATTGTCATACTCACCGCGTTCGTCAGGCCCAAAAGGGCCTGCAGTATGTAGATTTGATACGTCTTGTCGACAATTGTGTAGCAGAAAAGGACAAAGGCATCCACATAGGCCATCGCAAAAAGGAAAGGCTTCCTTCCGAGTCTGTCCGAATAATGCCCGACATAATAGGAGGCGGCGGCCTGCACCAGTATCATGATGCTGAAGGCGTACCCGAGCTTCTCCATGCCCCCGCTCTTATCGGCGATGTAAAGCGTGTAGAAAGGGCCTATCATCCCGTAGACCACTCCCCATACGGAATTGACGAGGGTGAAGACAAGGAGGCTGCTGATTTTTTTCATAGCGAAGGCAGGCCTATTTCGCCCTTGCCTGACGCCTGTAGTTGATGTCCTGTCTGACCAGCGCCTCGAGAGACGCGTCGAGATAAGGCTTTTTACAGTCTATGCTTTCGACATTTCCATCTCGTATATAGGTCATGTATTTGCAACCGCCGAAACAAAGCGGCAGGTATTCGCAGCCGAGGCATTCGTCGTTCTTCCAGATGCCGGTCTTGTAAGAAGCAGAGTAGTCCGTCATCCCTTCCCTGAGACTGCCTGTCTCGAACCCTTTTTTCCCGATAAACCCCGGACACTTGTAAAGCGTCCCGTCAAAGTGCACCACATAGGAGTTCTTCAGCTCGACCTGGCAGGGCATCGGCATTATCCTGGGGGTGGAATAACCCCTCTTCAAAATCTCTTCCCTCAGATAGATACCGGCCGCTATCAGCCACGGCTCGTTGATCGACATGCATCCGTCCACATAATCGGCCGGCGACGCATCGCCCTTGGGCCGCTTCATCACCGCATCGAATTTCACCTGCGAGATCTTGTCCGGCGTCAGCCCCTCCTTTTCGAGGTAATCGAGGAGTTCGGGAAAGCGTTGATAGTTCTCCTGGTCGAAGTTGCCGCCGATGCCGATCTTTACGAGATCGCAGGTCTCCTTTATGTTCCTGATGATCGCATCGAAACTTCCGCCGCCTTTTTTGAATGGCCTGTATTTGTTGTGGATCTCCGCGGGGCCGTCGAGGGTTATCTTCACGCCCTGCATCCCCAGTGCCTTCAGCTCCTCCGCCACCTCCCTTTTCAGGAGCGAACCGTTCGAAACGAGAGAGAAGGTATATTCAGCCCCTTTGTCTCCCGCAAAAGACTTCATGGCATGTGAAATATACTTGATAAGATCTTTACTCAAAAGCGGCTCTCCGCCGAAAAAATCTATGTTTATCGATTTTGTTGTATCAGTGAATTTTTCTTTAATGAAATCTATGAGGAGGTCCGCAATGTCTTCCGTCATGTAGAGCCTGCCCTTCATCTCGCCCTCATAGCAGTAGACGCAGGCGAAGTTGCAGTCCATGTTCAGCACGACCGTGACGTTCATCCCCGTGTCCCTTGCATTGAGTCCGTCGATGAGACCGAGCATGGATTTCTTTTCTGCCTCTTTGTCTGGGATGATAATCCCGAGGTCGGACAGGGTTTTCTCTGCCGCCAGGGACAACGTGCCACTCTCTATTGATTCGATGATCTCTTTCTTGAGGACAAGCACCGCTGCCCTTTTCGTGGAGTATACGAGATGGCTACCGGGTTTTTCGTCGTAATTAAAGGACTTAATATAATTGGACAGGTGCATGAAAGGTCTACTCAAAGAAGAGGGGAATGTTGCCATCCCCCTCTTCTCGTTCGCCGATATTACCTGAAAGGAATAAACGCAGTCATACAGCATCCAGCCAAGGAACCCACGCCCCCGAGGTCCATGCCGCAGTCGATCACTTCGATCTCTTCTCTTTCCATTGAATCCTCCTTAATGAGATAAAAAAATTTATATGTCTTCAAGGACATTCGAGTTTTTATAACACGGGCTGATTCAGGGTGTCAACGTCAATTTTTATTTAAATCGAATCCTGGTTCTCAGAATTTGACCCTGAGGCCGGCCTCCACCCATCTCCGCGGGTTCATCCGGTCGCCGAAGGTGTAGTAGGAACCATTGAAGATATTGTGGGCGGTCGCAAAAACCTCCGCATTTATCTTTCCTGTCGAGTATACGCCCTTCCGCATATTGAGATCCCATATAAAGGTATCGTACTTTGCGGCATCTCCTTCCGTCAAGTCCCACCAAACATAATGGCCGAAAAGCTGTGCCATGAAGGTTTTCCTATCGTCGTACTTGATGCCTATGTTGTATGAATAATTCACCGTGCTTTCCAGCTCTTCGGAAGGCTTCTTATCCACGTAGGCAAAACCCGCCTTGAGAGAAACATTGTAGAAGGGTACTGTCTCTGCCTCCAGTTCGAGCCCCTGGCGCCTCTCGTCTCCGCTGTTAATCTCTATAAGATTGCCGGAAGCCGCAAGTACAGGCGTAAGAGCATCCTTCAGGTCGTAGCGGAAGAGGGTCGCCTTCACCCATAGGAAATCTGTGATGTTCGATTCCGCGCCGACTTGGTACGACCAGACACTCTCGGACTTCAAGTCCGGGTTCGGGTCGAGGAAAACTCCGCCGCCGGAAGTAAACGAAAGCGGTGGAATGGTAAATCCCCGTGCGACCGACGCTCTTAGGATTGTTTTATCCAGAAGTTTGTATGTGACCCCGATGCTCGGGCTCGTGAAAGAGCCTGTAACATTATTATGGTCGAGCCTGATGCCTGGCGTAACCGTAAATTTACCAAGGGAAACCGTATCGTTCGCATACACCGCCCATTTGTCGATAGAGGGGTTCGTGGTCAAAGAAAACATGCCACCAAACGTCTGGTCGAGCGTCCCCCTGCTGAATTCGGCGCCTGCCACCCCTGTATGTATACCATGCGTCCATACCAGTTTGCCGCTCCCTGCAGTCGTTTTTTCATCGTACGTGATATGCAGGAAGGGTTCACCGGTGCTGAGAAAGTCGTTCAACTGGGCTAATTTCTGTTTGAACGTGTAAAAAGATGCCTGGAAGCTAAGTTCCGAAGTTATAGCAGCATCCAGCGAGCCCGTCACAAAAAAAGTACGAGTAATTCCCCTGGAAGTAAAATCGTTGGCAGGGGAATCAAGGAATTTTTGGTGCGGCTCGTTGTAACCTGCTGTAAAGCCGATATTCACGTCCTTCGAGATATCGCCCCTGAACTTCAAATAGAGGCTATAATTATCGAACCACCTGTTTTCTCTCAGGCCGTCAGACCGCTGCTTGCCCCCGAACACATAATATCCGACAGGACCTGCCTTGCCGAAAACCTCGCCGTTATAGTCCTGCGTATTCCTTTCTCCGTATGAGCCGCTCAGTGTCCCTGAAGGCACGGCAGTGTCTCCGGTGTTCTTCGTGATGATGTTGATAACACCTCCCAGCGACGAACCCCAAGCCGAGGACGCAGGCCCTTTTATGATCTCTATGCGGTTTATGATCCTGACTGGTATCGAATTCGTCTCTGCGCCGCCCTCTGAGAGGAAATTCCAGGTGACGCCGTCGAGCAGGACAAGGACATGCCTGTTCTCAGAGCCCTGGATATGCAGGACAGAAGGACTCCCAAAATCCTGGGTACCAAAATCGACGAAGATACCTGTCACCCGGTTGAGGACCTCGGCGACGGTATGTGCGTTCATGTCCTCGATCTCTTTTGCGGTGACCACCGTCATGTTCTCGGCCACCTGCGAGATCGGCTTCTCATGCCTCGTGGCAGACTGGACGTAGAGGTCTTTCTCGTCCCAGAAAAGGAGAAGCTCCTTCTTTGTCAATTCGGCGGCGGACATCCCTCCGCCTTCGGTCTGATTACCGGCGTCTGTCTCGGAGGAAAAACCTGAGACAGGGAAGAAGAACAGATAAAAGACAAATACTGCAACGGCGACAACAAAGCATTTCCTTGCCATATGCCTCCCCTTGCTTAGTTCCATAAAATATCATTTGGCTCCTGATTTGTCAACGGTAAGTGCCCGTGAAATCAGTGTTATAAAGTTTCTATATAAAGTTTGTCCATAACGTAAAAAGTTGTCATCCTCGGGCCCGCTTGCGGCAGGCAGGCTCGACCCGGGGATCCAGAAAATCCTGAAAACACTGGATTCCCGCTTAAGGGCTGCGGGAATGACGAACAGAAAAAGAGACTTTAATACACGACTCTATAGAGGGCGTCCGCGGCAGATTAAGCCGTGTGCAAAGATCCCGTCGCTTTGAGTATAATATTAAATTCAAATCTTACAGCCGAGGGAGTAACGTATGATGCGAGTGGGTTTTGTAGGATGGCGCGGCATGGTAGGTTCGGTGCTCATGGGCCGCATGCGCGAAGAAAAGGATTTCGATCTCGTCGAGCCGGTCTTTTTCACGACCTCGAACGTGGGAGGCAAGGCCCCCGAAGTCGGCAAGGCCGCGCCCGCGCTCAAGGACGCAAAGAAGATCGACGAACTGAAGGCGATGGACGCGATCGTCTCCTGCCAGGGAGGCGAATATACAAAGGAAATCTTCCCCAGACTGCGGGCTGCCGGCTGGAACGGCTACTGGATCGACGCTGCCTCGGCGCTCCGCATGGACAAGGCTGCGATCATCATCCTCGACCCGGTCAACAGGAACGTGATCAAGGACGGTCTCGCCAAGGGAGTAAGGAACTATATCGGCGGCAACTGCACCGTCTCCCTGATGCTTATCGCCCTCGGCGGTTTATACGAAGCAGGGCTGGTCGAGTGGATGTCGGCCATGACCTACCAGGCGGCCTCAGGCGCAGGCGCTCAGAATATGCGCGAGCTTATCAGCCAGATGGGGTCGGCCCACGGCTCGGTGAAAAACCTTCTCGAAAACCCTTCGAGCGCGATCCTCGAGATCGACCGCACGGTCGCCGAACATGTCCGCTCCGACGACTATCCCACGAAATTCTTCGGCGCGCCCCTTGCCTGCTCGCTTATCCCGTGGATCGACGTGCAGCTCGAAAACGGCCAGAGCAAAGAAGAATGGAAGGGCCAGGCAGAGACGAACAAGATACTCGGCCGCGAAGATAACCCTATCCCGATCGACGGCATCTGCGTGCGCATCGGCGCCATGCGCTGCCACAGCCAGGCTCTTACCCTCAAGCTCACGAAAGACGTGCCGCTCGACGAAATCAACGACATGATCGCCCGCCACAACCAATGGGTAAAGGTGGTGCCGAACGAGCGCCAGATCACGATTCGCGAACTCACCCCCGCCGCGGTGACCGGGACGCTCACGGTGCCTGTGGGGCGTCTGCGAAAGATGAACATGGGGCCGCAGTACCTTGCCGCCTTCACCTGCGGGGACCAGCTCCTCTGGGGCGCCGCGGAACCCTTGCGGAGGATGCTCAGGATACTCGTGGAGAGATAAGCGCCGACGCAACTGCATCTTTATAACATTTACTGCAGCGGTAAGATAGATATTAACGGTCTCATAATAGAATATGCATTGCTGTCGACTACTAATTTCATGACCCCTCCTAACCTCCCCTTACCTCAAGGGGAGGAACGTATAGCCCCTCTTAGGTTAAGAGGGGGCAGGGGGGAGTTACTTTGGTTCATTTCGTTTCATCAGATGTCAACACTATTTTGAGACTATTACTAGTGGAGAGAATGAAGTCGCACGCAGATATCATCATCAGAGCTGACCACGTCCTTACGATGGACGGGGACCTTACCGTCATAGAAGACGGTGCAGTGGCCGTAATCGGCGAAAAGATCGCAGCAGTCGGGCCGGCCGATGAGATACTTGGACGATATCTGTCCACTGAAGTGATCGGTGGTACGGGCTTCGTCGCATTTCCGGGGCTTGTGAATACCCATACCCATTCCCCAATGGTTTATTTCAGGGGGCTTGCCGACGACCTGCCGCTCAAAGACTGGCTCGAAAAACATATCTGGCCCGCGGAAGAGAAATGGCTGGGTCCGGAATTCGTCGGAGATGCCGTGGAACTCGCCTGCCTCGAAATGCTCAAGTCCGGCATTACCGCCTTTAACGACATGTATTTTTACGGAGAACGGATCGCGGCTGCGGCCAGGAAGATGGGGATGAGGGCGGTTGTGGGCGCGGGGATACTCGACTTCCCGACGAGGACCGCGCAGACTCCTGCTGAGTACCTTGAAAAGGCCGAATCCTTCATCAGGGACTGGAAAGACGACGACTGCATCATCCCTTGCGTTGCGCCCCATTCACCCTATGCCTGCAGCGCAGAGACCCTGCGCAGGGCCAAGGCCTTGTCCGAGGCATATGGTGTCCCCCTCCATATGCATATCTCCGAGACAGAATGGGAAGTCGCCCAGATCATGGCACTGCACCACAGCCGACCGGTCACTTATCTCGACTCCCTTGGGTTTCTGGATGAGACCGTTACCGCCGCCCACTGCATCTGGCTCGAGGACGAAGAGATCGAGGTCCTTGCGAAGAAGGGAGTCTCGGTGGCCCACTGCATGGAGAGCAACCTGAAACTGGCGTCGGGATTTGCCCCGGTGGTGACGATGCTCGCCGAGGGAATAAGGGTAACCTTCGGGACCGACGGCGCGGCGAGCAATAACGACCTGAATATCCTGAGCGAGATGTCGACGACGGCCAAGGTCCATAAGGCAATCGCAAAAGACCCGACGGTCCTGAATACCCGCCAGGTGGCTCTAATGGCCACCCGTTGGGGGTCCGAGGCGCTCGGTATGGACGACAAGACCGGCAGTATCGAAACCGGCAAGGCTGCGGACATCGTCCTTGCCGACATGAGAAAGCCCCACCTGACGCCGATGTATGACATCTTTTCCCACCTCGTCTATTCGATGAACGCCGCGGACATCGATACCGTGATCATAAACGGTAAGATAGTCCTTCGGGCCCGTTCGCTGGTCACCGGCGATGAGGCGGAGATCATGCGGAAGGCCGCTTCGTGGGGAAAAAAGATCAGGGCAGGAAATTCTGCGTAGCGAAAGGTGAACCGGTCAATGCGACTGCTCTTTATCGGCGATTCTCTGATAGAGTTCTTCGACTGGGCTGGGCGTTTTACACCTCACGAGGTCTTTAGCTTCGGTATTGCCGGCGAGACGGCAGAAGGGCTTTATCGAAGGCTAGATACGATTATCGGGAAGGCATCATCCCCCGACTTTGTCTTCATCATGACAGGTATCAACAACCTCTCGATGGATGACCGCGGCTTTGTCAAGACCTATGCCGCTATCATTGCGCGGCTAAAGAGCCGCTATCCCGCAGCCCGCATATTTGTCCACAGCCTCCTGCCCGTCTGCTATCCCTTCATCCCGAACAACGAGATCAGGGCGATGAACAAGGAATTGCGCGCCCTCGCGGAGCGGGAAGCAGTCGGCTATGTGGATATCCATCCGCTTTTTCTGAACAAAAGAGGCGAGCCCAAAGCCTCCTGCTTCGAAGAAGACGGTGTTCACCTCAGCGACGAGGGATACCGGATATGGTCCGCAAGGATAGAGGAGATCATCAGGGCAGCCGGGGGTTAATGTCGCATAGCTGAGGGTGGCAGACATACTAAAAACGCCATACCTTCCTTCCAAAAGTGTCTGCAGTAGCCGCAAGGTCTCTTTCAACCCCTCCCCTGATAAGGGGAGGAAGGGAGGGGTTGAATAGGAGGACCATTATAAGCGATTCAAAAAAGGGCTGGAATGTTGTAGAGTATGTGCAGGAATAGAAAAGGAGGGTACGACCATGAGCATTCTGCCCGAGGGCGAACAACTGAGAAGGGCGATCAAATGGATATCGGACCAGCAGTTGGAGAATCCGAAGGCCGGCCTGCCGGAGTTGATCGGAGAGGCGTGCCTGAAATTCGATCTTTCCCCGAAGGACTCCGACCTTCTCGTTAACTTCTACGCCGACATGAAGAAGGGGAAGAGGAGCTGAGCCGACGGCGTGCAGACGCCGCTGCAACAATTCCTTCCAGAACACCACACGGTCGCTTTTCGAAACCGGCTTGATCATCGAATGCGGCCACCCCCCAAGTCAGCAAAAAAGGGTATGCTCATGACTGATGACAATAAACCCTAACGTTGCATAAAGTGTGTGTATTTAGGCCGTCATCATTCCCGCAGTCTTTAGGCGGGAATCCATTCTTAAGAAAACATGGATGCCCGACTGAGAACCTCGGGCATGACGGAAAAAGAACTA
>JAJZPM010000006.1 GCA_021811105.1 Nitrospirota bacterium | reverse complement strand
TAGTTGCTTTTCAAATTGCAGTTTCAAATCATTCAGCAGTTTCAACGCTTCCCCCAGGATTGATTTTCCTGTAATTGTACCATTTTCCCTTATGCCATGAGGGATTAGACTTTATACACAGACTCTAGCTACCGTTAAACCTGATTGTGTGAAGAGGCCAGACTTCTATAGCCTTCCCCGACGAGGTCCAGACCCTGACCCAGTCGGCCATTTTGTTGTACGCGGGCAGCGGCAGATACCGGCTCAACCGTCTGTCCTTTACCCCCCAGTCGATCACCACACCTGTGTTATTTGTATCAGTATTGATGACGACCAGCCCGGTCCTGAGCTTACTGTGTGTCATTGTGCGCCTCCGGCAGCCCTTGTACGCCTGGAAAAACGGTGAGCAGCCGGCGATATGAGCGTGGACAGGGCTATGATTTTCTCTATGTCCGGGACACCCAAGCCGGCGATCTTCGCCGACAGCCTGAACCCCTCCCCGCTGAAAAAACGGATGCTCTCTTGCCTGTGCGCAGGGCTTGCTAGATCTTCCAGTGACTGCAGGATGATGCTTTCCCCAAGTGCCCTGATGCCCATAATTACCTCCCCTGATCTTTTTTTCTAAGCAGTTGTGAATGAAATTGCAGTTGCGTTCTTCCCGATTCCCGGGAGTTCCGAAATCGTGGTATGAAGTTCCTTCAGGTTAAAAGGTTTTTCAAGAAACTTTGAGACGCCGAGGGCGTGAACCCTTTCCCTTATAGTGGTGCCGCCATCTCCTGACATGGCCGCAACGGGTATTTCCGGATGATTTGTGTTGATGTATTCGATAAGCTGAAAGCCGTCCATCTCCTGCATGCAGAGGTCTGTAAGCACGAAGTCGACATGCTCGGAACCAAGGATGTTCACGGCCTCTTTTCCGCTTCCGGCGGTCAGAACTTTACAGTCTTTGAAAGTCAGGCCGATGCTCGTCATGACGACTAACCTCAGCAGCATATCGTCTTCGACAAGGAGTATGTTTATCATTGACAACCTCCCCGCTTAAACATTTCTTAGTCAGAAATTAAAAAGCAAGGCCGATGCCAGAGGAGAAGAGGCAAAAAAGCATATAAAAACAAATTGTTATGGAGAGAGATTTTTCACGCCGATCCATTTTGAGCGGGCCAAAATGGACCATTAGCCTATTTTAAGCCGTATTCTTTTATCTTTCTCTTTAAGGTCGAAAGAGATATCCCGAGTGCCTTTGCCGTCTGCGTGACATTGCGAGACATCATTTCCAGTGACTGTCTTATATGATTTTTTTCGACTTCTTCAAGAGTAGGGATTTGGCCCCGCGACTTGGCCGGACCTGATGGTCCGCACGCCAACGCCGGGCTGCCGAGAAGTGTAGAAGGTCGCAAATCCTTGCCCTGGAGAATAACCGCCCTTTCGAGAACGTTTTTCAGTTCCCTGATGTTCCCCGGCCAGTCGTATGCAGCGAGTCTCGCGACTTCGGAATCAGGAAGCCTCACGTCCCGGCCTTCCGCTATCTCCCTCAAAACAAATTTGCAGAGTTCCGGGATGTCGGCCCTTCTTTCCCGAAGGGGCGGCATATGGATCCTTATGACGCTCAGGCGGTAGAAGAGGTCTTTCCTGAAAGTTTTTCCAAGGTTGAGTTCTACGTCGACACCGGTTGCCGCGATGATACGGACATCTACATGTCTCGCTGATTCGTCGCCGATTCTCCTGACCTGCTTGTCTTCAAGAACGCCGAGAAGTTTGGATTGAAGGTGAAGAGGCATCTCGCCTATCTCGTCGAGGAAGAGGGTCCCTCCCTCCGCCAACTCGAAGATACCCTTCCTGTCCGCCACCGCGCCGGTGAAAGAGCCCCTCCGGTACCCGAAGAGTTCAGCCTCGATCAGGTTTTCGGGCAGCGCCGCACAGTTGATCCCCATGAAAGGCATGGTGCGGACGCGGCTGCCGTAGTGGATCGCCTTGGCCGCACGGCTTTTGCCGGTGCCGGTCTCCCCGGTCAGGAGCACGGGCGATTCCGCATCGGCGGCGCGTGCGATCAGCCGCATTGTTTCTTCGAACCCCAGACCGCCGGCGAGCATTGTCTCTTCGTACTCCCTGCCGCTTAAAAATCGGTGCCGCTCCTCGTTTCTCTTTTGGCTGATCGCCTTTTCTATAGTGACCGGGAGTATCTTGAGATAGTTCTGTGCCGCATCCTTTATCAGGTAATCGTAGGCCCCTGCCTTTATCGCCTTTACCGCAACTTCTTCGTCTCCCGCACCTGTCGTGATGATCACCGGGCAGTCGATATGCAGATCGAGGATGTCGAAGGCAGTGCCGTCTCCCAAAAGATAATCCGAGATGATGACGTCGGGCGTATTGCGGGAGAGGATATCCCGGGCGAGTGCAACAGAACCGGCGATCTCGCAATCAGACGGCAGTTCCCCGTTGGCCACGAGGCGCTTGAACGCCATCTGGTCGACTATGTCGTCTTCGATCAGGAGCACCCGCACGTCGTCCTCCCGTTACTCCGGCTGCTCGCAGAGCGACCAGTATCTGTCGATCGTTTTCACCAACTCGACGAACTGCAGATAGTCGACCGGTTTGGCCATATAGCCTGCGGCGCCGAGACGGTAACTTTCTTTGACGTCCTTCTTCTCTTTCGATGTCGTCAGTACGATGACTGGAATCATCCTGAGCGACTCGTCCTGCCTGAGAGTCCTCAAAAATTCAAACCCGTTCATCCTCGGCATGTTGAGGTCGATCAGGATGAGGCAGGGTCTGTCTTCGCCCTTGCTCCTGCTCAGCAGTTCGAGGGCCTCCTCGCCGTTATTGGCGACATCCAGCCTGTTCTTGATCCGCAGGGTCGAAAGCGCGCGCTGCAGGAGCATCTGGTCGACCGCATCGTCTTCGACAAGGAATATAGGCCTACTGCTTTTCATCGGCCGATGCCTTCGGAAGGGTAAAAGTGAATGTGCTTCCCTGACCCACGACAGATTCCACCCATATCGAGCCTCCGTACATCTCTACTATCTTCTTTACCAGCGCAAGTCCGACGCCGGTGCTCTCGAATTCGTCGCGGGGCGTCAGCGTCTGAAATATCTTGAATATCCGGTCAAAATGCCTTTCCTCGATACCGGGGCCGCTGTCCGAAACGCTGAAACGGTGATACGCATCGTCGGAGAAATACTGCACCCGGATTTCTCCCCCTTGCTTGTCCATAAATTTCACGGCGTTGCCGATAAGGTTCTGAAAGACCTGCTGGAGCCTTGTCCTGTCGCAGAAAAGTACCGGCAGCCCTTTCCCGACTGTAATCGCAACATTGCCGGGCGGCGCGATTGTCTCGATCACGTCGCGAACCAGTTCGCCGAGGTCAACTTCCGACCTCTCCTCCCCGCTTTTTCCGATCCGGGAATACTGCAAAATCGCATCGATAAAGTCATGCATCCTCTTCACCCTGCGCAGGAGGAGGGCAACCTTTTCCCTGCCTTGTTCGTCGAACTTGTCCGAATAATCGGTCGCAATCCAGTTGGCCAGCGAACTGATCGCCCTGAGGGGGGCCTTCAGATCGTGGGAAATGACGTGGGCGAAGTCGCTCAGTTCCCTGTTGACGTCTTCCAGTTTTCCGACGAGCTGAGTCTTCCTCTCCTCGGCCCGGGCATGTTCCTCGACTTCCTGCCTCAACTGTTCGTTCATCTTCACGAGTTCCGCGGTGCGGTCCCGGATGAGTTCTTCCAGGTGCATACGGTAGCGGACCACTTCATCTTCTGAACGCGCAAGTTCGGCCATCTCGGCGACCTTCTTGGAGGCCGCGTCGATTAGTGCCACTTCTTCCCTGAGAAAAGGACCCGCGTACTCACGCGGCTGCTCAGCCTGATAATATACCTCGACCGAACCGGCGACGCCCCCGGAGACGACTATTTCGCTTTGCAGCTTCCATGCCGTCTCGCGGAAATCCATGCTTCTGTATTTTATGCCCCCGAATACGACCTGCGCGCAGGCCGTCTCGGGATACTGCATTGCAGGCGGGATGAGTTCCACGATCTTCTGCAATTTTTCCTCGACCGGGAGGTTTCTTTTTTCGACGATTCCGTAAATAGAGTAGAGACAGTTCATCTCCTTTACTCGCTCGTTGAGATCATAGGTCCTTTTCTGCAGGACCGCTTCGGCCCGCTTCCGTTCCTCAATCTCATTCATCAGCCTGTCATAGGCCCTCGAGAGCTGTACAGTCCTTTCCTGTACCCGCGCTTCGAGCGCGTCATGTTCCTTTTCCAGCGCCTCTTCAGCCTGCTTTCTCTTCAGGGCGATCGCAGCCTGGCCCACGAAGACTTCGATAAGCCGACGGTTGGGCAGCTCTTCTCCGGTGGTCATGATCGCCACGGTGCCGAGAAAATCACTCTCGTATGAGAACGGCATGGTGTAGATCCCCTTCAGCCGCAGTTCCTTTTCCAGCCGCTTGCAGGAGGCGAGGGGGAGTTGCCTCAGGAGCAGTTCGTAAAGGCCGCCTTCAACCATCATCAGACCGCCCGAATCTATCTTTTTCCGTATTTCGTTTCCGTACTCAAAGGAGAGGCCGACCGGCTGCCTTCCCAATATGACCGCTGCCCTGTCCATGATCGCCTTGTCTGCGTAGACCTCCCTTATGGTGATCCGGTCTTTTTCAGGAATGTATTCGCTCACCGTTACCGTTGCGTTCCCGGAGACATTATACAGTCCTTCTCCGAGGAACCGGTATATTTCGCCACAGGACAACTGCCTCAGAAAAAACATCGCCGAGGCCGACAAGAACTCCATGTTACCGAGATAGCGCTCGGCTTCTTCCTCGCGCCTGATGATCTCTGAGATATCATGCCAGGAGACGACGACCCCAGCAAAAGTTCCGCGTCTGTAAATGGGTGCTGCCGATGCCTCGATCGTCACGTCCTTCCCGGCCGAGTCGGTGAAGACGAGACGCCTGTTGATTACTGTTTCTCCCCCCGCCGCCCTGCTCGAAGGCAGGTCTGCCGGCGCGATGGGCGATCCGTCGTCGTTTCGCAGACTGATCATCCGGATGATCGACTCTCCGGATTTTGCGCGCAGAGTCAGGGGGTCGAAGCCGTAAGACCTGATTGCGGCCGAATTGACCTTCACTATTGTGCCGGAGGCGTCATAGATGACGACCGGTTCCGTGAGCGTCGAGAATATGGCATCGAGTTCATCTGCGTAACGATCGGTCCTGCCCTTATCCGTTGTTTCCTTGCCGCCGCGCTGCCGCGGCTTTATAGCCGGAGATGGTTTTTGGTGCAGGCGCCCTGCTTTCGCGCGTCTCACCGCAGCGTCTCTTCCGTCCCCGGCAGAGCCCTTTTTTGTCCCGGGATCACTGTTCCGAGTCATCCTTTTTATCATATCTTGTTTATGGAGACAGCGCAATCATTGCTGGTTCTCATGACTTTAGCTTTGGGACCCAACAATGTTATATTTTTGGATGGAGAATTTGCGGCAGGGCCAGGCGCCGTTTCACTATGGCTGGGTCATAGTAGGCACCGGCATGTTATGCATCCTCGCCTGCCTTGGGTTCGGCCGCTTTGCCTTGGGCATGCTCCTTCCTTCAATGGCCTCGACGCTCGGTCTTACCTATTCCCAGATGGGTTTTATCAGCACGGCGAATTTTCTCGGTTATCTCGTGGCGGTGCTGGTCAGCGGTTTCTGGGCGGTGAGGATAGGATCAAGAAAGCTTATTTTCCTCGCGCTCCTGCTTGTCGGGGTTTCGATGGCGTTAATAAGCCAGGCAAAGGGTTTCTTCCCCGTCCTGATCCTCTATACCCTGACGGGACTCGGCAGCGGCGCCACGAACGTGCCGGTCATGGGACTCGTCTCATCCTGGTTTGCGAGCAATAAAAGAGGGAGGGCCGCCGGGTTCATCGTCATCGGGAGCGGCTTCGCAATCATCATATCCGGTAAACTGATCCCTTTTATCAACCGAGTAGTCGGTCCCGAGGGGTGGAGGGTCAGCTGGCTTATCTTAAGCGGGACGGTCGTGATGATCGCCCTTATAGGGTACGCCCTCCTCAGGGACAGGCCTGAGGAAAAGGGCCTCTCGCCGCTGGGGGCCGGCGAGATGGCCCGGCATGGCGCCGGTGATCAGCCGAAAGGCCGGAAAAATGTGTACAGGGAAGGTATCATGTATTATCTGGGTGCGATATACTTCCTCTTCGGATATACGTATGTGATTTATGCCACCTTTATCGTTACGACCCTCGTCAAGGAGAGGGGGTTTTCCGAGACCGCTGCCGGCAACTTCTGGGCCTGGGTGGGATTTCTGAGCCTCTTTTCCGGGCCGGTTTTCGGCACACTCTCTGACCGGCTCGGCAGAAAGGCCGGACTTATTATTGTTTTTCTTCTCCAGACCCTTTCCTATCTCCTCGTGGCATCGGGACTGCCCGGGATGTTCCTCTACCTTTCTATCGGCTTTTACGGCATCGTCGCATGGAGCATTCCGTCGATCATGGCGGCGGCCGTAGGCGACTACGTCGGCGCGCGAAAGGCCGCAGCCGCATTCGGACTGGTCACCTTCATCTTCGGTTTCGGACAGATCACCGGGCCGGCAGTCGCCGGAGTGCTCGCTGAAAAGACAGGGAGCTTTACGGGCAGCTTTTTCATGGCGGCGTGTTTTGCGGGTCTGGCGATTCTTTTTGCGGCCTTTCTGAAAAAGCCGAAGGCCATTCCATTGCAGTCCGGCCCCGAAATCCCTCCGGCCAAGATTACCGTGAACGAGTAATACGGTCAGTAACAGACAAAGACATGCCGGGAAGATCCCGAGAGCACATACGAGAAGGTGGGCGATTACTTAAAGTCCGAATATCGGGCGGGGAATATGAGGTAACTGACCGACGTGCCCGTAAGGTTGCTTCCCTCAGCGTCTCGACGGGAAAGACCATGAGACGGACCAGTCAGTGATCGCCTTATACATCTGTTTCGTGCAGCGCACTTCTCCGGTCGTCTGCAGCGCCGCCGGGGCCCCGTTTTTGCCATGTGCGGCAGTCATCTTTTTTAGAGGCGCCTCGATAGTAAGCAGGTTCAGGCCGGACATATCTTCCAGGTGGACTTCAAGCTTGT
The DNA here is from genome assembly GCA_021811105.1 of Nitrospirota bacterium. Taxonomy (GTDB): domain Bacteria; phylum Nitrospirota; class Thermodesulfovibrionia; order Thermodesulfovibrionales; family UBA6898; genus Sulfobium. Next base: position 110,958 of record JAJZPM010000006.1, on the reverse strand, counting down.
TGTCCGCGAGGGTGTCCCTGATATACCTGTCGAAATTTCCCTGATAGGGCGAGACGCTCAGAAGATAGGAAAGCTTCCCCTCCTGCCAGCTCGTGGTCAGATATACTTCGGCGTTGTCGAGCTGGGAGATGACCTTTTTGTCCCATTGCTTTGCCTCTGCCAGGTACCTGGCTTCGGCAACGGTCCTGTCCGGCCCGGGTTTGCACGAGACCACAGAAAGGAAGATTATTGCAAGGGCCGCAAAAAGAAGCGCTCTATGTTCGGCCGGCAGTGGGTGGGCAGGTCTTTTTCCCGTCAAACCGCTCATCGGAGACGCGCCATGAAGACAATCGAAAAATGGGTCCAATCTCCCCATACGCAAACATATCATACGCCGGAGAGTGCAAAAGCGCAATATCAGGCAGCGTGACCGGACTTTTCCTCTTGCCAACAAATATGCTTCGATTACGCGCTGGTCCTGAGCGCCGCAAGACGGGGCTGGTCCTCTGAACGCCGCACGCGTGAGATTTCCCCGAGCATCCGCAAGACTCTCGCCGCATACGCAGGGTCTCCCCCTGCATAACGGCTGAGGGCCTCCCTGAGATTGTTCGTCCTTGCCAGATACCTCCCGAGCACATAGATGCCCGAGTTTATATTACTGGATATAGTATAGAGGTCATCCTGTTCCCTCACTATCCCGTGCGTCTTCAGCTCTTCAAGCCAGACGTCCGGCATTATGCCCATCAGTCCTATTGCGCCTCTTTCGCTTTCCACGTGAGGGTTGAAGTTGGACTCTACCAGACAGATGGCAAGAACCAAGTCGGCGTTGACGTTGTTCATGGCAGCACTATAGATCTTCGAAAGAACCTGTTCAGGCATTTCGGAGTGCTCTTTCATCCATTGCAGGATGACAAGCTTCGTCGCCTCATTCACCCCCACGCCGGCGCGGTTATACGAAACCGGATAATGGGCAGCCTCTTGTTCTCCAGGCACTGTCACAATATATATCAGAGCGAGACTGATTATCGCAACGAGACCCAAAATAAGGTATCGTGCCGATGACATCCGCTTATGCCTTAGATCCTCTAATTTTTTTATTACCTTCTTGAACATGGACACCTCCTGAAAACTTGGCTCCGAGCTAATTACCTTGGGCAGTCACGTTCTGGATGTTGTCAAAATAGAGATCCTGCGGCTGTCGCAACAGTTATCTCGATTGACTGGAAGAAGCTTGGTGAGCCGATTTGATTTTATGGAAGTTTAAATAGTGCTTATATTTAACCATACGCGGGATGCCTTGTCAACTTTATGTGCGATATCCGGAAATACCTATACCTTTATAAATGGCCGCAATCTAAACGCCTCCACCTGTTATTAAAGAAAGATCACGTCAGTCCCTTGCAGCATTTGACTACGTACGTGTCGCTGATCTCGACGAGGCCTTTTCCGACAATCTCTGCAACGTCCGGCAGCACGGTATTGATCATCTCCTCCGAATCGACGGCCTCGATCTTCACCGGGAGGCTTGTCGAGAGTTCGAGCATCTTCGAAGTATGGAAGACGCCGTCGCTGCCATAACCGGCAACGCCCCTGAAGACGCTCACGCCGGCTATCTTCTTTTTGTAAAAGACGTCCATCAGTATTTCATAGATCGGCTTGCCGCCGATCTTGTCCGATTCGTCCACATAGACAGTAAGCCTTTTTGCCGGTCCCTTTGTCACCATTTCAGACTCCTATATTGATTTTGCCACCACTTCACCGATTTTCAGGGCGAGAAAGCCCGCTACTACGCTCGTTATCACGTTCAGCATCGCGACCATCCATTCACCGTCCCTGAGGAGGGAGCCCGTCTCATACTCGAAGGTCGAAAACGTAGTGTAGGCGCCGATAAATCCGACCGCCAGGAAGAGCCTCCACTGGGGGTTGATCATCATCCGTTCCGTCGCCAGGGACATGATCAAAGCAATCAGAAAACTTCCGCTCACATTAATAAAAAAAGTACCGAGCGGGAACGTCCTGCCCCATCGCCGGCCTATCCAGAGAGAAACCGCGTATCGCGCTATCGCCCCCAGAAATCCGCCCAATCCTATTATCAGATAGTTCTGCATTTACCTTCCAGTTGCATAAAGATTGTAAATTAACAGCTACAAAAGCTTGATTGACGGGCTTTTAAGCCTGATGACACTCCTTATGTTGGAGTTCACCGAATGTTACCTCCAGGTCATAGTTCTTTTTCCGTCATGCCCGAGGTTCTCAGTCGGGCATCCATGTTTTCTTAAGAATGGATTCCCGCCTAAAGACTGCGGGAATGACGGCCTAAATACACACACTTTATGCAACGTTAGGGTTTATTCAGGATTATTCCTGATGCTGTATCGTCGGACCGCTCTGTAAAGATGTTATTAAGAGTCCCAACTCGCAAGGATAAAACATACATACGGTGATGCGCAACGGTTCAGCTGTTGGGGGATTTTTCGGTAGCCTCTTCGGTGAGCAGCCTTTTGCCGCCGATGAATCTCTTTAGATAGTACGGGGTCTCGAGGCTGTCGATTGTCACCTTCTTGCCTTTGGATGAAGCGTGTATGAAAAGGTTGTTCCCGAGATATATCCCCACGTGCGAAGGGAAGGAGGCGTACGTCCTGAAGAAGACGAGGTCGCCGATGTTGAGATTGTCTTTGTCGACGGTTTCGCCGGCGGTCTTGAACTGTTCCCTCGCGGTCCTGGGGAGTTCAATGCCGAGGAACCCATAGACCTTTTTCACATATGCCGAGCAGTCGATACCGAGGATGCTGTTCCCTCCGAACTTATAAGGGATGTTGATGAGTTTTTTTGCGAAGATGATCAGCTTGTCCTGCATCGACTTTTCTGCGAATTCATCGGACGCCGAGGTCTTCTTGATCTCTTCCTCGACGTTCTTCCCGAGCGCCTCTTGATAGGTCACTGCGGTCTCAGGGTCCACTTTTTGTTCGAGATAGAGTTTCTGTCCCACTGTCACGGAAGGCGACTCGAGTTCGTTCATCTCCATAAGGGCGTCGGCTTCCATATCGAATTTCTTAGCGATCTTCCAGAGATTATCGCCTTTCTTCACCGTGTAGGTCTTTGGCCCGATGCGCTTCACAAGGAGTTTCAGTCCCTTTTTCAATTTCGAGGACTTCAGGTTGTTGAGCTCTTTGATTTCCGCAGGCGAAAGCGAATATTCTCTTGAGATCGAGGCGAGCGTATCGCCTTTTTTCACCGTATGATACAGTTTCTCCGCAGCCAGCATCGCAGGAGCAGAAGCTTCATCCTGTGCGTCATTTGCGGATGGTGTGTCGACCGGGACGGCCTCTTTTTCGTCATGTACCGTTTTGTTTTTCTTCGCGGTCGCCTTATTCCCGGGGATAACGATCTTCATGCCAGGTCTCATACGTCTGGCGGAGATCTTGTTTTCCCGCTGAAGTTCCCTGAGGCTCACATGATATTTCTTGGCGATTTTGACGAGGTTGTCGCCTTTTTTTATAGTGTATCGGACAGAGGCGTGAGCGGTCGAGAGGAGAAAGAACAATAAGACGAGAGAAAAGAGGAAAGAGGAAATCCTGTGACTGCCCCTCATGCCGCCTCTTCCCTGGCAAGTTCCGAAAGTGTCGGCAATTCGGTGAGGTCCTTAAGCCCGAAGTACTGCAGGAATTCGCGCGTTGTTCCGTAGAGAAGCGGTTTGCCGGGTACTTCCTTGCGGCCCATTATCTTTATGAGTCTCCTGTCGAGCAGGGTCTTGATAACGCCGTCGGAATTCACTCCCCGTATCTGCTCGAGTTCAGCCTTGATGATCGGCTGTTTGTAGGCGATGATGGCCAGGGTTTCGAGTGCCGGCATCGAGAGTTTGCCCGAGGACGCAGTGCTCTTGAACTTCCTGACCCATTGCGCATAATGCGGGTTTGTGACCATCTGGTAACCGTTTGCGATCTCGACGAGCAACATGCCGCCGTTTTTTTCTCTGTATTCGGCGAGCATCTCATCCAGGAGCAATTTGAGTTCGGTTTCCGGTATTTCGGAATTATTCTTCAGTTCGGCGAGTGTTACAGGTTCCCCCGAGATGAACAAGAGCGCCTCTATAAGAGATTTCTTCTCTGCTTTTTCCATGGCAAGTGCTAGAAAATATAACAAAAAAAAACAGAAAAATCAAACAAAAGGCATAGTTTATATAGTAGTTTATTGAATAAGTAGTCCGGCAATTAACACCTTAAAACTGTCTTCAAAGGGGCATCATTGCTGAAGCGGGAGGCGAGGGCGGCCGTCGGCAATTTCATCGAATGCACCGCTCTTGTTTTTCGCAGTCCCGGCGTATTATCATTAAGCACTTTATGGGGGACGGTCGGTTAGCAGATAAATTGGGGTTTCAGGGGAAATGGACATAGAGTTCCACTACTACATGACGCACCTGTTCGCATTGCGCGCTGGATTCGCGCCGGGCGATGCCTTGCCCATACCAAAAAGAAAATCGACTGAAAAATCAGTATTAAACCTCTCAAGTTATCAAGCTACACTGCCGGCAGTGCGCGTTATAGCTGAGATTGTCCTATGAACGTTGAGAAGACGGAGATATGGATAACGTGCGAAAGGCCGCTCTCCGGCGATGGCCGCACAGTGCGAGGTTTTTTCGGGAATTTGTACAGGAACAGGCAGGAAGTTTGTGGGCATAGAGGGACGCTATTATGAACGATTTAATTCCACAGCAACTTATTGAGAGCAAAATACTTTTGCTTAGAGGCAAGAAGGTCATGCTTGACAAAGATCTTGCAGCGCTTTATGGGGTCGAGACCTTTAACCTAAACAAAGCGGTCAAGCGTAATATTGATCGTTTCCCTGAAGATTTCATGTTTCAATTGAACACTGAAGAATTCAAGAGCTTGACATTCCATTTTGGAATATCAAGTTGGGGCGGCACTCGCAAACTCCCTTATGCCTTTGCCGAAAACGGTGTTGCCATGCTCTCAAGCGTTTTAAATAGTAGGAGAGCTGTCCAAGTTAATATCCAGATAATGAGGACATTTACAAGGATCAGAGAGATGTTGGCGACTCACAAGGATTTACAGAAAAAGATAGAGGATATGGAAAAGAAATATGATGCGCAATTCAAGGTCGTCTTCGATGCGATAAGAGAACTCATGCGGCCGCCGGAGACAAAAAAACGGAAGATCGGATTTGGACGAGAACGCGAAAGCTGAGAGTTTAAGATTGTGAAAATTGAGAAGACGGAGATATGGATAACGTGCGAAAGGCCGCTGTCCGGCGACGGACGCGCTGTGCGGGGATTCTTCGGGAATATGTATCGAAATAGACCGGAGTTTCATGGGCATAGGGAGTTGAATCTTGCTATCAGTTGAACAAAGAACTGTTAAAGAAGAAGACGGTTTAAGACCTTTTCAGAAGGAGACGCTCAAGTCTTTGCAGTCCGCCATACGCCTCATAACAGTCGAAGCACCTGTTGGCGCAGGTAAAAGCTATATCATACGTCGGATTGTAGAAGGCGAGCATTTGTCCGGCCGCCCCATTATCCTGACTTATCCGACTAAAATCCTAATGAATGCTCAAGTAAGCGCATTAAAAAGGGAGTTTAAGAACATCAGGCACTGGCCAGATGAGACAGAAGTTGCCGGTGAGATTACGCTTTTTGAATATTCTTCTGATGCCTTAGTCCGATATCTCAAAAGGCATCCGGAGATAATTCGGCTGGACAAGAGCGAACTTATTCAACATGTTCTCAGAAGTCATCAATTCTCTTCACCGAGAAATATTATTGTTACAACTCCTGATGTACTTCACATTATCAAGAAAAGTTGGTATCGAGGATCGCAAAGACTTGAGACTTTGCTGAAGAAGGCCGTTGTGATTTTTGATGAATTTCATCTTTACACAGGCTTAAAGAACTTTGCGCCTCTTATTGAATGGTTAGTCGATTCTATCGCTGATAAAATAGTGTTCCTCTCTGCTACTCCCACTAAGAATGAAGAAATGGACAATATATGGGCGAAGTATCCCCATGAGGTTATAGAATTTAAAGACTCCAGCGGCGGCGCATATGACAAAATCTTTAATTACCCCTTGCAATTGCATGTTGAAGAATGCAAATACACCAAAACAGACATAATGCTTGGACAGCTGAGAAAATACTTACTCTCCCTTCCTAAGCCAGTTGCTGTAATATTCGACTCTGTTTTTAGGTTGAGGCATTTAAAGTCGGTTATAGAAAGGGAGTTTGGGAAACAATTCAAAATTTTGGAATACAGTGGTATGAGAAAAGACCGTCTCACCTTTGAGAAAAATACGGTTATCCTGGGAACTGCCTCAGTCGAGGTAGGCGTTGAAATGCCTATCAAAAGTCTGGTAACAGAGGCCTCGTATTGGACATCGGCGGTTCAGCGACTTGGGCGTGTTGGGCGTTTGGAGGATGGAGTAGCTGTTCTTTTAACAAGAAAACGGCTTACACCTTTTTTAAAGGGCAGAACAAGTTTAAACCGTAACGCGTTAGAGCAAGATATATTGAGATGTGCTCTAACAGAAAGCTCCGGCGCAATGGTTGCGGGTGAGATGTTCAGGGGTGACAGCTATCCTTTTCTTGTAATTGACAGAGAATCTAAGCTTGTGATGCCCTATTCTGAAGCAATTTTCGCTATGTTTGATGTTGATGATGATTTTGTATCCAATTGGCAGAGACTCGACCAAGAGCAAAAGAGAGAGATTTTGAAACATGCTTACAGACTTTCTGATAATATGACTGAAGATATGTTGCTAAGAGACAGGGTTTTCCCTTTTTGGGGTGTGGTTAGTGGAAGGCTAAAGTCAGAATATGAAAATGTGACTTCAAAACTGGCAGACAATGGATTAATCATTTCCCTTAATAATTCGGGAAGAACTTATTATTTTGACCACGGAGAATAGCCTATGAGCATAAGGAATAATGTTCTAACCATAGAACAGGTTAAAATCATTCTTCAACCACAGTTTGAATATTTGGCCAAAAGTCACGGAGAAGTATTATGGCTTCATTCCTTCTCTGTCTGGTCGATTCTATCTAAGCTGGCTGCCAGAATACCAAGATTCACAGATCATGAGCGCATGCTTTTGGAAATTTCCGCGCTCATACACGATATTGGAAAGATGAGAGCGAGAAGCCAAGAAATATTAACGGGCGAAAGGCAAGGGAAGTTAAGGCATACAGCAACTAAAGAAGAGATAAGTCAATATCTTTCCCCGTTTATTTCAAGCGGCTTGCTTGACATTGATAGCAAAGGGATTGACCAAATATGGGAGTTTGCTTTACATCATCACATCTCAGAAGAACAGCAAAAAGAAGCGCAGACACCGGCCTACGGCATTTATGCTGAAGTTGTGCGGTATGCTGACTGGCTTTCATCGATGGAATTGCTGGATATGGCAACAATCAGGCAGATACAGAATGGGCTTGAAGGAGTTTGCAAATTAGCTGTTTTCAGTGTAGGCAGATACCCGTCTCCAACTACATATCACCTTTTACAGGAAGCAATAGAAAAATATCGAATCAAAGGGTGGGAGGTTCTCAGCATTCTTGATAATGGGGCATTATTTTTAGGCGACACAGAATCGATAATGCCGAGCAAAAAAGAGATAGTCAGTAGCTTTGCAAACCAACTTGTAGCGAAATCTTTTGAAGGTGTTTCTATTAAAGGTAGTTATAAGTATGAGATATTATCAGGCAAAGCAAAGGATGGCCCATCACAGTTTCTGCAAGTGAAACAACATTTCTATAAAGATATGCTTGGCGATATTGATCTTGGCCCTGTTTTATTTCTTAGAACATTAATGGATCTTTACAGTAATTCCAAAAAATTATCTGCCAAAATAATAAAGCAACTTCCAGTTGTCGCAATACTCAAAGCTGCGGGTGGTCCACGTGGCATAAATAAAGCCAAGAAAGAATGGGATACAGAGCGACAAAAAAGAAAAAATGATAGTCAAAATAAGGAATGGACTACCACAAATGCCCTAATAGTCGATGTTTTTAACAACGTGACACTTGCTGAGATTTTGAATGATGTAGATTCTGGCACTGAGAAATATTTGAGAGACATGACCTCGCAAGAGTTATTTGAGGTGCTTTTACAAACGGCTGAGAGGTGGTTTCCTGACAGTGAAGGGTCTGCTTTAGAAGAAAATATTTCATATCTTGTTTCTATGGAAGAGGAAACTGATTTTGAGAAACTTGCAAAGAATGTATTTGAAAGATACAAGAACTACAAAAGCTCAAGAAGGGCGTCCCATGCATTATGTGAGCAGTGCGGCCTGCCGAGTCCTCAAGAAGCAACCTTATCTTTAAATTTCCCTAAATATAGTGGATTTACACAAGTTAATCCAAGAGCAGAATCGGATGCACCACGTGTCGTATGTCCTTTGTGTATTTTTGATGCAACCCAGACAAGAAAGGATTTGCAACGCGGCAAATCACAAGTTTACGTGAGAGCAGTTTCAAGGATACCTGAGTTATGGCAACTTTATGGTGATCTGAGAACCCGTATTGATCGCCTACGCCAGTCTTTAACCAATGTAAGAGAAATAAAAGAACTATCTGAAACTGAATTTGCCGATTTGCCATTACCATCACATTTCATGATACCAATCCAAGGCAAGTACAAGGAGGATATTACAGAAATTCCTTTACATACAGAGCGTGGCACATTATTCCCTATTGAAAGAGTTAAGAACGATGCGAGTCCTAAAGACCTGAGGGCAAAATATCTTGCATTTTATGCCTTACTAAATATGCTGGGCCTAGAAATCCACATGGGCCTGGAAGAACAGGAAGGGTTATTTGGAGAGAAGACATTTGAGAAACGTCAAGGCGACTGGCAATCGATATATTACGAGGGGCTGGTTACGGTAATCCTTGCGGGTGCTATCGACAAGAACAATAAATACATTTTTGCCCAAGATTTATTGGAGAAAAGCCCATCCATTGTTTTATCAAAACTTGAAAACGCCAAAATAAAAAAAGAACTTCTCGAAAAGGTTATTATCTTTTTAATCCGGACAAATCTGACAATAGCAGAAAGAAAAGGGGGTGTATGGACAATGAAAGAGATATTAAGGGATGCGGCATTTTTTGCAGAGGGGGTCCCGAAATTTTTCTGGAACTCAAAAGATTATGACTCATGGCGCACTGGGGGCTCAAAGTATGTTGTCACGAAGCCAGTTGACAGAGTCTTGAATGCCCTATTGCAAGGGGGTGATTTTGAAGAAGCCTTTGCAACATTTCTTTCCGGATTAAAAGAAGACATTAGCGGCGACAAGACAAAAGAGGGATCAAAGGCAACAATTGATGTGAAAGATCTTGAAGTATTTGCATTCGAAGCAAAGAAGATTTTCCAACGCTATGCCGAGTTAAGAAATACCAACATACCCAAGTTTATTCAAGCAAAGAATGGACTTCGTTCTGCCATATATATTGTAAAAAGGTACGAAAACCTAAAGGAGGTAATAAAGAATGAAACTGCTTAATGAACCGGTACTGTTGTCGACAGGAGTTTATCTGCAAATACCAGTTAAAATGACCTTGCTGGATGAGACAATTATCCGCAGCAATGAGCCTGAAGAGGTCTTAACCTTTAAATATAAGGACTTGGGCAACCGGTTTATAATTCCATGGCGCAAGATTAAGGGAAAGCTGCGCCGCCTCGTTTTAGAAAAACAGAGAGGCTTGCCTATTGAACCTCAATGTGCTTTAAAGGATGACTTGTGCATGAAATGTCCTACGTGCTTTCTCTTTGGTGGTACAGGGGAAACGAGTTCGGCAGGAGCGCAGTATAACATCCTTTCTCGTATTTATGGAGAGACTTTTATATCTGAGAGCGAGGTCGGAGATATTACTCCATATACGGCAAATGCTGTGAGGGAACAGGATTTGACCACAGGGCAAGCTCTTATGAGCATTCTAACAGTTCCAAAAGAAACGGTATTCCGTGGTGTTGTTACACTAAAAGACCCAACCCCTGAAATGGTTTCTATTTTGGTTGAAAACTTAGGTAGATTATCCAGGATAGGCGCCAGAAGTGTTGAGTGGGGAAGAGTCCAGACTGAGATTGACGGATATTACCTTTCAGACAGGGAGGCATTAAGTGTTTATTTAAGGCTTTCAGGTGCAGCACAACCAGCATTAACGGGTTTGCCAACAGATCAAGTCATACCGCCCATTGATGGCGCCTATGGAACATTGAACGAACAGGTAAAAATATTAATCAATTCACTTGCCGGAGGGAGTTGATGAAACTGTATTCGTATAGTATTAAGCTCTTCGACCCTCTATTTTTTGCGCGAGAAGGTATCAGTGGAGCTTTTACTCCTCCTTATATTCATGCAACTGCTCTTAATCATGCTGTGACATGGGCAATGGGAAAGAGCCGAGAGGATCAGTCGTATTTCATGACAGAGGGGAATGGTGGCCGAAACAAGCCTCGTTACAAAAGCTCATTGATAGATAGTGAATTCTATCTGACACCGGCCCGCTTGAATGGAACGCCGAATTATTACACAGAAATAGTAAAAGGAGATGGTGATAAAACTATCCAGTTAGGATATGGTGGTTTAAGACCGCCCTTCCGAGGGAAAAATGAAATATTAAAAGCTTATCGTATATATTGTATTTCACCAGAATCTGTTTTTGAAGGCTACCTGCATTCAAATATTGACGCTGAACTATTCCCAAAATTAATAAGGTTGGGCAGCTTTAGGGGGGTAGCTTCTTTTACAGTTAATGGGCCGTTGAAAGTTATTGGAAAAGAAAAACAAAAATACTGTGACCACGCTGTAGATCCGCTTGTAAGTGAGGTTCTCAGGGGAATTCCAGTGCCTATGCTTCCATATCCTGTTGTGGATCAAGCAATGGCCTCTGAAGTTTTGGAAATTAGAAAATTTGGGCAGCGGATGTTTGTTGCGTCTGTGCCGATTGGTGACAATGCAAAGGTCGAACCTATTAGAAATGGACCATCGCTTATCATATAGATATGAAACTCAGAAGCTATAAACTAATATTGAAAACAGATAAGCCTATAAATACTTATGCATTCAGTCTGCGGGGTTTTATCGGAAGGCAATTTCCTCAGCTTGAGCTTTTACATAATCATTCAACTGACAACACATGTATATATATTTTCCCGCGAGTTCAATATCACATACTGAATGGCCATGCCATGATTATTGGTATCGAAGAGGGGGTTGATGCGGTCAAGCTCATAGAATCTTCCTTGCTTCAATTGTCGATGCAAAGGGAAGTTTATAAGGTTATTGAAAAAGATGGCATAGAAAGTGAAATAGACTACGGAATAACAGGCCTTAAAGAATATTCTTTCCTCACCCCCTGGCTCGCCCTGAACGAAAAGAACTACGAGAAATACCAGCGGATGGGGACATGGGCTGAAAGAAAGGAGCTTCTTGAAAGCGTCCTCATCGGTAATATCATCTCAATGTCGAAGAGCCTTGGCTATACGGTGTCTGAGCCGATTAAGGCTACTATGGGCCAGATGAAAGAAGTGCCAACAAAGCTCAAGGGCACCCCGATGCTTGGCTTCCTCGGCACCTTCTCAGTCAACTTCGAAATCCCCGACTACTGGGGCATCGGCAAGTCGGTGTCGAGGGGGTTTGGAACGATAAGGCGGTGTCGGTGACCGGTGAAGCGGTTATCCGTGTCGGTGAACGGTGTCGGGAAAACAGTGACGCTACTGACACGGATACGATAACATTATTTATGGAAAGGAGACTGCGACCATGATACCGAAAGAGGAGCTCGATAAAGCCATCGAGGTTGCGAAGAAATACGGGGCTGGTGAATTATACGTGATCGGCTCCGCTTTGTATAAGGAAGCAGAGGACGCCAATGATTATGACTTTGCCGTTAGAGATTTACCGCCCGGGACCTTTTTTAAATTTTACGCCGAATTGATACGCGTGCTTTCCAAAAGTGTCGATCTGATAGACCTCTCCGGCGGGATCACAAAATTCAAAGAGATAATATTGAGGGAAGGCAGGATAGTTTATGACAGATCGGCAGCTTAGAGAATATTGCGAAGCTGAGTTCGAGAACATAGATGCCGTATTGGCCGAGCTGGAGCTTGTTATTCTTCCTGAAAAAACAAGTTACACGACTGCCGAACTGGCAGCTGCAGCTACTTTTATTCATAACTGTTACAATGGCGTCGAGAATGTGCTCAAAAGAATCTGCGCCTATGTCTCGATGGAAATTAAGGCTTCACCCACGTGGCACAAGGATTTGATAAAGGCGTCGCTGGATCGGGGGATCATAGACGAAAACCTTTACAATTCACTTTCGATTTATCTCTCATTCAGACATTTTTTTGTTCACTCATACAGTTTTTCATTGCGCTGGGAAGAATTAGAGCCGCTCGTAGTCGGTCTGGAAGAGGTAGTGGGAAAGTTCAAGGCTGTTATTAAGAGATATCTCGATATATTGAGGACGGAGGTATAGAATAATGTGGACAGGTCGAAAGAAGTTCGGACCGCCTGAAGATGTAGAAGAACAGTGCAATGCGCATTGCTATATAGCTGATGATTATGGAGACAATGTAGCAACAATCAGATGCGAGCTTCCGCCCCATCACAAAGGGATGCACAGGGAAATCAGCCGGGAGGGAAAATTGATAATTGAATGGGAGGAGGACGAGAGAGAATATGACTCCGCTGTCTGACTTCTGTTTTCCGGCTTCTGTTTTCTGAAATTATGCAGCTTGTCATAAACACATACGGCTCTTACCTGCAGAAGAACGGTGACTGTTTTAAGGTCAAGACCGACGAGAAGGTCTTCGAGATATCCTGCAAGAAGGTGGCCTCGATTCTTATTTCGACTGCTGCATATATCACGACAGACGCCATAAAGATGGCTACGGAGAACAATATCGATATCGTCTTCATGGACGAACACGGCGACCCCTACGGCCGGGTGTGGCATTCAAAGCTCGGCAGCACGACCCTTATCAGGCGAAGACAACTCGAAATAGCGGAGACGGAAGAAGGGCTGAATCTCGCGCTGGAATGGGTCAGGACGAAAGTCGAAAATCAGATCGGCTTGCTGGCGAGGCTCAGGCAGACGCGGCCCCACAAGTCCGCCGAAATCACGTCGTATATCGGGAAGCTTGAGAATGTAATGGCAAGTTTTGCCTCTCTTTCCGGAACGATTGACGAAAACAGGGCCACGCTCATGGGCATCGAGGGAAGCGGCGGCAGGACCTATTTCGAGGCGCTCAGCTCTCTTATGCCGGATAGGTTCAGGTTCAACGGCAGGAGCAGAAACCCTGCGCGGGACGAGTTCAACGCTCTCCTGAATTATTCATACGGCGTGCTTTATTCAAGGGTCGAGAAGGCGTGCATTGTCGCCGGGCTTGACCCGTACGTGGGTTTTATCCATACGGACCACTACAACAAGAAGTCGCTGGTGTTCGATCTGATCGAGAACTACCGGATCTGGGCGGACGAAACCGTCGTCAACCTGTTCGCCGGGAGGAAGGTCAAGGGCGAACACTTCGATCAGATACCCAACGGCGTTACCCTCAACAAGGAAGGCAAGGCCGTGCTTCTGACCGCATTTAACGAATACCTGGACGAATCGGTGCGGTACAGGGGCAGGAACATCAAGAGGGACAATATCATGCAGTTTGATTGCCACAGGATCGCGAACAGTCTGATAGGGAATACGGATGAAACAGACGGATAACCTTGTCTGGATAATCTACGACATCGCTGCCGACAAGATAAGAAGTAGGGTCGCAAAGGCCTGCAAGAACAAGGGCCTTTTCAGGGTGCAGAAATCCGCATTTCTGGGCACCCTCAATAAAAACCAGATCGACGAGCTCAGGATCATCTGCGAAGACCTCATCGACGAGAAGGCCGATTCTGTCTATATTTTCCCGATGTGCGAGGACGACTTTAAGAAAGTGAAGCTCCTGGGCCAGGCATTCGACAAGGACCTCGTCTCGGATGAGGTCAAGGCGCTTTTTTTATGACGGTCAACAGGGGTCAGATGACATCTGCCGATACGGAATCCACGCCGATGATTACGCCGTCGGAGGTGATCGAACATCTCTTCTGTCCCAGGTTTACTTATTTCATGAATTGTCTCAATATCCCCCAGCATGAGGAATTGCGATACAAGGTCTTGAAAGGCAGGGAGATACATAAGGGCCGCGAGGAGAGCAACAGGGACTATCTCAGGAAGAGGCTGGGATGCGTAGGCAAGGACATTTCCGTTTATATCGCATCTGCGACTTTGGGCGTGAGGGGCGTCGTCGATGAGGTGCTTCATCTCACAGACGATACACTGGCCCCGCTCGATTACAAGTATGCCGAATACAGCGACTTTACTTTTGAGACGCATAAGGTGCAGTCGGTGCTTTACGCCCTTTTGATAATGGAGAATTACGGAAAGCCGGTAAGGAAGGGCTTCATCTGCTATGTGAGGAGCGGCAGCAAGATAAAGGAGATCGTGTATTCGGAAAAGGATTTCAGACACGGCAGAGAAGTTGTGGAAGAAATATTTCAGGTGATCTTGAAAGGTTTTTATCCTCGCAAAACGCGGGGGCAGAATCGATGCATCGACTGCTGCTACCGTAATATCTGTGTATAGTTGATCTTTGACAACTTACGCGCTATTATGTCGGCAGGGCCGCGGTGGCGCTGCCCTGCCGACGACCACTGGCTAATCTGCGGGATTTATGGGAGGCGTTGCCGGCCGGTAGCGTAAGCCTCAAGCCTCAAATATTTTTTTGGCCTCATGGCGATGTAAAGGGGTGCTGAAATGGACGGTTTAGCGGCATTTTTGTGCGAAGAAATCGAGAATATGAACGCTGGTAATTTTGACGTAAGTATTATAAAGGGCAAGATAAATCAAAAAAGTGCGGTCTGATAGAAGGTTCCATCAAAACAAGGATTGAAACCCTGTAACCTTACCCTCATCATTTATAACCATATGCTGTCTGATAGAAGGTTCCATCAAAACAAGGATTGAAACTTTTTAGATCTCCGCGGGCGTTCGTGTCATGAGGGGTCTGATAGAAGGTTCCATCAAAACAAGGATTGAAACTCGAAAGCGGGGAACTTCATCTCCCGAAAGACTACGTCTGATAGAAGGTTCCATCAAAACAAGGATTGAAACCCCTCGCCCCGCTCGATCCGGCCGATATCGGTATAAGTCTGATAGAAGGTTCCATCAAAACAAGGATTGAAACTATCGACACAACTCCTTTCATCGGGGAACCGTGGAGTCTGATAGAAGGTTCCATCAAAACAAGGATTGAAACTTTGTCCTCGGCCCAATCATCATAAGGGAAAATAACAGTCTGATAGAAGGTTCCATCAAAACAAGGATTGAAACTTCATAGTTGCCGCCCCCTCCGCACATCCCCCTGCGGTCTGATAGAAGGTTCCATCAAAACAAGGATTGAAACTCGCAGATTATCCGCGATATATGTGCTGACGGGGCCGTCTGATAGAAGGTTCCATCAAAACAAGGATTGAAACTTACCAAAAGTAACATGGAAAGTCAAGGGGCCCTCGGGTCTGATAGAAGGTTCCATCAAAACAAGGATTGAAACTACATCTCACAGCACCACCGCGCTTTCCTTGTCGGCGGTCTGATAGAAGGTTCCATCAAAACAAGGATTGAAACAAAACACAGGTTTCAGCATCGAAGAGATGCTGAAAGTCTGATAGAAGGTTCCATCAAAACAAGGATTGAAACTAGACCGTCAGCCTCACTCCGTACCCCAGCTCGGAGTCTGATAGAAGGTTCCATCAAAACAAGGATTGAAACCAGACGGCAATGCCGAATAATCGGCAGATTTCGGAGTCTGATAGAAGGTTCCATCAAAACAAGGATTGAAACGAACATCCCACCGGCCATAGACCGTAATGCCGATCTTGTCTGATAGAAGGTTCCATCAAAACAAGGATTGAAACCCAGCATGGGACAACCACGCTGATATCGGGATATGTCTGATAGAAGGTTCCATCAAAACAAGGATTGAAACCAGGAGGTACGGGCGGGACCTGCGGAGGGGCTGCTTCGTCTGATAGAAGGTTCCATCAAAACAAGGATTGAAACCGGCTACCGGCGCATACCATTTGAGACGACGTACATCGTCTGATAGAAGGTTCCATCAAAACAAGGATTGAAACAATGTCCGGACAGCGGCGCGCCGATCGACATCAAGTCTGATAGAAGGTTCCATCAAAACAAGGATTGAAACAGCAAACTGGATAACTTCTACGTTTCGAAGTTCATGTGTCTGATAGAAGGTTCCATCAAAACAAGGATTGAAACTTGCCACGCCGGGGAGATCGGCGGAGGTCGCATCGTCTGATAGAAGGTTCCATCAAAACAAGGATTGAAACCCGAAAAAGGTAATTTGGCGTTACCGAAAAAGGTAGTCTGATAGAAGGTTCCATCAAAACAAGGATTGAAACTATCAACATCGTAATCGAGTATACGGCCGTAGACCTTGTCTGATAGAAGGTTCCATCAAAACAAGGATTGAAACTATAGTAGTGCGGCAATTAACACCTTAAACCCGGAGGGCAAAATGAAATATCTCAATGGCCGGACCACTCCAAGGAAAAGTTATCCTTCCAGTTGCATAAAGATTGTAAATTAACAGCCACAAAAGCTTGATTGACGGGCTTTTGAGCCTGATGACACTCCTTATGCTGGAGTTCACCGAATGTTACCCCCAGGTCATAGTTCTTTTTCCGTCATGCCCGAGGTTCTCAGTCGGGCATCCATGTTTTCTTAAGAATGGATTCCCGCCTAAAGACTGCGGGGATGACGGCCTAAATACACACACTTTATGCAACGTTAGAGTTATATTACCCCACGCACTGTATTAACTATTGACAAAATATGTGGAACGTCGAATGGTTTCGCAAGAAAATGGGCCGCACCTAACGCTAACGCCTCTTGTTTAGTATCCGCCGTGCTTACACCGGTCATGATTATCACTTTTGTGTTGGGACTTTTGGAGCGTATATAATTCAGAATTGCAAACCCTTCTCTTCCGTTCCTTCCTTTCAATGACAGGTCGGAAATAACAAGACTAAAATCCTGCTGACACAGTGCTGCCATCGCATCTTCCAGATTTTCACTCGTCTTTACCATTGCATCGGAAGAAAACAAAGAAGACAGTAATTCGCAAATGAGCGGCTGGTCATCAACAATCAGTATCTTCTCCATAATATTTTCAGGATAGCAATATATATACCTATTAAAAGCAGTGCAAAAACCCTTTGATTCATAAAGCTTATCATTACACGATGTAGTGCCAGCTATATAGAATTCTGATAGTCTGCTTATGAAAAATAAACAGTCGGCGGATGCATCCGAGAGCACAGGGCTCGACTACCGGAAGAGTTCGAACGATTGATCGAAAAAGGGATTGACAAAAGGCCGAATTCTCATTTAAGGTATCTCCGTTATCAGGGTCGGGGGAATAACCTGCTAATGTGCGGACCGGGACTAACCGGCATACACTTTTTTCCCTTCTCTGACTGACCGGCAATCTACTGCCTTGGAGGGTGTGGAATGGCTTACAACTGGGAGGGGGACCTGATTCTTCAGGACTGCGCCATCGATAAGAAGCGCTACATTATCGGAAGCAGACGGCCCATCACCACTGACCTGCGGGAATGGATATCCTTCGGAGACAACATCATAATGAAGGAGATCCTTTCAGACCTCAGAGAAAAACGCGGCCTCCCCGCCACCAAGAAACCTGGGGACTTCGACAGGCGGGCCATGGTCATCTGGCGGCTCATCGCACGGCAGATCCAATATGTCCACGACACCACGAAATACAAGAAGGACGACTTCTGGCTTTTTCCTCCCGAGACCTGGCAGCTCAGAAAGGGCGACTGCGAAGACGGAAGCTTTCTGCTGGCAAGCCTCCTGATCGCAAGCGGCATCAGCCCCTTTTGCGTGCGGGTCGTCCTCGGGATGGCATTTGACGGGAGCGGCAAGTCCCTGGGCGGCCACTGCTGGCCGGTCTACAAGAACGAGGCCGGCATATGGTGCATCCTCGAAAGCACGCTCGATGCTGTCCCCTCCCGCATGCCTGAAGCGGACGAACTGGCGGAAGAAGGCCGGCCGTTCCGCTATGAACCTTTGTACTGCTTCAACGGCTACCACCTCTGGGAGATAGCGCCTGGAGGCGTCGCCAAGGCCGAAGGCCGGGTCCTGAAGGCATATCTCAAGATACGCAGGAAAAAGGTGAACATGCGCATGGCGCATAAATAGCAATTCGCAATCATCGGGGAAAGGGGATTGAAAGATGAAAGAGGGTATGCGGAAGTGGACGGTGATGGTCTATCTGGCCGGCGACAACAACCTCGACAGCGCCGGAGTGGCGGACCTGAAGGAGATGAAGAAGGCCGGCTCCACGGGCGACGTGGCAGTGGTGGCCCAGTTCGACAGGATCGGGAATAAGGGAACGACCAGGCGGTATTTTGTCAGAAAGGGAGGGGCACTGGACTCCGACATTGTGGCAGACATCGGTGAGACGAACACCGGCGACCCGAAGGTGCTCCAGGACTTCATCCTTTGGGCCGCTGCTGCCTATCCGGCAGAGCACTATATGTCGGTCATCTGGAACCACGGAAGCGGCTGGGACGACGAGGACATCTACCGCACCGGCCGGTCCCTGAAAAGGAACATACTCCGCAGGGGTGTCAACATATCCGATACCAACTTCGGCTCTGCCGTTTCCTTAAGCACTGCCCGGGCGATCACGCGCGGCGGACTCAAACGCGCCATTTTCAGCACATCCATCGAAAAGGCCCTGACTACCCGCGCCATAGCCTTTGACGATGGCGCCAGGGACTTCCTCGACAACACGGAGATGAAGAAGGTCTTTGCCGCTGTCACGAAGAAACTCGGCCGGAAGATAGACATCATCGGCATGGATGCCTGTCTTATGAACATGCTCGAGGTCCATTATCAGATGAAGGACCATGCCCTCTTTTGCGTCGGTTCCGAGGAGACGGAGCCGGGTGACGGCTGGCCGTACGACACGGTCCTTGCGGCACTTGCCGCAAAACCCGAGATGTTGCCGGGGGACCTTTCCGCCTTGATCGTCGGCAAATACCTCAAGTCCTACCGTGCCGCCGATAATGTGACACAGTCCGCCTGTGACATCGGCAGGGCAAAGGAAGTGGCAGCTGCCGTTGACGGGCTTGCGCGTGTGCTCACAGACGGCCTCTCAAGTACAGCAGCAAGGATGGCGCTCATCGAGAGCCGAAACCGCGTTCAGTCCTATTACACGGCCGATTATGTGGACCTTGCCGACCTCTGCCTGCTGCTCATGCAGTACCCGGGCATAAAGGAGATCAAGGCGGCATGTCAGGCGGTGATAGATGCCCTTATGAAAAAAGGCATGGTGGTGAAGTCCGGGTGTAAGGGCCCGGAGGTGAACGACTCCCACGGCGTATCAATCTATTTTCCGACGAAGAAGATCTCGCCGCTTTACGCGAAGCTCGACTTCGTGAAGCAGACAAAATGGGAGGCCTTCCTGAAGGCATATATGGGGAAGATGAAGCGGAAGTGAGGGACAGGAGAACTATATGACAGGCTATCACAGCAGACGGCAGCCAGCAGCCCGTCTTTTCCTTGCGCTTTGTCTCTGCCTGGCGGCATGCGCCCCGTTGATAGGGCCGTACAGTCCTAGCGCATATAAAAACGCCACCGGGCTCAAGGCGGAGACGCTTGCGTTGATGGACAAAGCGACCACGCCATATCCCGATAATGAAGGTAAAGTCGAAGTCCTCATGGTCGAGATCGACAAGGCCTATGAATATGTCCACGGTATCCCCTCGAACAATCTTTCAGCCAGGCAATGGGCGATTCTCAAAAAGTCCGACGGGGATCTGCTGGGCAGGTTCTTTGCCCGCTGGAGATCCGAAGGCACGCTGAAGCCGGTGTACATTAATGAGTTCAAGGAAATAATATCCGATGCCTTCGATGAGATCATCTGTCTCGAAGCGAATAAGAAGGCAGCAAACCAA
The DNA here is from genome assembly GCA_021811105.1 of Nitrospirota bacterium. GTDB lineage: Bacteria > Nitrospirota > Thermodesulfovibrionia > Thermodesulfovibrionales > UBA6898 > Sulfobium. The sequence goes on along the minus strand of JAJZPM010000006.1, from coordinate 90,915 downwards.
TGTCTGAAATAGGGGGCGAGCAATAATGGCCACATTCGATGATTATGTGAAAGAATTGAGGAAAGAGGTCAAGAAGCTCGCCCAGGAGCTTGTTGACGGTCTTCAGGCGGATGCCATCTCCGACATGAATGCATTCCTGAGGAAATCAGAGAGAGATCTGAAGCGCTGGACACGCCAGCTGGCAGACGGAGAGATAACGAAGCAGGATTTTACCGATCTCGTTCAAGCCAAAAAAGCCCTGGCTGAATTGCATGAGTTGACCAAGGCCGGCGTCGCGGCCACAAAGCTGGACCGGTTCAGGTCGGACCTCATAAGCCTGTTGATCAATACCGCTATGAAGGTCTATCTCTGATGTGTGAACACGGCTGTTCCGTATCCATGTCGCAGGTTCTGCGCGCACTATATGCGAATCAATTTGTATCTGGCAGATTTCGCTGCGCCACAAAAGAAACTGTCCTTGCAATGGAGGCAAGCGTCATAAATATCCAGTCTACCTGAAAATCCGCACCTTGCGCATCAATGCGATCCGGTGCTTTACTGGAAAATGGTTTATTAAATTTTCTTCATGAAAGAGTTGTTGCTGATATGCTAAATTTGACCCATGTGCCGAATCATTGACCTGTCACTTTTATCCAATAGGCTTCGTCTTATAGTTCTTTTTATCGGCATCTTATCTCTCCTTGGATGTGCTACAACGAAAAGCGTTCATGAGGCATACCAGCCCATTCCAATACATCTGGAAGAAAATATCGAACGAAATGACTTTTCAGTTGCAAAAGGAGATGATGTCATTGGCCGGCTGGCATTCATCCGTCTTGAAAAGGGGGATACGCTACCGGATGTTGCAAGGCACTTCAGCCTGGGAATCAATGGGGTCAGTGCAGCTAATCCAGGGGTAGATATATGGGTGCCTAGGGCCGGAGAACGTATCATGTTGCCTCTGAGTTTTATCCTGCCGGACGCTCCCAAAAAAGGCATCGTGATCAACTTAGCCGCAATGAGGCTTTTTCGATTTAAAGGAGAAAGTGAGTCACCGGCGGTGTCGACCTACCCGGTCGGTGTCGGTACCGAAGAGCGACCCTCGCCCACAGGTCAAATGTATGTGGAGCGCAAGGTAATCCGGCCGACCTGGCATGTGCCTGCCTCAATTGCTAAGGATCATCGACAAAAAGGAGATCCTCTGCCCGCTGCAGTTCCGCCGGGACCTCAAAATCCCTTGGGAGAATACGCGCTATATTTAAGTAAGTCGAGTTATTTGATCCATGGCACTAATAAACCGGCCAGCATTGGTCTCAGGGCAACCAATGGCTGCATAAGACTCTATCCGGAAGACGTGAAGAAACTCTATGAGAACACTCCGGTTAAAACACCTGTATACATCGTTAACCAGCCATATCTCCTGGGTCAATATAATGGAGTAGTTTACATGGAAGTTCACGCGCCCCCGGAAGACTTGGACGCTGTTGAGTTTGATAAGATATATACAAAATTGAGAAATATTGAAAAAGAATCGGGGCGCACGCTTGACTGGAGCAAAGTTAAGAAAGTATTGGCCGAGGCCCGGGGGATTCCTGTCCCCGTATTCGAGATCAGGCAAGGAAGTGGAAGAGGAGTTGCGGAAGCCATCGAACTCAAGCACCCGGGCAAATTATATGGCAGACCGGAAATACCGGAACTGAAAACAGAGGCGTGGTCTGTTTTGGCTGCCGACGTGCATGACAAGACTGATGCTGTGAGGCTTGCCGCTATTATCAACCACCAGGGTCCACAAATCCCTGCAAGGGTGTTATCAAAGAACGTCAGCTACCGTGTTATCGCCGGCCCTTTCAATGATATCAGAGAGGCCGAAGATGCAATCAAACGCTTGAAAATTGATTTGGAAATAGATGGTACATTGATTGATCCTGTCAAGAAGAGATAGTCGATCCCGCCTTTTCCTACACGTTCAAACCCCATAGTTTGCTGAATCACTGCGTTAAAATAGCCACGGAGACAGGTCTCGCATCATGAAAATAATTTAATGATTTCTTCGCCTTCCTCCGTGGTATTATTTGGGGCATAGGGTTCCGGCCTGAACAATAACATGAAGGAGGATTAGACGATGAAGAAGGGTCTTTTGGTGGGTTCAATGATGCTTGTTCTTGCTGTTAGTGTGGGTTGTGCAACAAAAGGTGACCTCGAGAAAGTTCAGTCGCAGCAGATGCAGACTGGTGCGAAAGCTGATCAGGCGGCGCAGGATGCGCAGGCTGCCAAGGCCTCAGCGGATGCGGCCACGTTAAAGGCAGAGGCTGCCGCAGCCCGCGCCGAAAATGCGCTAAAGATGGCGGAGGAAAGGGAAAAGATTGCGGATGAAAAGGCGCAGATCGCAGATGAAAAGGCGAAGAAGGCTGACGAAGTTTTCGCAAAATCAATGAAGAAGTAGTCAATTTTACAGGGAGTTGTTAACTTTGCCTTTAGTGCGCCGGAAAGGAAGTGGCAGGGTTTTGAGACCCTGCCACTTATGCTTCCACCGCTGTACGGACACGCGATCATCAAACATTTTGTTAACGAACACGAAGGCGTATGGATAAAAAGCAAAGTAGGATAGGTGAGCATCTAAAATTTTTCTTTGTCTGCATCGTAATAACGCCAATTCTAATATGCGGATGCAGTCATCTTAATGAGGAATTTAAGGCCTTCAGAGAAGCGAATGATCTTTTCAGCCAGGGAAGCTACAAGGCTTCTCTGAGCAAATATGAGCAGATTAATGAAAAATATCCCACGGCGGGAGACAGGGTTCTTTTCGAGATGGGTATTATTCATGCGTATCCCGGGAATGAGCAAAAAGATTATCAGAAATCTCTGGAATGTTTTCAGAAACTCATAAAGGATTATCCGGGGAGCGGGTACAGGAAAGACAGTGAGATGATGATATTTAATATCAATAATGTCACTATCAAGGATAATACGATTGCTACGCAGCAAACACAGATTGAGTCTCTCCACCAAGAGGTTAAAAGCAAGGGGAATGAGATTACTACACTGCAAAAAAAGATTGAAGCGCTTGAAAAAGAGGTCAAGAGCAAAGATGATGAGATTTTTGCACTCCAGAAGGTCCCGGCAGATAAGATCCTGATAGAAAAGAAAGAACGACGATTGGCGTTGATCTCAAAGGGCAAGGTGCTCAAGACCTACAAAATAGCCTTGGGGGGAAACCCGAATGGTCCAAAAGAAAGGCAAGGCGATAACAAAACCCCGGAGGGAACCTACGTCATCGATTCAAGAAACAGGGACAGCCGTTATCACCTATCTCTTCATATTTCCTATCCGAACGAGAAAGACAAAAAGCGGGCAAAAGAACTTGGTGTTTCTCCGGGCGGTGACGTCATGATCCACGGCATTAAGAATGGTTTCTCGTGGGTTGGCGATTTTCACACAGACGTTGACTGGACGAAAGGATGTATTGCCGTTACAGACAAAGAAATAGAGGAAATTGACAAGTTGGCGCCAAATGGTACGATTGTTGAGATAAGGCCATAGAAGGCCGCAGCCACCCATGCCTGCCTTCACGCCCATAGCCCCGGCTTCGCGCCCATCAGGAAGACAATGACGATCGAGACAACTGCAAGGACAATCCCAATACAGCCCCGCGGCGAGCCAGGGCCTGATAGTCAGGGGAACCGGTGAATATCACATCTTGCCTGTCTTAGGCTGCCAGAGGCCAAAAGCAGCGCCGGTCGGATCGATAATCACACTGAACCACCCCATGTCCGTCACCTCGGTGACATCTCTGGCAATGGTTGCCCCGAGAGACTTTGCTTTCTTCGTCGACGCAGCCACATCGTCTACCATGATGTACGGAAGCCAGTTGTCTGGATCGCCCGGCATGGGGTTCTTCATCATTCCCCCGCCCGTGCCTTCTCCGACGTTTATGATCGTGTAGTCCATGCCCGGAAATTCTTCCAACTTCCAGTCGAACATGCCCGTGTAGAACTTCTTTGACTTGTCTACGTCTTTCGTATGCAGTTCGATGTGAACAAATGGGTTCGCCATGTTGAGCCTCCTATGGTGTTTATATTCACAAGTGTAGCAAATATATACCTTCGGTCAAGCGGACACGGGAGAGTGCATGCATCAATCTGTTTTGAACCTTTCTTCACGCACTCAGCAGCGCATTCAGCGTATCTCTCAAGCTCTCAAGCTTGTAAGGCTTAGTCAGTCGTGCCTTGAATCCGTATTTCCGGTAATCAGCTACAACGGCATCGTCCGAGTACCCGCTCGATACGATAGCCCTGATACCGGGGTCAATTACACTCAACCGCTCGAGCGTGTCCCTGCCGCCCATACCCCCCCGAATAGTCAGGTCAAGGATGACGACGTCAAAGGGCCTGCCCGACTCCTTTGCCGACCGGTATTTCTCTATAGCAGCCTCTCCGTGCTCCGCCAGGTCGACTTCATGTCCTTGGGCTTTGATCAGTTCTTCTGCTATGCTTCGCACCAGTGCCTCGTCATCCATGACAAGGATTTTCCCTTTGCGAACAACCGGGGAGACTGCCGCGGTTTCTTTGATGTCTTTCTCCGCTTCAATGGCGGGCAGATAGATAAAAAACGTGCTGCCCTTACCCAATTCTGAAGTTACATCGATGAGGCCGCCGTGGTTTCTGATGATGGAATAGGATGTTGCAAGGCCAAGGCCGCTGCCCTTTTCCTTGGTCGTAAAATAAGGGTCAAAGATCTTCTGCAGATACTGCCCGTCAATGCCGGTGCCGCCGTCCTGAACAGATATCTCGACATAGTCGCCTTTTGGAAGCCGGGGATGCCTGTTGTCCGGCTTCGGGACCGTCTTTGCTGCAATAACTACAGTGCCTCCCCCGGGCATGGCCTGGTCAGCGTTGATCACGATGTTCTGGATCGCCTGGCCAATCTGCCCTTCGTCTGCATCGACCTGCCACAAGCCGGGCTCGATATCGAGCCTGTAGCCTGACCGGGAGCCGCTCAATGCAAATTTCGCCGCGTTTTCGATCACAGGCGGAAGAGAGATCCGTTTTTTGACCGGCATGCCTCCCTTCGAGAAGGTCAGCAGCTGCGTCGTGAGACTTACTGACTGCTGGAGCGCATTCTCGGCTTGCTCAAGCATGGCGAGTGACTTTTCCCTCCGGTCGAGCGATATCTTGGCTATGGCGATATAGCCGAATATGCCTTGCAGCAGGTTGTTGAAATCGTGGGCGATCCCTCCGGCGAGCGTCCCAATGGACTCGAGCTTCTGCGTCTTGAGCCGCTCTTCTTCGAGGAGGCGCCGCTCCGTGATGTCCGTAATCACGCCGATCAGGCCGAGATCGTTGCCCTGGGCGTCATGGAAGCGCCTGCACGCGAGGTGGCCCCAGAACTCGGTGCCGTCCTTCCGCAGGTAGCGGCGTTCGAGGTCCACGGAAGGTATCGTACTTGCCAGTAAGGCAAACATATTTTGTCTGCTGGTCTCCCTCTCGGAGGGGTGAACATGATCTGCATATTCACTCCCGATAAGTTCCTCCATCGTGCAGCCGAACATCTCGCCCATGCGCCTGTTGGCGTGGGTGAACCTGCCACGTCTGTCCACCAGGCCGATCCCAACGCTCGCGGTATCCATGATCTGCTGCACCATGGCGCCGCGCTCGGCGCTCTCCTCCTCTGTCAGCTTGCGCTCGGTAATGTCACGGAAAGTTCCCATGAGGCATTTCTTCCCCTTGAATGTCACCATTGCCGCCAATACCTCCACGGGGACTTCTACACCGTCGGAACGAAGTACAATAGCCTCGATGGGATGTGCCGGCATCATTTGTTCTGCCGTGTCTTTATGCTCTGCAAAGGTCTCCTTACTGTATGTGCCTTTTTCGGTCGGGTGCAACTGGGATTGATGGAGCCCGACGATCTTATCATGCGACAATAACATTAATCGCGAGGCAGCTTGATTTGCCTCAACTATTATTCCGGAGTCCATGTCAGCGATAAAGATGGCGTCAGCCGCGTTTTCAAATAATTCCTTAAACTTTGCTTCGCTTTCCCTCAGGGCCGCTTCTGCTTTTTCCCGCCTGACAATTTCCCTCCGCAGGTTCTCGTTATCCACGCTGAGCCGGGAGGCCTGCCGGACGAGGTATACTCCCATCCCGGAGACAATTAATGATATAAATCCGCCGGTAATCAGATAATCATAAACAATCCTACCTCGCAGAAAAATGCTCATAAGGGAGGTCAGGATCCCAAAGAGGGCCACCGATATTGCTACGAAAATCACAATATTCAGTTTCAGAAGTCTATGCAGAAACGATAATGGCAAGACATCTCCTTAAAATATATAGTAGGGTATTAAGAAAAGCATATAGGTAGTAAATGGCCTAGTCAAGGAACATTTACGCTACGGCGATTATCTGCGGGACAGGTTCTCAAGCATGAGTCAGACACCAAGGTCAATCCCTCCTTCATGGAAATCTTTCCTTCCAGGAGACAACGCTGTGGGAGGAGAGGAGATCCCCGACCGCTTTGCTGTCCATAGGCCTGAACAAATAAAATCCCTGCGCGTATTCACCCTTCATAGTCTTGAATACATCCAGCTGTTCGACTGTTTCTACCCCCTCGGCAATTACGTCCAGGCCCAGGTCCCGGCCGAGGGCAATGACCGTCTTTACAATTGCCGTATTATTTTTGTCAAAGGTAAGAGCATTAATGAAGGAGCCATCTATCTTCAGACCTTTTATGGGAAAGTGACGCAGGTAATTTAATGCCGAGTATCCGGTACCGAAGTCGTCAATGTCGAAGCGAACGTTTAAATCCTCGAATCGCTTCATCAGTGCGGCAGCCGGCTCGGGGTTTTCTATCAGCGTCCTTTCTACTATTTCAAGTCGCAGGCAGCTTCCCTCCAGGCCGGTTTCCTCAAGAATATTCTTAATAAAGTCGAAGAAATCGGGCTGAGAGAACACCCTGCTCGAAACATTCGCGCTGACCGTTAAGTCGCGGCAAGTCGGAAACTGTTCCTGCCATGCCTTCAGTTGCCGGCATGCCTCCCGGATAACTCTCTCCCCGAGGGGGATAATAAGACCGGTTTCTTCTGCAACAGTGATAAATTCCGAAGGAGTTATTATCCCGCGTTCCGCATGCTGCCAGCGAAGAAGCGCTTCGAATCCGGTAATTTTATTCTCCTCGACCGATATGATAGGCTGATAATACACGATAAAGTCATTCTGTTCTACGGCCCTTCTCAACTCTGTCTCGACCCACAGTGCCACGGTCGCTTTGGCATGCATCGTTGAGTCAAAGACCACGTGACATGCCTTGCCTCGCTCCTTCGCATGGTACATTGCCGTGTCGGCGTCGCGAAGAAGCTCCTCGGGCTTTGTATAGTCCCCCGTATTGCTCATCACTATCCCTATGCTCATCGTCGTAAATATTTCGCGCCCGAATATCGAAAAGGGCGATCTCATTTCGCCGTGAAACCGCTCGGCGATATCATAGACACCGGATATTTCCCTGGTGTCTTCCATAAGAACAGCGAACTCGTCACCGCCGAAACGGGCGATCGTGTCAACGGACCGGATGTGTTTCTTCAGCCGCTGAGCCAGCATAACCAACAGCTGGTCTCCGATCAAATGCCCCAGGCTGTCGTTGATGACCTTGAAGCGGTCCAGGTCAAGAAAGAGAATGGCAAAGGAGTGGTCCGGATATCGCTTCTTACGCTCCAGCGAACTGCGCAGGCGATCTATAAAGAGGGCCCGATTTGGCAGATTCGTCAAGGAATCGTAAAAGGCCTGGCGGGTGAGCAGGTCCTCGGCTTTTTTCCGCTCACTGTTTTCCCGGCTCAAAAGCTCATTGACGCTTTCCAGTTCGATGGTCCGTTGCCGCAGCTCCTTTTCTGCAGCGATGGATTTCCTGAAAAGTTTTGCTCTTTCATTGATTAGATAGCCAAGTGCAGTCAGAATAAAAGGGGCAAGAAGTATCAAGGCCCGGAATTTGACGCCTGACCGGTCCATTGACAGGAAATACCCTAAGAATTCTTCGCTGAAACTGTCGTATATGGAAAAGATATAGAAGCCGAGGATAATCCATGCAAGAATGACGGTATAAAGCGCTGTCCTGGATAAAACCTTATATGCAGAGTCGCCGCCCGTAGTGCTATCCGACATGAACCCCGTCCGTACTTTTCAACTGTCTTCACTCCCTGCGCTCTCGCAACATTTTACAATCTACGAGTTCCGCGCATGGTACCCGCTCCTAATATGCAACGTACTGTTCCCAAAGTCAAGGTGCACCGGGCAATTATCTCGCGGGCGATGCGAATCGCCAGCGAGAGGGAAGGGGATTTTTTCTTGAAAAAATTTAATTGTGCCGGCCCTTGCGGACCTCCTCTTTTTTTCGTATGCTTAAAATAGGGGTGCGTGATTTTCAACTGTTTTGGAGGTTTTATATGGACGCGGATGAATTGTTTGAAAAGGCACAGCGATATTTTTTGAAGGGGAAGTATAAGGAAAGCGTAAGAGTATTTTCGGAGGTGGTCGAGGCGGGTTACGAGCCGGCGATCACCTTTATGAGCCGCGGGGTCAGCTATCTCAGGATGAACGAGCGGGAAATGGCGATACAGGACTTTGACCGTGCGATCGGCATCGACGACAGGGACGCTGCGGCTTACTATTTCAGAGGCTCCGCTCATATGCTCGGAGGCGATTACACGAGGGCGTTGTCGGATTTCAACAGGGCGATCGAAAGGAACCCTGAACACAGGGCTGCCTTGCTTGCCCGCGGCGTCTCGTACGTGAGTCTCGGCAGGAATGCGGAAGGCGCGAGGGACATATCAAAAGCGATGCGTTATGCCGAGGCCGCGATACAGGGGTTTTCGGACATGACTGGATGGCGCGGCCAGCTCGAGAAGGTACTTGCCGCCATGGAAGGTGAAAAGAAGCGGGAAACGGAACAACTGACCGAAGAGGACATAAAAGCGCTGAAATACTGGTTGAAGGCGGCATAATCCCCGCAGGAGCAGTTCAGAGCGGAAGATAGGCGCGGGGGTTCAGGCCGGGGCCGGCGAGCTCTCCGTCGATGAAATGGTGGTACCCGGCCGCTGCGATCATCGCCGCATTGTCGGTGCAGAGGACTGCCGGGGGGACGAACACTTCGACGCCCCGTTCCGCGCCCATCTCTTTCATCCGTTTCCGTAATTCGCTGTTCGCCGCGACGCCGCCCGAAAGGGAGACGCGCTTTATCCGCTTCTTTCTGATCGCCCACTCTGTCTTTCTCACAAGCACATCCACCACCGCCGTCTGAAAGGACGCGGCGATGTTGCCGATCATACCTTCGTCGAGCGCTGCGGCGTCGGGCTTATTCAGTCCCGATCGCGACCTGAGAAAGTTGAGTACAGCCGTCTTCAGTCCGCTGAAGCTGAAATCGAACGTCTCGGGAAGATAGGCGCGCGGAAAATCGATCGCGCGGCCATCGCCTTTTTGGGCGAGGCGGTCGATGACGGGCCCTCCCGGATAGCCGAGACCCAGCAGTTTCGAGACCTTGTCGTAGGCCTCGCCCGCCGCGTCGTCGCGGGTCCTCCCGAGCTCGTGGTAGTTGCCGAATCCTTCCCCGGCGTAAAGGCTCGTATGCCCGCCCGAAACCACAAGGGAGAGAAAAGGAAAATCCGGGGCAGGCGTCGAGAGAAACGGCGAGAGGATATGGCCTTCGAGATGGTTGACCGCGACGAGAGGGATCTTCGCGGAATAGCAGAGCGCCTTTGCAAAAGAGCAGCCGATCAGCAGCGAGCCGATGAGGCCCGGTCCGTGGCAGACCGCGACGGCTGCGATCTCCCGCAACGAGACCCCCGCCTTTTTCAGTGCCTCGTCGACTACAGGAATGACCATCTCGATATGTCTTCGAGAGGCCAGTTCGGGGACTATCCCTCCATATTTCGCATGGATGTCGGACTGGCTCGAGACGATGTTCGAGATGATCCTTCTGCCGTCTTCAACAACGGAGGCGGAGGTATCGTCGCATGACGTGTCTATTCCGAGAATGAGCATCAGATATTATACGGAGCCGACGGCAGGCGGATCAAACGAGGCTGGAGAGGGGAGATGCCGGTCTGTCCTCAACCCTCCCGGTCGTTCCCGGAAAGCTCCTCGATGATGCCTTCGAGGAGCGCCGAGATAACCGAAAGATCGGAACCCCTGTCGATGTGGGGAAGTATGTCCGGTTCCGGGAGTTCTCCCCTGATCTCCTTGTCGAGCACCTTGCAGAAGGCTAGCAGGATCTTGTCGTCGAACTGTTTGTGCAGACAGTCCTTCAGCTCGGCGAGGGCCTTCCGGACGTCCATCTTCTTCCGGTACGCCCTCTCTGAGGTCATCGCGTCAAAAGAATCGGCAAGTGTGAGGATCTTCGCGCCCTCGCTGAGATCTTCTTTCGAAAGTGCGTCGGGATACCCGGTGCCGTCGAGCCTCTCATGGTGGTGTTTGACGATCTTTTCCACCTCCTTCCAGGGGAACTTGATCTGTGAAATGATTTTGTACGAAAGGAGAGAATGTCTTCTTATCTCCTTCATCTCATCAGGCGTGAAGGGTGTCTTTTTGTTGAGGATTTCATTGCTTATTACGAGTTTGCCCACGTCGTGCAGGAAGCCGGCCACGTAAATACCCTCGATGTCATGCTCGGACCAGCCGAGCTCGCGCGCGATCGCGACCGAATACTTCGCGACCCTCTGCGAGTGGTGCTTCGTATAGACGTCCTTCGCATCGATGGCCGCGGCAAAGGCCTGCAGAGTGTCGTGATAGATCCTCCGCATCTCTTCGTAGAGTTTCCGGTTTTCTTCCAGCTGCTCCGTGACGTGGTGAAAGAGCGCGTGGTTTTTCAGGGTGATCGCGATCTGATGGGCGATCATCCCGAGTATTTCGAGGTCGTCCTCGGTATATTGCGCCGCCGTAAATTTCTTTCCGAGCAGGACGAAGCCGATGAAGTCGTTTCTGTCCCAAAGAGGAGTGATCACCTCGACCCCTGCTGAGACGAGGGCCTTGTTGCCCGCCGGACGATAGGGACGGTTTCTTCCCGCAGCGAGCAGAGGACCGAGGTCTATATCCGCAACGGACAGGTCGTCGAAGCCCTTCCGGGCAACAAATGACACTCCGCATTCAGGCTTCTCCCGGTAGGCAATCGCCCCTTTGCCGGCCAGGAAGGTGCCGAGGACGACATGAAGCAGGGACCCGAGTTTTTCCTGAAAATTTTTTTCCGCGGTGATTTCGGTTCCGAGGTCGGCAAGGGCCGAAATATTGTAGAGGGCCTTCCTGAGTTCCATGTTTATCCCCCCTGCGTGCGAAGGGCCTGTAACGTGGCTTCTTCATCCGGAAAGAAGAGGAAATATTTCGTGAGCCCGAGCATCTCGAAGGTGTCGAGGTGCACCTTTTTCATCTCTGTGAAACAGAGCGTCCCGCCGCAGGTCTGCAAGTCTTCCATGACGTTCAGCAGGAAAGATATCCCTATGGAATTGATCAGGTCGGTTTCGCGGAAATTCACGACAATTTTCTTCATTCCGGCCCGGGCGTGTTTCCCGCACTCGTTGACGAGGCCTTCCCCCGAAAGGTTGTTGAGGTACCCCCTCGGGTAGACGATTGCCACGTCCCTTACCAGCCTCGACGTGACTTGAAAAGGAGAGATTGTCATGTACGCGCCTCCTTTTTCCTGATATTTTTTATCAGCGTTACCCTTGTCCTGTCGTGGACCCGCTCGACCCTCACGTCGTCCATGATCTTGCGGATGAGGGTAAAGCCCCATCCCCTCTTCCTTCCGCTCGCCAGCTTCTCCTCGACCGGACTTTCCCTGAGCGCATCGAGCGAGAAAGGCCTGCCGGGGCTCTCGATCGTGATCTCGAGCCGCTCCGGCGTCGAGAGAAAGGTGAGGTAAATCTTTTTTTCGTAGCTCCCGCTGTGTTCTATTGCGTTGATACAGGTCTCGACCAGCGCCAGCTGGATGTAATTGAGGAGGTCCGGCTCCAGGTTGATGTTCTTCCCTATCTGTTCCACCGCCCGCGCAGCGACCAGTTCGGCCTGATCGGTCATTGGGATGACCATCTCGAAGCGCGAAGAGTCGCGCTGCGCTCCGAACCTTTCACCGATCCGTTCCCGTATCTCTCCTGCCGATCTCCCCTCGATCTCCCTCATGTAGAGGGCGCGGACGAAGTCCTCAAAAACCGGGTCGGCGTGACCGCCGAGGCCGTTGCCGTCGAGTATCTCCATCGCCTGTCCGAGTTCCGCATCGCGGATGCCGAGCACCTGCGAAAGCCTCGCCTCGTCATTGGGCCCCTCCTTCGTCTGCCTGCGCATGAGAAGCTTCAGCATGGTCCTCAGAAGGCCTTTTGTCCGAATCTGCTCTGAGAGGACAGAGGACCAGTAGAATGCGGTCTCGCCTTCCAATACCTCGAGACAGTAACATTCGGCGAGATCTTTTTCCCTGAGTTCTTTTTTTTTCATCTTCCATGCGGCCTTTGCCATGTTCTTGAGATAAAGGGGATTGCCTCTTACCGTCCTGATGAGGCCGAGCGCCTCTCTCATTTCACAGGTGATATGCGTCTTGCGCAGGAGGGAGTCGAAGAAGGAAAAAGAGGTATCTTCCGGGAGCGGCAGGAGTTGCATCCTCTCGGTGTCCTTGCGGAGGGACGGATCGGAAAAGATCCCTTCCAGTCTAGTCGCGGGAGAGCCGGTGATGATATGCGGGCAGAGACTGTTCTTCATCGATTCCTCAAAGAGGCTCGCAAGCCCGGGGGCATCGCCGCGCCGTGCCTCGTGAAGATCTTCGGAGGCCGTGAAATCGTCGAGCATGACGAGTATCCTCCTCCCGCCTCTCTTCGCCGTCGCGGCAGGTGCCGATATCGCCGCGAGGATCTGTCCGTAGAGGTCCCCGCTGACGGCATGCTCCTGGAATGCATCGGCGATGTCCAGCATCCAGTCGAGGCCGGCCGATGAAAGGACCGGCATGAGGCGGTTGAGGGACATGCCCGCATCGTCCACCAGGAGAGGTTCCTTCTTTACATATGCGGCATACTGCTTGAAAAACCGGGTGAAATAGTCCCTGGCGAAGGTGGAACTCTTGAGCGCTGCGGTCTTGAAAGAGTAATAGAAGGGGACGACCTCCCTGCCTTCCCAGAAGACCTCACGGAAGACCTGCTTCAGGAGTTCCGTCTTCCCCACACCCCGGGTTCCCAGAAGAAGCACATTGGCGGCGAGGCTGTCCTGCCTCATGTCCGCCAGGCGTCTCAGGTAGGAGAGATCGTCTTCCCTGTTGAGATAGTCCTTCGCCGGCACGCCGGTCAGGGGCATCTTATTGCCCGCTCCCGGAAGGCCCGATGCTCATACTACTGCTCAAAGACATTTACCCCCTTCGGCAATGTGAGATCGAAAAACGAGTCCTTAAGGCCGGTATTGATTTTTACGCCGCTGATTGCTACGCTGATCACATTCGAGTAAGAGTCATGGATCTCGAGGCCCCTGATCGGGAATCCCTCCGCCGATAATGTGATCTTTATGAAGGTGACGTTGCCCATCGGCTTCTTCGGCTTCAGGACGAGCGAATCCCCGCTGCCGGAAACAGCGAATTCTTCCTTGATATTTCCGAACCCGCTCAGGAGCGCCACCGGCGTCTGGCCGTACGTCTGACGGTCGAACTTGCTCTTGTAGGCCTGTTTTTCGGCCTTCTTGTAGATCAGGACGGTGTCGTCGCGTATTGTCAGCGACTGCGCGTTCTTCCCGGCGTAGACCCACTTCATCTTCAGCGGCGGCTTAATGAAGAATTCGCCCCTGTATGTCTCGGTCTTGTCCAGGTCCTTGATCAGGCTCTTCTGGACGAACGACCCTTTCAGGTCCTTTATCGACTCGTATGCCTTCTGGATCCTCGCGATCCCGGCATCGACGCCGGCCGCGCGGGCCGGACCGGCGATTAAGGAAAGCGACGAAAACAGGAATGCCGCCGCGACAAGTAAATTCGGATATGTTCTCAACTGTGCCTCCTCAGAAAATCCCTCGGTTTGCCCGCACCCTTCGGCGGCCCGACAAGCCCGTCGTCTTCCATGATCTCCATGATGCCGGCCGCTCTGTTGTATCCTATCTTAAAACGCCGCTGAAGGGAAGATATCGAGACCTCCCCGACGGACTCGGCAAACTCGATCGCCTTGTAATACATCTCGTCCCGCTCTTCGGACGGCCCTTCGGCAGCCGGTTCCTCAGCCGGGATATCTTCGAAGATCGAATAGTCCGGATCGCCCTGGGACTTGATGACTTTCGTCGCCGCGATGATTTCGTCCTCCGTGATCAGCGCGCCGTGCACGCGGATGATCCTCGAGCCTGGAAGCATCATGAGCATATCGCCCTTGCCGAGGAGCTGTTCAGCGCCCTGCGAGTCGAGTATCGTCCTCGAATCGATCTTCGAGAAGACCTGAAAGGATATCCGCGCCGGGAAGTTCGCCTTGATCAGGCCGGTGATAACGTCGACCGACGGCCTCTGCGTCGCAATGATAAGGTGAATGCCTGCGGCCCTCGCCATCTGGGCGAGCCTTGTGATCGAATCTTCCACCTCGTTCGACGAGGCGAACATCAGGTCGGCAAGCTCGTCGATGAAGATCACGACGCAGGGGAGCTTCTCTTCGTCGGCGGACTGGTTGTTGAAGCTCTCGATGTTCCTCGCCCCTTTTTCTGCAAGCAGCCGGTACCTCCGCTCCATCTCGAAAACCATCTTCTTCAGCGCCTCGGCCGCTTTCTTCGGGTTCGTGATCACCGGCGATATGAGATGGGGGATATCTTCGTACATCGAAAGTTCGAGGAGCTTCGGGTCGATCATCAGCATCTTCACCTCGGCAGGCGTCGCCTTGAAGAGGATGCTCATCACCATCGAATTGATCGAAACGCTCTTGCCTGCGCCCGTTGCGCCCGCGACGAGGAGATGGGGCATCTTGGCAAGGTCCGCGACGATAGGGTTGCCGAAGATGTCTTTGCCGAGCGCAAGCGTCAGTTTCGAGCGGCTTTTCTTGAATATGTCGGAAGTCAGGATCTCCCTGAGCGACACGATCTCCCGCTGTTTGTTGGGCACCTCGATCCCTATCGTGGAGCTTCCCGGAATCGGGGCGACCCTGGTGCTCTGCGCCTTGAGCGCGAGTGTGAGGTCGTCGGCGAGCGAGACGACCCTGTTGATCTTTACGCCCGGCGCAGGCTCGAACTCATACATCGTCACCACGGGACCGGGATGCACATGCGTTATCTTCCCCTCGACGTCGAAGTCGACCAGTTTGCCCTCCAGGAGCGCTGAGTTGGAAAGAAGCTCTTCCTTCGACGGCCGCAGGGCGGACGTGTCGTATGTCGTTAAAAGTTCGACCGAGGGAAGCGTATATCCCCGACCCTTCGGCGATGACCGCGGCTGTATGGGCTTTACCGGTGGTGCCTTGTCCGCTTCGGCCTCCGGAAACAGTTCAGGCTGAGGCTCCGCATGCTCCTTTACGATAGGACCCGTGGGTATCGAACCCGAGCCTGTTTTTTCGGGTTCGCCGATGAGTATCTCCTCCTCGACGATCCCGGGTTTCACTTTCTCGTCCGCCGGTTTTGTCTCCCTTCTCCTGAGCGACAACGACATCAGCGACACCGGCGAGAGAAGGACGAGCGACGTTAGAAATCCGGAAAGGGAGAAGAGATAGGCGCCTAGGAGAGAAAGATACTTCTCAAGGAAGTACGCAGTACCGAGACCTACGAGTCCTCCGGCATTCCTGATCCCGCCTCTGAGGTTGAAGGTCTCGAAGAAGAGGGTGAGCAGTACCGACGAGGAGAAGAGAAAGAGGAGCGCCCCGAATAGGTAGGCCCTCTGCCCCTCTTTTCCGATGAGCCTCCGGATTCCGTAGAAAAGAAGGAAGGCCGGGAGCGCAAACGCGGTATAGCCCATAATCGAGATGAGAAGATCGGCAAGATAAGCGCCGGCGATACCTCCATAATTCCCGGAAGGCGCGTGGGGAGAATATGTGGAAAAAGAGGGGTCCCATATTGAGTATGTATAGACGCTGAGGCCTAGATAGACGCTCCCGAGGGCTGAGAGTACCCCGAGGACCTCCTGCCCGACCCGTTTTACCCTTTCAGCCATATCCCTATCATTATAACAGCAGCCAGCCCAAACCGGTAATAGGCGAATACGTCTACAGGATGTTTTTTCAGAAAATTCATAAGGAATTTGATCGCTGCAAGCCCGGTCAGGGCCGATGCGATAAAACCCGCCGCAAAGAGAGAGGTGTCGTGGCCCGCGCCTCCGGCCAGCATTTTTCTCAGGTGCAGGAGCACCGCGCCCCCGATGACCGGGGTTGAGAGGAGAAACGAAAACCGCGCCGCGGATTCTCGTTCGAGTCCCCTGAATAGCCCCGACGATATGGTGATGCCGGAGCGGGAGACCCCGGGTATGAGGGCGACCGCCTGGGA
Source organism: Nitrospirota bacterium (assembly GCA_021811105.1). Lineage (GTDB taxonomy): Bacteria > Nitrospirota > Thermodesulfovibrionia > Thermodesulfovibrionales > UBA6898 > Sulfobium. The sequence goes on along the minus strand of JAJZPM010000006.1, from coordinate 74,500 downwards.
AAGGCCGATCACGACCGCATCGGCGTAGCCGAGGTCGTCGACCCTTCTGTGCTTATAGGCCCTTTCGGAAGCGAGCAGGAGGACGCCTACCGCAACAAGGGAGGCGGCGATAACCAGCGGGCTCCTCAGCCTGCTTTCGACGATATGCTCCAGGAGTATTCCGGCCACGCCGGCAGGTACGGACGCCAGGACGATCAGAAGGAGAAGTTTCTGTTTTTTCATCAGGATGTCGAGCCAATCTCTCCAGAAGCAGAGCAGCAGGGCAAAGAGGGTCCCGGCATGCAGGGCCAGGTCGAAGGTGAGCGAATCGAGGACCCCGCCCCAGTGGAACAGCCACGGAAAGAGTATCAGATGTGCGGTGCTGCTGACAGGCAGAAACTCCGTCAACCCCTGGACGATACCGAGAATAATCGCATCAAACATTACGGAATTATACCAGATAGGGTTGCTGTAAATATATCTTATAGCTGCGCAAAGGAGAAGGCGAGGATGCCGAAAAAGTCCATAAAATCCCTCCAAACAGATTGGCGGACAAGCGGCAGGATTGATTGTAATTCACGTAAAGGCTACGACAAGGAGACGCAGATCTTGCCGAAGTGGCTGCCGCTTTCCATATACCTGAGCGCATCGCGCACTTCCCCGAAGGAAAAGACGCGGTCGACCACCGGCTGGAGCCGGTGCAGAATAATCGCCTTGTTCATTGATTCGAACATCTCGCGCGAGCCGACTAAGATCCCTTGCAGCCTGACGTTCTTCATGACGATCGGACGAGGATTTATCTCTCCTTCGGCACCTGTCAGGACGCCTATCAGGCTGATTCTCCCACCTGTGCGGACCGCCCTGATGGACTGCGGCAGTGTCCCTGCGCCCCCGACTTCCACCACGAGATCGACTCCCGCTCCTCCCGTGAGTTCGCGTACTCTCCTGTCCCACTCCGGCAATGTCCTATAGTTGATGCCGTGGGCGGCACCGAGGTGGGCGGCCTTCTCAAGCTTTTCATCGCTGCCTGAAGTGATGATCACCTCTGCTCCGGTGATCCTTGCGAACTGAAGGGAAAAAAGGGACACGCCGCCGGTGCCGAGGAGAAGCACTCGGTCTCCCGGCCTAAGGCCGGCCTCGATAACCGCATGCCATGCGGTCACTGCAGCGCAGGGAAGAGTGGCAGCCTCTTCGTAGGAGAGATGTTCCGGGATATGCACGAGACCATCCTCGCTCAGGGCGACATATTCGGCAAGCATGCCCTGCATTCCGCCTCCCAGGGCCGACTTTTGTTTGGCCTCGGTCAACTTACCCCCGAGCCAGTCCTGCATAAAGATGCCTGCGACACGGTCCCCTACTTTCACCCGGGAAACACCTTCCCCTATGGCGACTACATCGCCCGCTCCGTCGGAAAAGGGGGTGAAGGGCAGGTGGATATGAGGATTGTAAAGGCCCTTGACCACCAGAAGGTCCCTGTAGTTCAGGGATACCGACCTGAGCTTCACGAGCGCCTGACCACGTCCGGGTGAGGGCGTCACCTGACCGGTGATCGCAAGATGATCGATGCCGAATGCTTCCCTGAGCTCATATGCCTTCATCCAGTCCTCCATTGGCTTTTCTTCCACTTTATCACAATCGCGGGGAGCAATCTATCGGGGGTTTCCGATCCGCTGTCAACAAGTAAAAGACAGGACTCTGTCTACCGAACGCAGTTAAAGATCGGGTCATTCGCAGGAGGCGAATTCACAAAAAATAGTATGGAAGGAAAAAGGCTTTGCAAAAAGGAGTAATAAAGTTATAATGATTATTAGCTGATAAGCTATATAAAAACTTTAGGAGGTAGAAATGAAGGACAGCGCTTATGTGACGGACTATTTCTATTTTGCGGTGAGGCAGGACAAGAAAGACGGGAAAGATGTGCTGCTCTATTCCTCAGGAGTAAACCTTGACCGCTTTCTCCCGATGATGAAGGGGCGCCTCGGCCTTGGGTCAAATCCTATTCTCAGTGGGCTTCAGCTCGTAAAATATGATCTATGCAGACTGGCCCTGTCAAAAGGGGCAGTACCAAGGGACCAGCACGGACCGGCCGGATCTCCAGACGTTACTCTTTCGGAAGGCGCCTGGTATGTTGAGCCGTTGCTGATAGAAAACCCCTCCGGAATCCTTCCTGAGGAGATCGTGGCATTTTGTGTTGACAGCTATGTCAGGCGGGTGGCGGCGTGCTCGCTGCAGAAGTATGAGGTGCCGGATTCACTGCTTCCTCCGGGAGAGATGCAGGCGCAGTTGCACACCCTGTGCAAGGCTGCATAGTACGCGACTATGCGACAGTTGCTCGGGCGCTGCCGAACCCGACGGTTTTCTCATCGGTCGGCAGCACCCGCAATACAGTGACTGTCTTGCTACACCTCGAAGATGATAGGCATGATCATCGGCTTTCTCTCCATCGTGTTCCTGAGGTATTTTTTCAGGACCGACCGGATCTTCGCCTGGATCAGGGACTTGTCTGCGACGACCTCGGTGCCGAGTTCCTTCATGCTGTTGATGACGAGTTCTTTCACGTCGTTGATCACGTCCTGCGACGCGTCCTCGAAGACGAATCCCCGCGATATGATGTCCGGACCGGAGACAATGGCGCCGGTGATTTTCTCGATGCCGAGGAGGACCAGCACAATGCCGTCATGGGCAAGTCTTCTCCTGTCCCGTAAGACCATGTCTTCGACGTCCCCGACGCCCTTGCCGTCGACATAGATCCGGCCGGAGGTGACTGTGCCGCCCTTTGCCGCGGTATTGTCCGAAATCTCCAGGACTTCGCCGTCGTCGAGTATGAATATGTTCTCTTTCGGGACCCCCGTCTTTTCGGCGAGCCGTGAGTGGTAGACCTTGTGGCGGAATTCGCCGTGGACCGGCATGAAATATTTCGGCTTCACGAGGTTCAGCATCAATTTAAGCTCCTCTTTAGAGGCATGACCCGATACATGGATCTCCGAGACCTTTTCGTAGATCACGTTTGCGCCTCGCCTGAATAGGTGGTTGATGATCCGGCCGATCGACCGCTCGTTGCCGGGGATCATCTTCGCCGAGAGTATCACGACGTCTCCGGCTTTCACCTTGATCGTTTTGTGTTCGTCCGTGGCTATCCTGGAGAGCACGCTCATAGGCTCGCCCTGGCTGCCTGTGGTGATGATCACGACCTCGTTTTCCGCGAGGCGCTTCAACTCGTCGAGCCTAACCCACATGTCCGCAGGTATCTTGAGATAGCCGAGGTCGAGCGCGATCTGGGCGTTGGCGACAAGGCTCTTCCCTGAAAGGATCACCTTCCTTCCGAACATCGCCGCCACGTCGATCACCTGCTGGATGCGGTGGATGTTCGAGGCGAAGGTGGCGATGATGATCCTGCCAGTTGCGGTCGAGAAGATGTCCTCGAAAGCCCTCCTCACCTCTTTCTCGGAAAAGGTGAAGCCGCCTTTTTCGGCGTTGGTGCTGTCGGACATGAGGAGGACGGTCCCGGCCTCACCATATTCCGAGAACTTGTGGAAGTCCATCAGCTGTCCGTCGACGGGCGTGGGGTCGAGTTTGAAGTCGCCGGTATGTACGATTCTCCCGACGGGCGTTGTGATCCCGAACCCGACGCCGTCGACGATGCTGTGGGTCACCCTGATAAATTGTATCTCGAAGACGCCGAGCGTGACGACCTCCCTCGGCAGCACCGAGTTCAATTCGACGTGTTCGAGGTTGTGCTCTTTCAGTTTTTCTCTTACAAGTCCGAGCGTCAGGGGCGTACCGTAGACCGGAACGTTCAGCTCCTTCAGGAGAAAGGGGAGGGCGCCGGTGTGGTCCTCGTGTCCGTGTGAGAGGACGATCCCCCTTACCTTCTCCCTGTTTTCGAGTATATAGGTGAAGTCGGGGATGACGTAATCGATCCCGAGCATGTCCTCCTCGGGGAACATCAGACCCGCGTCGATCACGACCATGTCGTCCCCGTATTCGAGCACGGTCATGTTCATCCCGATCTCTTCGACCCCACCGAGGGGTATGACGGAAAGCACGTTATCCAAGGTTCTCTTTCGCGCTCTTTCCGGGCAGGGAGTTGTCCTGACTACCGCCTTTTTTCGCAGAATGTATATGTGAAAACTTCATGCGGTTCCCTTCAGCTCAGGGTTTCCGGAAAAGTCCGGGCCGAACTTCTTGCGCCCGACCATCGCCGGTTACGAAAGTATATACTGCGGCCCCCCGCTACGACAAGGGCTTGTTCTTGTGATCGGGCCTCGTTGCCTCTTTGCTGAAGTCTATCTGATAAGCATTTCAAGCAGCGCCTTCTGGGCGTGCAGTCTGTTTTCGGCCTGGTCGAATACGACACTGTGCGGGCCGTCCATGACATCGTCCGTGATCTCTTCCCCGCGATGTGCCGGCAGGCAGTGCAGCACGATCACGTCTTTTTTCGAACAGGCGAGAAGCCTGCTGTTGATCTGGTAGTCTCTGAGCCTTTGTTTCTTTTCGTCGGACTGCCCTTCCTGCCCCATGCTCACCCAGACGTCGGTGTAGACGGCATCAGCCATCCCCGCAGCCTCCTTCGGGTCCCGCAGGACAACGATCTCGCTCTTTGCGGATGCCCTCGCCTTCTCGAGTATGTCGGCGTCGGGCTCGAAGCCCTCGGGGCAGGCGATCACGAAATCGAACTCCATAAGAGACGCGGCCTCGATAAGGGAGTTGCAGACGTTATTGCCGTCGCCGATGAAAGCTACCTTCAGGCCCTTCAGTTTCCCCTTTTTTTCCGTCATTGTCACAAGGTCCGCAAGGGCCTGACAGGGGTGGTGGAGGTCGCTGAGTCCGTTGATCACCGGGATAGAGGCGGCCGCGGCGAACTGGAGGAGCGTTGAATGGGAGAAGGTGCGTATCATGATCCCGTCCAGATACCGCGAAATCGTCCGTGCGGTGTCCGGCATCGTTTCACCCCTGCCGAGCTGCAGTTCCGAGGGGTTCATGGTGATCGAGTTGCCGCCCATCTGGTATACCCCGACCTCGAACGAGATCCTGGTGCGGGTGGAGGGCTTCTCAAAGAGAAGCCCTATGCTTTTTCCGATGAGCGGACACTGGTTGGAGCCCCGACCCGCCTTGAGTTCTCCGGCGCGCTGCAGAAGACGGCCTATCTCGTCCTGGGTAAGGTCCGATACTGCGAGAAAATCTCTTTTCATCCTCTCTCCTCTGTTAAAGCTGATCGAAGATCTGTTCGAGCGCGTCGATGAGATGGTCGATCTCCTTTTCAGTCACAATCAGCGGAGGTATGAATCTCAGTACGTTCCCCGCAGTGCAGTTTATCAACAGCCCTTTATCCATACAGGATTTTACGATTGGGCCGCCGTCGCGGGTCAGCTCCATGCCGATCATCAGCCCCATTCCGCGTATGTCCGCGACGATACTCGGAAACTCCTTTTTCAGCTCTTCGAGTCTCTTCTGAAAATATTTTCCCATCCTCCGGCATTGGTCGAGGACAAAACCGTCTTCGAGGATCACCTCCATAGCCGCCACCGCTGCCGCACAGACCAGGGGGTTTCCGCCAAATGTGGTTGCATGAGTGCCCGGCTCGAAGCCGGCCGCGACCTTGTCGGTCGCGAGCATTGCGCCGATCGGCACGCCCCCGCCCAGCCCCTTCGCAAGCGTCATTATGTCCGGGGTGATGCCGAAATGCTCATAGGCGAAGAACTTGCCGGTCCGGCCGATACCGGTCTGTACCTCGTCGAGGATGAGGAGAATACCGTGGCGGTCGCAGAGTTCGCGCAGGTTACGCAGGTAATCCGGGTCGGGGACCTTCACCCCGCCTTCGCCCTGGATCGGTTCGATCATGACCGCACAGGTCTCCTTCGTGACCGCCTTCTCGATTGCGTCTATGTCGTTGAACTCGACGTGAGTGAATCCCGGGACGAGCGGCTCGAAGCCGGCCTGGAATTTGGCCTGGCCCGTTGCCGTCACGGTCGCGAGCGTTCTGCCGTGGAAGGAATTCAGCGCGGTGATGATCCTGAAGCGGTTGACGCCGACCTGCTCGCGAAAATAACGGCGGGAGAGCTTTATCGCCGCCTCGTTCGCCTCTGCCCCTGAATTGCAAAAGAATACCTTGTCCGCGAAGGAGTTTTCGACGAGCAGTTTCGCCAGCTTGATCTGTGGCTCGATGTGGTAATAATTCGAAACATGGATAAGCCGCTGTGCCTGTTTCTGCAGCGCCACCACTACCTTCGGGTGGCAGTGGCCGAGACAGTTTACCGCGATCCCGCCGACGAAGTCGAGGTACTCCTTGCCGTCCGAACTCCATACCTTCATCCCCCGTCCCTTTCTGAGGACGATAGGGAATCTGTTATACGTATTCATCAGGTAGCGGGCAGAATCTTCCAGAAGTTTCTTGATTTCCATGCAGGAATAATAACCCAAAATTCATTGAAAAATCAAACGGATAGAGATCGGGACCCGATAAACTCAGCTTCCGCTTCGGGGTGAAATGAGAAAGTCATTTTTCGAAGCGCTCTCGTATTTGCTCAAAGACATCCGGCCCCGGGACCGCCTTTACGCTGCATGAGCGCAGTTCTGCAAGCCGCCGTTTGGCGACCTTTGCCCATTCGGCATCAATCTTCGCTGACGGCGGGTTAAGCGTTTTCAGTAAGGAATCGATAACCATAGCCCTTTCTTCCACTGGAAGAGATTCTGCTTCCTGAATTATTTCCTTCATTCCATGCATATGATACCTCCTCTTGTTATGCCATCATTTTTCGATCGTCGTTGCGCCTGGAGTTGCAGCGGGCAGCCTATAGAGATGCGCAGCCAGTCATACGGCAACCCCTTCCTTCTCGATATTCTTGACAATATCCGAAGCCCGCAGAGGCGATTTCTCGATCTCATGACGGGTAAAGATCAATGGAGAGATATGCATGAGATGTTCGAAGCCGACTTCCCAGGCAATCTGTCGGATTTTCTTTTTTGTCTCGCTGTCTAACGATTCCACCTCTAGGTTGGAGCACATGGGGTCAGACTTGATTATTGACTTTTGCTATCCCAAGTACTCTTGAGCCCGGGCTTCAGCAATGATTTCCGGTCGTACACCTCAGACGGCGCGGTACGACAATGACAGCGGCTTCCTGTGAGGAAATCTTCGATAGCGAACTTTCCACATATTACCCCTAAACTCCGCGACTTCACGTATTGTAATACGTCAGCTCCCGGGCGATCGGGAAAACCGGCCGCTAGTCGTCTCCTTTCATCTTCGGTCAGGGGGGCGAAGGACGAAGCGAAGCGGCGTTCTCCTGATAAGGGTTCGCAATAGTCCCGACATCCGGGACTTCACTGTTTTGGAAAGAAGATCTTCGGGTACATGCGATCGTAACTGTCAATGAAGAGATTTTGGGGCCGTTGTTTCCTGCGTTGCCTTTATTGGGTTTGCAGCATCAGTGCTCGTTATATTATGCCTGCAGTTATTTGCTTCCCAAGCAAATTTACAATTATTCATAAAGCCTTCATTTCAGCTTCATATTCTTTTGTTACTCTTTAATCAAGAAGATAGAGACACGCCTGGTAAGGCGGAGGAGGAGAAAGATGAAGACCATGTTTTCGAAGGTATTGATCGCAGTTCTGGCCCTCGGGGTTCTACTGGCACTCAGCCCGGGCAAGGCGGACGCCTGGTATAGAGGGCCGGTCGTCGGCTTTTCGCTGGTTGTACCGCCTTTCGGCGTTTCGATAGGGGCGCCCGCTCCCTACTACTACCCTGGTCCTGTTTACGCGGCGCCGCCGTATCCGGTCTATAGGCGCGCTTACTATTCGCCGTATTATGGGCCGTATTACTACGGCTATGGGCCGTATTTCCGGTACCGTCATTGGCACCACAGAGGCTGGAGAGGCGATTGGGACTACAGAGGCTACGGGCATCGGAGGTATTAGGAAATCGCGAAAGATCCCGCCGCTGGAAATGATATGCTCCAGCGGCTTTCTCTGAGGACATCGCGGCAAATGAGCATGCCTGTTTTTTGCCGGCACGGAGGCGAATTGCGTATTTTAGCCGGAGGGCATTCAGCGGTCTATTTCGGGAGAAAACCTGTCAGCGGCTACAGTGCTGCAGCCGGCGTTACGACGGTGCTTCTCAGGAACCTTCCCTGATCCTCTCCTCTTCCTCCTGGAGGGTCTTGCACTCTATGCACATCGTGGTGACCGGTCTTGCCTCGAGCCGCTTGATGTCTATTTCATTGCCGCAGTCGTCGCAGATGCCGAATATCCCGCTATCGATGCGGTCGATCGCCTCGTCGATCTTCTTCAGGAGACGCTGTTCTCTGCCCCTCAGCCTCAGCATGAAGTTCCTGTCGGTCTCTGCGGTTGCCTGGTCCCCGAGGTCCGGAAATATCGTCTGGCCGGGGAGTTCGTTCAGGGCGGATTCCGCTTCGTTCAGGAGCGACTCCCTCTGTCTCACTAATTTGAGCTTTATATGCTGGATCTTCTCCTCTCGGGGAGAAAGTTTTTCCTGTTTCTTGACTGTTTTCAACGTCACCTCTTTGACGGGATTTCCCGTGATTTTTTTCGGAGCCCGCACAGCCTTCATGGACGAGGCGCTTGCCGCCACCTTCGGCTTTGTCGCCTTCACGGCGGCAGTCGTCTTTTTCACGGCCGGCTTGGCCTTCGGCTGCGCAGATTTCGGTTTCTGAGCGGCTTTCCTTTTTTTAGTGCTTTTTATCTTGGCCATAAGGACTCCTCTTTTGAGATTGTTTAGCATATCAGAGGAAGCCCTTTTTGGTCAAGGAAAACGGGATGTTGCAAGACCCTGAAAACCGCTCTTTTTTGCATGATTGCCCGCCTAATCTTCTCCGGGGACGTCCCTCTGTGTGATGAGCACGATCACCTGACCCGGTGCGAGATCGTAGGAGAAGGGAGCGGGGATATAATCCAGGGGGTTTTCGGGTGAAATATCGACCAGCGGGGCCCCCGCCTGGAGATACTTCCGGAGACTTTCCGCATGAAAGTACTGGCTATGGGAAATATCTTTGTTGATGATGACCAGAGACTCCTCTTGTGTGTGGGTCGAAGCCTTCCACATGAGCAGGACGTTCGGGTTTTCATGGTGGAGCATCTCGGTAGGCGAGTCTTCCTGGAAGATGATGTGCTCTGCCTTGATCCTGTTTACGCGGGCGATGAAAGAGGTGAGGTCGATCCCGGTATCCTCCCAGTCCTCCGGTTTTGTCTTCACCACGTGCAGTCTTTTCCGGAAGCCGAATTCGAAGCCCATCGGCATCATCACCCCGCCGGAAAACAGGGCGGAAAAGAGGTATCGCTGCTTTACTCCCTCTATGTTCCCGCGCAGTTCCTCGCATAGCCTGACCGTATCATGGCTTTCCGGAAAACTTATGGAAGGAGCGATGTCCCTCGTGAGCGCATACTGCTTCATCAGCCAGTGGCTGGAGAAGTCCCACCACTTTGAACTGTTGAAGATGTAATCGAACCCGGCGCTTGCGGTTTTCCTCGTGAGGTCCGGAGGGTTTCCGAGGGTCTCGGCAAAAAAAAGTACGTCGGGGTGGAGTTGCTTCGTCTCCCTGATCAGCCTCTCCCAGAGACTTCTGGGTATCTGATATGCGGCATCGCACCGGAATCCCTTGAAACCGAGTTCGGCAAGATACCGCGTGACCACTAGGAAAAACTGATAAAGCCCCTCCTTGTCCCTTGTATTACGGTGGTCGAACTTCGCGAGGTCTTTCCATACCACCTTTTTTCCGTCCTCGTCCGCGAAGGGATGGGCGACGCGGCCTCTGGACTCCCATAGAAACCATTCCGGATGGGACTTGAGCAGGTCCGAATCCACAGAGCAGTGGTTGATGACCAGGTCCACCATCACCTTGAGCCCCAGTTTTTCCGCTGAGCGCATCACTTCCTGCGCCTGCTCCTTCGGTGTTATTCCGCTCTCCGCATCGATGAGCAGCGGATTTAGGTCGAAGTAGTCTGCGATCGAATAGAGGCTTCCGGAACCCCCGGGACGCTGGACCGGATTGACGAAGACCCAGTTGAACCCCATCTCAGAGGCCCGCTCAAGATGATTTCCCCAGGCAGTAAACTTCCCTGCCAGGAGCGGAAAGAGATTGTAGATGATCATCTTCCTCGTATAGGCGATCTCGGCGACAGCCGGACACGATTTGAGCAGGAGCCTCTGGTTTCTGGCAAGGACCGAAAGCCAGTAGTGCATACGTTCGGCATTTCCCTTGTCGACCCAGTGAGTGAAGAGATAAGAGGCGTTGCCCAGGGAGAGTCTTCCCTCGGTCGGGTGGATCTCGAGCGAAAAAGAGGTCTTCTCAGGCCCGAGATTCCGGAGCGCTTCACCGGCCACCTCGGCGAGCCCTTCAGGGCCGAACATAGGGGCGAGGGATCTCTTTCCCCGGTATTCGAAGGGCAGGGGTATGTCGGTGAGAAAGCTGAGATGGTCCGATACGCCCAAAGGGCTGAAAGTCGATAGCGGATGGGCATCATGAAGGTGAAAGTGGAGCTGCTTGCCGATGCTGCAGAGCTCCGTTATAACCTGAAGCACTTTCTCCCGTCCCGAGCGGACGACGCCTTCGACGTCTCCAATCAGGGAGGGAAGTTCGGGACTGTCAGGCCTCAGGCTGCAGATGTCCTTATCAGGGTATTTCTTCGAAAAAAGGACCCTCGCCTGCCGGATGCCTATATGCCCGATGTCGACGCACGCACTCACTTTGTCGAGGTCGGCGACCGACCTGAAAAGGAGGACAAAAATCTCGGGATCGATCCCTGCGGCATATTCGATAAAAAGACCGGGACACCCTTCGATCTGCCCCAGGCGGGAGGCGGTATCCCTCACCGCTGCAAGATACTCATCGAACCGCGACGCAGTCTCAGGCCGGTCGTGGACGACAATGCCGTAAATCCTTCCCTTGAAGCGGCCGGCAAAATCGAAGATAAGCCGTCTGCCCCATTCCTCGCTGATATTGAGATCCCGGTGCAGGTGGACGGCAACGGGGGCATCATGAAAGGGCCTGAAGCCGAGAAGCCACTCGAGTTCGTCGGGGGATTCGGCGTAATACTCCGCGCCGAGACGGGCCTCCCTGAAGCGGAGACTGGCCAGCCTGAGAAGCGCGTCATCGCCGTCTATCCTTTTTTGGAACAACGCCATAATCCTGGGACATCTCTCTATGTCGGACATTCCTTCCTCCCTGTCTGTCGGCCTGTTTGCTGGGGCCGTGCCTGAACGAGGTAAATCTCTTCGCCTTTGACGACCCCTTCTATGTCCTGGGGCTTGCCTAAAGCACGCTCCACCAGACCGCCGGATTCTCCTATGTGCATAGCTAATTTCCGCCTGAAATCCTCGTCACGGGAAAAAGGTATTGCCGAGTAATCGACTCTCTCCCTGACAGTTCCTCCGCGGCCGGTCGGCCGCAACCGGAAGCTATAGCTTGCAAAAGAGAGAATCTCCAGGTCCCCGGTCTTCTTATGGTATATCATGCGAAAAGGAGATCCGGGTTCGCGGCCCGATACAAGTGTTTCTCCCAGTCCTACTGCTAACTCTATGAGTATTTCATCTTCGTTCCCGCTGACAGGATTGACGGTGTGCATGACAAAGGAAATGTCTGCCGGGATCACGGGCTGGATGAGTACCGCCATGCGGCAAGCTTCATGCGCGATGCCCGCATTCCTTCTGGCATCAAGCGCACGCCTGTTCCAGAGTGACGCCCAGACCCTGGGTATTGCTACGGTGGTTTCGGACAACGGCACGTTCGCAACAGAATCGTAGATACCCGCCCCGGCCATGCCTTCGGCATCTTCGCAGTTGGAACTGGAACGTACCATCAGCATGCTGTCTTTCGCAAAATGCCGGGCCACCCCGGAGAGCACTTCGCCGGGCGGCATAAGCTGCATGATGATCTCCCTCAGCCTCCTGAGGCAGACGTTCTGCGCAGACAGCGCCGGGCGATCGATTTCTGCGGTCAGCGATGCATATTCCTCAGCCAGGGCGGAATTGGAACGAAGCGATGCTTCCATAACGCCGAAGGGGACCACGAGGCCCCCGGGCACCCTGAATCCCGCACTCTCCGTCTCAGCGATCTCCCCGAGTCTGCGGGCGCCATACGCCTTCCCGCCTCCCGCCGAAGTGCTTATGAGGTCCAGAGCGATCAGCGCCTCTCCCGGATACTCTATCGGCGGCGCGATCAGTCCGGCTGTCCTTAAGCATAGTCTGCCGGACTCCCCGCTGCTGCTGAATTCGGCAGAGGAGACCCGGAAATTCCCGCCGGCTGTAGCGATCGAGATCGGTTTCCCCGAAAATGTCTTTATTTCTTCGATCCGCTTCGAATCCCCGCAGAATATAAAAACAGTGCCGTTTTGGCGGGCGCGCACGGCGAGATGGGAAAGTAGTGGAGTTTCGACGGTGACGATAATGCCGGTGACATAAGGGGGTATCTCCTCGTCTCCCGCTGCCCGCTCCGTGAGCACAACGGCCGGTCCGTCCTGCGTGACCGGCAGAGACAAAAGGGAAGGGCCGGTCAGAAGTCTTCCACCGGCAGCCCCCGGCACGATAACGTCACAGAAGGGAAGCGACGCCGCTTCCCTGATCTCCTTCAGGAGAAGTGAGGCCAGCTTGGAAAGTTGAAAAACCGGATGGCTTCTGATATCAGCGTCCGCATAGACACTGATCGCATGTTCTGCGACACCGAGTGCCCGTCCAAGCATCTTCGCTTTTTCCGGAAAAAGTGCAAGGATCTTGTCTCTATATGATTCGGCAAGTCTCAGGCACCTGTCGGCCGAAGCCTTCAGCCTGAGGAGACTATCCCGCCTGCGGTGATCGAACACAGAAGACACCGACTCCGTCTCCGCTTCTATTGCCGCACATTCTTCGGGGTCGAATCCGCCGAAGCGAATGTTTGCCACCGCAAGCACGGAAGCACGAAGCGCTGTTTTCCATGGCATCTTCTCCCGGGCGATGCGGCCTTCGACAGCATTTGTGATAAGGCTGAGAAGAACGAATGAATGGTCTTCGAGCCTGATATCTGCGATCTGCAGCCGGAGGCCTGTCGCGCCGCTGTCAGTGAGAGTTTGCGGCACGAGGCGGGCACGGATGTTTGTGAGAAGTTCAAGCGCCTTCAGCGCGTCGCGGTCTTTCCCTTGACGGTCGAGGATGGCGATAAATTCATGAAGTAGCGGAACGTCCCCGAATTCATCTTTTTCGATGATCCGGAGGAGCAGTTCCTTAAGCGAGCCGGCGTTGAAAAAATCCTTCAGCTCCTCGTGAAATCGCCTGAATTCCGCGACAAATGACTGCGGATAGGAAGCGCCCGGTGCCGTGATCCTTTCCAGTAGCGCCGAGGAGACGGCGAGGTCCTCAGGCCCTGCCGAGCGGTGCAGCTTGTTCTGGAGTGTTGTCTTGATCTCCTGCTTCAGCTCCCGGGGGATATCGTTCCGGTGGGCTATATCCCTGATGAGCGTGAGCGGCTCCGAACGCCTGAACTCGCTGTCGAAAGAGGGGAGCCAGGGATATATCTTCCTCACTACGAACCGGTTGTCGGCAGTGGCAAGGGTGACGAGTCTCTCATAGATATGTCCTGAGATATTAGCATGACGCGAGGGACGGTAGTGGCCGCCGTCTTCGCTGCAACGTACCTCCCCTGTGCCTAAGAAGCGCAGATAGACGGCTATATACGTCAGGAGTTCGGGGCCGGGCCCCTCTGTAGTATCCGTCAGCAAGCGCAGTACCCATTCGAGGCGTTTTCTCCAACTGAGTAAACGTCTGTTTGCCTCCACAAACTTGGTGACGTTATCTTCCTCCTCCGGTGCGCTGCTCTTTGCCTGCTGGTGCTCCGGCCTTGTGCCAAGTATTTCGATCAGACGGTTGCGGGCTTCGACGAGCAGGCCTTCGGGACTCGGCCACTGTTCCAGGATGATGGAGCCGGAGAAATTTCTTTTCTTCAGTCGCTCGACAAATGCCCTGATGCCGGAGGCGTCTTTCCCCGCCGGCCCGGTGAAGATCGTGAGATGATTGTCCTGGTCCCCGTAGTTTTCATGCATGTGGACATGAACTATGGGGACTTCCGGGCCGAGCATGTCGAAGAACCTGAGGTAGTCGTTGCGGGTTTCGCGGAAGAGGTTTGCGTGGCCCAGGTCAAGACATATTCCTACGTGAGATGCCGTATCTTCGCCGAATCCGCTCAGATGCCGGGAAATAGCTGTCATGTCCTTGGGCGAAGTTAAGACAGTATTTTCTATTGCAAGACCGATCCCCGCCTCCCTGAGAAGTTGCATGAAAGGCCGGAGCGCCTCGGCATAAGCCCCGATCCCAAGGTCCGTCCTGAGATGGACAATAAAGAGAGATGCGCCGATCTGCTTTGCGAAATCGATCGCATCATTGAAAGACTGGGCGGCATCCCCGCTTAAAGGGTCAGACGGCCAGGGCGCATGGACCGAAAGACGAATATCGCGGGCCTCCACAGTTGCCCTAATCGATGAGCGGACTTCAGCCGGAATGTCCCGAACCGTCCAGCCCTCTCCTGTTTCCTTCTTGTCAGGGAACCATTCGAAGGCGTCGAAGCCGTGGTCGACAGCGAACTCGAAGGGAAGGGTCACTCTTTCTGCGGAAAAGGCGGTCTGATTGCCTATCCGGATGCGGGGCCTGTCGGGCATTCAGACGCCCACCTGGGGCCGTGACTGGACCACGAAAAAATTACCTTTCGAGTATGCGCCCTCGATATCCTGCGGCGGTCCCAGCGCCCCTTCGACAAGTTCACCAATCTCGGCGATCGCGACAGAAAAATTATTTCTGAATGAGTCGTCCCAGATAAGCGGGTCGGCGCTGTAATCGAGGGTGATCCTGCGGGGCTTCGGGAAGATGAAGCTGTCGTAAAGTCCGGCACCTGCGAATCCGGCCAGGTCTTCGCCGTTGGAGTCGGACCTGAAGATCATGCCCGTCCCGAAAAGTCCTTCTCGTTTGCTCGGAAAGGAAAGCAGCCGGGGTTGTGGTTGCCCCTTCCGGCAGGTGAAGCTGTAGGCCTTGCCCGGATAATTGCCGACGAGCGCCTCCCCGAGTCCCTTCACAGCCTCGGCGTAAATCTCTTCGCTTGCTCCGGTGGAGGGGTTGACGGTGTGGATCACGTAACTATAATCTGCCGCGACAATGGACTGGATCAGCACAGCCATAAAAAGGTCGTCATGGGATATGTTGTTTGCCTTGCGGCTGAGATAGGCCCTCTCGTTCCATTTTGAGGCCCAGACCTTCCGGATGCAGGTCCAGGCGTCTTCCCAATTCTCCGGCCACCGGAGCCCGGATTTTTCCATGACAACACGCAGGGAGGCAACGAGCTCATCAGGCGCCGCAAGCTTCAGTATATTCTCGCGGAGCGCCTGGAGAAGTTCCACTTTGTTCTCGCCCCCTTTTTCAACCTCTGCCAGAAGGCGACTGTACTGCGTTGCAGCTTCGGAGTTTGCTTTATCAGTCAGTACTTTTTCGAAGACACCGAAGGGGATCGCCGCTGACGCCGGAAGGCCGATCCAGTCGGGAAGTTTTCCCCTCAGCTGCTTCAGGTGGTTCGATTTTCCGCCGACATTATCTTCGTTGAATTCCTCCATCGTAAGCGCATAGGAAGTGAAAGAAGGACGCGATGCGGCATGTCGGAGGGGGGCGTGCCTCTCAGCAGTCGTCTCAACGAGGCTGCTGCTCTCCTCGAATACCACATCGCCGCTGCGTATGCCTATCTTTACCGTGTGGCCCAGAAGCGATTTCAAATTGCCGATAAGTCCCGTGTCGTAGCAGGTCGCAAAAAGGACGCCTGCATTCCTCGCACGGACCGCAAGATGCGCGAGTATGTCGATGACCGCAGGGGTGATGATGGCGACAACTCCGCCGGGGATCTCTTCGTCGCCCGAGACCTTATCAGTGACGATCAGGACCGGGTGTGAAAAACTTCTGCCCTGAACAGACTTCAATGTCTCCGTCACCGCTATTTCAGCGGTCCCTTCACCGGGGCTTATTAGCTGCCAGTTCCCCATATGTGCGCTCTTCCTCAGCAGGGGATCCAGGTATCTCAGGACAAGCGACAAGGCGAAGACCGGCAGGCCGCGTACGACTTCTTCACTGAACAGTTCTACGGCCCACGTCTGGGCATGAAATGCCTTGCCGAGGAATTTCGCCTTCGGCTGGAGCAGTCTGTTCAGCCTGTCTACAGACTCCCCGACAACGGCGGCCATGCGATCGGAAACCGCCTTTGCATGCAGGGACCATTCCCTGTCGAATCGCGGCTTCTTCCCGAGCCGTTCCCAATCTTTCCTGACATAGTCCAGTTCTTCTCCCTGGCCGGACAGGCAGAGGGTTTCGAGCATCGATGCAGCGAGGTCCACCAATTCATTGGGACCCTGATCAGGGCCGAGATTCTTCTCTGTGACGATCCTCAGGAAATCCGCGAGCGCAATATCAAGGAAGAGCAGGTCCCGTATCCTGTCCTGATGCCCCGACAGCAACCTTGCGATACGTCGGCGGGCCTCGGTGGTTTTTTCGGAGAGCTGGACCGCGGGCATCTTCCAGTCGTCGTGATGATACCATATGAAATCCATGAGCTGGTGCATGTCGCTGTCGAAGAGGTAGCGTGCCGCATGTATGGCGCTTCCGAGGTCCGTGCCGGCATGGACAGCCTTCAGGATGCCAAGGAAATGCTCGAAGTCCCCTATGAGGGCGTCCTTCAGATGCGGAATGAAATCCGGATGAGAACGTATCGGCCGTTCATAGCCTTCAAGCCTTTCCTTCGTAACGCCGCCGTCATTGAGTGTTTTATAGAACCTTTCGAGGTTGCCGTTGCTCCTTAGAAATTCGAGGTATGCCTCGCAGATGACGATATCGTCCGGCGTTGCATTATTGTGAAGCTTCTGGTGCCACTCTTCCATGAAGCGGCCCGAAACCTCCTTTATGTGGTGACGGTGCATTATATTCAGCACTTCGTCTCGCACCCTCTGGGCGTCGCTGCCCCTGCCGAGGGTGGTCATGATGAGGCGCACCAGTTCCCTTCTTTCGGGAAGCTCCCCGTAGATGCCGGCAAGTTTAAGGGTGAGGCGGTCCATGGCATGGCCGAGTTCCCTTGGTTTCGTATTGTAATTCCGCTGCCAATCCAGCTGCCTGATAAAAGAGTAGCGGAGCCAGACGAAGACAAGGGCAAGGCCTTCTTCCGTATCTTTTGCCTTGTCCAACAGGTCGTAGCAGAGATTGAACCGGTGCATCAGTGTCCAGGAATTCCCGGAGGTCTCATGCTCTATGATTTCCTCGGCGATCTCCGCGACTGCGCGGTCGCCGAGTGCCGGCTCATAGGGTGACGGCCGTCCCGGGATTTCGATCCGGTAATTTTTTCCCCTGTTGTTGTCCCAGCGGTTTTCGTCCGGGAAAAAGAGGACGAAGTCGATCGACCGGAAATCCGATGATTTCCCGAGTCTGATTGTTATCCGGCCCTGGCCGTCCTGCCTGAGAAAGGGGGATTGGATCGCCTTTTCGTCAAATGCGCGGCTTCCTTCCGGCCAGGAATCAGGAGGAGGCGCCTGCCAGGAAGGGTCTCCGCGCCGACGGAGTCCCCAGTGAAGGAGGCACGGCACAGCAGCGTTGCTGCTGATATCCAATTCCGCGCGGACATCATCGGCCTGTTTTTCGACAGACAGTACGACGCCGCTTTCAGTACTGATTGTTTCTTTTTCCATAAAGGGCCGCTGTGTGTGTGAAGAGCTTTGCTGTATTCATTATACCTGATACAGGAAGAAGGCGAAATGTTTCAGGTCAGATCAAATTCGGGGGTCTTTTCGTTCGGATCTTCCGAGTAGGGTTCGATGAGAAAGGACTGATTGTGCGGGTGTTATTGACGAAGGGGGCCCTTTTGGCCCCCTTCGTTGCGAGTCGATTAATAACCGGCTGCGGGTTTCTTTTTAGGAGCCGCCTCTTTCTTCTCCGGAGCCGCCTCTTTCTTCTGCTCAGGCGCGGGGGCCGGTGCTGCCTCTTCCTTCTTCTCAGGAGCCGGTGCCGGTGCAGGAGCCGGTGCGGGTGCCGTTTCAGGAGCCGGCGCGGGTGCCTCCTCCTTTTTCTGGCATCCCATGAACGTCAGGGAAAGCGCAATCATCAAACCGAACATAATAATCACTAACTTCTTCATTCGTGAACCTCCTCCCATAATAAAGATATAAACTGCCGTCCGGCAATTTACTCATAATATTAAGCGCTTAAGGATGATATGTCAACCCTTTTTTCGAGCATATATTTTTTCTTCCCTTGACGGACAGATGATGTCCTCTTCATCATGGTATTCGACGAGTCAGAATCCCACGATCATCCTGATGAGGCGGTTCCGCGTCGGGACAAACCCGAGCGCTAAGTTTCTTTCTATTGACCGGGGGGCCGTGTAGGTCCCGAACATCCGGTCCCAGACCGTGAAAATGAAGCCGAGGTTCGTGCGGACGTCTCAGCCGGGCTATCCAGTCACGCACAGGAAGCGGGCCTTTGCCGCAGTCGCAGACGAACTGAAACTACCATGTAGATAAAGGACGGTCTTTTCCATTTGTCGCCGTACGAAGAGTAGGGCATACACGCGGCTGGGCAATGCCGGATAGTCTCCGGCTGCATCCGGCACTATACTATTAAAAAGGGAGGAAGGCGGAAGGATGTTTCTGAGGATCGGCCACCGTGGTGCCAAGGCACATGAAACCGAGAATACGCGCGAAAGTTTTGGAAAGGCCATCGAGATGGGGGTGAATGGCATTGAACTCGATGTGCGGAGTTCGGCCGACGGCGGGTTGGTCGTTATCCATGACGACAATCTGAAAAGGGTCTACGGCAAGAAGCGTCGCGTGAGGGAGGCGACACTGCGTGAACTGAAAGATCTCACGGGCAACAGGATTATGACTCTGGGAGAGGCGTTGCGGTTCGTCAAGGGGAAGATCGAAAAAGTTCTGGTCGAACTGAAGGAAGCGGGATACGAAAAGAAAGTTCTCGGAGTAATCGGAAGAGAAAGAGTGAAGGACAGGGCGATAGTCGTCTCCTTTCACGAAGAGGTGCTTTCACGCGTGAGGGAGGCGGACAAAAAAATAGAGACCGGCCTCATCTATGCGAGATATAAGAATCCGGTGAGGGCCGCGCTGGCGCTGCAGGCGCAGTACCTCCTTCCTCTCTACAGGTTTGTCCATGCAAGAGACATCGAGAGTGCCCACGAAAACGGTCTCAAGGTGGTGGTCTGGACGATTAACTCGAAGAAGGAAGCTAAGAAATACATCGCGAAGGGAGTCGACGGCATCGCCAGCGATGACCCCGATATTTTTCGGGGGATAGCATAAACGGAGTCCTATGCCGTGGGCATGTTCGGTGTTTCGTGCCAGGGATGTTCGGTGATTTCGAGGCGCTCGACGCCGTGCCTTTGAAACTCGTCCCAATATTTTGTCTCGTGTACCTCGAGCAGTTCCCACAGTTCTCCGCGGTCGAGGGCATCCAACTGCTGCTCCCCTATTTCCCTGCGAAGGTCTCTTTCCGACAGGTGCTTGGCAAGCTGCGACCAGAACGCGTCCTCTTCGAAGTCCTCAATGAAGTCCATGGCCGGGCCGCTTTCCTCGAGCGCCCGGGTAGGGTAATAACGGTCCTGCGCAGCAGCGTGTTCGACAAGTTCCTCGTAACCGAAGTCCTTTGCCAAGGAGAATATCTTTTGTTCGAGTTCGCGGTAAAGTTTCGTTTTCGGGGGTTCTTCCGCCTTGTGGGCGTGAAGGACCCAGTCTGCGATCTGTAACAGATCAAGAAGCGCGCGATATTCTTTTTTTGTAAAATCGATCTTCATAGTACCTCCGGTATGACCGGCTTGCGTCCGACCTTTCGCGGTCACGGTTTGGAATGGTAGCATGTCCGGCAATATAATGCAACGGGGCCCAAAGAACAGGGGCTGTTGCACCGATGTGGAGAATCCGGGGAAAAGGCTCCCTTCCGGGGGGCGCGATACCGCTTTCCGTTCGCGCAGGGTAAAATAAGAAAGGAGAGGAAGAGATGGCAAAGCACAGACGGGGAACAAAAGGACCGGATAAAGGCCCGGTGAAGAAGAGCGAAGCCGGGAAACCGGCGGCGCAGGGCGAAGGGGAAGACTGCAGGTGCAAGGAGATGTCGAAGAAAACGCCCCGCGAACTCCTCAAGGTGGCGATAGACGACCTTTCCTTCTGGAAAAAGAAGAAGTGAACCTTTTACCTAATTGCCCGCTGCGCAATCGAAATGAAAACCTGCACCTTCTATTCCCAGTCGAGCAGACGCTTCTGTCCTTCGAGCTTCCTGATCTCCGTCACGTCCTGGCTTACTTCCAGCGTTCCCCTATAGTTTCCCTTCGCGTCCCGGACGGCATAATATTTTATTAGTATGAACTTCCCCTTCATCTGTATCCAGAAGTTTGCAACGTCTTTCGTGCCGGCCCTGAATTCGTCGAGTATCTTCTGCACCACGTGGTAGCTCTTCGGGGGGTGGCAGTTCTGGACTTTTCTGCCGATAACACCGGGGCTCCTCGGAAATATCCGTTCTTTGCCCCGGGAATAGTAGACGACCTCGTCGTCTTCGTTTACGAAGGAAAGGTCGAGGGGCAGGTGTTTTAATATCAGGTCCGCCTGTTCGACCGTGAGATGGCCCGTGTCGAAAGGGAAAGTTCCCGTGAGTGATTTTTCCGCCGGGGGGACTTCTACCTGCGGCATCCATCCCGTATCCGGTCTGATCCAGGCGTAGCCGACCTCTTCTTCGCCCCTTTTGACTTTTTCCCAGTCGGAGTCAGACAGCATCTCCTTCGCCATCGGGAAGAGGATATGCTCTTCCTTGTATATCATGTCGTTGACGCTCTTGAGGAGATATTTCAGCGTACCGTATACTAGCGGCACCTGAAGGCCGGCAATCTGCTCGCCGGCGTACTTGAACATCTGGCGTATATCGTCATGGAGCGCCCACATTACTTCAGAAGGTCCCGAGATGTTGTGCTGTTCGAGGATTGGAAAGAGCTGGTTCTCCTTCCTGAGGTAATGCAGGTTGATTTCTGATAGCCTCGCCACGAGTCCGGCGAGTTTTTCGCTGTGCTGTTTGAAGACCTCCTTGTCAGGTGAATCGCATAGCGTCTCCATTATGCCGGTCATTTCGCGGATGATATCCTCGGCAGCCCTGTTCTCCTTCATGAACGTATGGATGGGATGACCCGGAGGAACGGTCGGCGCCTCCTGTTGCGAGAGGGATTCCCTGAAGACCTCAACATGCACGTCGCAGAGCCGCTTTATCTCGCTCTCCGGCATTCCTTCCTCGATCAGCCTCTGCTCCATCTTTGCGATCTCCGAAGGGTCGATGTCCCTGATCAGCTCATGGAATCGCTGTTTGAGGACCGGCATGTCGACGCCCTTGTGGAGGTCTTTTATGATTCCCTTCAATATCTCCTGCCGGTCCGCTTCCACTCCCGCAACCGGCCCGGCCCCCGCGACCACAACTTCCTCTCCTGTCTTTTCCCTGATCACTGCGGCGATCTCCGAAAGAAGGGTGCCGATCTCGATGCCGCCTATTGAAGCGACGTGGGCCAGCGGGGCCACCTTGGCGACCGTTTTTCTCATCACAGAGCTTTCGAGCATCTTGAACTTCGGGGACTTGCTGATAAAGTAGTCCATCAGGAAGGGATATTTTCTTAGCAGATCATCGATCTTCGTTTTTGCGCTCAGTTCCATCATGGCCTCCAGTTCGTTATGCGGTCTTCTGATTCCATTGTATCGAGAAGTCCGCCTGCTGTCATTGATATGGATCATATTCTAAAAAAATGCGAAAATTAGCGATATTTCAAATTTTCTTCATAATATTAGGTTAAATTTTAGTAGAATAAACGAAATCCGGGGGAGGTGAGAGACGCGTTGACAACAACGCTTTGATGTGAGACATTTGTCTTGGGGAGGCCCTGCGGGCCTTCGAGCTGTACAAACAAGGGTATTCCGTGAAGAAGGTCAAAGAGACTGTCGAAAAAGAATTCAGACGATAAAAGTAAAGGAGAGAACGTTAATGAAGAGGATTCTGATATTTGCGGTAATGATGATTCTGGCAGCAGGCGTTGCATATGCTAAGAATTACGAGGTGACGAAGAAGGTCGGAGGGTATGAGGTGACCGTGACTCTCGACAAAAACCCCCCGGTTGCGGGCGGCGACAATAATGTCACGGTTATTGTAAAGGACGCTGCAGGAAAGGCAGTGACTGACGCGAAGGTGCTCGTCGACTATTCGATGCCCGCGATGCCCGGTATGCCGGCGATGAACTATAAGACAACGACGACACTGGATGGCAGCTTATATAAGGCGAAGATGAATTTCTCGATGAGCGGTTCATGGAGCGTAGCGGTGAAGGTGAGACATGGCGGTAAGATGTCGACTGTGAAGTTCAGCGTCGACGTGCAGTAGGCCGGTTATGCGGGGGGACGGCGCGTAATGGCACTCAGCCGAAGGACTCTCGGGAAGCGGCTTCTGCCGCACTGGGCAGCCGTCCTCCTTGCCTGTATCTTCCTCCTCGGCGGTCCGGCACGTGCCGCTGAAAATCTGGAGCTTCAACCTCTGATCGATGAGGCGCTGAAGAACAGTCCCGAAGTGCTCGCATCGGAGGCGAGGGCCGATGCGGCGCGGTTCAGAATACCCCAGGCTAAGAGCCTGCCGGACCCCATGTTCATGGTCGGCTACCAAAACGAGGGGTTCGACCGGTATTCCTACGGAGAGACCCTCATGTCCGCCTGGATGTTCTCGGCGTCTCAGCTGTTTCCGTTTCCGGGTAAACTGGGATTAAAAGAAGATGCCGCGTCTAGGGACGCAGAGACCTTTGGCGATCTTCATCTGTCGACAAGGCTGCGGATTGCGGCGAAAGTGAAGGAGCTTTATTACGATCTCCTTCTCGCCTACAAGGACCTTGAGCTGGTCAGAGCGAAAACGGCCCTCTTCTCACAGATCGAAGACGCTGCGCTTGCGCGATACTCCTCGGGAAAAGGCTCACAACAGGAGGTCCTGATGGCCCAGGCCGAAAAATATATGCTCCTCGAGAAAGAGGAGATGTTCAGGCAGAAGATCCAGTCGACCGAGGCGATGCTCAATACGACTGTCGGAAGGGACGTGAACACGCCGCTCGGAAGGCCGGTCGAGCCCGCATACCGCCCGTACGAAGAAAGCATGGACAGGCTTCTGATGAGCGCTTATGAAAGGTCTCCGGAGATCAAGGCGAAAGAGAGGATGGTCGCCGCCTCCCGGGTGAAGGTCCTGCTCGCCAAGAAGGAATATTATCCTGATTTTACCGTTTCCGCCGAATATGACAAAAAGGGCGGGCCCTTTATGGACATGTGGGCGCTCAGGACGGCGATCAATATCCCTCTCTATTACAAGACAAAGCAGAGACAGGGCGTTTTCGAGGCCGAGGCGCTGCAGGTCGGGGCCAAGAACGAGCTCGAAGCGACGAAACTGTTGATCGCCTCGGGCATCAGGGACAACTATTCCATGGTCAGGACTGCGGAAAAACTTATGGACCTGTATAAGAACGGTCTGATCCCCAAGACATATCAGGATTTCGATTCGGCCCTTTCCGGGTACGTTACCGGCAAGGTGGACGCGCTCACGGTCATATCTAGACTCAAGGCGCTCCTTGAATATGAGACCCTGTACTGGGGACAATTCTCCGAGAGGGAAAAGGCGATAGCCAGGATCGAAGCGGTCACGGGAGGCACCGGGCCGGGAGGACAAATGCGATGAAAAAAGGTCATCTGATAGTCATAGCGGCAGTGGCCATTGCCGCAGGATTGATTTTTTCTCTGTCGAATTCAGGGTTCGGCCAGAAAAACAAGAAGACCGTGCCGAGGGCGCAGGTTTCACCGGGGCCGCAAGCTGCGCCGGCAGAAAAGGCTAAGAATGCAGCGCCGCAGGACACTGCAGTCGACGAAGAGGAAGAGGTGCCTACCATCGAGATATCGTCCGATAAGCAGCAACTGATAGGGGTGAAGACCGTCGAGGTGAAGGTGAGACCTCTCACCGAGGTGATCAGGACCGTGGGGATCGTGGACTATGACGAAAGAAGGCTATCAACGGTCAATACGAAATTCGAGGGCTGGATCGAGAAGCTCTATGTCGATTACAACGGCAAGTATGTGAAAAAGGGAGAGCCTTTGGCGGAGATCTACAGCCCGGAACTTGTGGCGACGCAGCAGGAGTTTATCAACGTGTTAAAATGGGCGGGACAGGGGAAGGCCAGCGACGTGAAGTACGAGGGCATGACAGGCATGCTGAAAGGTGATGCCGATGCGCTCGTCGAGGCGGCAAAACAGAGATTGAGGCTGTGGGACATAAGCGAGGCACAGATAAAGAAGATTGAGGAGACCGGTAAGCCTGTAAGGACCCTAACAGTCTACAGCCCTGCGAACGGCTACGTGGTCCAGAAGGCGGCGCTCCAGGGGATGAAGGTGATGCCGGGAGAAAAGCTTTTTGATCTGGCGGACCTGTCGACACTCTGGATTATCGCGGACTTCTACGAATACGAACTTTCGCTGGTGAAGCCGGGCGAAAGGGCGACGATCTCCCTCAGCTATTTTCCCGGCAAGGAATTCTCTTCGCGCATCGACTATGTCTACCCAACCATTTCCGGTCAGACGAGGACCGCAAAAGTGAGGTTCGAGGTCCCAAATTTCGGGGGGCGGCTCAAGCCGCAGATGTACACGAACGTCGAGGTGAAGATCGGTCTCGGAAAGAAGCTTTCGGTCCCTGACAACGCGGTGATCGATACCGGCACCCGCCAGATCGTTTATGTCGACAGGGGCGAGGGTAACTTCGAGCCGCGGGAGGTGTTGCTTGGGGTCAGGGCTGAAGGGATGGCAGAGGTACTGAAGGGACTCAAGGCGGGCGAAAAGGTCGCCTCGGCAGCCACGTTCCTTATCGATTCCGAGGCCCAGCTGCAGGGTGTGGTGCCGCTGAGCGGGCATAAACACTAAGACAGATATTAGGGATTGGGGGTTAGGGGTTGGAAACGACAAAACAGGTGATAATTATCGCAGATGAACTTGGATATATGAATGAAGGCACGCGTGATGTTATTGTTCAGCGCATAGATATACTCGGCAAACAGATTCGCAGCCTTGTCTCTAAACTAAACCCTAAGTCCCAATCCCCAGTCACCAATAAATGATTTCGAAGATCATCGAATACAGTGTGAGGAACAAGTTTATCATCTTCCTGATGGTCGGCTTTCTCCTGCTGTGGGGGATATGGGCGCTCAGGAACATCCCTCTCGATGCGATACCCGACCTCAGCGACACGCAGGTGATCATCTTCACCGACTGGCCGGGCAGAAGTCCCGACCTTGTCGAAAACCAGGTCACCTATCCGATCACCTCGACGCTTCTTGCAGCGCCGAGGGTCCAGGCGGTCCGGGGATTTTCCTTTCTCGGGAGTTCCTTCATCTATATCATCTTCGACGAGGGCACGGACATCTACTGGGCCCGGAGCCGTGTGCTCGAATATATCGATTCGGTGAAAGGCAAGCTGCCTCCCGGTGTGACCCCAGTGCTCGGTCCTGATGCGACGAGCATCGGATGGGGTTTCGAGTACGCCGTAGTCGACGACACGGGCGGGCATAATCTTTGGCAGCTGAGGTCCATCCAGGACTGGAACATCAAGCTCGCGCTCGAAAGCGTGCCCGGCGTCTCCCAGGTGGCTTCCGTGGGCGGGTTTGTAAAACAGTACCAGGTGAACGTCGATCCGAACCGTCTTGCCGCCTACAATATTCCCATCATGAAGGTCGTCGATGCGGTGCGGGCCGGCAACAAGGATGTGGAAGGCAGGGTCGTGGAGTTCTCCGGCGCCGAATACATGGTGCGTGGCCGCGGGTATATCAAGAGCATCAGGGATATAGAGGACATCGTGGTCGGCACAAACGGAAACGGCACGCCGATCTACGTGCGCGACGTCGGCCGTGTGCAGCTCGGCCCGGACATAAGGAGAGGAGTTGCGGAACTCGACGGCAAGGGAGAGGTAGCCGGGGGGATCGTCGTCGTCCGTTTCGGAGAGAACGTCCTGAACGTCATTGACCGGGTGAAGGAAAAGATCGCAAAGGATATTCAGCCGTCGCTGCCGAAGGGCGTGAGGATCGTCGTTACCTACGACCGGTCCGACCTCATCCATAAGTCTATCGACACGCTGAAGGAGGAGATCATAAAACTCTCGATCGCGGTGAGCGTCGTCTGTCTCATCTTCCTCTTCCATCTCCCGAGCGCGCTTGTGGTGATCCTGACCCTTCCGGTCGCGATAGTCATCTCCTTTATCTGCATGTATTACCTCGGCGTGACCTCCAACATCATGAGCCTCGGCGGCATCGCGATCGCAATCGGCGCGATGGTAGACGCCTCCATCATCATGGTCGAAAACGCTCACAAGAAAATGGAGGAATGGATCTGCGATGGAAGGAAGAGGTGCAGCAGGCTTGACGTGATCATCGACGCGGCAAAGGAGGTAGGGCCTTCGCTCTTTTTTTCTCTTCTCGTGATCACCGTCGGGTTCCTGCCCGTCTTTACGCTCGAGTCGCAGGCCGGAAGGCTCTTCAAACCCCTTGCCTTTACCAAGACCTTCGCGATGCTCTTCGCTTCGTTCCTTGCAATCACGCTTACCCCGGTCCTGATGTCGCTCTTTATCCGCGGGAACATCAAACCCGAGTCCGAAAACCCGATCGTCAACTTCCTTGGGAAGCTCTATAAACCGAGGGTCCATTTTTCTCTCAAGCACAGCTGGCTGATCATTGTTCTTGCGGTAGTGATCATGACGCTGACGGTATTTCCGGTCAAAAAGCTCGGCTCGGAATTCATGCCCCCGCTCTATGAGGGGACGCTCTTTTATATGCCGGTCACCGTGCCGGGGATTTCTGTTTCTCTCGCCTCCCGGCTTCTTCAGCTTCAGGACAAGCTTCTCATGACTATACCTGAGATCTCTCAGGTCTTCGGGAAAGCAGGGAGGGCCGATACCGCCACCGACCCTGCGCCTATCGAGATGTTTGAGACTGTCGTGAACCTCAAGCCGGACGAGCGGCCGTCAATCACGGATAGGCTTCTATATTGGTTAGGCATCAAGAAAGAACTGCCGCGGTCGGCATGGCGCAAGGGCATGACCGTCGAGAAGCTCAAGAACGAGATGAACGACACGCTCCAGATCCCGGGCGTCGCGAATTCCTTCACGATGCCGATCAAGGCAAGGATAGACATGAACGCTACCGGCATAAGGACGAATGCAGGGGTGAAGGTGATCGGTCCGAGACTGGAAGAACTCGCAAAGGTGTCGAAGGAGGTAGAGGACGCTGTCAAAAACATCCCCGGCACGAGGTCTGCCTATGCCGAGAGGGTCATGACCGGATATTTTCTCGATATTACACCGAAGCGTGACGAGATAGCCCGCTACGGGCTGTCCGTCGACGATGTGCAGGACGTGATACAGACGGCCCTGGGCGGCATGAATATCACGGTCACAGTAGAGGGCAGGGAGCGCTATCCGGTGGACGTAAGATACATGAGGGAGCTGCGGAATAATATCGCAAAGATAAAACGGGTCCTCGTGCCCGTGAGGCCCGCGGGAGGCGGCGCGGGAGGTGTCGGGAAAGAAATGATGGCCGGACCGGCGCCCGCAGAGGCGTCCGCCAATGTCCCGCTCGGAGAGATCGCAGACGTCCGGATCGTGAAGGGTCCCACCTCGATCAAGAGCGAGGAAGGTCTGCTCGCCAATTATGTCTATATCGATTATTCTGGCGGAGACGTCGGCGGCTATGTGAAGAAGGCCCAGGAAAAAGTCGCCGCTGCCGTAAAACTCCCGGAAGGCTACAGGCTCGAATGGTCCGGGGAGTACGAATACCTCGTCAAGACGCACGAGCGGCTTAAGCTGGTGATTCCCCTTACGGTCCTCATCATTTTCGTGCTTCTATACTTCAACACGAAGTCTGTCACTAAGTCCTTCATCGTTATGCTGGCGGTTCCTTTCTCGCTTGTCGGATCGTTCTGGCTGCTGTATCTGCTGCACTACAATATGAGCATCGCGGTATGGGTCGGGATGATCGCCCTTGCCGGGCTCGACGCCGAGACAGGAGTCGTGATGCTGCTCTATCTGGACCTGGCGCACGAGGAGTGGAAGAAGCAGGGCCGGATGAATACCGTGGCCGACCTCGACGAGGCGATCATGCACGGCGCGGTGAAGAGGATCAGGCCGAAGCTCATGACCGTCGGGGTGATCCTGGCGGGTCTTATCCCGATCATGTTCAGTCATGGGGCGGGGTCTGATGTGATGAAGAGGATCGCGGCCCCCATGATCGGGGGCGTCATCACCTCCGAGATACTCGAGCTTACGATTTACCCTGCAATTTACAAGATCTGGAAGAAGAGGGAACTGCCGAAGGCCGTGGAATAGGGCTGATCCCGTGAGCGCACTATATGCGCAAAGAGGGTTGACACAGGCGGCCCAAAGAACTATAACAATGTATGGTCCTGGTGCTCGGATTACTCCCCTTTTTTATCGTCCTGATCTCCGCGCTCATTCTCGGGAACGCCGGCAGGAATATGGTGGAGAAGGTCACCCTCTTTTTTTATACCCCGCGTGATGTGGAAAAGGATTCCGCAAACCTTCTTATATTTCTCAGGGCCGCTTTCTGGGTGTCGTTTTTTATTTCTGTCTGGATGGTTGTGAAAACCGCCGGCTTGATTTGACTCGGCCATGATAAAACATCGGGTGAAGTATCTTTCTCCGTTAATTACCGGTTAGCGGGCATGATTCATGATCAAACTTCGGTCATGCTCGGACTTGGTCCGGGCATCCAAGCCTTCCTGGATTCCCCGGTCAAGCCGGGGAATGGCGGACGTGAGACTATGAGTTCGTTAGTAATTGCAGGCGGGCAGGGGTATCCGGGCTGTTCTTCAAGCTCTCTTTGAAAGGACCGATCTGGGTTATAATTAACCATGTCGGAAGAATTGATCGTGATCGGAGGCGGGCTCGCTGGCTCTGAGGCTGCGTGGCAGGCCGCAAGGCGAGGATTACGGGTTCGCCTCTATGAGATGCGGCCCGATAAACTTACCGAGGCCCACAGGACCGGGAACCTCGGAGAACTCGTCTGCTCGAATTCGCTCAGGTCGAATGACCTTTATAGCGCGCCGGGACTTCTGAAAAAAGAGCTTTCTATGGCCGGCTCGCTCATCATGGAGGCGGCGGTGAATTCTTCGGTACCTGCGGG
This sequence comes from Nitrospirota bacterium, assembly GCA_021811105.1. Classification (GTDB taxonomy): domain Bacteria; phylum Nitrospirota; class Thermodesulfovibrionia; order Thermodesulfovibrionales; family UBA6898; genus Sulfobium. The sequence goes on along the minus strand of JAJZPM010000006.1, from coordinate 45,296 downwards.
GTCCGCCCTTGCGGTGGACAGGGGTGTCTTCTCGGAATTCATATCCCGGAGACTCTCCGGCCATCCCCGCATCCGGATCGTAAGAGAAGAATTAACGCAACTTCCGGAAACAATTGCGGTCCTGGCGACGGGTCCTCTCACCTCCCGGTCTATGACTGCATCGTTGGCCGAACTTCTGGGCGGCGATCATCTCTACTTTTATGATGCGATTGCGCCGATCATCGACGCCGATTCCATCGATTACGAAAAAGTATACCGTGCGTCGCGTTATGGGAAGGGCGGCGACGACTACGTCAATTGTCCGATGAGCAAGGAAGAATACGAGGCCTTCTATACTGCGCTAATTGAGGCCGATAGGGTTACGCCGCGGGAGTTCGAGAAACAGCGGGTCTTCGAAGGCTGCATGCCGATCGAAGTGATGGCATCGAGGGGGAAAGATACAATCCGGTTCGGCCCGATGAAGCCGGTCGGACTTCCGGACCCGAAAACAGGGAAAGAGCCTTATGCGGTGGTCCAGCTGCGTGCCGAGAATACGCAACTGACTGCATATAATATCGTCGGCTTCCAGACGCGGCTCAAATGGCCTGAGCAGAAGAGGGTCTTTAGCATGATCCCCGGCCTTGCAAACGCCGAATTCCTGCGATACGGCAGTCTTCACCGCAATACCTTCATCAATTCTCCGCTTTTCCTGAGCAGGGACCTGACACTCAAGAGCAAAGAGAATATCTTTATTGCCGGCCAGATTTCAGGGGTGGAGGGCTATATCGAATCGACTGCGATGGGCCTGATCGCAGGGATAAATGCGTCTCTCAAAATCAAGGGAAAGACGACTGTCGAAGTTCCCCCTTCGACCGCACACGGAGCGTTGATAAGGCATATCACCGGATCAGAGAGCAAGCACTTCCAGCCGAGCAACATCAACTTCGGACTCTTCCCGGTTCCCGGCGAGTTGTTGAAAATCAGGGACAAGAGGAAGAGAAAGGCGATGATCGTAGAAAGGGCGTTGACAGACTGGGAGGAGTATCTTGGGAGAGTCTGAGATGAAGGAGCATATCGACCGTTTCATCAGGTATCTGGATCTGCAGAGGGGCGCGTCGGCGCACACCCTCAGGGCATACCGCAAGGACCTCGAAGATTTCAGTGACTACGTAAAGAAGAGGGCCGAAGATGTCGAGATGATCGACGTGAGGGCGTTCGTTGCCCGGCAGATCAAGGACGGACGCAGCAAAACGACCGCCGGGAGGAGGCTCGCTGCCGTCAGGTCTTTCCTGAAATACCTTTACCGCGAAGGGTACGTCAGGGAGAACCCCGCAAAACTTGTAAACACCCCGAAGGCCCGGCGGCTGCTGCCGCAGTTTCTTTCGGTCGACGATATTTTCTCGCTTGTGCAGCAGCCTAAGAGCATAGGCTTTCTTCAGACCAGGGACAGGGCCATCCTGGAACTGCTCTACTCTAGCGGGCTCAGGGTGAGCGAGATCGCCGGCCTGAACATGGAAGATGTCAATACAAGGGAGGGCCTCGTAAAAGTCATGGGAAAAGGGAAAAAGGAAAGGATCCTCCCTGTAGGATCCAAGGCGGTCGACGCGATCAAATCCTACCTCGTCGAAAAGATACTTCTCAAGCGGAAGGACAAGGCCCTCTTTCTCAACAACAGGGGCAGACCGCTATCCGACAGAGGAGTGAGACGGATCGTGGTCAAATATGCGAAGATGATCGGAATCAGCGGCAGCATAGGACCTCACACCCTGCGTCATACATTCGCGTCGCATCTCCTTCAGGCCGGCGCCGACCTCCGCGTCATCCAGGAACTTCTCGGGCATGCGTCGCTTTCGACGACCCAGAAATATACTCATCTCGACATCACGCACCTGATGGATATTTACGACAAGGCCCACCCTATGGCGTCGAAAGACGAAGATTAGGCAGGAGTTCCCGGAAATATGACGGCGGAATTGCTTCCGCCGGTCTATTGCAAGTCTTCAAATTTATCCACCTTCAAGGCCTCGATGGGCTTAAGCCCCCACATTGTTTCCTGTTTTATACCGACAGTAGATTAGTGCGATCGTCTGTAATATACTTTTAATAAGCGCCGGAGTTTCCCGCCGGCATAGGAGACAGGATGGAGAAAATATCGGAACCCTTCGAGTTCAAGGAATGCATCGGAATCCTCAAGGCCACGGGTAAGAAGGCGCGCAACATCAGGGAGTTGAGGGATATCGTCGCCGTGGTGAGTGCAGGATCCATCTTCCATCACACGTATCAGTATTTCATGAGGGAACGCTTTCTGGAATATACCAACGATTTCGCGCAGTGGGCGGGGGAGGGGCTTGAAGAAAGGGCGCTCGCGGAAGAGCTCTCGAACATCGACCCGTATGAATTCAGGGATACTGAAGAAGTGAGGAAGAGACTGCTTGACATAATCGGCGGCTATCTCGAGCGTTTTCCCGATCCCCGGGAGGCGATGGCAGGGGATGAGTTCTATTTCAACGAAACGGTGACCATAATCTACCCTGCGGGCATACGGGCTGAAAATCTCGCCGAGTTTCTGATAGCGATACGCTTCATCGATGTGAACGCCGTCTATTATCACTTCTACGACGCGAGGGTCAGGCTCGGGACAGACGACTTCTCGGCCTGGTTCGAAAGGGTGATCGGCAAGCCTGCACTGGCGGAGGCGGTACGGGCGATTGATCCCTTTATGCACGATCTGGAGTGGATAAGGCGCTACATCGCCGGTGCAGTCGAAGCCGAAGTGCGAAGGGACATGGAAATGACCGGGGGGGGAGGATGATCTCACGATACGCCGGAATAGCCCCTGCCAGGGACCTGATCCTTCTCCGGAAGCTGGGTGAAAGACTTAAAGGAAAGACCTTTCTCCACGTCAACTCGACCCGTGCGGGCGGAGGTGTCGCCGAGATCCTGCACAGGATGATCCCTATTTTGAAAGGGGTCGGCATTGAAGCCCGGTGGGAGGTAATCGAGGGAGACGAACGGTTTTTCGAAATCACGAAGAAGCTGCATAACACGCTCCAGGGCAATACGGAGAAGATCGACGAGGAGATGTGGCGATATTATTTTGAGGTGAACAGGAGAAATGCCGAAAGGCTGGACCTCGACGCGGACGCCGTGCTGATACACGATCCCCAGCCGGCCCCCCTCATAGAATTCAGGAAGGGCGGAATCTGGCTCTGGAGATGCCACATCGACCTGTCAGCGCCTTGCAGGGATGTATGCGACATGCTCACAACGTACAGCCGGAAATACGATGCCTCTGTTTTTTCAGTTGCGAAGTTTTCACGGGCCATGGGAACTGAGGAGTTTATCATCCCCCCTTCAATCGATCCTCTGGCAGAGAAGAACAGGGAGCTTTCGGCCGAGGAGATCCAGGCTGTCCGTGATAGGTTCGGGTTGGAGAAGGAAAGGCCGATCCTGCTGCAGGTCTCACGTTTTGACCGTTTCAAGGACCCTGTCGGTGTGATAAAGGCATACAGGGCCGTCAGGAAGTACAATGACTGCGTCCTGGTCCTTGCGGGAAGCCCTGCGACCGATGACCCCGAAGGCGCGATCGTTTTACAGGAGGTGAGGGATTATGCCGCCGATGACCCCGATATCCGCATCCTCCTGCTTCCCCCGTTCAGTGATACGGATATCAATGCGCTCCAGCGCCTGGCAACGGTCATCCTCCAGAAATCCGTCAGGGAGGGCTTCGGTCTGACCGTCTCGGAGGCGATGTGGAAGGGCAAGGCGGTGATCGGGGGCGCAACCGGAGGCATTCCGCTTCAGATACTGCACGGGGTCACCGGCTTCCTCGTCCATTCTGTTGACGGCGCGGCCTTCAGGGTCAGGCAGTTGCTCAACAACCCTGAGATGGCGACAAAGATGGGGACCGACGCAAGGGAGTTTGTGAGGCAGAACTTCCTCATCACGCGCCACACAAGAGATTATCTCTCGGCATGGTACTGCATCGAAAACAGGGGAAAAGATGTGATAGAGTTATGAGCGCGGGGAGGTGCGGCGACGGCACTTTGAGCCCGGTCCCGGAGGCTGCCCGCATAGGCCCGACGTATCTGGGAGGCGGGAAGTGTGAGTTTCTTGTCTGGGCGCCTCTTTGCAAGGGAGTGTCCATCAAGGTCTTTGCGGCCGCGGAATGCATGATGCCGATGGAGAAGGGACCGAAGGGATATTGGCATGCCTTGGTCGATGGTGTTTTCCCCGGCGCACATTATCTTTACGACCTCGGGGAAGGGCGCATGAGGCCGGACCCTGCGTCGAGATTCCAGCCGGAAGGCGTGCACGGTCCCTCAGCTATCGTGGACCCTCAGGCATTTACATGGGATGATGGTCGGTGGAGGGGACTTCCCCTCAACGATTTCATCATCTATGAACTGCACGTCGGCGCCTTTACACAGGGCGGGACCTTCGAGGCGGTCATCCCCTGCCTCGATCATCTCTGCGAATTGGGGGTTACCGCAGTGGAACTCATGCCGGTTTCCCAGTTTCCCGGCAGCCGGAACTGGGGATACGACGGTGTCTATCCCTTTGCCCCGCAGAATTCCTACGGCGGCCCCGGCGGACTCAAGATGCTGATCAGAGAATGTCATAGACGGGGGCTCGCCGTTATTCTAGACGTTGTCTATAACCACCTCGGCCCGGAGGGCAACTACCTGAGCACCTTCGGGCCCTATTTCACCGACCGGTACAGAACTCCCTGGGGAGATGCGGTCAATTTCGACGGGCCTCACAGTGACGAGGTGAGGAGGTTCTTCACGGAAAACGCCCTCTACTGGATATCGGAATTTCGCATAGACGCCCTCCGGATAGATGCGGTCCACGGGATTTACGACTTCAGCGCAAAACCCTTTCTGCTTGAGTTGACTGAGGCGGTCCACACATATGCGAAGGAAACGGCCAGATATATCTATATCATCGCCGAGAGCGACCTCAACGACTCAAGGACGGTCAACCCTCCCGAAACCGGGGGATATGGACTGGACTGCCAATGGAATGAGGACTTCCACCACTCCCTCCACGTTCTCCTGACAGGGGAAAAGACAGGCTATTATGAAGATTTCGGCATGACGGAAGACATGGAGAAGGCGATGAGAGAGGGGTTCGTTTATGACGGCAGGTATTCGACCTACAGAAAGAGGAGTCACGGAAACTCCTCTGAAAAGGTCCCGGCCCATGGATTCGTGGTCTTCTCCCAGAACCACGACCAGGTCGGAAACAGGGTGAAGGGAGACAGGCTGAGCAGCATCCTGCCTTTTGAGAAGCTCAAGCTGGCAGCCGGAGTCGTGATCCTGTCACCTTTCATCCCCCTTCTCTTCATGGGAGAGGAATACGGTGAAAGAGCCCCCTTCCTCTATTTCGTAAGCCACAGCGAAAAGGCCCTCATCGAGGCGGTGAGGAAGGGAAGGCAGCTGGAATTCGCATCTTTTGCATGGGAAGGCGAGCCCCCCGACCCGCAGTCGGAAGAGACGTTTTTGCGCTCGAAGACAGATATCGGACTCCTCGGCAAGGGGACCCACAAGGCGCTCTTCGAATTCTACAAAAAAGTGGTGGCGCTGAGGAGGGGTCTGCCTTCCCTCTTCAATTTATCTAAGCAGGAGATGGAGGTAATGTCCCCTATGGAATTCCTTCTCTTCGTCAGGAGATGGTTTGATGCCGACGAGGTCTTTTGTCTATTCAACTTTTCCGGCGGGCGTCCGACAATACCGGTTCCGGTCGGGCAAGGTCCATGGAGATTGTTGATAGATTCGTCTTCGAGCGGTTGGGAAGGGCCGGGAAGTGTCGCCCGGGAGGTTATCACCGCAGAGGGGGAGGGGGTCTCGGTGGCGATGAACCCGCACAGTTTCGTCGTTTACAGGAAGGCCGCTTTAGGGGAGACACCCTCGTGAAAGAAGAGGCCTCCTGCCGGATACCCGTCTCAACGTACAGGCTCCAGTTTAACGGGTCCTTCAGGTTCCGCGATGCAAAGAAGATCGTGGCTTATCTTCACGAACTCGGCATTACCGACATCTACGCATCCCCCTATTTCAAGGCAAAAAAAGGAAGCACCCACGGATATGACATTGTCGATCAAAATCAGCTCAACCCCGAGATCGGGACCGAGAAGGATTTTCTTGCCTTGTCCTCGGAGCTCGCCGCGTATGATATGGGGCATATCCTTGACGTTGTCCCGAACCATATGTGCATCGCGAGTCCGGAAAACAGATGGTGGATGGATATCCTCGAAAACGGTCCGAGCTCGGCCTACGCCGACTTTTTCGACATCAACTGGGTCCCCGAAAAAAAGGAACTGAAGGACAAGGTGTTGCTGCCGATCCTCGGAGATCAGTACGGGAGGGTCCTCGAAAACGGAGAGCTTGTCCTCACCCTTGAGGATGCCGGTTTTTTCATAGACTACCACGAACACCGCTTCCCCATAAGGCCCGAGACATACCAGGCGGTTTTGGGGCATCGCATCGATACCCTTCGGGAGTCTCTGGGCGACGAAGCCCCGGATTTAGTCGAGTTGAGGAGCATCATGACCGCCCTTTCCCATCTGCCCCATTACACAGAGAGGGAGAAAGAGCAGGTTGACGAACGCCACAGGGAAAAGGAAATATCGAAAAAAAGGCTTGCGAGCCTTAAGAAAAAGAGTCTCCCGATAAGTCGTTTCATCGACGAAAACATAAGCCTCTTTAACGGTGTCAGGGGGCAGCCCGAAAGCTTTGATCTGCTTGACGGCCTCCTTTCGGAGCAGGTGTACCGTCTTTCAGACTGGCGTGTCGCCATTGACGAAATCAATTACAGGAGGTTCTTCGATATCAATGAGCTGGCTGCGTTGCGCGTGGAGAGACCGGAAGTCTTTGAAGAGACCCATCGGCTCGTCTTCAGACTGATCAGGGAAGGGAAGATCACCGGCCTGCGGATCGATCACGCTGACGGGCTTTACAACCCATCCGAATACCTCCGCGATCTTCAGCGCGGATGCCTTATCGAGTCGGGCCATGATGCGCGTGATGCCGCTGATGCCCCCTCCCGGTACCCCGGAAGCGACGGAGACGCCGATTCGGACAAAGCCGTGGGAGGGACCGTGCCGGCCGCTGATCCCTTGCCCTTCTATCTCGTGGCCGAGAAGATCCTCATGAAGGGCGAGAGGCTCCCGGCGGATTGGCCTGTTCACGGCACAACGGGATATACCTTCCTGAATACGCTTAACGGCATATTTATCGACATGGACAACGCTAAGAAGTTCGACGTCCTCTACAAGAAATTCACGGGGATGACAACGGATTTCCAGGAGCGCGTTTATGAGAAGAAGAGGCTGATCATGAAAGTGGCCATGGCGGGCGAGATCAATACTCTCGGCCATATTCTGGACAGCATCTCTGAGAGGAACAGGCTGACCAGAGATTTTACCCTGAACAGTCTTACCACGACGGTCATCGACACGATAGCCTTTTTTCCGGTTTATCGGGCGTACAGCAGCCGTTCAGGCATCGACGACAGGGACCGGCGGTATATAGAACAGGCGGTCTCGAAGGCGAAGAAGAGAAATCCGGCAATCAGCCCCTCAATATTCGATTTCCTGATGGACGTCCTCCTCCTCAATTATCCGCAGGGGATTGGCGAAGAGGAGAAAGAGGCGTGGCTCGATTTCACCATGCGGTTCCAGCAGATCACCGGTCCAGTCATGGCCAAGGGCGTTGAGGATACCGCATTTTACTCCTTCAACCGGTTTGTCTCGCTCAACGAGGTGGGAGGAAGCCCCGAGAGGTTCGGTGCCTCTCTCGATGCGTTCCACGGCCAGAATATCGAGAGGATAAAATACTGGCCTCATACCCTCATCGCCTCATCGACCCACGATACTAAAAGGGGCGAAGATGTGAGGGCGAGGATGAACGTCATCTCGGAGATACCGGGCGAATGGAGGCGCGGGATTACGGTATGGGCCCGGGGAAACAGGAGAAAGAAACCTCTCGTAGAGGGTCAGCCGGCCCCTGACAGAAACGAGGAATATCTCCTCTACCAGACCCTTGCAGGGACGTGGCCCCCGGGGGAGATAGGCAGGAAAGAACTCGCGGAATACATCTCAAGGATCGAGGAATACATGCTCAAGGCGCTTAGAGAGGCCAAAATCAATTCGAGCTGGACGAGTCCGAACGTGGCCTATGAGGAGGGCGTAAGGGAATTTGTCCGGAGGATTACGGACCCCCGTCCTGAAAACTCTTTCCTCAGGGACTTCCTTCAGTTCCAAGAGAGGGTCTCTCACTGCGGGATGTTCAACTCCCTTTCACAAGCGCTCCTTAAGATCGCTTCGCCAGGGGTCCCGGACTTCTTTCAGGGCACGGAGCTATGGGAATTCAGCCTTGTCGACCCGGACAACAGGAGGCCCGTTGATTATCCTCTCAGGATGCAAATGCTCCGTGATCTGGAGGAATGGGAGTTGCGCATCGGTCCTCTGCATCTTATGACGGAGCTCATCCGCTCGAAGGAAGACGGCAGGATCAAGCTCTACCTTGCCTATAAGGCCCTGCATTACAGGAAGAAGAACAGCCGACTTTTCGGGGAGGGCGAATATGTTCCCCTCGATGTCTCGGGGACAAAGGCAAAGAACACCTGTGCATTCGGCAGGCGGCTCGACGAAAATATGGCGGTCGTGATTGTACCGAGATTTCTGACGGAAATCTGCGGTCCACCTGATTCCCTGCCCCTCGGTTCAGACGTGTGGGCAAATTCTTTTTTGACGCTTCCTGAGACTGATAAGGGTGCGCGGTATCGCAATATCTTTACGGAAGAAGAGCTTATCGTTGGGGGGGAAGGGACCGCCGGGTTTTATCTGGCGGAGGTTTTTTCCACTTCGCCCGTTGCCCTCCTGGAACGTCTGTAGGGGCCTTTGACAAGGACCAACCGCGACGCGGGGGAGAATCTTTCCGGAGTCGGGTTCCTGTGTCACTTTCTTCTTGAAATCGGCATAAAATATGTAATAAAATGACAAAAGGCGATGGAGTTCGCCGCTAACCGCTCTTGTTCATCGGAGCTGATGACTCCTACTCTCAAACTATATGAGGGCAGGAGTTTTTTTATGCCCGAAAAGGAGGCATATCAAGGTGGTTGACTATCTGATAATAGGGGCCGGAGGTTTTATCGGCGCAATCGCGAGGTATGCCGTGGCGACCTGGATAGGTCAGAAGTGGGGCCGGACTTTCCCACTGGGGACCTTTGTGATTAATGTGAGCGGCAGCTTTGTGATAGGCCTTCTCATGACACTGCTCACAGAGAGGTTTATGGCTAATCCTCTATGGAGGCTATTGCTGGTTGTCGGCCTTTTGGGGGCCTATACGACTTTCTCGACTTTTGAGTACGAGACGGGTAAGCTGTTTAAAGATAATGAGTTGTTGTTAGCTGGTCTCAATGTTGTCTTGAGCGTGTTTTTAGGGTTTGTTGCCTTAAAAACGGGTGAAGTCATCGCTAAGATGTTATAGGAGGGATTAATGGTTACCAGAGGACCTGCGAAGAAACTCACCGTGTACGTGGATGAGACGGACAAATTCCACGGTAAGCCGGTTTACGAGGTGCTTCTCGATATCTTCTTCAAGAAGAAGATCATCGGGGTGAGCGTCTTCAGAGGCATAGCTGGATACGGAAGCGACGGGGTATTTCATACTTCAAAGATGCTTGAACTGTCGACAAGCATGCCTGTCAAGATCGAAGTCGTCGATTCGGAGGAGATGATCAATAAGGTCCTGCCCGACGTTTATCATGTCGTGGAGAAGGGACTCGTGGACGTGACGGACACCAACGTCGTCAAGTGTTGCAGGAACGTCCCTGAAAAAGAAGAAAAGAGGGAGGAACATATGAAGCTCGAAGGCAAGGCGAAGATGCTCAGGATCATCATAAGCGAAGACGACGAGTGGGAAGGAGAGCCGCTCTACGAGGCGATTGTGAAGAGGCTTATCATGACCGATATCGCCGGGGCGACGGTGTATAAGGCGATGGCAGGGTACGGTCCGCACAAGAGATACCATAAGAAGAAAACGCTTGCTACTCATGGAGAATTGCCCATACTGATAACGGTGATGGACACGGAGGAGAATATAAGTAAAGTGATTCCTATCCTGGACGATATGGTCCAGGAGGGGATAGTAGTATTGTCGGATGTAAATGTGATCAAGTACACACACAGGGATGTCGGCCCAGAGATCGTATAGTTATCGCGTGGAGAACTTCCGAGGATGAATGGAGTGCGCAAAGAAGGATGCGTCTTTTGTGAAATTGTCCGGGGCAAGGCGCCTGCGAGAATTGTTTTTGAAGACGATTTGTTCATCGCCGTTGAAGATGTAAGCCCGCAGGCACCTGTTCACATTCTGGTTATGCCGAAAAAGCACATTTCTGAAATCCGGTTTATCGCAGACGACGACAAGGAACTCATCGAACGATGGTTTTGGACGGCGATAAAGATCGCGCGCGACAAAGGACTGGATAAGAAGGGTTATCGGACAGTGATAAACAATGGCACAGGCGGCGGACAGACTGTGTCACATATCCACATCCACCTTCTTTCGGGACGCAGATTTTCCTGGCCTCCGGGATAGATCCATTCTTCAGTATTTTTGGAGAAGGAGGAAAAAACTTCTTCTGCCCGGCCGCTTCCGGCGGGGTATTTTATTGTAATAATGTGACATGTTGACAAGTTTAGAAATGTTCTGTTAAGGTTATCCAACAAAGGGGAGTAGCTGAATCAGCGGCTATCGTCAACACGGCCTAAAAATCCGGTACCACTGGTTAGGTAAAACTAACAAGCAAGACCTTTGTCATGGAGATATCTGTGGCAAAGGTCTTTTTTATTTGGCATGGAAGGACTATACAAAGGGAGACGCGCATTCAGGGCGTCACTTTTCAAAAAGGAAGAGGATTTTTCCCCATGATAACGAATAAGGTGTTATGGCACATGATGAGTGTTACGGAGGCGCTGTCGGAGATACAGTCGTCTTCAGCGGGCCTGACTCCGGAAGAAGCCGGTGCCCGACTGCGGCAATACGGGCCAAACGAGCTTATCGAAAAAAAGCGAAAAACACCATGGAGGATGCTGCTGGATCAGTTTGCCGACTTCATGATTCTTATCCTTATCGCGGCGGCCCTCATCTCCGGGTTTATAGGTGAGGCATCCGACACCATCGCCATTGTTGTGATTGTGCTGCTGAACGCTGCTCTGGGTTTCAGTCAGGAGTATCGGGCTGAAAAGGCTATGGCTGCCCTCAAGAGGATGGCTGCCGCTCATGCCACGGTGATACGCGGCGGCGAGCAATCTGCCATCCCTGCCTCAGAACTTGTGCCGGGTGATATCGTAGTTCTTGAGGCAGGGAATATCATGCCGGCTGACATGCGGGTCTTTGAGGCGGCAAGTCTCAGGGTTGAGGAGGCTGCATTGACAGGGGAGTCTATTCCGGCTGAAAAACATACGACAGAGATCCGCAACGAAACGCTTCCTCTTGGAGACCGTCTGAATATGCTCTTCAAGGGTACATTTGTTACCTATGGCAGGGGGCTCGGGCTGGTGACGGCAACGGGAATGAATACGGAACTAGGCAAGATCGCTACCCTCCTCCAGCAGGGTGAGGAGGGCAAGACACCACTCCAGAAGAGGCTTGCCATTTTTGGAAAAAAACTGGCATATGCTGTGCTCGCCATCTGTATTGTGGTCTTCATCGCCGGGCTGCTGAGGGAGGAAGACCCTGTCCGGATGTTCCTCGTCGCGGTAAGCCTTGCAGTCGCGGCAATCCCCGAGGCCTTGCCTGCAGTCGTTACCATATCCCTCGCACTCGGTGCAAGGAAGATGGTCAGGCGCAACGCCCTTGTCCGAAGACTGCCGGCTGTCGAAACACTGGGGTCGGTGACTTATATCTGCACTGACAAAACCGGAACGCTGACCATAAACCGGATGACGGTCGAGGCCGCATACTGCGACGGCCGGACAATACCTCATGACAAGCTGGAGGAATTGAGCGTGCATAAAACTCAGGACGGGCAGAGAATGTCTGCCGCTGACTTTCTTGTGACTGCCGCAACCCTCTGCAATGACGCCCGCCGCGACTCTGACGGCAATTATGCCGGCGATCCGACAGAAATTGCACTTCTTGAGTTCGCGGAAAAAAACGATTACATCAAGAAAGAGCTCGACCAGGCATTCCCAAGAAAAACCGAGATACCGTTCGATTCGCTGAGGAAGAGCATGACCACGATACATCCGTGGGGCAAGGGCTATATCTCGTTTACCAAAGGCGCTACAGATGTGCTGCTTAAGCGCGCGCAGGCAGTCTACACCTCCGAAGGTCCGGAGGCTGTGAATGCCGCTGAAATCCTGAGGGCAAACGACGAAATGGCCGAGGCAGGATTACGCGTGCTCTGCATTGCCATGAGGAGGTGGGATACGCTTCCCGCTGAAACAGGTCACGAATCGATCGAACAAGATCTTACTATTCTGGGGCTTGTCGGCATGATGGACCCGCCGCGGGAAGAAGCAAGGGAATCTGTGGCACTCTGCAAAAGCGCGGGAATCATTCCGGTCATGATTACCGGAGACCATCCGCTGACGGCGCGGACAATCGCGAAGCGCGTCGGCATCCTTGATGAAGACGATCCGGAATCGGTCATCACCGGTGCGGAATTGGATGCCCTCCCTATGGAGAAGTTCGAAGAACGTGTGGAGCGCATCCGGGTGTATGCGAGGGTTGCGCCCGAGCAGAAGCTCAAAATCGTGCGCGCCCTTCAGGACAAGGGACATTTTGTCGCGATGACCGGAGATGGGGTGAATGACGCCCCGGCGCTCAAGGCTGCCGATATCGGCGTCTCAATGGGCATCACCGGGACCGACGTGGCAAAGGAGGCCTCGTCCATGATCCTTCTGGATGACAATTTTGCCACGATCGTGAAGGCGGTCAGGGAGGGGAGGAAGATCTATGACAATATACGCAAGTTTATCAAATATCTGCTCACGACGAATTCAGGCGAGATATGGACCCTCTTTCTCGCCCCTTTTCTCGGTCTGCCGATTCCGCTGCAGCCCATACACATCCTCTGGATAAACCTTGTGACCGACGGTCTGCCTGCACTGGCGCTTTCCATGGAGCCTGAGGAACGCAACGTGATGACGAGGCCGCCGCGACGTCCGGGAGAGAGTGTCTTTTCGGGAGGTCTTGGCTATCATGCGGTGTGGGCAGGACTTCTCATGGCAGGCGTGGTGCTTTCTCTTCAGGCATGGGCCATCCATACAGGAGATGCGCACTGGCAGACAATGGTATTTGCCACTCTCTGCCTGCTGCAGCTTGGACATGTACTGGCAATACGGTCGGAGAAGGAGTCGCTCTTTGTCCAGGGTATCTTCACGAACAAACCTCTGCTGCTAAGCGTTGCAGCAACGTCTCTGCTCCAGTTTGCGACGATCTACATCCCTTTTCTGAACCCTGTTTTCAAGACCGTACCGCTTACGATAAATGAGCTTGTGATCGTATTGATTCTTTCAACAGCGGTATTTATCGCTGTCGAAATAGAGAAACTCTTTAAACGCAGACTGAATAAGAAGAAAGATTCTGGACACGGCATGGATTGACTGTATCAAGGAATTTTCCGGGATGATAAATAGGAGCGTGGCAATGATGAAGACACGATTCAACCTGTAGGCATTGCAGCATATAGCTTGTTCTTGCATTTTCCCGCTACATCTTCAAAAATCCCTTTGTTGACTTGATATTTATGATCTGTTAAATTACTTTTAAGGATTATAAATGGCGATGGAGTTCGCCTTTAACCCCGTTAGAGAATCGCAATCTCTACCGGGATAAACCGTCCGAAGTTGGACCGATGACTCCTACTCTCAGCAGGCTGAGGGTAGGAGTTTTTTTATCATATGAAGGAGGAGGTACAGGAATGTCGGAAAAAACCTTTACGGACACGTCTTCCGCTATGTCGGCATACTCGCGTTTGAAAGGAGACCTGGTACGATACATCGATGAAATGCTCGCCATGGAGTGTATCAGGGGGTGCCCATGCGAGGAGTTGAGAGAGAAGATCGAGACCAACGCTTTCAATCTCGTTGTTGTCGGCCAGTTCAAGCGGGGGAAAACAAGCCTTATTAACGCCCTCCTCGGCGCAGACATACTGCCTGTTGCCGTAGTGCCGCTTACCTCTATCGCTACTGTCATGACCTATGGCGAGGCACTGCGGATCAGGGTCTATTTCAACGACGGCAATGTCGCCGAGATAAGACCGGAAAGCCTTCCCGAATACGTCACCGAAAAAGGTAACCCCAAGAACGTCAAGGATGTAAACGAGGTCGTGGTCACGTACCCCTCTCATTATCTCAAGGACGGCGTGAGGCTCATAGACACACCCGGTGTCGGCTCCATCTATCAGCACAACACGGATGTGGCGTATCGATACCTGCCGAAATCAGATGCGGTCCTTTTTCTGTTGTCCGTCGACCAGCCCATGAGCAGGGCCGAGCTCGACTTCCTCAAGGACGTGAGAGAATATTCAAACAGGATTTTTTTCCTGCTGAACAAGGCCGACTATCTGAACGAAAACGATCTGAGGGAATCCATCGATTTTTCAAAAAATGTCCTCAAAGAGGCGACAGGCTCGGACGTGCGGATATTCCCGCTCTCGGCGAAGCTGGCCCTGGACGGTGAACTCAACAAGGCGGCGGGCATGGTCCAAAAAAGCATGCTCCCGCGGTTCTCCGAGACCCTGAATACTTTCCTCATGGAAGAAAAGGGAACAGTCCTTATTATTTCTGTTACCAACAATCTCCTGAGAATGATCTCACAATCAAGGCTTGAGCTTGAACTCGAGCTTAAATCCCTTACAACGCCCCTTGACGAGCTTCAGCAGAAGATCAAGGCGTTCGAGGCCAGGAAGCAGGAGGTGCTCCTTGAAAAACGGGACTTCGACATCCTCCTTGACGGCGAAACCAAAAGACTGAGCAGGGAGATCCTGGACGAGGACATCACAAAGTTCAGGAAGGACCTTCTTGCGCGGGAGCAGGTCCATCTTGAGGAAGAGTTCGCCCGGACGAAATCACTTCCATTAAAAGAGCTCAAGGAAGCCCTTGAAGAGATGGTTATAGGTCATGTTAAACAGGCCTTCAATATCTGGCGGGCCATGGAGGACGACAGGCTGGCAAAGGCATTCGAGGCTATCTGCAGAAGATTCGTGGTGAAGATCGATGAAGCTGTCGACGCGCTGCTGAAATTCTCGTCCGATCTTTTTGAAATCCCCTTTGAGGCGATCAAGACCGATGCCCTCTGGTCTGCTAAGTCACGTTTTTATTATAAATTCAAGGAGCAGCCCGGCGGGCTTGAGATTGCCTCTTCCTCCCTGACACTTGCGTTGCCTAAATTCATCGGCGACAAAATCATACTTAAAAAAATGCAGGACTATCTTGTCCGGGCCATTGATCTGCAATTGGGAAGGTCCGGAAATGATTTCGAGGAGAGGATACAGAAGAGCAAGCTTGATTTCAGATGGGAGATGCTCCAGAGGATCGAGGCAACGATCGAGGGGATCGGTACGGCGGTAGAAAAAGGCATGACGCAAAGAAGCAAAAGCGAAGGGGAAGTCGAAAGGAGGAGCGAGGAACTCCGGGAATCCCTGCTGGCCCTGGATGAAATGAGGGACAGGCTGACAAACATTAAGAATTATGCGGAAGGGACAAAAGAGGCATAAGAGCGCAGAAACCCATGGTGTTTCCGAGGCCTACAACAGCACTCTGACGCTGAGGAGGTGGTAACGTATGGATGTCCTGGCCACAACAAATCAGTCCTTCAAAATATCATAATTGAAACAGCTGCGCTTATCAGAATGACATGGAGAATATCAACCTTCTTAAACAGTGCAAAAAAGGCCGTACATACCAACACTATTCTGACAAGATCCCATGGCACGGCCGATGCAAATTTAACAGTCACAAAGAAAAGAAGCCCGACGAAGGATGCGAGGATCCCTTTTGTCGCCCCGGTAAAAAATGCCGACGCCTTCAACCTGTCGAAGACCGGGGTTACTAAAACGACCATCAATAAAGACGGCGTAAAAATCGCCGCCGATGCTACTATTGCACCGCTTACGCCAAAGAGCATGTACCCCACAAAGGCAGAGGTGATAACGATCGGGCCGGGTGTCACCTGTCCAAGGGCTATGCCATCCATGAATGTCTTGCTGTCCATCCACCCCCTGACGTTTACAATTTCATGAAGCATCAGCGGCACCGATGCAAAACCGCCTCCGAAGGCAAAGAGATCAATTCTCATCATCAGGAGAGCGAGACGAAGAAGTTTTGAATCTGCAAGATAGAGCGCAAGAAGTACTGATAAGAGAATCAGGATTATCAGTAGGAGCTTTTTGAAAACAACGTGATCTATGCTTTCTGCCTGATCATGAAACGGTCCTGTATTGATATTTCTGAAGAAGAAGGCCCCGGCACAGGCAGCGCCTATGATTACAATGAAGGGGCTTATGCCGATCCAAAAAAGGGCACCGGAAGCGATGGCAATAAGAGCATCCCTGTAATTCTTGAACGTGCCCTTGCCAAAGGAATATGTCGCGTTTGCGACAATGGCGACCACGACAACCTGCAGACCGTTAAACAGTGAGATAATCCTTGGAACGGCATAGTACCTCGCATAGAGCGATGAAAGTATAAGCATCAAAATAAATGCAGGCAGACCGAAACCGACGAATGATGCCAGCGCTCCTTCGATGCCCCTTGCCCTGAGCCCTACATATGCAGCGGTCTGCATTGCGGTGGCACCCGGAATGGTTTGACAGAGCGCTACCCCGTCCTTAAACCTTTCTTCGCCAAGCCACCGGTTGCGGGTTACGGCCATTTCCTTTATGTACGCAACCATAGCAGGACCGCCAAAGGCCGTCAGGCCGAGCTTGAGGAAGGAGAGAAAGAGGGTCGTGATGGCCGGCTTTTCCGTCAAAAGGTCCCTCATTTCCAGGCGTGAAACCTGTGCCGACGGCGCACTGTAGATTTATTTCCCGGCATCGCCTTCATCTTCAGATTATGTGACAATACCTTATAATAACCAAACCGTTTAGATATCAGCCAGAAGTTCCCATCTAAAAAAAATAGACTCATGCGCCGGGGCGGCATGTTTGAGTTCGTATCGCAGTAAGCCCTTTTTCGCCATTAGGTCTCAGAGTATGATAATTTTTTGCAATTGGCAAGTTGCGTCATATAATGTAATGACATGCCGCTTCATCTTTTTGTAATATAACGGATTACGAAGAAGGAGATAATATGTTTCACGCAACGACTATTTTATGTGTCAGCCGTGACGGGAAAGTGGCCATAGGCGGAGACGGCCAGGTCACAATGGGGAATACGGTGCTCAAGCACAATGCAAAGAAGATCAGGAGAATGTACGGAGACAGGGTGATCGGCGGGTTCGCCGGGGCAACGGCCGACGCCTTTACCCTCTTCGAGAAATTCGAGGGGAAACTCGAATCCTATCGAGGCAATATTACGAGGGCCTCAGTCGAACTGGCGAAGGACTGGCGGACCGACAAAGTGCTGAGAAGACTCGAGGCGCTTCTGATAGTCGCAGACAGGGAGCACATCTTTATCATCTCCGGGAACGGCGACGTGATCGAGCCCGAGGAGGGCATCGCAGCGATCGGCTCCGGAGGTCCTTTTGCTCAGGCCGCGGCAAAGGCGCTGTATGACAACAGCGGGTTGGGCGCCAGGGAGATACTAGAGAAGGCGATGAAGATAGCGGCCGGCATCTGCATCTATACGAATGAGAATATCTATATTGAGGAGCTGTCATAGCATGGAGACCCTTACACCCAGGAAGATCGTCGAGGAGCTGAACAGGTTCATCATCGGCCAGGACAAGGCAAAGAAGGCGGTGGCCATAGCCCTGCGGAACAGATGGAGAAGGCAGCGGCTTTCTCCGGACCTCAAAGACGAGGTGCTTCCGAAGAATATTATCATGATCGGCCCGACCGGAGTCGGTAAGACCGAGATTGCGAGGAGACTGTCGAAGCTCGCCAATGCGCCGTTCATAAAAGTGGAGGCCTCGAAGTTTACCGAGGTCGGATACGTCGGAAGGGACGTCGAGTCGATGATCAGGGACGTGACCGAGATCTCGGTCAATATGGTCAAGACGGAGCATCTCGAAATGATACGGGAGAAGGCGAAACACCTCGCAGAAGAGAGGCTGCTCGACCTCCTGCTGCCCCAGCCGAGGTTCACGAAGGTGGAGATGGACGAACAGGAGAGGGAAAAGAGCAGGGAGACACGAGAGCGGCTGAGGGAACAACTGAGGGGCGGCAAACTCGATTCCCGGTACGTGGACGTAGAGGTGAGGGAGAAGGCTATGCCTTTCGGCGTGATATCCAACGTCGGGCTTGAGGACCTTGAGATAAATTTGAAGTCGATGCTCGGCAACCTCCTCCCTGAGAAGTCGAAGAGGAAGAAGGTGAAGATCCCCGAGGCGCTCGTCCTCCTCGAACAGGAGGAATCGGGCAAGCTGATCGACATGGACAAGATCACGCAGGAGGCGGTTGAACGCGTCGAGCAGAGCGGGATCGTGTTTATAGACGAGATCGATAAGATCGCGAGCAAGGGAGGCGGTTACGGTCCCGACGTATCGAGGGAAGGGGTCCAGCGCGACCTTCTGCCGATCGTCGAGGGGTCTACGGTCACGACGAAATATGGTCCGGTCAAGACCGAGCATATCCTCTTCATCGCCTCGGGTGCGTTCCATACGGCGAAGCCTTCGGACCTCGTGCCGGAGCTGCAGGGCAGGTTCCCCATCCGCGTCGAACTCGATGCGCTCGGCAAGGACGACTTTACAAGAATCCTTACCGAACCTCATAACGCCCTCGTCAAACAGTATACCGCCCTGCTTGAGACCGAAAACGTCGAGATCAATTTTCTGGAGGACTCCGTCGACGAAATCGCGGAGATCGCTGCGCTGGTGAACGACAAGACCGAAAATATAGGGGCGAGAAGGCTGCATACTATTTTGGAAAAACTGCTGGAAGACATTTCCTTCGACGCGCCGGAGAAGCCCGGTACGAAACTCGATATCGACAGGAAATACGTACGTGAGAAGTTGAGCGACATCGTAAAAGACGAGGACCTGAGCAGGTATATTTTGTAGGAGAACGGTTATTCCATTGGGAAGTGGCTGATGAAGAAACTGGCTTTCGCTTCAGAAGCTTTTTTGTTCTGCCGTTCTAAGCTTGTTTCGCTGAAGCCGTGAAACTCACCCGTCGGGCTCAGACAGTCACGGCTTCTTTACGCTTCATTTTGCTAAGAACGGGGACGAAAAAAAAGCAATTGCGCTCATGCCAGCCCTTCATCAGCCGAACTTGTTTACGGCCTCGAAATAGTATGCGCAATGATCAGAAAATCCCTCCTGACTTCCCTTTGCCAAAGGGAGGAGGTATACCCCTCTTTAGCAAAGAGGGGCGTGGTCTACGACTCGTAGAGGGAGATTTTTCGGGAATATGCGTGGAATTATTGGGCGCTTACTATGATTGTAGACGTAAGACTGTTCGCTATGGCGAAATAGGGCAATTAAACAGATGAACGATTCACCGTGCCGTCATTCCGGCTTTTCCGGTCACCCCGTGCGACTCGCCGGGGCGAGAATCATTCTTGGTTTTTTATATTCACACATCCGGATGAAAAGGATTCCCAGAGCACTTTGTATAGGGGAATGATATTAAGGTATTTCATTATTGGAATAATACTTTTGTTTCTTGCCGCCTGTTCCACGGTAAGGCAGGAGACGCTTCCGGGTTCGGGATACGCAGTGGCCTCCTGGTACGGTCCCGATTTCAACGGCAGGCCGACTTCCTCCGGCGAGATCTTCAATATGTATTCGATGACTTGCGCCCATAGGGAATATCCGTTCGGGACGAAGGTGAAGGTCACTAATGTCGCCAATAACAAGACCGCGGAATGTGTCGTCAATGACAGGGGACCGTTCGTCGAGGGAAGGGACATCGACCTTTCCTATGGGGTCGCGAAGGAGATTGGAATAATAGGACCGGGTACCGGCAAAGTCTTTCTTGAGGTGGACGGCAGGGACATGTCGTACATCAGAAAAGTGAAGGTGCAGTCTGCCGGAAAGACCGGCCCCTTTGCGATACAGGTCGGTTCATTTGCGGAAAGTATCAACGCGGTCCGACTGAAAGTGGCGCTCAGGCTGAAGTACGGCAACGTATACATCCAGGAGAGTGAACTGAAAGGGGCCACCTATTACCGGGTCAGGATCGGCAATTTCGAAAGCCTGAGCAGGGCGGTCTCCACAGCCGAACAACTGGGGCAGGAGGGATATTCGACGGTAGTCATGAAGGCCGACGTTAAGATATATTAACAGTCTCGAAATAGTATGCACATGATTATCAGAAAATCCCTCCTGACCTCCCTTTGCCAAATCCCGAAAGCCTTCGGGACTCTTAGGAAAAGAGGGGCGAGGGGAGATTTTCCGGAAATGTGCATTCAATTATGAGACCCTTGATAAGCTAATCAAAAGTTCAGTTGACGCCCCCAGGCTTCCTGCCTGCCGGCAGACAGGCGCCTTTCCCCCTCTTTCCGCACTCAGGCGGATTCGCCGAGGAGAAAAGATAACGCCCCCCGCTTTGCCACCCCCTCTTAAGGTAAGAGGGGGAAGGGGGAGTTATTATTATCGAGGGGGTAAAGGGGAGTTATGATTTCCGGGTGAGGGGATATTTTCCGTTGCAAGGAAAACAGATCTCCCTGAATTATAAGGATGATGAGGCTTCGTCCGGCGTCGTTTCGGGAACTGTCCGGGCTGCGTGTTCCGCGGCGAGGAGCATGTACATCGCCGGCACCACAAAAAGCGTGAAGAGAGTCCCGATCGAAAGCCCTGTGGCGATCACAAGTCCCATATTGAATCTGCTTACCGCTCCCGCGCCGCTCGCCGTGATGAGCGGCACTACGCCGAGGACCATCGCAGCCGTGGTCATGAGGATCGGCCTGAGCCGGATGCCCGCCGCCATTTCTATCGCCTCGCGTTTGGATCTGCCTTCCCGCTGAAGTACGTTCGCGAACTGCACGATCAGGATGCCGTGCTTACTGATCAGTCCGATGAGCGTGACGAGGCCGACCTCGGTGTAGATGTTGAGGCTCGCCCCGCCCACGCCGAGGCTGATGAAGATCAACGCCCCGCAGATCGACATCGGCACTGTCACCAGGATGATTATCGGGTCGCGGAAACTCTCGAACTGTGCCGCGAGGGCGAGGAAGATGATGACCAGCGCGAAGAAGAACGTGACGATAAGCGCACTCGATTCCTGGACGAACTGGCGGGACTGGCCTGCGTAGTCGACGGTGTAGCCATGGGGAAGGCTCCGGCCGGCAAGGTCTCTGAGATATGCCAGTGCCTCGCCTTGCGTCACGCCCGGGGACATCACCCCGGAGATCGTTGCCGCATTCTGCTGCTGGAAGTGGTTGAGCGACTCCGGGACGACCTTATTCCCGATATGCACGATCGTCGAGAGGGGGACCGCGGAGCCGTTTGCAGGGCGGATATAATAATGCCCCAACTGGTCTGTGTTGAGCCGGTATTGCTGCTGCACCTGCGGGATGACTTTATACGATCTGCCGTAGAGGTCGAAATAGTTGACATAATCCCCTCCAAGCATCGATGATAACGCGCTGCCGACTTGCAGCATCGAAAGTCCCAATTGCGCGGCCAATCCCCGGTCGATCACGACCGTAGACTGTGGAAGGTCGTACTTTAGGTCGCTGTCCAGGAACGCGAACATCCCGCTCTTCTGAGCGTCCTGCAGAAATTTAGTGGCCGACCCGTGCAGCCGCTCGAAGGGGTCGGTCGACTGGATGACGAACTGGATCGGCAAGCCCCTGCTGCCTGGAAGGGGCGGCGGCTGGAACGCAACCGCCCGGATCCCGGCGATCTGCGACAGCTGCTGCTGGATGACCGGCTGCAGGTCGTTTGAGGTCTTCTTCCTTTCATCCCAGGGCTTGAGCACCATGCCGGCAATGGACTGGCCGGGCATGTCGAGCTGGAATACATGATCGGTCTCGGGGTGGCTGGCAAAAGTCTCGTAGACGGCGTGGGAATACAGCAATCTCTGCTGCAGCGTTGCGTCGGGCGCCGACGTAGAAGAGGCGATTATCACTCCCAGGTCTTCCTGCGGCGCAAGTTCCGATTTTGCCCCTCCGTAGAGGAAATAGATGCTGCCGAGGACGATCAGCGCGAACGTTGCGGTCACCGGGACGTAGTTGAGCGTGGCATGCAGCAGTCGTTCATACCCCTGATGGAGCGCGGTGAACCTGTGGTCAATGAATCGTACGAAACGTTCCTGCCAACCCTTCAGCGAAGGATCGTGCGGTTTGAGCAGACGCGAGCACATCATGGGTGAAAGGGTCAAGGCAACGATCCCGGAGATCGTCACCGCGCCGACGAGCGTGAAGGCGAATTCGGTGAAGAGCGCACCGGTAAGTCCCCCCATGAAGCCGATCGGGATATACACGGCGATCAGCACTACGGTCATCACCACGATCGGGCCTGCCAGTTCGCGCGCCGCCAGGATGGCCGCATCCATGGGCTTCGCTCCCTGGGCCAGGTGCCGGTCTACGTTTTCGACGATGATGATCGCGTCATCCACCACGAGGCCGATCGCGAGCACCAGGGCGAGCAGCGTCAGGAGGTTGATCGAAAAACCGAAGATCAGCATGACCGTAAACGCGCCGACCAGCGACAGCGGGATGGCGATCGTCGGAATTGTTACCGAGCGGAGCGACCCGAGAAATAGGAAGACGACGAGCGTGACGATCAGGAGCGCCTGGACCAGAGTGCTCACCACCTCGTCGATAGAGCTGTTAACGAATTTCGTAGAGTCGTAGACGATCTGTCCCTTGAGCCCTTCGGGAAGCTGCTTCTGAATGCCGGGGAAGACATCGCGCACGCCTTTGATCACTTGGAGAAGGTTGGCCGTCGGCGCGATCTGGATACCGATATAGACCGCCTTCTTTCCGTCGAAACTCACCTCGGTGTCATAATCCTCGGCGCCGAGGGTCACGTTGGCAACGTCCTGAAGACGAATCACGGCACCATTTTGTTGCTTAATAATCAGGTTGCGGAATTCATCGAGCGAATGCAGACTGGTCGACGCCGTGAGGTTTACCTCGACCATCTGGCCCTTGGTGTTGCCTACCGCCGAGAGGAAATCGTTATTCGCGAGGGCGACCGAGACGTCCGCCGCGGTGAGTCCATACGCAGCGAGCTTCTGAGGGTCGAGCCATGCGCGCAGCGCGAACAACTTCGAACCGAGTATCTCGGCCGTCTGCACCCCTTCTACCGCCTGCAGCCTCGGCTGCACCACCCGGACGAGGTAATCGGTGATCTTGTTAGGTGGCAGCACTTCGCTGGCGAAACCGATGTACATCGCGTCTGTTGTCTGGCCGACCTGCACGCTCAATACCGGCAGCTGCGATTGGGGAGGGAGCCGGTTCAGCACGGCGTTGACCTTGGTATTGATCTCGGTCAGCGCCCTGTTGTAATCGTAGTTGAGCCGCAGGTTGGCGGTGATGGTGCTTACGCTCTGCATGCTCGAAGAGGTCATGTAATCGATACCGTTTGCCTGGGCGATTGAGTTTTCGAGCGGCGTGGTGATGAACCCCGCGACCAGTTCTGCGTCAGCCCCGGTATAGGCGGTGGTTACCGTCACGACGGCATTTTGTGTGCGTGGAAACTGCAGGACCGGCAGCAGGCCGATCGAACGCATGCCGAGCACGAGGATCAGCAGACTTACGACGGTGGCCAGCACCGGTCTTCGTATGAAGATATCGGTGAATTTCATCGGGATTCCCGTTACTCGTCCTTCGGCTTAGGCGCCGGGTTGTCGGTCGGGACGATAGAATTGTTGATGATGACCGGCGTGCCGTTACGCAACTTTATCTGGCCGGTTGTCACCACCATATCGCCCTCCTTTACTCCGCTGAGGATTGCCACCTGATCGCCCCGGGTTTCGCCCGTCGTCACGAATTTCTGCTCGGCGACCAACAGAGGTTTGCCGTCCGGCCCCTTGCCACGCTCCTGAACGAGAAATACCACATTGCCGTACGGATTATAGGCGATAGCCGTCTGCGGGAGCGTGACATAACGCCGGCTTCTTCCGACTGCAATATCGGTCGTTACATACATGCCCGGCAGCAGCAGATGGCGCGGATTCCGGATCGTTGCCCGGACCTGGACATTGCGGGTGTTCAGGTCGACCTTCGGGTCGACTGCGGCAATCTCGCCTGAGAACGTCCGTCCCGGGAAGGCATCGGTTCTGACCAATACCTTATGACCGGTCGCGACTTGGCCGACGGACTTCTGCGGCAGGTAAAAATCCACATGAATTGGATCAAGGGACTGCAACGTGACGATCTTGGTGCCTGCATTGAGATACTGGCCGAGGTCGACCGCGCGGATACCGAGACGGCCGGCGAAGGGTGCGTGAATGAATTTCTTGTCAACCAGCGCCTGCTGCTCGGCGACCTGCGCGCCGGCGCTCTTTAGGTTCGCAATGTCAGCATCGAGTGTCGCCCGGCTGATCGCCTGGATCTCGAACTGCTGCCGGTCGCGCTCATACGTCTGTCTGGCGAGTTCCGCCGCAGCTTTGAGCGAACGCAGTTTCGCAATGTCCGAATCGGCGTTCAGGTCGAGAAGTGGCGCGCCGGTATCGACTTCCTGGCCGGACGAGAAATGGATGGCCGAAACGATGCCGCTCACCTCGGGTGAGATGTCCGCACCGCGCACTGCCACCAGCGAGCCGACAGCCTCGGTTTGGGGCTGCCACTCCTGTAAGGTCGCCTTCATCACCGAAACAGTCTGCGGCGGCTCGCCGTGGGAAGCCATGGATTTCCTGATCATCCGCGCCTTGTAGGCCTGATAGCCGAATATCCCCCCGAACAGCACGCCGGCGAGTACCAGCATGAGGATCATCCGTTTGGTCATAACGGCCGCCTCCGCCAACCGGTACGGAGGTTTGTCGGTTGTAGGATCACCACATGCCGTGCCTCTGCAAACCTTCCCATCGTCATTTTGAATGCACCTCCTTGTCACCCTCCTTTTTTGGAATTGCTACAGCGTCGGCCTGAGGTTGCCGGTTCCACCAGCCGCCCCCGAGTGCCTGGAAAAGTGCAGCGGTGTCGGCAAAACGCAACGCCCGCGCCTGCACTAGGAGTATGCGCGCCTGCTGGTATTGACGCTCGGCGTTGAGCAGCGAAAGATAGCTCACCGCCCCGAGTCTAAACTGCTTCCGGGTAAGATCGAGTGTATCGGCCGCGGCTGTATCGGCCTCGGCCTGTGCAGTAAGCGCGACGGCATCGGAATCGAGCGCGCGCAGCACATCGGCTACGTTCTGAAATGCCTGTAACACGGTTTCCCTGTATTGTGCCGACGCCTGATCGTACGCGGCTTCCGCCGCGCTTCTCTTGGCTATCAGTTCCCCGCCGTGAAAGATCGGCTGGAGCAACCCTGCGGTCATATTCCAGACCGATGTCCCCTGACCGAACAGACTCGACAAATTTGTAGTTTCCGACCCGTAATTGCCGGTGAGTGTGATCTGCGGATAGAGGTTCGCGGTCGCTACCCCGACCTGGGCGCTCGCCTGATGCAGCAGTGCCTCCGACGCGCGAATGTCCGGACGCTGGCGCACCAGCGAAGAGGGCAGGCTTACCGGAAGTTCCTGAGGAAGCCGGAGTCCATCCAGAAAGAATTCCGGCAGATCGGCCTCAGCGGGCAGCGTACCGGTCAAAACCGCCAGCAGGTGGCGCGTCTGGGCAAGATCTTTCTCAATAGGGGGCAGTGTTGCCCGTGTCTGTGCAAGCTGGGCCTTCTGCGCAAGAACGTCGGCAAGAGATGCACCACCGAGCCGGTACTGTTGCCCGACGATGTCGAGCTGTTTTTCCTGCCCGGATATAATGTCGCGAGTCGCACGGATCTGCGAACGGAGAGAGGCCTCTTTTACCGCGGCAGTGACGATATTGGACGTGAGGGTAAGGTATGCACCTTCTAATTGGTAGCCTTGGTAATCGACGAGAGCCCGGAGCGCCTCCAGCTCGCGACGGCCGCCGCCGAAAATGTCGAGGGTATATGAGACGTTCACCGAGGCGTTATAAAGGGTCAGGAGCGTACCCTGCCCGGGTTGGCCGAATGCCGCGCCTGAAAACTTCTCTCGCGTAACGGAGCCTTGTGCATCCACCGCAGGGAAAAGTGTCACCCCGGTTTGGGCGGCGAGGTTCTCTTTAGCCTGACGCAGCGCTGCCCGGGCCGCTGCAAGCGTCGGGCTTTTTTCCAGCGCCCTGCGGATTAAGCTGTCTAGCGCCTCCGAATGGAAAAGTGTCCACCATTGATCAGGGATCTCTTCCCCGAAGGCGAACCGCTGGGCTTCGCCGCCGGCACCGGGTGCGGTCGATGTCTTTTCCGGTAATGGGGTCTTCGTATAGGTATTCACGTCCGGGGCCTCCGGTTTGTGAAAGTCCGGACCTACCGTGCATCCGGCAAGGGAAAGGGCGCACAACAGCGCAACAACGAGAAATTGCGCGTTAAAAACAGGAATCATCCTGCGTTTTTCGGCATGTCTGACCTCGTCCTCCATTGACATTAAGATTTACCATCCGGGACGTCCGGCGGGTAATCGAAGTCACCGGAGCTGAATGCCTGAACGCTGTAAATGCCGAGAGAGACGATACCCCAGGCAAGACCTACCACGACGCTCAGGTCAATGATCCCCCGCCACGGCTGGGGCAGGAGGCGCACCAGCACGATCAACACAATGATGCCCGCCGTCACCGAGATCGAGGTGATCTTCCTTCTTCTCGTTGCATGAAAAAACCCCATGCAGAAGAGCGGCGCAAGCAGTGCATGGAGCACATTCGGATGGTTCCTCAGGTATTTGGCCCTTGCCGCCACCCGCGGTGAAAACCGCTGCTGAAAGGCGCGGTAGCCTTCCGCGTATGCCATGAAAAAGACGCAAAGCAGAAGTGTCATCCAGTGCTGCCATCTGAGATCGTAAGAAAATGCCGCATGTGCGATGACAAAGAGGCGGTATACAGCGCTGCCGAGCAGCAGAAATACGCCTGTCAGACCCCATATCGCTCCGAATGTTCCCATGAAAATACTTTACTTGTCTTTTTCAGGAATGTCGAGTCTAAGCGCGGGGACGGGATCCGGACAGGAGGGCGTCGGCCGGGTCGGCCTCTTTCACGCCGTCGGATTTGAAATCGTTTTTGAATATGGTGAGCACAAGAAAGGGGATGAGTTCGACAAGATATGCAACCACGATGGCCCAAAAAACCATGATAGAGAGGACATACCATTTCTCCACTGTCCCGGCTGTCACCAAAGACGACAGCATATAAAAGAGAACGAAAAAGATCCCCCAGATGACCGGTATGAATGCGGCCATTAGAACGAACCAGCGGTATGGCTTGTGGTAGGCGAGTTTCCAGAGCACCGCGGCGAAGATAAGATAAGGGACGAAGACACGATACGCATTGTACAGATTGTCGAGGATGAAGGCGGCGCCTTCTTTGTACGTGAACGAGAAGACGAGCAGGCAGAGGCACCAGAGCCCAAAAGGAAGGAGCAGAGATATCTGAAAAAATCGGGACTGGGTCATATGCAATTCAACAACGCCTCCCCCAATGTTCAGTAACCATGAAAAGGATTACTCCTTTTCTTCCCTGCCTGCCGGTTTCCGGGGAAAACGCGGCTACATATTTAATAACTTAAAGAGCCCAACCACGGATTGTCAACGTGAAGTTATATTTATGAAATGGTTTGTTCTTGTGCTTTACAGGTTCAAGTAGGGCTGCCGTCAGGTATTACGCGAAAGCCGGTTCTGGTATACTATCTTGCGATGAGCCTCCGTTCTCTCCTCAAGCAGATCGCCACCCTATGGTTTATCGGCTACCTGCCGGTGGCGCCTGGGACGTGGGGGAGCTTTGCGGGACTTGTCTTTGTCGCCCTGGTCCCCGTGTCGCTCCCGGCCCTGCTGGGAACGATCGTCGGCGGGACCGTCCTAGGCATCATCGCGGCCGACGCAGCCGAAAAGGCGATCGGCCAGGCCGACAGCGGGCATATCATCATCGACGAATTCATCGGCTATCTCGTCTCTGTCGTCTTTGTCCCCCGCACATACGGGTATCTGGTCGCGGCCTTCCTTTTGTTCAGGTTTTTCGATATACTAAAGCCATTCCCCATACGGACGGTGGAGAAGAAGTTGTCCGGTGGGCTTGGCGTCATGGCCGACGACATCCTTGCCGGCATGGTCACGAACCTGGTACTGCAGATATGGAAAATGAGTTTCTGACAATCGTCAAAGAGATATCCGACAAACTGGTCCAACGGGAGCTCACGATGAGCGTTGCCGAGTCGTGCACCGGCGGGCTCATTTCTCATCAGATCACAAACCTGCCCGGTTCATCGCTTTTTTTCGAGCTTGGGGTAGTAAGTTATTCCGAAGAGTCCAAAAAGTCCGTCCTCGGCGTCGGTGCGTCTCTGCTCAAAAAGCACGGGACGGTGAGCGAAGAGGCAGCGGTCGCGATGGCTGAGGGCGTGAGAAAACTGGCGGACACGGATGTGTCTCTTTCGATCACCGGGGTTGCGGGCCCCGCGGCGCTCGAAGATAAAGAGGTCGGTCTTGTGTACATGGCGGTCTCTCTGAAGGATATGACCGAATCCAGGGGAATGAGCCTGAAAGGTGACAGGGAGACGATCAAAAGGAAGGCATCCCTGGAGGCGATCAGGTTTCTCAATCAGGTCCTTCGGCTATGGCTCTGAGATGTTTCATCGCGGTGGCCCTTCCGGCGGCGGTGAAGCAGTCAGTCGGGAAGATGATCAGGGGCCTGAGTGAGACAGGGGCCGATGTAAAGTGGGTCCCGGAGCAGAACCTTCACCTTACCCTGAAATTTCTCGGCGCCACCGGGGAGGAAAAGATTGAGGAGATGAGCGGGGCGCTCCGCAAAAAACTATCACCTTACCGCCCTTTTTATATTACAATAGGCGGTGTCGGAAGTTTTCCCGGAGGAAGGCACCCGCGGGTAATATGGGTCGGCATGCAAGATTACGCGCCTCTGGAGGATATCTACAGGGAAGTGGAGGGCGTGATGACGCAGCTCGGATATCCCCAGGAAGACAGACCTTTTTCTCCCCATCTGACGATCGGAAGGGTAAGGTCCGGCAAGAGGCTGATGGAGGTTTTGAAAAGACTCGATGAACTCCGTGCGGTCAGCTTTGATGAATTCGAGGTAAAGGGAGTGACGTTGATGAAGAGCGAACTTAAACCCGGCGGGGCTGAATATTCAAGCCTTGCTGAAATACCGTTGGAGGGGAATAATGGCGACCAAGGAGATGAATAAGGACAAGCTGAAGGCCCTTGAAATGGCCATCTCGCAGATCGAGAAGAATTTCGGGAAGGGGTCGATCATGCGGCTGGGGGAAGAGGCCGCGGTGGAGGGAGTGCAGGCGATCCCGACCGGCTCGCTGACCCTCGACATTGCGACCGGCATCGGGGGGCTTCCGAGGGGAAGGGTGGTCGAGATCTTCGGTCCGGAATCGTCGGGAAAAACCACCCTCGCGCTCAACGCAATCGCCCAGGCGCAGGGTTCCGGAGGCGCTGCGGCATTTATAGACGCGGAGCATGCTCTCGACGTAAATTACGCGAAGAAGATAGGCGTGAAAGTCGAAGACCTTCTCGTGGCGCAGCCTGATACGGGCGAACAGGCGCTCGAGGTGGCCGAGGCGCTTGTCAGGAGCGGGGCCCTGGACATCATTGTGATCGACTCTGTCGCGGCGCTTGTGCCGAAGGCAGAGCTGGAAGGGGACATGGGCGATTCGCTGCCCGGCCTCCAGGCGAGACTGATGAGCCAGGCGCTCAGAAAGCTGACCGCGTCCATCTCGAAGTCGAACACGACGGTCATCTTCATCAACCAGATCCGTATGAAGATAGGGGTGATGTTCGGGAGCCCGGAGACCACAACGGGCGGCAACGCGCTGAAGTTCTATGCCTCCATGAGACTGGACATCAGGAGGATCGAGAGCATTAAGGAGAACCAGGAGGTCATCGGGGGCCGGGTGCGGGTGAAGGTCGTCAAGAACAAGATGGCGCCTCCTTTCCGGCAGGCCGAATTCGATATCCTCTTCAACAAGGGCGTTTCGCGGGAAGGCGAGATTGTCGACCTCGGCGTCGAAAAGGGCATTATCGAAAAGGCCGGCGCCTGGTACAGTTACGGCGGCAACAGGGTCGGCCAGGGCAGGGAAAACGTAAAAGAATACCTGCGGAACAACGCCCCGGTCGCCGCAGAGATAGAGGGAAAAATCATCGAGGCGGTAAATCTTAAGAAATGACTTTGAGGAGACGGTCATGGAAATAAACGACCTTCTGAAGACTGCCCATTCGATGGGCGCATCCGATGTGCATCTCAAGGTGGGGTCGCAGCCGGTCCTCCGGGTAGACGGTGAACTTACTCCCATGGAGGGGAACAGACTCAGTCAGGAGGAGACGCTGAAGATTGCGTTTTCGGTGATGAGCCCGGGCCAGAGGGAGACGTTCAAGAAAAAGAACGACATCGACCTCGCCTACAGCGTACCGGGACTGGGACGGTTCCGGTGCAACGTGTTTATCCAGAGGGGGACGATAGGCCTCGTCTTCAGGGTAATCCCCATGAGAATCCCGACGGTGGAGGAACTCCTGCTCCCCGAGGTGATTAAGAAGATCGCCATGGAACCCCGGGGACTCATCCTGGTGACGGGGACGACGGGAAGCGGCAAGTCCACTACGCTGGCCTCGATGATCGATACGATCAATTCCAGCAGGACCGACCATATCATGACGATCGAGGACCCGATCGAATACCTCCACAGGGACAAGAGGTCTATCGTAAACCAGCGTGAGATCGGCAACGACACCGAATCTTTCAGCAAGGCGCTCAGGGCCGCGCTGAGGCAGGACCCCGACGTCATCCTGGTGGGCGAGATGAGGGACTTCGAGACTATCCAGACCGCCCTGACCGCAGCCGAGACGGGGCATCTCGTGCTCAGCACCCTTCATACTATAGACGCCACCGAAACGATCAACAGGATAATCTCGGTATTTCCGCCTTACCAGCATAAGCAGGTGAGGATACAGCTTGCCTCGGTGCTGAAAAGCATTATCTCGATGAGGCTTGTGCCGAAGGCGGACGGCAAGGGCAGAGTGCCGGCGGTCGAGGTGCTTATTGCCACCGCCACGATAAAAGACTGCATACTCGACCCCGACAAGACCAAGATGATCCCCGACGTGATCGCGCAGGGCGTGATCCATTACGGGATGCAGACCTTCGACCAGTCTATCTTTCAGCTCTACAAGTCCGGTCTTATCACCTACGACGAGGCGCTCAGAAGGGCGACGAACCCTGACGATTTCGCGCTGAAGGTCAAAGGCATACAATCGACAAGCGATCTCACGTATGACGATACTGCGCCGAAGAAAGAGACCGGCGATGATATGAAAATTGACAGATTCGGACGGTGACGCAAAGCGGTGCGCGTTCAGACTCCTCAGCTACAGGGGAAGAAGCGAGCGCGAAATGCGGGAGAGGCTCTTCAAGAAGGGGTTCTCCGAAGACGCAGTATCCCGCACGCTTGACTACCTGAAACAGACCGGATTAATCGATGACGCCGCACTCGCCGCGAACCTGAAAAGACAGGCCCTCGAACAAAAATATCTCGGGTATGGCGCCGCCAGGCAGTTTATGCAGAAGAGGGGCCTCCCCCGGGAGCTGATCGGGCAGACGCTCGGATACGACGAGGACACGGAACTGAGGAACGCCCGGAAACTGCTGGACAAAAAGTGCAGGACTATGGGAAATTATCTGACGAAAAAAGACAAAAAAAGACTTTTTGATTTCCTTGCGCGGCGGGGGTATCCTCCTGCGGTGATCGGCAAGGTGCTGGGAGATCTCAATTTCCGCGAAGGAGAAGGAGAATGTTGACATACGAATGTTACTGTGGCGCCCTTGCAGATTTGGCGGGACGGATTGCGTGATACGGATATGAGAGGATCGGAGATACGTCAGGCGTTTCTGGAATTCTTCGGGTCCAGGGGGCATACCGTTTTGCCGAGTTCGTCGCTCATCCCCGGCGACGATCCCACCCTTCTCTTTACGAACGCAGGGATGGTCCAGTTCAAATCTGTTTTTCTGGGGCAGGACCAGCGTCCATACGCCCGGGCTGCGACCAGCCAAAAGTGCATGAGGGCGGGCGGAAAGCACAACGACCTCGATAACGTCGGGCATACGGCGCGGCATCATACTTTTTTCGAGATGCTAGGAAATTTTTCCTTTGGCGACTATTTCAAGCGTGATGCGATAACTTTTGCATGGGAACTGCTCACGGAGCGTTTCGGTTTGCCGAAGGAAAGACTCTGGGCCACTGTGTACCAGGATGACGACGAGGCGGCCGGTTTATGGACCGAGCTTACCGGCATCCCTGCAGAGCGGGTCGTGCGGCTTGGCGCCAAGGACAATTTCTGGCAGATGGGTGATACGGGCCCATGCGGCCCGTGTTCCGAGATCATCATCGACCAGGGAAGTGAGATCGGCTGCGGCAGTCCTCACTGCGCGGTGGGGTGCGAGTGCGACCGCTATCTCGAGATCTGGAACCTGGTGTTCATGCAGTACGACAGGGACAAGGCGGGGAACCTGAATCCCCTTCCGAAGCCGAGTATCGATACGGGCATGGGCCTCGAAAGGCTTGCCGCCGTGCTCCAGGGAAAGCTGAACAATTTCGATAGCGACCTTTTTGCGCCGATCATCGCCGGCATCTGCCGTTTTTCGGGCAAGGCATACGGGAAAGACCGGCCGACGGACACGGCGGTACGGGTGATCGCGGACCATATACGGGCGATCACCTTTCTTCTTTCCGAGGGGCTGACGCCGTCCAACGAAGGGCGGGGGTATGTGCTGAGAAGGATCATCAGACGTGCCTCGCGGTATGCCAAGTTTCTCGATATCGACGAGCCTGTCCTCTTTAAGCTCTGTGATTCGGTGGTAGAGGCGATGTCCGGCGCCTATCCCGAACTCGGCGGCGAAATGCCCCGGGTCCGCCAGATGCTCAGGATGGAGGAGGAGAGGTTCAATAAGACGCTCGAACAGGGACTCACGCTTCTGACTTCGATTATCAGGGATGTTAAGGCATCGCAGGGAAATACTGTCGGCGGTGAGGCGCTCTTCAGGCTCTACGACACCTACGGCTTCCCCCTCGATATTGCACGGGACGTTGCCTCGGAGCACGGTCTCGGCATCGATGAAAGCGGTTTCCACAAAGAGATGGAGATACAAAAGTCGAAGGCAAGGGCCTCGTGGGTCGGGGAAGAGGCGGGAGCTGCCCCTGTCTACGGCGAGCTGTTACAGAGACATGGAAAGACCGAGTTCTGCGGATATGAAACAATGGAGTCCGGCTCTACGGTGCTCGCCGTTGTCGTCAACGGTGAACCGGTGGACGAACTGGGGGCAGGGCATCAGGGAGAGGTCCTCCTCGACACCACACCCTTTTACGCGGAATCCGGGGGACAGGTCGGGGATGCCGGTGTACTGTCGGCCGAAGGGATGAAGGCCGAAGTGCTCGATACCAGAAAGCCGGTGGAAGGACTTTACGTCCATAAGATCAAAGTAGCGAAGGGGATGCTGAAGACCGGCTTGACGGTGCGGTGCAGCGTGGACCGCGAGAAGAGGCTCGCCACCATGCGAAACCATACCGCGACGCACCTCATTCACGCTGCGTTGAAGGACCTGCTCGGCGGGCATGTCAAACAGGCCGGGTCCTACGTCTCGCCCGTGAGTCTCCGCTTCGATTTCAGTCATTTCTCCGCGCTCGACGAAAAGGCGAAAGAAGCGCTTGAAGACGCTGTGAATGCGAATATCCTGAGTAACATCAGGGTCGAAACCACCGTCGAGGAGACGAAAAAAGCGGTGGAGTCCGGGGTGACCGCCCTGTTCGGTGAAAAATACGGCGATGTGGCGAGGGTTGTTTCGATCCCGGGAGTTTCGGCGGAACTCTGCGGCGGTACGCACGTGGGCGCCACCGGCGACATCGGGCTGCTGAAGGTACTCTCTGAAGGTAGCGTTGCCTCGGGCATCAGGAGAATAGAGGCGGTCACCGGCAAAGAGGCGGTCCGTTATTTCAGGAGCAGGGAAAAGGAGCTGGACAAGGTCACCGAGATACTGAAGACGTCGGAAAGCCCCTCTGAGCGTTTGAAGAAACTTGTTGCGGAGATGAAAGAGCTGGAGAGGGAACTCGAGAAGTTCAAAGGCAGGTCTGCGGCGGAGAGTTCCGCGGCGATCATCGGGAAGGCCCGTGATATCAGCGGGGTAAAGGTGGTGTCCTGCAGGATAGACGGGCTGGACGCGAAGGACCTAAGGGTGTTGGCCGACAGCGTGAGGGACGGCATCGGTTCGGGGGTCCTGCTGCTCGCGTCGGTAAAGGACGATCAGGCGGCGATGGTCTCGATGGTGACGAAGGACCTCACGAAGAAGTTCAGTGCGGGTGATCTCCTGAAGAAGGTCGCAGCACTCGCAGGGGGAAGGGGAGGGGGCAAACCCGACATCGCACAGGGCGGAACGAAAGAGATAGAAATGCTGAACAAGGCACTGGAATCGTTATACGAGATTGTCGCTGAAGTGAAATAATAATCTGAAATGTGAGCGCCAAGACCCGAAGGTTAAAGAGGCACTTTATCCTCGCATTGTCCAATATATCATTAACACGACGCATCCGCGAAACTTAGCTTCCAATAAGATAACCATTTTCAGTCTTACCAACCGCGTCGCGTGACCATGTCGGTTTTGCTCAGGCCGTCCGGCACACGGCACCCACGCTTAAAGTGTGAATTTGTTTTGACTGATACTGGTTTCAGTGTCTTGCACCCTTTGAATATTTTCGTATCAAACTGACAATTACGCGGGCCAGAACTTCTTCATCACGGCAGGCCGCTGCCGCCACTACAAAAAGAGAAAGTTCTTGTTTTTAACAGTCTTAACCTTCCAGTTGCATAAAGATTGTAAATTAACAGCCACAAAAGCTTGATTGACGGGCTCTTGAGCCTGATGACACTCCTTATGCTGGAGTTCACCGAATGTTACCTCCAGGTCATAGTTCTTTTTCCGTCATGCCCGAGGTTCTCAGTCGGGCATCCATGTTTTCTTAAGAATGGATTCCCGCCTAAAGACTGCGGGAATGACGGCCTAAATACACACACTTTATGCAACGTTAGGGTTAACGTATTATCATTAATCATTTTTTGATATGGGATAAATGGGACACTGATAGGGAGATTCGGGAACATGACATCGGCTCCGGGGATGGAGGGGGTATGAAGATGAGAAGTGTTTTTCCTGCCGTAGCGGTCTTTCTATCAATATGCTTCGCAGTTGACGCAGCCGCCTATCAGATCGAACCGAAGGCAACCAGGAGCGCAAGACTCATCATGAAGTTCGAGAACTGGAAGACGAGATTCACTGATAGGGCCAGCCCCTTGGTCGCATCTTTCATGACAGATCCAATTCATGAGTATATTGCAAATCTCATCTACGGATGTGACGGCGAAAATGACAATTGCTCTAAGCCTTCTGAGTCTGCCAACGCCGCGCCGGCTGCGGTCATCGCGGGGGCCGAGTGGAATGATAATCCGCCGTTCATGCTTGCCCAGTCGTCGATGAAAGATTGTCTTGGTGAGGTCATTCAGCTTCCCAAAAAGTCGGTTTGCTGGGCCAAGCTCCTGAAGGATGCGTCGGCTTTCCTTGAACCAGGCAGAATCACGAATTTTCATTCTTACGGGAAGCAGGACCACAAGAAGCATGCCGAAATGGACAAGCGCGATGCCTTGGAGATACACCTCGCCAGCGCCCAGCCAAATGTTGTTGACGTGGGAAAGGCGCTGCTTGATTTCTCCAAGGCAGAAAAGCCGTGGGCGGAGGTGAAGGGCTATCTGGAGTGTGTGTTTGCCCTCGATGAAGCGGCTACGCCGGCAGGACCGGGAGAGTTGTTTGTGGAGGATGGGATATAGGACGATGAAAGAACTTATTCCAGTCGAGATACTTGAAAGAAAGATATACCTGATCCGGGGTCATAGGGTTATGCTCAGTATGCATCTTGCCGAGCTTTATGGAATAGAGACGAGGGCGTTAAACCAGGCTGTAAAAAGAAATAGCCAGCGCTTTCCTGAAGACTTCATGTTTCAGATAGATGTTGGCGGCTCTTTGCCTTATGCGTTTACTGAACAGGGCGTGGCCATGCTTTCCAGCGTGCTCAACAGCGAACAGGCCATAAAGATCAATATAGCCATCATGAGGACTTTTGTGAAGCTTCGGGAAATGCTGTCTTCCAGCAAAGAACTTGCATACAATTTAAGGCTGCTTGAAAAAAGGATCGAAAAGCATGACGGCGAGATAAAGGCAATTTTCAGCGCGATTCGCCAACTCATGACTCCGCCAGAGACGAAGAAAGTGATAACGGGGTTTGGAAGGGAGAAGGACGGATAGTAAAGTAGCCTGTCCCTTTTCCCTTGTCCCACAATTCCCCCGTACGAGGTAAAACGATGATCTTTTGTGAACATGGCCATGAGTTTGGGTTGCACAAGGGCGTATCGCTCAGCCTCGATGATGTCCATCTCACGTTTGTGTGTTACCTGAAGTAGGTTTTTACCTTTTCCGCAAGTTCTTTCGGCTCCGCAGTTTCAGCATGCTCCCAGCTAAACCCGATATTCATATTTTTGACCTGATCGAAAAACTTAAGGTATGCACGAACAAGCGTCGTCATCGTCTGTGAAACTGTGACCAATAAATGCTTTAAGCTGGCTCATGAGCAAGCTCCTTTGTCTACCGCTCTAGTCTCAATGCCGCTTTCGGCACTTAAGGTCAGCTGTCCAGAAAAAGCAGCGCTTAAAATCGCCTGAAACAATTCGCTTCAACAGCCTGGACCTGCAACAGTTCTGAGGAACATCCTTACCGGTAGTGCCTGAAACCAGGCGGTCGGCGCGTTTGAGATTGGCCTCAACAGTAGCTTCAATTTCGTAGACAATAGATAGACGGCTTTCCACTTCTTCAATTATCTTGCTTTGTTCTGCATGTGGCGGAAGCGGTAATGCAAATGGCCCCAAAGTTCCTTGACTAATTGTATTCTGACCGGCACTTGAAACTTTGTTGAGGTCAATGAATCTTCGAAACCGCTTGGTGTCTGTATAGAGTCTCAGCCATCTCGCACTCGTCTGTTTCACTGTGCGTAGACGAATAAAGTGATCGCAAAACAGTGTCTGCGTGGAAATGTTGGAACTAACTATTACAAATCTGCCTACCAAATCTGGGCTACCGTTAACTCGTAAGATCAAAAGGTCATCGGCAACCAAAGAATACTTTGCAATCTCATCATCCAGGCAGTTTATGTGTCTAGCATTCGCCAGTGATATTTCGCCCTCGACGATATCTGCGAGACGAATGACAATGCATGGCAGTCCATTTGACTGAGAACGCTTGCCGAAACCATTCACCATATTGGTTGATAGTTGATCCAACGTTGCCCACACCCACCCTTTCGGCAATTCGGGCAGATTTGAAGTATCGGGCACTGCAGGCTCTTTGTATTTCTTGCCGGGATTCTTTTCTTCCCATTTCTTCTTCCGCTCGGCGAGGATGCTTTTTAAAAGTTGGCCGGCCGGTTCAATATCAGGATGTTCTTTTCTCCACTCTTCGGTCAGCTTCCCTTCGACAGCGGCCTTGAGGACAGCGGCTTTGTAGCGTTTGAGGTTCGCCTTAATGCGCTTGAGCCCGGTGACCGCCTCGTCCAAGCGGGAGAATTCAATTCGTGGGTTTATGTTCGAAATTTCCCCCAATGTCTTCCATTCCCACCCCTCCGGCAAATTCTTTGTCAACCCCGCCCTCTCCAATATACGCCCACCTATTTCTAGCCGGGCAGGTTTGAAACCTGCCCCTACAGGTTCTGATTTCATGTCAGCGTTTGCGTCCTTTTCGCATTGTGGCCTGTTCTTCCATCCCATCCATAGGCGCAAAGACTATTTCTTCTTTTTTCAATACGGGTCTGTCGAGAGCCTGCAAGTAATACTCTAAATAGCCTCTTAGTTCGTCCAGAGTTTCGCCCAAAGGCGTTATTGGATTTTCGGAGAAGGCGGTAATTTCCCCTTTCTTATTGTAATAGACTTCATGAATTCGAAAGACGTCTTCGCTTTCAATGACCCCGTAAGTCCAATATGAAGAGGGTTTTTTCATTACTCACTCCCAAAGACCTGATGCATCTTGCCTAATCTGCCAATCACCGATAGACCTCATCATGAGGGCCTATATCTATCAGGAGAATTTCTTTCGCGGTGATCTTAATGGTCATAGAAATCCTGTAGTTGTCGGTTATGCTTATCGCCTGTATGCCTTTGTACTTTCCTCCGAGATTATGATATTCAAGGTGCGGCTGAAAGGGGTCTTCTTCGAGGTCGCGAAGGACGGCTGCGACCTTCTTCCTTAACTCCGGATGACGCTTTGCAAATTTCTTCGCCGCACGAGTGAAATGAGCCGTCCAGACGAGAGTATACATCCTCAGTCTTCCAGACCCAGTTCCCGAATCAGGTCCTCTGCAGTGCCGCGCTTGACCCTTCCTTCCTTCACATCCTCAAGGGACTTTCGCACTCGTACTATATAAGCTTCATCCTCCGCCTCAATTAGGTCACGATAACGCGCCTCGGTCATCACTACATACTGGGGCTGGTTGTTCTTAATAACATGCACCGGCCCCTCCTTGAGCGCCTCATCGACGGCAGAGATTCCCTTGCGTTTGATTTCCTGTGCAGCGATAGTATTCATATTGGGACTCCTTTCAGTACTTAATTAAGTACCTAAGTATATCATTCCGCAGGCTTATTATCAAGAGACCCCCAATATACCAAGTACACTTTGCATTTATGGGATGAAAAATATATTTATAGCACTTCCCACTTCGATATTTGGATATGTGCTACGCCGCCAGCACTCCATTCAACTCTTCAATAATCTTATTCAACTCATCCCCAAAAACCTGATGCACCTTGCCTAATCCGCCTTGCTGCGCAAACGGCGCATAATCGAAATCGCCCGCCTCGATGCTTAGATTCGCAGCTATATGGTCGCGGATCATTTCGAGCCAGCGGCGCTGCTCGTCAGTCAGGGTAGGGAGACCCATGCCCCTACGGTTGATCTCTTGCTGGGCCATCCACGCATTGAAATTAACATTTACTTTCTCAGGAAACGGCACCAGCTCATTATCCTGATGAATGGCAAATCGAACAAGAGAAACTAAATCCGTCAGAATATGCGGGGCGCTTGCGCCTTTGACTTTCGACTTCTCCAAAGCGGCATAAGCCTCCCATAGCCTGTCTATCTTCCACGAATAAGGCGGCTTTTCGATGAGCTGGGCAAGGGCCTTGATCTCTTCAAAGCGAAGCCTCGCCTTATATGGCCTGCTATAGAGTATCTGCAAGGCGGTAATCTCGTCCTTATGCTCTTTGATGAACCGTTCAAAAGAGATGACAGTCTTCTTCGCGTTCTCCAACGCTTCGGCACTGAATGCCGACACAAGGACTTCATCCTTGCTGACGACATCAATAGTCTGCTCGGTGGTTTTGTAAAGCTCGACCAATCTCCTCCGAAGCTCCGGCTGCTGGACTATGTATTCTTCGGTGAACTTGTATGGACTGTATGGCGAAACATACTGCTGAAACTCCTTGAGAGTCTGGCGGCCGAGGTTTGCCCTATCCA
The DNA here is from genome assembly GCA_021811105.1 of Nitrospirota bacterium. Lineage (GTDB taxonomy): Bacteria > Nitrospirota > Thermodesulfovibrionia > Thermodesulfovibrionales > UBA6898 > Sulfobium. Next base: position 5,482 of record JAJZPM010000006.1, on the reverse strand, counting down.
CAAGGAAAAGCACGCGCCGCGCACCGCCAAACTTGATCATGCGGTAGATGGATGTAACCGCAGTGAAGGTCTTGCCGCTTCCGGTAGCCATCTGGATTAAGGCGCGAGGTCGGTTCTCTGCCAGAGACTTTTCGAGATTCCCGATTGCCTTGATCTGAGCAGGCCAAAGGCCTTCTTCTTTTAAGGGCGGCATCTGACGCAGTCGTGAACGCAAGGTCAACGGTAGGCCATAGACCGCCTGAGATTCAGCCGCCCGATCCATTACAGAAGGTTCCTCGTCATTCAGCCAGGCTTCCAGCGTGTCGGGTTTATGAAAAGAAAAGACGTTTCGGGAGCAAGGATCGGGATCAAGCCCGTTCGTGAAACGCGTTTCGACGCCGGTCGACTGATAACAAAAGGGGAGGGGGCGATACCATGCCGGAAATATGTCCGGGAAACCATGCTTGTATTTGTCTGATTGAATCTCGACACCGGTTAGTGTCGTGCCGACCTTTTTCGCTTCGATACTGCTGCTTCAATTTGCGGACTTCCGCAAGCAGATCATCCTTCACAAGCCTTGTGTTGTTCCAGTCGACCTTTTCGAGAGTGCGGGAGAATACGACTTTTTCCGCTTTATTCATTCCGGCTGCAACAACGGGATCATTTTTGATGGCTTCCTGAGTAGGCCAGTAGCCCGCCATAAGTCGTAGGACAGCCGTGGACAATCTTTAAGCATGCAAAGCAGAACAAAAAATCTGTTGTGAGCATCAGTAAACTCTGGTAAAATCAACTTATAGTAAGGACAGAGGCGGGCTTAAACCCGTAAAAACCGGCTGCCTTTTGGACGTAACGGGCGGCTGAGAACAGAAGAGGAGGGTGTATGTCGCTATTTGACGTGATCAGAAACGCAATGCTCGCCGGATTCGGTATGCAGGAGAAGGTGAAGGATTTCATCGACGACCTCGTGAAGAAGGGAGAGCTGAGCGAATCCCAGGGCGCCAAGCTCGTGAAGGAGTGGTCCGAGAAGTTCGAAAAGAACACGGAGGAGGTCAGCAAAAACATCAGCGAGTCGGTCTCGAAGGCGCTCGAAAAAATGAAGCTGGCGACAAAGGAAGATATCGGCAAGCTGAACGAAAAAGTCGATTCTCTCGGTTCGAGGATATCCAAGATCGAGGAGTCGAAAAAGGAGTGACAGGAAAGCCCTTAAATGCCTTTTAACTTCCTGACCCTCAGAAGGACATACAAGAACGTCAACAGGGTGAGGCAGATTGTCAATGTCCTTCTGAAGTACGGCTTCGGGAAATTAGTCGACCAGCTCCATCTGAACAGGTTCGTTCCATTTAGGAAAAGAATCAGGACCTTCGGCCAGTGGCCGCCACTGAAAAGCCCGACGGTCCCGGAAAGACTTCGGATGGCCTTTACCGAACTCGGACCGAGCTTTATCAAACTCGCGCAGATCCTCTCCACAAGACCGGACCTTATTACCAAACCTTTTGCGGACGAGTTCAAGAAGCTGCAGGACCAGGTACCGCCCTTTTCGACCGAAGAGGCGGTAAGGATCATAGAAGAGGAGACCGGTCGGCCGGTGCGGCAGGTATTTCTGCGGCTCGACCTGGAACCGGTCGCGGCCGCCTCGATCGCACAGGTGCATCACGGCACGCTCACCGACGGCAGCGAGGTGGTCGTCAAAGTCCAGAGGCCCGGCATACGTGAGCAGATCGAGACGGACATCAACATCCTCGCGGCCGTTGCGCACCTCATGGAACGCTACATACCGGAAAGCGTTTTTTACAATCCCTCCGGCATCGTGGACGAATTCACCCGGACGGTGAGAAAAGAGCTGGACTTTACCGAAGAGGCGAGGAACTGCATCCGGTTCAGGAAGAACTTTGAAAAGGTCCACGATGTGGTGATCCCGAAGGTGTACGGCGAGTTCACGACCGAAAGCCTCCTCGTCATGGAGAGGATCGAGGGGATCAGAATAGACGACATTGACGGGATCAGCCGGCTCGGACTAGACCGGAAGAGCCTCGCCCGGATCGGGGTCGACGCCTATTTCAAACAGGTGCTCGAAGACGGTTTTTTTCACGCGGACCCGCACGCAGGCAACATCTTTGCCCTCAAAGACGGCAGGGTGGGGTTCATGGATTTCGGGATCGTCGGCAGGGTGTCGCCCGAACTCAGGGAGACTATGGCGAACACCTTCCTTGCGCTGATCCACAAGGACTTCGACAAGCTGATCGAGCAGTACCTTGAACTCGGCCTCGTGCCGGAAGATGTCGACCTCGACGTCTTCCGGAAGGAATTCAAATACGACCTCGCCGATTTCCTCGAGCCCCTTTACGGCCTCACCCTCAAGGAGCTTAATTTCGCAGAATACATGGACACGATCACGCGCCTCGCGATCAAGCATAAATTGAAGATGCCGGCTGACCTGATCCTCGTCAACAAGGCGATGCTGATCCTCGAGAGTCTCGGCCGCGAACTCGACCCGAACTTCGATTTTATCGCGGCCGCCGAACCGTACGCGTCGAGGCTGGTCAGGGAGCGCTTGAGTCCGTCGAAGATCTACGAGAAGACAAGAAAGAACTTTATGGAGGTGAGCGATTTTTTCATTCTGTTCCCGAAACAGATGAAACAGATCGTGAGGAAGGTGCTGAAGGACGACATCCATGTCAAGATGACCCATATCGGACTCGACAAGTTCATCAGGGACATGGACCGGTCGAGCAACAGGATTTCCTTCAGCATGATCATCGGCGCTATGCTCCTCAGTTCTGCTATCATGCATGCCACCGGCGTGGGCCCCACCTTCCACGGCATTTCGATCCTGGGCCTCACCGCCTTCGGCTTTGCGTTCTTCCTCGGCATCTGGCTGATTATCTCGATCATCAGGTCGGGGAGGCTCTGAGCGGATACGTAATAAGGGACTGTTTAAAAGAGGGACGACGCGATAGGCGGCTGACAGTCCTGCTTTTTTTTACTGCGCCTGGCGTTGGCTTTTTTGCACACTTTTTCATCCTGTTAATATTCGGAGGTGTCATTGCTCTTTTCCCTGCGTTACAATCGTCTTCTGTAGTAATTTTCTTGAGAAAGGCTCTGATATTCTTTTGGGAATAATAAACCAGTGCTAAATAACATTGTAACGACGAGAAAGAAGTGTTCGGTGTCATGATAAAACTCGAAATGGTAGCTTCAATGTTAGAATAAATGAAGATGTTCTTATGAGTGTAATTTCAGCCATCCTTGCAAAGGAGTTTATTGCGGTCGGCACAGATTCTTTGTTGACCGAATGTGAAAATGGGAGAAGGATTCCTAAGAAAAACTCATATACCATCCCCAAGTATGTGGCATTTAGAAACTTAAGATGCATTGCTTCTTACTGGGGCCTCGCAACTATAGAGGTTAAAGGTAGAAAAGTGTGGAGCACGTATGCATGGTTACTAGAAAAGCAAAGAGATCAAGATACCTTTTCGTCGATGGAAGAATTGGCGAACTCTCTTTGCGAAGAACTTAAAGCAATCCTTTCTAAGTATCCGTTAAGGAGCCCTCTCGACTATGGCATTGGAATTCATTTATGTGGCTTTGAGACGTTTGGTGATGAGCAGATACCAGAATTGTATCTTATCTCAAACTATAGGTCACCACTTTATGATTGTGTTTCTGATTTAGAATATTCGAGAAGAACCTTTGCAGATTTAGCAGGAAATACGTTGGAACTCAAGGAAATAAAAGATTTAAATGAACAGAGGCGCATTTATAATAATTACTTAATAAGTGGCGGCATGCAATTCTTTAATAATGGCGACCCTGTTCTGTATAATTCTTTTTCAATGGCTTATTTTAACGCTATTTATGAAGTAAAAAGGCGTCAAAAGTTAAAAGAAATGAGTAAGGCGGAGTTTTATAAGGGCCTTGTAAGACGCCCTATCGAGTTGGTCAAAGAGATACAAAAAAATTATTATCACAAACACGATATCGTCGTCGGGGGGAAAATTCATTCGGTCGTGATGAATAGTGAGGGCGAATTCTTTGAATAGTGTTAGCTATTCGACGAAGGTTGTCGTCTTTGTTACCATAAAGACAGAGAATGGAGGTAAGACATGTCTTATAAGGTCAGTATTGTGATCGAAAAAGATGACCACGGATATTATGCCTACTGTCCTGAGCTTGAAGGGTGTCAGTCGCAGGGTGATACACTGGAAGAGGTGATCGCAAACGTCAAAGAGGCTATTGCGCTCTATTTGGAGACCTTATCAGAGACAGAAATCAAAGAGTCTCTGAGCAAGGAAATCCTGACTACTACCTTCGAGGTTCAGATTGCCTAAACTCCCACGACTGACCCCTCAAGATGCGGAAGCACTGCTTCTCGAGGCTGGCTTTGAACTTCTAAGATCCCGCGGCAGTCACAGACTATACCTGAAAGGAAGCAAAAGGATTGTTGTCCCCTTCCATGCTGGAAAGATTTTGCATCCCAAAATAGCAAAGCAGATATTGAAGGCCATTGAAGATGCCGAATGAGGCCCTTTCAAGTCGGGCTGTTGACACAGCTCAAATGGTACATGTCTGTCCTGGTGCTATAGTTGCAATATTAAGCCTCTCTATATATAATTTTGAAACTGAACCATAGGGGAGACAGGGATATGGCCGATACCAAATATTGCCTCTGCTGTGATGAGCAGGTGCCCTTCGGTACCGTCGTGAGGAACGAGCGGAGGGAGGTCACCTGCAACTTCTGCGGCTTCACACTCGATGTGATGGGAGCGGCGGAGCCCCAGAAAGCGGAAAACAAAGGGCATGCCCTGATTGCCGACGACTCGCTTTTCACCAGAAAGATCATAGTGGAACTCATCGCCGAGAGGAAGTTTTCCTCTGATGTATTGTCGTTTGAAAACGGGCTCGAATTGATCACCGCGTACTCAAAACTCCTGACGGAAAAGAGACCGGTCGATGTGGCTATCATCGACCTGAACATGCCGGTGATGGACGGGCTTACCGCCGCCCGAACGGTCCGGGCGCTCGAGGCCCAGAACAAGGCGACGAACGTGCCAATCGTTTTCTTTTCGGCTGAAAAGGCCGACGAAGCCCTCAAGAAACAGATGCAGAGTCTCGAACCTGCCTACTACGTCAACAAGGGCTCGGATCCTGATCCCGACAAACTCGCCGGCCGCGTCGAGTATCTCCTCGGCTATCTGAGGGAGAAGTTCCGGCAGTAACCGTATCCCCGAGTCGAGGGCATCGATGCCGCCGATGCACCTGACGCAACCTTCCAGTGAACCAGTTTGACATTGAACGCCCGCATGGTAGACTGGGAAAAGAATAACTTTTTATCCACATCAAAGTTTCTCAGTTATTAACAGTTTCTAAATAGTATGCACATCACATCTGTCCGACTGTTTTTTGCATGAAGCAATATAACTTACTGAAAGAATAACATAAAAATGACATCGCGACCTGTTACCGACTTGAAATATTTTCAGCCATTCGGTCATCGTTCCGGGGA